>PWZT01000037.1 GCA_003567315.1 Paracoccaceae bacterium
CATCAGTAACACCTGCTCTTCCTCCGTGCCCAAAGCGCACGGACGTTAACAATGCAGGTGGGTCAGTTTTAGATGATCATAACCCACCCAAGTGGGTCACTTTTGCATGCCGATTCACAGTGCTGACAGCCAAACCTTCCAGCAACGCGCCAAGAATCTCCTTGAGCAGCTTCTTGCAGGCTTGCGCGTCGAGGTCCCCGAGTGCGGGATGCACCGCCATCAGGGCTTCACGGTCCTGCGCGATGTCGTCGAGCCCGATGAATTCGACATCGACCAGCTTGAGGACCGACAGGCTGGGATTCGTATAGCGCCATCCCCGCCTCAGGTCCGTCCAGACCCGGTGGGCCAGAACCTTGGCCAGCGATCGTTGGGCATCCTCGCGCACCACGGCGCCAGCTTCGGGATCCAACATCCAATGGATGCGGGCTTCCTTGTTCAATGCTGTGAAGCCGAGCGCTTTCACCACCCGCAGGCCGAACTCATCCTCAGCCATGCCGTCCGAGCCTGCGTCGATGACAGCACGCAGGATGGCGCCGCGCAGCAAGCTGACAAACAGGTAGTCGTTGAAATGTCCTGCCTGAAGGGCGGCGTCCTGGCGGTTGTCTGTGAAACCGAGCAGTTTCCGCTTCTCGGCGGGAACCCCGCTGGCATCGCCGTTCATCCATTCAAGGGCAGTCGACACGAGGTGGGTGGTCGCCGAGCTTCGGCCTTCACCCGAAAGACCTGCGAGCTTGCTGCGCTCGCGCATGCTCGGATGGGGTTGATCCAGGCAGCAGGGACAGAACCCGAACTTGCCCGGGATGAACCAGAAACTGACGCCGTCCGGGCTGTAGCGCCCATCGGGTCGCACCGTGATCTGCTCCGGCAGTCGGCCCTTCCGGTTGGCGCGCAGGCGTTCGACGCCGTTGCGCTCTTCGCGCCAATCTTCCGGATAGGTCTCTACCTCGCCGGTGAAAGCGTAGTCCGGGTCAGTTCCGCCAACGGGTGTCAGATAGCCCGCGATATCGCCATCCGGGTCTTGGATGGGGGTGTCGTCGATGTTTCTGGGCAGAAAACGCAGCCCGTCAGCATCCTCTGATTTCGTGACGACATGGACTTCGTGCCCGCACTCGCGGCAGAACCGCGTCGGATAGAGGCGATGGCCGGGGGCATCGGGATCTTCCAGCTGCCCCTCGAACAGGACCCGCCTGGGGCGAGCCGTCAGCGTCGTGAAGATCTCTCCGGCACCGGAAATGAACCGGTGCAGCTTGAATGCGAGGAACGCGCCGGACCCTGTGCCGCCACGCGCGGTTTCTGGCAGGCTGACGCGGGTCAGTAATTGCTCGAAACCTCTCTGGCATGTTTCCTTGTCGAGGCCGCTGTCCTGCGCAAGCTGTTCTACAGCATCGTTGAACGGGACGGGCTTCTTGCGCTTCAGTTCCTGACCGTCATCAAGGCCGATCGCCAGCTCGGCCCAGACAGCGAGGGGATGGCGCCGCAGCGTCTCATCCGTCAGTGTCTCCGGTAGGTCGCTGCCAAGCACAGTCGCGAGCTGCGGCCGAACATCTTCCAGCGCAAGGGGGTCATCCGTCGCGCGCTGGAGGGACTCGTCTATGACGGCATCAGGGCCGATCGACGCCCCGAACAGGCGCGAGGCGACATCGGCCACCGCTTTCGCGCGACCGGCTTCAGATCCCTCGCTTGCCATGGTGGCAGATGTTCCGATGCAGATCGGCGCTTTGGCCGGTGCGCAGCGGTTCCGAAGGCGGCGCACGAGGATCGCCACATCGGCGCCCTGGCGGCCCCGATAGGTATGCAACTCGTCGAGCACGATGAACTCGAGCCCGCTGGCGTTGTCGATGACTTTGGTGTCAAGGGCGTCCTGCCGTGTCAGGAGCAGTTCGGCCATCATGAAGTTCGTGAGCAAGATATCAGGCGGATTGTCAGCGATCCGCTGGCGCTCTTCCTGGCTTTCCTGACCCGTGTAGCGTCGCACCACCGGCTTCAGCTCGTCCGGCAAGCCGGATTGGGAAATGAACTTCTCGATTTCCTTGATCTGGCTGTTTGCTAGGGCGTTCATCGGGTAGACGATGATGGCGCGCGTCTTGCGCGGCTGCCCAGCCTTACGCGAACGCACGATGGCATCGACCACGGGGACAAAGAAGCAAAGGGATTTTCCTGAGCCTGTTCCCGTCGTCACGACGAAGCTTTGCCCCGCCCGTGCCTTGGCGATGGCTTGCGCCTGATGCCGGTGAAACCGGATCGGCGTGGCGTCGATCCGGAAAATCCGGGCCGTTGCCTCGTCCAGATCCCCCGATGCGACAAGGTTATCCACCGTGGGGCCTGACAGGAACCTGGGGTTCAGCGAAAGAAGGGCGTCGGGCCAGAAGCGGCCATCGTCATATTGGCGCGTGACCTCGGCGGCGATGTCCTGTGCCCGGATTGTGCTGAACGACCGCGAGAATCGTGCATAGGAGTCAATGAGATTGTGATCGAATTCAAAAGCTTTCATAGAAATTCCTACTGCTCCTCTGCCTGACCCTGGCGGCCGAGGATCACGTCACGGTTCAAAAGCACGATCTGCTGGTCATGAGGCTTCCGGGCGGCGGGATCGGTATCGAGCCCAAGTCGCCGAAGCGCATAGTAGAGCAACGCCCGACGAACCTTGATCTCAGCCTTGCCGCCGCGCATGCCATAGTCGAGCGCGATCACCTTGGCCTGCGTGTCGGACAGTGCAGGGTGGGGCCCGATTTCCAGCGCTGCAAAGGTGTGCCAGTCCTGATCGCCCTCGGCCAGAACGTCGGACGCGCGCGATGCGCGGATGTCGAGGATCCGGGACAGCAGGAAATCCTTGAACACCTCGTCGCCGAGGCAGAACGCGCGGGCGTGCCAGCGGAAGCCGTCGAAGGCGATAGCGTGCGGCGCGATCCAGCGCCACCGGGGCTCCGGGTTGGACAGGGACTGGTACTGCACCTCGATCGCCTCGGACCGGCGGATTGCGTCGACCACGGACCGAAGGGTTGTGGGGTCGACGCCACGCGCCGGGGTGGGGGCGGAATCGTAGGTGGGCAGACCCGCGATCCAGCAGTCATCCTGATCGAGGATGCCGTCGGCGACCGATCGCAGCTGGGCGAGGTACCGACCGGCATCAAGCTTGTTGAACACGGGCCTGAAGCCCGGCTGACGTATATAGGTCCGTAGGCTGCGGTCGTAGTCCATATTGTGGGGGGCGAGGCCGATGTAGCGGCTCAGGTCGGTTGACGCCTGGTTCACCGACAGCCCGAACTGCGTCATCACATCGCTGCGGTTCACATGCCCCTCCCAGAACAGGCGGAACTCGATGAACTCAAGGCGCTGCTCGACGCCCCAGCGCAGTTCCGACCCGTTCCGCTCCATCTCGCGCTCCTGCCCCGGCCATGCGCACGTTTACTATGCGCACCCATTTACTGGGCCTTATTTGAGGCTAGCCGAGGGGGGGATGTGGCGCAATCGAAATGCGTCGCAAATCAGGGATTTGCCGCCCGTCCGGTGGTCGGGAGGGCGGCTATGGCGTCACGAGAGCTGGACCTGCTGCTCCGCGGTTGCCTTGATGGCCTCGAGCTCGAAGGCCTCGATATCGCAGACACGATAAACCACGCGCCCTCCGAGCTTCATGTAGGCCGGCCCCTCGCCAGCCCACCGCCACCGTTCGAGGGTGCGGTGCGAGATGGTCCAGCGGTCGGCGAGTTCCTTCTGCGTCAAGCAGTTGCGCTTCATGATATCCTCCGTTTGAGCAACTCGGTATGGTTGCGTCCAAACGAAGGCGTGAAAGGAAATGTGAGGCAAGTCAGTTGGTTGCGCACATCCACGCATTGCCGCTGGTCTGGCGACGGCGGTCGCCCAGACGACGAGCTGCACGCCCGGACTGGCCGTCCCCGGACCTGCGTATGCGAGAGAAAACGATTGATCATCGCGCCGTGACGAGGGTGCTCGTGGCACTCGGCCAACGCGCGACGGCGAAACGCTGAGCCGAGATTTTCGATGACTCATTCCCTCCGCCATTTGAGTGGGTTAAGCAGTTGTTTTTGTTGCAAAAGCCAGAAAACATCGCCCCATTATATCCCCCACATTGACGCGGCTCATCCGGGAACCTGCCGGAACCAAATGCGCAACATAAACGGACGAGAGCGTCGTGCGAGCTACAAAGCTTCGAAAATTGACGAAGGCTTAAAGGTTTTGGTGAACGCCCCTCGCATGTGCCGCCCTTCACCAAGGTTCGTTCGGCACCATCCAGAAGACCGCCAGCCGCTACATGATGGTCGAAGCCTTCGCCCAGATAGACAAGTAGGAGATCGACCCCATTCTCAGCATAACCACGAAAGCCGCCTGATCATGACCTCGGGCCATCCGGGAAATTACACCACATTGACGGACGTGACCCTGAGCTTCCTGACGGCCAATGCGCACAATGCATGAAACTCCGAATGCGCCCACCCTCGAGCGCTCGCAATCAACCTCTATTCCGTATCCGATCCATCAAGCGCGATATCGGCTTGTCCCGCTGTCACACTCAGATCCTGTGCATGCTCGGGCGCCTCACCCGTCTGGCCCTGAACCTTGGTGGGATCAAATGCCGGCTGTTGCGGCTTGAGCGGCAGGACCGCGGCAGGTAGGGATGTGGGTGCGGGCAAGGCTGCCGGAGTGCCGACATCTTTCGTCAGGCGCACAGCACGCTGACCGCGCGCCTGTCCCAGACGCCCTTCGCAGATCGCGTCATGTTCGAGTGTTTCCAGACCAAGAGATTCGAGCGCCGACTCCGGCACCCTCAATGTGTCCCCGACCCGCAGCCGCAAGGCATCAGTGATCGAAATCTGCAACCGGCACAGAACGGCATCCAGCACGATCGGGCTGGTCCCGACCGCATGGTCCAACCGGGCCTGCCATTCGCTTTCATCCGCGCTTGGCGTGTCATCATCGGCGACACTCTCGGGCTCGGGCTCGACTTGCGGCAGGATCAGAAACCACTCCCCTGACTTCGCGCCAAAGCCGAGCGCGACGCTCAGCTTGATGATGGTGTATTGCCCATCCTCCAGCATCAGACCAAGCGGGCGCGGGTCATCCTGGAAAGAGCCGTAAACGAACCCTTTCACCTGCTTTTCGCGAGACTGGCCTGCACAGCATTGCGCCACTTGCTGCAGGAAAGCCTCGATCATCGGGGCCAGAAGCGCCGCATCGGTGCGAGTGGGTTTGCGCGGGTGAACAGCGCTCTCTTCCACCCGCCCCGTGGTCTGCGCTTCTATGATTCCCGCAAGCACGGCGGGGCTGGCCATGACCAGTCCCATGCGTTCGGCGGGGCCTTCCACAAGCGCAAGGAACATTCCCGGCTCCGCGAGATCGAGGACCTCGGCGAGCGCCCCCTCGCGCAGCGAGGCACCCTGCACGACCGCGTCGAGGCCCGGGCAATCCGCGCCCATGCGCCCGAATGCCAGACGCAGCGCCGCAAGGAACGCCGCCTGCGCCTGCTCGGTCTCGGCCCGACGCCGCCCGGCCATGCGGTGCAAGGCGCCGCTGCGCGCCTCATCCTTCAATTGTTCGCTCGTGTTCTGATCTTTCATCGCATCTGCCACCCGTCCTACACGCCATACTGACGCAAAAGGGTTAGCAAATGCTGAAGATAGTGTGCGCGCTGGTCAGATTTCGCAAACCGGCAATGCACGGGTGAAAGCAGCGATATCCCCACGCTTGCGGGCATTGCGCATTGGCGGCCAGTCCTGCGCGACCCCGCCCCAATTGCCCGGGCTGCCCGCGACGACATTGTCGCGCTCCACCGCTTGTGCAGCAATCCTCGCTGCGCAGCGCAGGTTCGTCGGGCCGTCATAGAGCCCGTTGGGATGCGACAGATCGCAGCCATAGAACCGCGCAGAGGTCGGCCAGATCTGCAGCAATCCACGATACCGCCCCCCGGCACCGGCGGCGTCGGGCCGCCATGTGCTCTCATAGCCTGCCAGTCCCGAGAACAGCGCGGTCCAGAACGCCTTGCGTCCTTCCAGATCTGCGGCCTCATAGCCCGGGCAGAAGGTCTCGATATCCTGCGGCACAGTCTCCACAAGGGCACGCCCATCGGTTTCGAGGGCGGCGAATTTCGCCTTGGTCCAGCGTTCAGCCTCGGGGCGGTGATCCCAGCGGGTGATCACTTCAGCGGCCCGCGTGGCTTCGACAGCCGTTTTGGGTGTGGTGAGCGTGCAACCAGCAGTGAGAGCCAGCGCAGAGCCAAGGGCAATCGCGGCGAGCGACAGGGAACGGGTCATGAGTTTTCCAAAGGTGGCACAGCGCCTTCATTGATGCTGCGCCGCGGCATCTGCCCCGAATCGTTCGCTTTGGCAAACCCGCCTGGGTCTTGACGGGACTTTTGAGCGATGTTTCGCCCAAACCGATGCTGGCGACCACGAGATACGCAATAGAAAACCACTTGAGGGCCGAGCCCATTGCCTGCCGCGCAAACCCCTTGCTCGCAACGTCGCGCTGACCTACTAAGCCGGGTGACGAAAATTGAGGTGCAATATGCTCGATCTGGCCTTTGAACCGCCCCAACCCAAGGTCATATCCGGTGCGACCGGGGATTGGGAACTGGTGATCGGCATGGAAATCCATGCCCAGGTGTCAAGCGAGGCCAAGCTGTTTTCCGGGGCATCAACCCGTTTCGGGGCAGAGCCGAACTCCAATGTGGCGTTTGTGGATGCCGCCATGCCGGGGATGCTGCCGGTGGTGAATGAATATTGCATCGAACAAGCGGTGCGCACCGGGCTAGGGCTTAAGGCGCAGATCAATCTGGTCTCGGCTTTTGACCGCAAGAACTACTTCTATCCCGACCTGCCGCAGGGCTATCAGATCAGCCAGCTTTATCATCCGCTTGTCGGCGAAGGCGAAGTGCTGGTCGAGATGGGGCCCGGGATCGCCCGGCGGGTGCGTATCGAGCGGATCCATGTCGAACAGGATGCGGGCAAATCGATCCATGACATGGACCCGAACATGTCTTTCGTGGACCTCAACCGCACGGGCGTCGCGCTGATGGAGATCGTCTCGCGCCCCGATATTCGCGGGCCGGAGGAGGCGGCGGCCTATGTCACCAAGCTGCGCCAGATCCTGCGTTACTTGGGCACCTGTGACGGCAATATGCAGAACGGCAATCTGCGCGCGGATGTGAATGTCTCGGTCTGCCGACCGGGCGCCTATGAGAAGTATCAGGAAACCCAGGATTTCAGCCACTTAGGCACGCGCTGCGAGATCAAGAACATGAACTCCATGCGGTTCATTCAGGCGGCCATCGAGTTCGAGGCCCGCCGCCAGATCGCAATTCTGGAGGATGGCGGCGCCGTGGTGCAGGAGACGCGGCTGTTTGACCCGGACAAGGGCGAGACCCGCTCCATGCGCTCCAAGGAAGAGGCGCATGACTACCGCTATTTCCCCTGCCCCGACCTGTTGCCGCTCGAGATCGAGCAGGCCTGGGTAGATGACATTGCCGAATCGTTGCCGGAACTGCCCGACGCCAAGAAGGCGCGCTTCATGGCCGATTTCGGGCTGACCGATTACGATGCTTCTGTTCTCACCGCCGATGTCGCCAATGCTGCGTTTTTCGAGGCGGTCGCGGCCGAGGCCGGGGACGGCAAGATGGCGGCGAACTGGGTCATCAACGAGTTGTTCGGAAGGCTGAAAAAGGACGCGCGCGAGATCACGGGCAGCCCGGTCTCGGCAGCGCAACTCGCAGGCATCGTGAAGTTGATCCGCGCGGGCGACATCTCGGGCAAGATCGCCAAGGATTTGTTCGAGATCGTGTATACCGAAGGCGGCGACCCGGCGGAGATCGTCGAGGCGCGCAGCATGAAGCAGGTCACAGATACGGGCGCGATCGAGAAGGCGGTGGACGAGATAATCGCCGCCAACCCCGCGCAGGTGGAAAAGGCCAAGGCGAACCCCAAGCTCGCGGGCTGGTTCGTGGGCCAGGTGATGAAGGCCACTGGCGGCAAGGCCAACCCCAAGGCGGTGAACGAGATCGTGGCGGTGAAGCTGGGGTTGTAAGCTGCGTTGACCACCCCGCCGCGCGCCTCTAGGCTCGCGCCGGTTGGGTAAAGGGTGCGTGCGGGGATTGACAGATTACTGCACACGGCCAATGGGTTGGTCAGCCTCGCGGCGTTTTTCACGGCCAGCGGGCCGGTTGCCGCAGCAGGCGCGGGCGTGGCGGGGCTGCTGTCATGGCGCGCGATTCTCGCCACGCCTCCGGCGGCGCCTGATTTGGCAGCGGAACTCGCGCGGGACATGCAGGCCGAGCTTGACATGCGCGGCGTCCCGGCAGACCAGCACGGCCTGATTGCGGATATGATCGCGGCCACCCTGCCTGAGCCATCGACCCTCATCGACGCAGGCCTCGACCCCGAGCACGTGCTGGCGCAGATGGAGACGCGTTTGTAAGGGACAGAACAGCGCAAGGCCGACAGCCTGCACCTGTTCCAGATCGTCCTGCGGCCTCGGTTGCAGAAGCTTCTGACCGACCCGAAATTCACCGAAACCCTTGCGCCGCAATTCATGCAGGCCGTGCTGGACGAGATACGCGGGACGCGCGCTGATGTGCAAGAGGTGGCCAAGAAGATCGAGCTTTTGCCCGGCCAATTCGCAGCGCTGCTCGACAAACTGCCGAATGCCACACGCCCCGAGCTTGTGGCGGTGGCCGACCGCTTCGACATTCCACAGCCCGAGGGGATGACCGACACCGCCCTGCGGCGCGAACTGGAGAAACGCGCCGAGGACTGGCGCGCGCTGCGCCGCGAGATCGCGGCCATCCCCGAGACGATGAAACAACTCTCGAACCTGAAAGGGGCAGCGCAGGCGGCGTTTGACGCGGGCCGCTTCGAAGAGGTCGAGATGCTGCTGGAGCGCGTGCATCAGGTCGAGTTGGAGGAAGCCGCGAAAACCGCCGAATTGCGCGCCGAGACCGCCCTGCTGCGCGGGCGGGTCGATCAGGCCTTTACGCTGCTTTCCAGCGCAGCCGACAGCCTCCGACCCATCGACCCGCTGGAACCCGCGCGGCGGCGGATTTTGCAATATTTCGCGATATTGCGAAACCACGGGCTGCGCTATGGCGGGTCGGGGATCGCACGCGGGATTGACCTGCTCGCCCCGGTGCTTAGCGATGATCTGCTGCAGGCCGATGCCTGGCTCTGGGGGGCGGGGATGAATTCGCAGGCCATCGGCTATCAGGAACTTGGCAGCCGCACCGGCGGGTCGGAGGGCGCGGCGCTGCTGGGACAGGCGGTCGAGGCCTATCGCGCGGCGCTGGAGGTCGGCACCCGCGCCGATCACCCGGTGGACTGGGCCATGATGCAGAACAACCTGGGCAATGCACTCTCGGTCCAAGGCGAGCGCACGGGCGGGCCAGAGGGCGAGAAGCTGCTGGGACAGGCGGTCGAGGCCTGTCGTGCTGCGCTGGAAGTCCTCACCCGCGCCGATCACCCGGTTGACTGGGCCATGACGCTGAACAACCTCGGCGGGGCACTTTGGGCGCAGGGAAGTCGCACCGGCGGGCCTGAGGGCGCGGCGCTGCTGGGACAGGCGGTCGATGCCTATCGCGCAGCGCTGGAGGTCCGCACCCGCGCCGATCACCCGGTGCAATGGGCCATAACGCAGAACAACCTCGGCGCGGCGCTACGGGCGCAGGGCAGCCCCACCGGCGGGCCGGAGGGCGCGGCGCTGCTGGGACAGGCAGTCGATGCCTACCGTGCGGCGCTGGAGGTCACTACCCGCGCCGATCACCCGGTGGACTGGGCCATGACACAGAACAACCTTGGCAATGCACTCTCGGAGCAGGGCAGTCGCACCGGCGGGCCAAAGGGCACGGCGCTGCTGGGACAGGCGGTCGATGCCTACCGCGCAGCACAGGAGGTCTACACCCGCGCCGATCACCCGGTGCACTGGGCCACGACGCAGAACAACCTCGGCGCAGCACTCCGTGAGCAGGGCAGCCGCACCGGCGGGCCGGAGGGCGCGGCGCGGCTGGGACAGGCGGTCGAGGCTTATAGCAAAGCGCTGGAGGTCCGCACCCGCGCCGATCACCCGGTGGACTGGGCCATGACGCAGGAGAATCTGGCGGAGGTTTATGAGGCTCTCGCCCAGCACGACACCTGCACCGACCCCGCCCCGCATCTGCGCGCGGCGCTGGCGCATGTCGAGGCGGCGCTGGAGGTCTATGACCCCGAGCACATGCCCTATGACCACGGAACGGCCACAGCCCTGCGCGACCGTATCCGCGCGGCGCTGGCGGGGGGCGCGTAGGGCGGGCGCAAGAAAAAGCCGCGACCCTTGCGGGTGCGGCTTTTCAGGTCACAAACTGGGGCAGGATTACTTGATCTTGCCTTCCTTGTATTCGACATGCTTGCGCGCGACGGGGTCGTATTTCCGGATCGAGAACTTCTCGGTCATGGTGCGGGCGTTTTTCTTGGTGACGTAGAAATGCCCGGTGCCTGCGGTCGAGTTCAGGCGAATCTTGATGGTGGTCGGCTTTGCCATGGTCTGTCTCCTGCACCGGGCGAGGCCGCGCGGCGCGGCCTATGACCCGTGAATTCTGAACCTGCCTTCTACCTGCGCGCAGGCGCATGTCAACCGGGTTGCGCGCGTTTTCTGGCGCATGGGGGCGGAAAGACGCGGAAGGTCTGTAAGCCGGGTTCTGTTCCGGGGAGCCCCGGTGATGACCATTCATCTGGCCCTGCGCTTGCGCACAGGGCTCGAGCTGCCAACCCGGACTTCGGGCTGAGGCGGCCCTGCGGGAATATCCGGGAGCCGGATCGCGCCCGCGCGAAGTCCCTATTCGGCATTGCTCCGGGTGGGGCTTGCCGTGCCGGGATCGGTTGCCCGTCCCGCGGTGGGCTCTTACCCCACCGTTTCACCCTTACCCAGCCAGCTCGGCGCAGCCGGTGCGGCTGGGCGGTCTGTTTTCTGTGGCGCTTTCCCTCGGGTTGCCCCGGCCGGGCGTTACCCGGCACCCTTGCCTCATGGAGCCCGGACTTTCCTCGACGCCCTTCCAGGCGCCGCGGTCATCCGACCTTCCGCGTGATCCCGCACATAGTCAGCCGCCCATCGTGACGCAAGCGCAGATTACCGCTAAGATGCGCGCAAGAGGAACGCACATGACCAAGACCATCATTCTGCTGTTCGATGGCACGGCCAATACAGTCAAAGCCAATCGCAGCAACATCCTGCGCCTTTATGGCTGTCTGGAGAAATCCGAGCGCCAGCTTGCCTGGTACAGCCCCGGTGTCGGCACGTTCGGAGGCGAGGACACACTCCTGCATGCACGCCAGCGCATGCGCGAAGCATTCGACCGCGCGACGGGCTGGGGGCTCGATGCGAATGTGAAGGCCGGTTATCGCTTTCTGGTGGAGAATTACGACACTGGCAAACGCAACGGGCGGCGCGTGCAGCCGCGCGACCGGGTGGTGATGTTCGGCTTCTCGCGCGGGGCCTACACGGCAAGGGTGCTGGCGGGGTTCCTCAACGCCTTCGGCCTGATGGCGCCGCGTCATCTCAACCTGCTCGATCAGGCGTATCGCGCCTACAAGGGCGTGGCCGAGCGACCCGGTGCCAAGGGCGACTGGGATGAGATGAACCTCTGGTATCGCGTGTTGCGGCCCGATTTCGTGCCGATCACGCTGATGGGCCTCTTTGACACTGTGAGTTCGGTCTTCGAATGGGGCCAGAGCGGGCCAAGGTTCCGCGCGCATGCCAGCACCAGTATCAATCCTTCAGTGGCCGCGATACGCCATGCCGTGGCGCTTGACGAACGTCGCGCGCTGTACCAGCCGCTGCTCTGGCCCGATGGACAGCGGTTTTACGGCAATCGCTTCGAGCGCGGACGCGGCGTTGCGCAGGACCTTCGCGAGATGTGGTTTGCGGGTGTTCATGCGGATGTCGGCGGTGGCTATCCGGAACATCAGGCCGCGCTGGGGAAAGTCGCGCTGGACTGGATGATCCGCGAGACCAAAGGGTTCGGTATCCATTACCGGCAGACGACCGTGGACCGGCTGGTTCTGGGCCGACAGGGCGATGCGCCGTCTGATCGTTACGTCGCCCCCGATCCAATGGCGCGCGCGCAGGAATCGCTCAGCCTCGCCTGGCTGCTGACCGGCCTGGTCCCGCGCCGCAGGGCGCGCGGCATGCCTTATTCAGGACTTTCCGGCCTGTATCTGCCGCTCTGGCGCCGGCGCTTCGTGCCGGACGCCGCACTCGTGCATGAAAGCGTGGCAGAACGACAGCACAAGCCCGCGCTGGCATCGCCCAATCTGCCGCGCGATCCGGTTTATGCAAGCTGACCCACTTGCCCCCCATTGACCGCTGCACTAAGCATTCGGGCAGGCGAAAGGGGGCCAAATGCGCATTCTCGTGACCAATGATGATGGTATCAATGCACCGGGGCTCGCGGTGCTGGAAGAGATCGCGCAGGCCGTTGTCGGCCCCGAGGGCGAGGTCTGGGTCGTGGCGCCGGCCTTCGAGCAATCCGGGGTCGGTCATTGCATCAGCTACACCCACCCCACCATGATCGCGAAACTGGGGCCGCGGCGCTATGCGGCCGAGGGCTCGCCCGCAGATTGCGTGCTCGCCGGGCTTTATGACGTGTTGCAGGGCGCGCGGCCCGATCTGGTGCTTTCGGGCGTGAACCGGGGCAACAATTCGGCTGAGAACGTGATGTATTCGGGCACTGTCGGCGGGGCGATGGAAGCGGCGCTTCAGGGCGTGCCCGCCATTGCACTCTCGCAATATATGGGGCCGAAAAGTGAGGAGTTGCCCTCGCTGTTTGACGCTGCCATCGGGCACGGGCAGGCAGTCGTCGAACGCCTGTTGCAGAATGCCCTCTGGGATCAGGGCGATTACCGGCTGTTCTACAATGTAAATTTCCCGCCCTTGGGCCGCGATGAAGTCAAGGGGCTCAAGGTCGCGCCACAAGGCTACCGCAAGGACACTTTCTTTGGCGTCAAGCCGCATATATCGCCCTCGGGCCGCAAGTTTCTCTGGATCACCGGCGGGCCGCAACACCTGCCCACAGCGCCGGGCACGGATGCGGCGGTCAATCTGGAGGGCTATATCTCCATCACGCCCATGCGGGCCGATCTGACAGCGCATGACGCGCTCGACGATGTACGAAAGGCGCTTGAATGAGCGAGACTGAGGATCAGACCGAGGCGCGCATGCGCTTCATCTACACGATCCGCTCGCGCGGCGTCACGGATGCGCGCGTGTTGTCAGCGATGGAGAAAATCGACCGCAAAGCCTTTGTCACCGGTATATTCGCGGATCGCGCCTATGAGGACATGCCATTGCCGATCGCCTGCGGGCAGACTATCAGCCAGCCTTCGGTCGTGGCGCTGATGACCGAGGCGCTGCAGGTCGGACCGCGCGACAAGGTTCTAGAGATCGGCACCGGCTCGGGCTATCAGGCCGCAATCCTCAGCCAGCTTGCCCGTCGCGTCTACACGGTGGAGCGTCACCGCACGCTCGCGCGCGATGCTCAGCGGCTGTTCGATGAACTGGGTCTGACGAATATCACGGCGATGGTCACCGATGGCAGCCACGGCCTGCCCGATATCGCCCCGTTTGATCGCATCATCGTGACTGCAGCGGCCGAAGACCCCCCCGGCCCCCTCTTGGCGCAGTTGCGCGTGGGGGGTATCATGGTCGTGCCGGTGGGGCAGTCCGACACTGTGCAGCAACTGATCCGCGTGACGCGGAATGAAGACGGGTATGAGTATGAGGAATTGCGCGCTGTGCGCTTTGTCCCGCTGGTCGAAGGGCTCGGCCAGTAAGGCAGGGTGATCAAGATAACTGCGGGTGAACCGTGGCAGAGCGCCTGAAGAGGGCAGTAAAGATGTTTGCATTTTCCCGAACGATCCTGCTTTGCAGCACGGCTGCGATCGCGCTTTCGGCCTGCGGCGATTTCGACCTCGACATGCGCCGCGCTGATAACGGCTTCTCGACCTCCGAGGCGGCGCGGCAGGCCACGGCGGCGCGCCCGCGCGCGGATGCTCGGGGCGTCATCACCTATCCCGATTATCAGGTTGTGGTCGCGCGACGCGATGACACAGTCGCGACCGTGGCTCAGCGCATCGGCATGAGCGAAAGCGAATTGGCGCGCTTCAACGCCCTGACACCGGAGACCACATTACGCGCAGGCGAGGTGCTTGCGCTGCCGCGCAAACTGGAAGCGGAGGACGGCCGCGACAGCGCAGCCATCGAGATCTCGACGCTGGCCGATTCGGCGATTTCGCGCGCTGAAGGTACGCGACCGCCCGCACCGCAACCCAGCCGCGATACACAGCCCGCCGCAGAACAGCCCCGCCAGCACCGTGTTGAACGCGGTGAGACAGCCTTCCAGATCGCGCGGCTTTACAATGTCGCGCCGCGCGCACTGGCCGAGTGGAACGGCCTCGACCCGGAAATGAGGGTGCGCGAAGGGCAGGTGCTGATGATCCCGGTGGCGCGGCAGCCCGCGCCGGAACGCGCCGCGCAGGAGCGCACAGCCGCTCCTGAACCCGAGCGCGAGCCCGAGACCACCCGCCCAGGCGCAGGCAGCCCGACTCCAACACCGCCCAGCGCCTCGGCGCCACTGCCACCTCCCGAGCCCCCCGCGGAAGAAGCCGAAGCCGCAGCCCAGGAAGCCCGCCCCGATTCGCCCGGGTTGGCCGAAGAGCGCAGCGATGCGGCAGCGCGCGGCTTCGTCATGCCGGTCGATGGCCGGATCATTCGCGCCTATCAGCAAGGACGCAACGAGGGGATCGGAATCGCAGCGAGTGCTGGAACTGCTGTCAGCGCCGCCGCCGCAGGTCGCGTGGCAGCCATTACGGAGGACACGAACAATGTTCCGGTCGTGGTCATCCAGCACGATAACGGGCTGCTGTCGGTCTACGCCCAACTCGAAGACCTCACAATATCTCGCGGGGACAGAGTTTCGCAGGGCCAGAGGATCGGGCGCGTCCGCGCGGGAGACCCCAGTTTCCTGCATTTCGAGATCCGCGACGGAATGAACAGCGTAGACCCAATGCGCCACCTGCAATAGGTGAAATTGTGATCGTCTTGCGGCAACGCGTTGGGCTGGTATAACTCCGTTTGCGCTACCTATATCCGGAGCCCGCACATGACCCCCGCCGAGCAGAGCCAGCATGCGCTCAACCTGTGCCAGATCGCCCCGGTCATTCCGGTGCTGGTGATCAATGACATCGCGCAAGCGGTCCCGCTCGCGCAGGCGCTTGTCGCAGGCGGCCTGCCGGTGCTCGAGATCACCTTGCGCACGGATTGCGCAATCGAGGCAATCCGCGCGATGGCAGAGGTCGACGGAGCCGTCGTCGGGGCTGGCACAGTGCTCGATGGGCGGCAGATGGAGGCCGCGCGCGAGGCCGGGGCGCGCTTCGCTGTCTCGCCGGGTGCAACGCCCACGATCCTCGATGCGGCGCGCCTCAACAACATGCCGCTGCTGCCCGGTGCGCAGACCTGTTCCGAGATCATGGCCTTGCTGGAACAGGGCTACAGCGTGCAGAAATTCTTTCCGGCAGAAGCGATTGGCGGGGCGGCTGCGCTCAAGTCCATTGCAGGCCCCTTGCCGCAGGTCACGTTCTGCCCCACCGGTGGCATCACGCCTGAACGCGCGCCCGATTATCTGTCGCTGCCGAATGTCGCCTGCGTGGGTGGGAGCTGGATCGCCCCGAAAGCCGCACTTGACGCAGCCGATTGGCAGGCCATCACCGAGCTTGCGCGCGACGCGGCCAGCCTGCCGCGCTGAGCGGGCTCGGGTGGCGCATTGGCAACAACCTGCCCAAAACAGGAACGCGGGTAACACATGGCGCTTTGCCTCGGCCGCAAGCCTGGCCTAAGCTACCAGCCTTGAGGCAGGAAAAATCAGGCAACCCCAACAGGTTGCAAAATGACTGACATATCTCGAAGACTTTTCTTGTCCTCCTCCGGCGCCGCAGGGCTGATGGCGCTTTCCGGCTGCGATGCGACCCAAACGGCCTCCACCACCCGGCCCGAGCCAAGATTCACCGAGGATGGTCGCCCCATCGCCACAACGCGGGCCGAGCCGCTCTCGCCCCTTGCCGATCTCTACGGGATCGAGCCGATCTCTTACGAGGAACGCATGGACGGGGCACGCGTTCTGCGCGCCACGGGCATGAGCATCATACCGCCCGAGTTCCATCGTCAGGTCGTGGAATATTCCAGCCGCCATCGCCCCGGCACGATCGTGATCGACAACCGCACGCGCCATCTCTACCTGATCCTCTCCGACACGGCGGCGCTGCGCTACGGGATCGCCGTGGGTCGTGAGGGACGGACCTGGCGCGGGCGCGGCGTGATCTATCGGCGCGCGCATTGGCCCACATGGACCCCGACCGCCCGCATGATCCGCGAGGATCCGAGCCTTGCGCAATATGCAGGCGGCATGCCCGGCGGCGGGCGCAACCCGCTCGGTGCCCGCGCGCTCTATCTGCAATCGGGCGGCGTGGACCGGGGCTACCGCATTCACGGCACCTATGAGTGGTGGCTGATCGGGCAATACGTGTCTTCCGGCTGTATCCGCATGGTCAATCAGGATGTGATCGACCTGTATGGCCGCGTGCCGAACGGAACCCGGGTGATCTCTGTCTGAGTTGGGCACAGCAGCCGGCATGTGTTTGTTAAGAAATCTGTGCTAGGTATTTTGTCACGCAACAGAAAGCCCAAGATGCCTGATCTCACGCGCCGCAAATTGCTCGCTGCCTCCGGCAGTGCGCTCGCACTCTCGGCCTGCATGCCGGGCATGACGCCTACGCCCCCGCCCGATCTGGAGCCTATCGACTATAGCAGTCGTCGTGATGGGCCACATCGTTTGACCGCGGTCGATCTCGAGCAGATACCCGAATTCCTGCACCGCCAGATCGTGCGCTATGAAACCGAGGAAGAGCCGGGCACGATCATCATCGAAAATCAGAACCGTCTGCTCTATCTGCTGCTCGAGGATGGATATGCACTGCGCTATGGCCTGTCCGTCGGGCGCGAGGGGTTCGACTGGACCGGCGAGGCGGTCGTCTATCGCAAGGCACGCTGGCCGACATGGACGCCGCCGCCCGAGATGATCGAACGCGAACCGCACCTGGAGCGGTGGAAAGACGGCCAGCCCGGTGGGCCCAGCAATCCACTGGGCGCGCGGGCGCTCTATCTGATGAGCGATGGCGTCGATCAGGGCTACCGCATCCATGGCACGCCAGAATGGCGCTCGATCGGGCGCTTTGCCTCTTCGGGATGTTTCAGGATGCTGCAGCAGGATGTGATCGATCTTTATGAACGTGTGCCGACCGGGACACGCGTGGTCGTGGTCTGATCACGACGTTCACTCAATACCGTTCGCTCTTTGCAGCGCACGGAGAAAGGAGATGATCTGAGTGATCTCCTCTTCGGCAACCTGCGGCTGGCGCGGCATATCCCCGAACGCCCCTGGATATGCGGGGCAAAAACGCGCATCAGGCACTCATCGCCCAAGGCGCGCGCTCGCGGGCCCAGCCGCGTACCGCTTCGCCGAACGCCTCGAAGAGCGGTCGCGACACCGGGTCCTGACCCGCCTGCCATTCAGGGTGCCACTGCACCGAGAGCGTGAAGCCCCGCGCGCCCTCCACATAGATCGCCTCGGGCGTGCCATCGGGCGCATGCCCGTCGATGACAATGCGCTGGCCCGGCGTCTTCACGCCCTGCCCGTGCAATGTGTTGGTCATGACTTCCTGCGCGCCCATCAATTTGTGAAAGACACCATCCTGCACGAAGCGAACCTTGTGGCGTAGCGCGAATTTCTCTTCCAGAGAGCCATCGGGCGGCATGCGGTGGTTCATCCGCCCCGGCAGGTCGCGAATTTCGGGATGCAGCGTGCCCCCCATTGCGACATTCACTTCCTGAAAACCGCGACAGACCCCGAAAAAGGGCTGCCCGCGCTCGACACAGGCGCGCACCAGTGGCAGCGCGATCGCGTCGCGCGCGCGGTCGAACGCACCATGGGCGGGCGTTTCGGCTTCACCATATTCTTCGGGGTGCACATTCGGGCGCCCGCCTGTCAGCAGGAAGCCGTCACAGACATCGAGCAATTCCGAAACCGAGACAAGACGCGGGTCAGAGGGGATGAGAAGCGGCAGGCACCCTGAGACCTCGGCCACCGCCTCGGAATTCATCGTCCCGCCCGCATGCGCCGGGTATTGATCGTTGATCAGGTATGAATTGCCAATGATTCCAACAATCGGTCTGTGCATGGCGTGCCTGTCTCTGGTGTGAGAATAATGTAACAGAGATATGGGGAAGGTCGAGGGCCCAGCAAGCCACCATCCCCGCCTGCCTTGAAATCAGGCGCGTTTCAGCACGAACCTGTGCAAGGTTTCAGCCCCGGTGCGCTGCGCCGAACAAGTGCCGACCTGCGTCCCGGTCTCGACGAACCCCGCCCTACGCAGCAACGCCATCGATGCAGGATTGTCATGATAGGCTTGGGCGTGGAGCGCAGGCAGGTCGAACTGCCGAAACAGCATCGGCACAAACCCTGCCAAGGCTGCCTGCATCACTCGCTTTCCCTGACACTCGGGGACCAGGAAGAAGGAGAGTTCCGCAGGCTCTGCTCGAACAAGACCGACCGCGCCCAGAAACCGCCCATCGCCCGGATCAATGGCCAACCGAAACGGTGCGCTCTCGCGCGGGGCAAGCGCGCGGATATGACTTTCAGCCTCGGTCAGGGACCAATACGCCGGGAACATGGTCAACATGCGTCCGATCTCGGGCGTTGTGACAGCCGCATGGAAGGTCGCTGCATCGGCGATTGATAATCTGCGCAGATGCAGCCCCGCAAATGTGCTGTGACAGAGCTTTAGCGGCAACGGCAAGCCCGCGCCCACTACATCCGCCGGATATAGGTCCATGTCGGCACAGTGGCACGGCGGGCGACCGAATAGGCCTCGGCATCGCCCAGATAGTCGAACCCCGCATTGGTTAGCACATGCGCCGATGCGGCATTGTCCTGAAACACTTCGGCGAACAATGTGCGCGCCTCGTGCGGATTGGCGTCGATGACCGCGCGTACCGCCTCGGAGGCGAAGCCCGCATTCCAGAAGGCGGGCGCAACCCAGAAGCCGATCTGGCTTTGCTGGCGGTCCAGCGGCTTGAGCGACAGGAGCCCCATCACCGAGGACGCACCCGAGGTTGAGCCATCAAGCACCCAGACATCCTCATCGCGTGCCGAGGCCGTGGCACGGTCGATGAATTGCTCGGTCGCCCCTGGCGGCAGCGGGTGCGGGATCGAGCGTGTGCCCTCTGCAACGCGTCTGTCACCTGTATAAAGCGCGAGAAGTGCAGAGTCAGAGACCTGCAAAGGCCGCAGGATCAGACGCGGCGTGGTCAGAATGGGCTGATCGGCCCGTATATCGTTGTCGTAACTCATAATACTCCTCCAGCCGGAAATTCCGGCCCCTCGATGCTGCCTCTTGCCTCGACACTCCCCCGCATCCGGCAAGATAGCACAAAAGCGACAGGGCCGGCGAGAGAGCCGACCCTGTCCTACAACTCAAATGTAAAACTTCGGCTACTCGGCGGCGGTTTCCATCGGCATTACTGATACAAAGCTGCGCCCTTTCAGGCCTTTGGTGAACACCACGCGACCTTCGTTGAGCGCAAAGAGCGTATGATCACGCCCCATGCCGACGCCGTCGCCCGGCCAATGCTTGGTGCCGCGCTGGCGCACGATGATGTTGCCCGAAATCGCATGCTGACCGCCATAGAGCTTCACGCCAAGACGGCGCCCGGCAGAGTCGCGTCCGTTGCGGGAGGACCCGCCTGCTTTCTTGTGTGCCATGAGGGGTTACTCCTTCTCGGCTGCGAATTGTTTGGCCTGATCGATCCACCCATCGCGCTCGATACGGCCTTTGAACGACAATTTATCATCCATATAGGCAATCTCGGCCGGAGTCCAAGCTGCGATCTGATCAAAATGGAACACCCCGTTCTGGTGCAGCAGACCTTCGAGCTTCGGGCCGACGCCGGAAATCTTCTTGAGATCGTCCGGCTGCCCGTCGCGGGCCTCGGTCAGCAGGTTCGCAGGTTTGACTCCCTCGATCGCAGGCGCGTCGTCGGCCTTGGCGGCTTTCTTCGGAGCCGGTGCAGGCGCTGCAGCCTCAATGGCAAAGCCCGAAACCGAACCCGTGCCGATCGCTTCCTTCACGCCCGACGCGTCTGCGCCCGAGGTCAGGATATCGGTCACGCGCAGGAGTGTCAGCTTCTGGCGGTGGCCCTTGGTGCGCTGCGAGCTGTGCTTGCGGCGGCGCTTGACGAAATGGATCACCTTGTCGGCCTTGATCTGGTCGACCACTTCGGCTTGCACGCCTGCGCCTTCGATGACGGGCGTGCCTATCACGGGGCTGTCGCCGCCGATCATGAGAATCTCGTTGAACTGGACTTTCTCGCCAGCCTGTGCGGCAATGCGCTCCACGCGCAGCAGATCGCCTGCCTGCACGCGGTATTGCTTGCCACCTGTTTTCAGAACCGCAAACATCGGTCTGTTCCTTTTTATGCGTTGCCGCGCCCTGTGGCCCCTGATGCGTGATCAGGCGTTATGTGCCTCGGGCGGCGTGCCCTATGCGGGCAAATAATGAGATCCGCGCGGACCCCTTGCCCGAACGGTGCGCGTGTTATGGGGGAAAGCGGGCGGCCTGTCAAGCGTTGTAGGACCGCGACCCATGGGCAAACCGAAGATTTCCGGCACTGCAAACCATGTGCGTCTCACGCCTAAATTCGAACGCCCTCGCGCCCGGCCAGATCCGTGAAAAACTGCCATGCGACCCGCCCCGAGCGGCTGCCGCGCGTGGCCTGCCACTCGATTGCCTCGGCGCGCAAGCGGTCGCGATCAATCCGCAGCCCATAGACCGCGCAATAGCCGTCGATCATCGCCAGGAACTCATCCTGGCCGCAGGGGTGAAATCCAAGCCAGAGCCCGAACCGATCGGACAGCGACACTTTCTCCTCGACCGACTCGGACGGCGAGATCGCCGAAGAGCGCTCGTTCTCGATCATGTCGCGGGGCATCAGATGGCGCCGGTTGGAGGTCGCATAGAGCACCACATTCTCGGGCCGCCCTTCGACCCCGCCATCGAGCACGGCCTTGAGCGATTTGTAATGCTGATCGTCATGGCTGAAAGACAGATCGTCACAAAACAAAACGAACCGAGCGGAGGAGGCGCGCAGATGCTGCATGAGCCGCCCGATGCTGGGAAGATCCTCGCGCTGGATCTCCACCAGCTTGAGGGCGCAATCGGGCGCGCGCTCCAGAACATGCGCATGCACCGCCTTGACCAGCGAGGATTTTCCCATCCCCCGCGCCCCCCATAGCAGCGCATTATTCGCAGGAAACCCGCGCGCGAATTGCAGCGTATTGGCCACGAGCGTATCGCGTGCCCGATCAATGCCCACCAGCAGATCCAGCGCCACGCGGTTGACTTGCGCAACCGGCTGCAAGTGATCCGGGGAGACATGCCACACGAAGGCGTCGGCATCTGCAAAATCGGGCATGGCGAAGGCAGGCGGCGAGAGGCGCTCCAGCGCCTCGGCGATGCGGCGCAGGCTCTCAGCCTCGGGCGGCGTGGTCATTTCTCGCTTTCCAGCTCATCCTCGTAAAGCTCGTCATCATCATCGAGAAGCCCTTCGCGACGCAATTGTTCCTTGCGCTTCTTCTCCACCCGCGCGACCAGCCGGATCGAGATTTCATAAAGGCCATAGACAACCGCGAAGAGAATAATCTGCGTGATGACATCCGGCGGCGTGACGAGTGCGGCAAGGACCAGAATGCCCACGATCGCCCATTTCCGCCCTGCGCGCAGCCCGGCCTCCGACACCAGACCCGCCTTCCCCATCAGGGTGAGCAGAACGGGGAGCTGGAAACACAGCCCAAACGCCACGATGAACTTGATCGTCAGGTTCAGATAGGCTTGCGCCGAGCCCTGAAACACAACGGAAAGCGGCGCGGCCCCAGGCACGCCCTCAACCACTTCGCCGCCCGCGCCGAACTGCTGAAAGCCGAGGAAGAAGTTATAGGCCAGCGGGGTAACAACGTAGAACGCGAAGGACGCGCCGAGGAAGAACATGAAGGGCGAGGCCACCAGAAAGGGCAGAAACGCGCTTTTTTCTGACCGATAGAGCCCCGGAGCCACAAAGCGCCACATCTGGTGCGCGATCACCGGAAACGACAGCATGAAGCCGCCCAGGAGCGACACTTTGATCGCAACGAAGAAGCCCTCTTGCGGGCTGATGAAGATCAGGTCGCAATCCTGCCCGCGCAAGGCGAGCGCATCACATAACGGCGCGGTCAGGAAATTGAAGATCGGGGTCGCGACGGTGAAGCAGATGACCATCCCCACCACAAATGCGAAGACGGACTTGATCAGGCGCGTACGCAACTCAGCCAGATGCTCGATCAGCGGCGCGCTATTGTCGTCGATTTCATCCTTGGACTGGGAACTGCTCATGCGTTTCTCGCATCTGTGCCGCGCTTGTCCTGAGCACCCTCGCCTGCGGTCGACTGGGCTTTACCATTGCTGCGGTCGGCGCGCTCCTTGCGCAACCTCTCCATATCGGCTGCGATGCGCGCCTTGCCATCGGCCTCGCTCTCAGACATTTCCGGCGCATTGGCGTTGGGCTGCGACGATTTTTTCGACTTCACCTTCCCAGCGGTTCCAGTGCCACTCTGATCTTCCTCATCCTCCAGAGGATCCCAGTTGCGCATCTTGTCGAGATCGTCAAAGCCCATGCCTTTGGTGTCAGTCGCCTTGCGCAAATCCTTGGCGACGTCTTTCACGCCACTTGCATCCGCGGCGTCATCCATCGCGCGCTGGAATTCGCGCGCCATCGCGCGCGCTTTCGCGGTGAATTGACCAAGGCTGCGAAACATCTTCGGCAAATCCTTGGGGCCGACCACGATCAACGTGATGATGCCGATCACCATCAGCTCTGTCCAGCCGAGATCAAACATCACAACCCTTTCACACCCGCGATTGTCAAGCCGGTTAGCCCTCGCTTGACCTGTCGGGAGCTGCGGCTAAAGACTCAGGCTTTGTCCTTGTCGTGCTCAGGCGTGATGTCGCGTGCCGTCTCGGTCGCGTCATCCGAAGATTTTTCGATCTCTTCAGACCCGTCCTTCAGGCCCTTCTTGAACGAGGTGATGCCTTTGCCGACTTCGCCCATCAACCCGGCCACTTTCCCGCGCCCGAACAGCACGAGAATGACGATCGCGATGATGATGAAACCTGCGGGACCAATATTGTTCAGCATGCGTTTCTCCCTTTCCTGCGCAAACCGGCTTCGTTACGCAGTCTTTCAACAGATACTTATGGAGTCTTGCAGGCCATTCAAAGCCCCAAATGCACAATCAGGACAATTTCCTGCAATCTGCGCAGCAGTATGGCTCAGTCGAGCTGGTCCAGCTCCAGGACGCTCACCGCCCCTTTCACTCGGTTGCGTCCCTCTCTTTTCGCCTCGTAGAGATAGGCGTCCGCCGTATCGATCAAGGCTTCGCGCGAATTTATCTCGGGACTGCAGGTCGCAACACCCAAGCTCGCAGTGAATTCGATATGCGGGAATTCGCGTAAGGTGGTGCCCTCGATCACGCGACGCAAGCGTTCGGCAATCTCGACTGCGGCTTCTGCATCGACCAGCAGCAGTACCGCGAACTCCTCACCGCCCAGACGCCCGAGCCGGTCGGCCGGGCGCAACTCTGATTGCACCACATGCGTGACCGCCCGCAAGACAGAGTCGCCGAGCGCGTGCCCATGTGTGTCATTGATCTGCTTGAAATGATCCAGGTCGAACATGATCAGGCTGCAGGGAGTTGCGCTGCGCTGCCAGGTGGCGACCGCGCGGCCAAGATCGCCCATGAAAGCGCGCCGCGTCAGCGCGCGGGTCAACATATCGCAATGCGCAACTGACCAGAGCGCGTGATGCTCGGCCACGAGGATCGCAAAACCGGCCAGGAGGTGCGACGCGCCCGAGGCGAATTCATTGGCGAATGCACGCAGCAACCCGATGCGCTTGCCCTGATGCACGATCGGCACCTGTATGCAGGCCAGATCGTGCGGCACCGGCTGAACCGGAGCACCATCGAGCTGGACAACCACATGACTGGCCCCTGTCGTCTGGCGCACGAGATACAGTATGGTGTCGTATTTTTCCGCCATCGGGTCAGGCAGGCTCAAGGTTGCGGAGGTTGCTGACGAAGCCTCGGGAACAAAGTTGAATGCCATATTCATTGCGCTTCTTGCCCTTCCCGGACGCTGGCGCCACCAGACATCCGCCTTGGTTAAGATTTTGTTTACCAATATTTCCGGATCATGTCGTTTTCTGGGCACTCCAGTGTCAGCATCTGTCACTGTCCCGGGCAGCAGCGTCTCTAGACAAGTCGCCGAAACGCGCGTTTTTGCCTGTCCGTCCAGTTTACCCGCAGATGCAGGCCACCCTCGCCCTCGCGCTCTTCCACCACCACTGCCTGTCCGTAAAGCCACGCGCGGGCGCGACCTTGGGCAAAATCGAGATGCAGGGTCTCCTCATGACGCGTGTCGTCAAGTTGCATGGTGAGTTGATCGAACAGACCTGCGAGCCCTTCGCCACTTACCGCAGAGCCCAGAAAGACAGCGTCGCTTGCCTCTGCACGACTTAGCAGGGCATTATGCTGCTCGGGCGACAACAGATCGGCCTTGTTCCATAACTCGATTGAGGGCGTGTCCGAAGCAACACCCAGATCGGCGAGTATTTCCTGCACATTGCGCGCCTGATCCTCGGTCTCGGGATGCGCGATGTCGCGCACATGCACGATCAGATCAGCCTCCAGAACCTCCTCCAGCGTCGCCCGAAAGGCTGCGACCAACTGGGTCGGCAGGTCCGAGATGAACCCCACTGTGTCTGAAAGAATGACTTCCTTGCCGGTCGGCAAGCGCACGGCCCGCATTGTCGGGTCGAGCGTGGCGAAGAGCATGTCCTTCGCCATGACTTCCGCACCGGTCAGACGATTGAAAAGCGTGGATTTGCCCGCATTGGTATAGCCAACCAACGCCACCACCGGGAAGGGAACCTTGCGCCGTGCCGCGCGGTGCAATTCGCGCGTCTTGGCGACCTTGTCCAGTTGGCGACGCAGGCGCACCATCTGCGTGTCGATCGCGCGACGGTCCGCCTCGATCTGCGTTTCGCCGGGACCGCCGACAAATCCGAGCCCACCGCGCTGGCGCTCCAGATGCGTCCAGGCGCGCACCAGGCGCGTGCGCTGGTAGCTGAGCGCAGCCAACTCGACCTGCAGCACGCCTTCGCGGGTGCGCGCCCGATCCGCGAAAATCTCGAGGATCAGCCCGGTCCGATCGAGGAGCTTTACCTTCCAGGCGCGTTCCAGATTGCGTTGCTGAACAGGGGTCACCGGCCCGTCAACAAGAACAAGGGCGATGTCAGCGTCCTTGATCTGCGTACCCAACTCCTCGACCTTGCCTGAGCCGAACAGCATCCCGGGATGTGCCCTGGGCAGCCGCACGACAGCAGACCCGACAATCTCCAGCCCGGGAAGCGCATGCGCAAGCGACACTGCCTCTTCCAGCGCAAGATCCGGATCGCGCGGGCTGTGTTGCGTCTTGATATCAGGATGCAATACCAGCGCGCGGGTCAGACCGGCATCCGGATCATCGCCATGAATACGAGGGTCGACCGCCATGCGCGGCTCAGCTTTCGCCCTCATAGAGCGAAATCTGCTGGCCCGGCATGATGGTCGAAATCGCGTGCTTGTAGACAAGCTGGCTCTGCCCGTCACGGCGCAGCAGCACGCAGAAATTGTCAAACCAGGTGATGACACCTTGCAGCTTGACCCCATTTATCAGAAACACCGTGACAGGAACCTTGTTCTTGCGCACATGATTAAGAAATGCATCTTGCAGGTTTTGTTTATCGCTGGCCATGCGTTTGCCTTTTTTTGGTGGCGAGTTTGATTTACGCAGAGAGCCTTATCTCCCTATCTTGGGAGTATGTCGCGGCTTTCTGAAAACTTCCAGCCCCGAACATGGATTTATCGCAGGGGTTGTGTAATTTTGTTTCAAGCCGTCCCTGTCAGCCGAGCCTGCGCCACAGAATCGACAGCAAAAGCAGCAACTCCAGCCGCCCCAGCACCATGCCAAAGGCAAGGATCGCCTTTGCCGCGGACCCCAGAGCCGACCAGGCAAGGGGCTCGGAGGCCGCGATCTGCACCAGCGGTCCGGTTGTGGTCAATGCGGCTGTGGCGAATATGACAGCATCTTCCAGCGACAATCCCGCGACGGTGAGGCTGGCTGTGAGCGTGGTCAGCGACAGGATGAACACCATCAGGAAAAGCCAGGCCAGAAAGGCCCCCTCCCGCCGCAGACTGCGCAATCGCGGCCCATCTCCGCCGACACTATCGGGATGCAGCAGTTTTGCCACTTCGCGCTGCGCCTGCCAGCCAAGGCTGAACACCCGCATCAGTTTCAGCCCGCCTGCTGTGGTGGCAACCCCGCCACCGAAAAGTGCGAGGCCGAGCAAGACCATCCCGGACGGCCCCGGAAAGACAGTCTCCAGACCGCCGCTCGCTGTGCTGATGAAACCAGTCGTTGTCAGAAAAGACAGGGACGTGAACCCGTGCGCCCAGATATGTGCCAGATGATCTGCAAACCGCGCTTGCGGGCCCAGAAAGGCATCGAGTGCGGTCACCGAAACGACAAGCCCGAGAATACCCAGCGCCAGCAGGAGTTCGGGATCGTTGCGCTTGCGCAGGCCATGCTGGTGAAACACGCCAGCGCCGGGCCATAGGCGGCGGCTGAGCGCCAGGATGAGGAAGCATGCGATCAGAACCTCCGATGGCACTGAAAACTCGGTCCCGGACGGAATGATCCCGGAGGTGGCCATCGTGGACATCGCCAGCATCAGCGCGATCAGAGGTGGATTGCCGAGAATCGAGAGCGCCACCCAGAGCCCCAGCGTCAAGGCCAGATAGGCAGGTAGGATCACCCGAACCTGCTCGCGCAGCCTTTGTAGAGCCTTCGCATCAGCATCTTCTTCCTGCAACGTGTAGTCGAGCCCGGGATGCAAAAGCCGGACCGACCCGCCGATCTGGCCACGAAAAAGCTCAGCACCCCCCAGATTGAGCGGCACGAGAAGCGCTGTGATCGTGACAAGCGTGAACAATCCCCCGCCCCAGGCGACAGTCGCACGCCAGAGGTCCAGACTGCGGCCGACCTCGCCCTCAAGCAGGCTCGCGCCCGTGGTCGTGAAGGCCGCGAGCATCTCGAACCAGGCATCAAGAAAGCGCATCCCGGGCAACGCCTCGGTCATCGGTATGGCCATCAATGCAGGCAGGAGCAGAAAGCTCAGCGTCAGAATCGGAAAGGGATGGGACAGCGCACTGCGCCGCCCGCGCAACCCGGCGCGCGTAGCGAGATGGGTCAGGGCCGCGATGCTTGCCAGAAGCCCGGCCGAATAAAGAAAGGGCCGCGCCAGCTCATGTTCTCTCAGGCTGAAGCCAACCGCGGCGGGCAGCAGCATGGCCAGCGCCGTGGCAAGGATCAGAACGACGATCAGCGTGGGCCCGAAGCTCCGTGCCTTGGCGTCCCGCTTTCTGATCGCCCGCTGCGCCACCTAGAAGAACTCGACCGCAACCTGCAGCAATTCGTCGACCTTGGGCACATCTTCAGTCAGCGCGAAGATCACGACCAGATCGCCCTCGCGCAGCACCATGTCGCCATTCGGTCGCAGAAACTCGCCCTGTCGCGATACCCCGATCAGCAGCGCGCCCTCGGGAAAGGCGATATCGCGCACCCGCGCATTCGAGAGTTGTGACGTGCCCAGAACCTGCGCCTCGATCACTTCGGCCTCGCGGTCGCCCAGCAGATAGACCGAGCGCACGCGCCCATGGCGCATATGGCGCAGGATAGAGGAGACTGTGAGCGCGCGCGGGTTGATATGCGCATCGATGCCCATGGCACCGGCCAGCGACACCATGCCGGGATCATTGATCAGCGAGATGGTCTGGCGCGCGCCAAGCTCTTTCGCCCGAACAGCCGCAAGCAGATTGGTGCGATCATCATCTGTCAGCAGCAACACCGCATCGGTCTTGGCAATCCCGGCCTCTGTCAGCAGGTTGCTGTCCATGCCGTCCCCATTTAGCACGATGGAGCGCACCAGCGCGTCGGCTGCGATCTCGGCGCGGGCACGGTCGCGCTCGATCATCTTGACCCGCACGCGGTTGGGCTGGTTTTCGAGCATGCGCGCCACTGACAGCCCGACATTGCCCCCGCCCACCACCAGCACGCGATCCTGCTGTGACGGGGTCTTGCCGAAGACTTCGAACGCGCGGGCCGTGTCGCGCGCATCCACAAGGATATAGGCCTGATCGCCTGCGAAAAGCTGGTCCTCGGGTTCTGGCGCGAAGAGGCGGGCGCCGCGGCGCAAACCCGCCACCATGATGCGCAAGGTCGGAAAAAGATCCGAGAGCTGGCGCAGCGAGGTGTTGAGCACTGCGCATTCCTCATCGAGCACCAGTCCGATCAGAAGCGCCTTGCCCTGAAAATACTCATGCACATCGAACGCGTCAGGATAGGCGACGCGCTTGAGCGCCGCCTGACTGACCTCGCGCTCGGGGCTGATGATCACATCAATCGGCATATGCTCGCGCCGGAACAGGTCGGAATATTGCGCATCCAGATAGGATTGCTCGCGCAGGCGCGCGATCTTGCGGGTCACGCCAAAGACCGAATGCGCGACTTGACAGGTGAGCATGTTGACTTCGTCCGAATAGGTCGCGGCAATGACCATATCGGCATCACTGGCGCCCGCCTGTTCGAGAATATTGGGATAGCTCGCAAAACCCACCACGCCCTGCACATCGAGCGCATCGGTGGCGCGGCGCACAAGCTCGGGTTTGCTGTCGACCACAGTGACATCATTGCGTTCGGCCGAGAGATGGCGCGCAATCTGCCAGCCGACCTGCCCGGCCCCGCAGACAATAACCTTCATGGCGCACTCTGCTCCTTCAGCTTGCCGCGCTCCTCATGTCTTTGTGTCAGCGCCTGTGAGACCTTGCAAGCCCCCGGCTGCGCGCTGCGTCAGCCCTTGGTCTCGGAGAGCTTGGCCGTATGCACGCCGAGCGATTTCAGTTTGCGATGCAGCGCCGAGCGCTCCATTCCAACGAAGGCCGCCGTGCGCGAGATATTGCCCCCGAAGCGGTTGATCTGCGAGAGCAGATATTCGCGCTCGAACAATTCACGCGCCTCGCGCAGAGGGAGGGTTGTGAGCGCACCCGTCAGCACGAGTTGCGACTCCGCGTTGGTCGTCTCGGTTGGCGTGTCGATCTGCAGATCGCGGATCTCGATGGGCTGGCGCGGGTCGCCGAGGATCATCGCGCGTTCGATGACATTGCGCAATTGCCGTATATTGCCGGGCCAGCGCATCGTTTGCAGGTGCGCGCGCGCCGCGTCGGACAGTTCACGGCGCGAAAGGCCCTGCGTGCGGTGCAATTCATCGACGAAAAACTCCGCCAGAACCGGAATATCCTCACGCCGCTCTTCCAGCCCGGGCACGGCAATGGGCACCACACTCAGACGGTCAAAAAGCTCCTGGCGAAAGAGCCCTTCGCGCACCCGCGCATTCAGATCCTGACTGGTCGCACTCATCACACGCAGATCGACACGCACCTTGTCGGCCCCGCCAAGGCGCGTGAATTGCTGCTCGACCAGCACGCGCAGGATCTTGGATTGGGTGCCCATCGGCATATCGGCCACTTCATCGAGATAGACGACACCGCCATGCGCCTGCTCCAGAAGCCCCGGCTCCACGCCGCGATCAAGGCTTTCGCGCCCGAACAGCACTTCCTCCATCCGCTCGGGCTCGATCATCGCCGCCGAGACGCACACGAAAGGCGCTGAGGCGCGATCGGAATGCTCATGAACAAAGCGCGCCGCGACTTCCTTGCCGCTACCCGCCGGCCCCATGAACATGACCCGCGCGTTCGACACGGTCACTTTCTCGAGCTGCGCGCACATTGTCCGGAAGGCATGGCTTTCGCCGCGCATCTGCGCCGTATTCGTATCACGCCGCTTGAGCGCCTGATTCTCGCGCCGGAGCCGCGAGGCTTCCATCGCGCGGCTGATCACCACCATCAGCTTGTCGATGTTGAATGGCTTTTCGATGAAATCATACGCCCCCTGCTTGATCGCCGCGACCGCGATTTCGACGTTACCGTGGCCGGAAATGATGACGATCGGGATGTCGGGATTGGAGCGCTTGACGGTCATCAGAATGTCGATGCCGTCCATCTTGCTGTCCTTGAGCCAGATATCGAGAATCATAAGCGCGGGCGGGTCGGAATTGACCTCGGCCATCGCCTCGTCCGAATTTGCCGCGCGGCGGGTCTTGTAGCCCTCATCCTCCAGAATATCCGAAATCAACTCCCGGATATCGCGTTCATCATCCACGATCAGAATGTCACTCATACCTCTTCACCCGCCAGTCTCGTCATTGCTTCTTCCGTAATGGTCTGCTCTCTCAAAATCGGTAACCGTATCACGGCCATTGCGCCACGATGCGCGTCGCCCTCGAATGCCGGGGCATCGTCGAGCCGCAAGCTGCCGCCATGCTCCTCGATGATCTTGCGCACGATTGAGAGCCCGAGCCCCGTACCCTCGGCCCGCGTTGTCACGTATGGCTCAAACAGGCGCGCGCGGTCTTCCGGCAGCCCGATCCCATTGTCGGCAATACAAATGCACAAATCCCGCTCGCCTGCCTCGAAATGCACGCGGATTTCCGGCGCGAACTCGGACAGTCCCTCGGTTTTCCTGCGCGATTCGATCGCCTCGCCTGCATTCTTTATGAGATTGGTGAAGGCTTGCGCGATCATCGTTTCATCCACCTCGCTGATAACAGGCGCCTCGGGCAGGCGAAGGTCGAAATGCACATCCGGCTGGGCGCTTTCCTGCAAGAGCACCGAATCACGCAGAAGCCTGCAGAGATCATGTTCACGCCGATCGGGCTCGGGCATCCGCGCAAAGCGTGAGAATTCATCGACAATCCGGCGCAGATCATTGGTCTGGCGCACGATCACCGATGTCAGCTCGGCAAGGCTGTCGGCATCCTTTTCCTCCAGCTTGCGGCCGAATTTGCGCTGAATACGTTCGGAGGATAACTGTATCGGGGTCAGCGGGTTCTTGATCTCATGCGCGATCCGGCGCGCGACATCGCCCCAAGCGGCCATGCGTTGGGCCGAAACAAGCTCGGTCACATCATCGAAAGCCACCACATAGCCTTCCAGCCGCCCATCACTGCGTCGCCGCTCCGCGAGCCGCACCAGCAAGGTCTCCAGCCGCCCCGACCGCGTCAGCCGCAACTCTTCCTGCACGCGGCCCAGACTGGCCGATGTGCTCTGCAAGCGCGCGAGCAGCGGGGCGAATTCGGGCACCAACTCCTCCAGCCCTGCATTGACATGCGAGGTGTCTCCAAGCTCCAGCATGGTTTCGGCCGCGCGATTGATGAATTCCACGCGGCCCTGCGCATCAAGACCGATGACACCTGCGGTGACCGACCCCAGCACGGAGTCGAAAAGCCGCCTGCGCGCCTCGATCTGGCGGTTATTCTCCAGAAGGGTCTCGCGCTGGCCCTTGAGCTGAAAGGTCATCTGGTTGAACACACGGCCCAGAAGCGCGATTTCGTCATCATCGCGCGCAACAGCCACCTGCACATCGAGATCACCCCCACCCACCTGCTTGGCCGCCTCGGCCAACCGCCCCACTGGCCGTGCCAGCCGCTCAGCGAAATTGAGGCCCATCCAGACCGAGCCCAGGATCAGGATCATCGCAAAGCCCACATAGAGCGCGCCGAACTGAAACAGCAACCGCCCCCGCTCGCGTTCGAGTTGCTGATAGAATGTGACCGTTTCGCGGGTTTCATCGAGAAGGCTCAGGATGGCCCCATCGACTTCACGCGCGACATAGAGGTAGCGGTCGAAGTAATTCTCCAGCGCCACAAGCGCGCGAAACTCGTTATTCGGCCAGTCGCGTATTACCATGATATCCCCGCTATCGCGCGCCTCAGCGATCTCTTCGGGGCTGACCGGGGTGAAGTTGAATCGGTAGGATCGCTCGCCGCGCGCGCGGATTTCGCCCTCTCCGTCAATTATGAAGGCTACGCGCAAGCCCCGCTGGACCTGTGCCTGCGCCTCGGACAGAAGGCTGCGCAGCTCGCCTTCCTCGATCAGCGGAAAGACCCTCCGGACAGTTTCGAGATACTCGGCCAGATCACCTGTATCGGTGCGCAGGTCGCGCTCCTGCTCGAACTGATACGCTTCGGCGGCAGCGAGCGAATTGCCGACAACGCGCTGCACGCGGTCAGAAAACCAACCCTCGAGCCCCACATTCAAGGTCAGCACTGCAAAGACCGCAACAGTGACTGTCGGCACCAAGGCAATGGTGGCAAAAAGGGTCGAAAGCCGCAAATGCAACCGCGATCCGGCCGAATCCGAGCGACGTGCCGCCAAAAGCCGGACGACGCGCCGCGCGACCAGAGCCGCGATTGTCAGGATATAAACAAGGTCCGCCAGAAGAATGAGCCGCAGGGTACGCGAATCGAACACCTGCTCCATCGGCCCGAGCGCCAGCAAGGTCAGCAACACCAGAAGCGGCCCAAGCAGGACCAGCAGGACGGTCACGCGACCGGAGATTCGGCGGTCCACCCGATCCCGCAGAAGCGACTGGAACAGTAGTGATCTGGTTCCCAAGAAAACCGACACGGTTTCGTACCTGCCCCCTTCGCGGCCTGCCATGATGCGTATTGCTGCGACACTGCCACATCACCTGTTGCAATTCTACATCAAATGCAGCGCAATCAGCGACCGGTCGCTGTCAGGCAAGTTTGCGGCGGCGGGACACCTGAATGTCGAGTTCGGTGATCTTCTTGCGCAAGGTGTTGCGATTGATCCCGAGCAGATCGGCGCAGCGCGCCTGATTGCCACCAGTCGCATCGAGCGCGATCTCGATCAGCGGGATCTCCATCTCTCGCAGGATACGCCCATAGAGGCCGGGCGGCGGCAACTCCTGACCATGCAGGTCGAAATAGCGCCGCAGATGGCGCGCGACGGACTCCGAGAGGCTTTCATCGGTGAACCGCTCGCCGACCGTCACGGCACTCGGCTGGCTTTGCAGCGCCGCCTCCATCTCGCTGCGCGAGATGACAGGATCGGTGCTGGTCACGCTCAGACGGCGCAGCGTGTTCTGCAGTTGCCTTACATTTCCGGGCCAGGAATAGACGCGTACCATCTCCATCGCCTCGGGGGAGAGTTGCCGCAAGGTCGCGCCGTCATCGGCGGCCTGTGCGAGAAAGTGTTCGGCAAGCGGCTCCAGATCATCAATGCGTTCGCGCAGCGGCGGCACATTCAGAACCACCCCACCCAAACGATAATAGAGGTCTTCGCGCAGCCCGCCTTCGGCCAGCGCACGGGTCAGGTTGCCTTGCGCGGTCGCCATGACGCGCGGGCCCTGCTCGGGCAGCGCGTCCAGCAGGCGGGCCGCGCGCAACTGCGCTTCCTTGCCGTAGCCGGTGAGTTCATCGAACAAAAGTGTGCCGCCGCGCACGCGCGACATCAGCCCCTGCGCGCCGTCGAAAGACTGCAAATCCTCGGAGGTCGCGATCAGGAATGGCTGCGTGCGCCGGTCCGAGAGATCGTGGAGCGTGCGCGCGATCAGGGATTTGCCCGTGCCGGATTCGCCAAGGATCAGCACGGGCATATCCGAATTGATCACCCGCGCGATCAGCCGGTAAAGCTCCTGCATGACCGGAGTACGCCCCACCAGCGGCATCGATTCCATGCTCAGCATATCCCCGCGCGGTGCAGGCGCGGGTTTGGCCGACGCCGCGCTTGCTGCAATCAGACGGCGGTTCTTCATCGCAGCGCCCGCGCGTTTCAGAAGGTCCGGCAGGTCGAAGGGTTTGGGGAGGTAATCATGCGCCTCGACCTCATTGGCCTGAATCGCCGTCATGATGGTGTTCTGCGCCGAAATCACGATCACCGGCAGGTCGGGGCGTTCCTGGCTGATCTTCGGGATCATCTCGATTCCGTTGCCATCGGGCATCATCACATCGGTAATGACCAGATCACCCCGCCCCTCCTCCACCCAACGCATCAGCGTTGTCAGGCTGGAGGTCGCATGCACCTTGCACCCTGCGCGCGTCAGCGCCTGTGTCAGGACAGTGCGGATCGTGCGATCATCATCTGCTACCAGAACTGTGCCGTCCATCAGCGAGCCTCCTTGCTGTAGTTCCGCTCGCGTGCGCGTTGCAGCGAGATGCGGAAAACCGTGCGTCCGGGACGGCTTTCCACTGTGATCCAGCCGTCATGGGCCGCGATGATTTTCGAGACCAGAGCGAGCCCGAGCCCCGTTCCATTCTCCCGCCCCGAAACGAAGGGATCGAACACCTCTTCGGCAATCTCGGCGGGCAGCCCCGGGCCATCATCAATGATCTCGATATGAATCGGCAGCGCCACATCGTCACCGCTCGCCGCGCGCAGCCGCAGGGATTGCTCGAAAAACGTGCGGATCGTGATGCGCCCGCCCATCAACTGCGCCTGCGCGGCATTTTTCAGCAGATTCAGGAAGACCTGCAAAAGCTGGTCCGCATCGGCCCAGACCAGCGGCAGCGACGGATCGTAGGCATCGCGGATCTGCATATGCGCGGCAAAGCCGATTTCAGCGGACCGGCGGGCGCGCTCGAGCACATCGTGGATATTCACCGGCGCGCAATCCGGCGGGCGCTGGTTGCCGAATTGCTCGACCTGGTCGAGAAGTTTCACGACGCGCTGCGTCTCCGCCACGATCAGATCGGTGAGGTCGCGATCCTCGCCCGACAGCCCCATAGAGAGCAATTGCGCCGCCCCTGTAATCCCGGCAAGCGGGTTCTTGATCTCATGCGCCAGCATCTGCGCCATGCCGATGGCCGAGCGCGCCGCATGTCGAATACCTTCGACCTTGCCCAGCTTGCCCGCGATCTCGCGCGGTGTGATGAGCATCAGCACCAGATCGCGACGGTCCCCGAGCAGCGCAAGCTGGATCGAGCACTGGACCGGTGCACGCTCACCGATACTGACAGGAACATCATTGATGAAAACGGGCGCGCGGTTCAGGCGGCAGCGCTCCAGCGCGGTTTCGATCGGCGCATCGGCCTGCACAATCTGCGCGAAGGCGCGGCCCTCGACCGAACGGCGCGAGAGGCCCAGGAACTGCTCGGCGGCGGGGTTGCAGTCTGCTACCGCTTCCACCCCGTCCTTTGGCACGATCATCAGAGCAGGCACCGGAAGGGCTGCCCAGATATGACCTGTCGCGGGCGCGTTCATGCCACCTGTCCCAAAGGCTGCGAGGTCGTAAGCGCATCCGGCAGTAGCCGCAATACCTCTGCCGGATTGGTCGCGGTGACGAGCCGGTGACGCAGCGACGGATCACCACCCGCGGCCTCCGCATAGGCGGCGAGATGCTTGCGCATCGTCTTGCCGCCGAGTGTCTGGCCATAGAAGGACAGCGCAGCCTCGTAATGCGCAGCAACGATCTCGACCAGCGCCGCCCCGCTTGGCGCCTCGGGCACAGGACGCCCCGCAAGCGCGGCAGCGGTCTGCGCAAGTCGCCACGGTCTGCCCTGCGCACCGCGCCCGATCATCACACCATCGGCCTGCGATTGCGAAAGCGCCGCGTGTGCATCCGGAGCGGTGCATATATCGCCATTGGCGATGACTGGCACCGGGCAGGCCTCGACCACCTGCCGGATCGCCGACCAGTTCGCCCTGCCCTTGTAGAACTGGCAACGCGTGCGCCCGTGGATCGTGACCATGCGCACACCTGCCTCGGCCGCGCGGCGGGCTAGCGCAGGTGCATTCAGGTTAGCGTCGTCCCAGCCCAGCCGCGTCTTGAGCGTCACCGGCACCGAGACAGCGCCAACCACGGCCTCGATCAACCGCAGCGCATGGTCGGGCTCGCGCATCAACGCCGAACCGGACATGCCGCCCACAACCTTCTTGGCCGGGCAGCCCATATTGATGTCGATGATCTCGGCCCCGTTATCCGCAACCATGCGCGCGGCCTCGCCGATCCAATAGGGATCGCGCCCGGCGAGCTGCACTGCCGTGCGCGCCTCGCCAAACCCCAGCTCGGCGCGGGCACGCGCCCGGACCGAGGGCTTGGCCTGCACCATCTCCTGCGATGCCACCATTTCCGACACCACAAGCCCCGCGCCGAATCCGGCCACCACGCGCCGGAATGGCAAATCGGTAATCCCGGCCAGCGGCGCGAGAAGCACCGGCGGATCTATTCCCAGATCGCTCAGCCGCGTTTTGCCTTGCGCAAACACTTTCTGCGCCGCCTTATGGTTGTTCATTCTGCCTCTTCCCTAGCCGTGGGGCATGTCATACGCAAACGGCTTGCATGACGGCGTGACGACAATTTCATCATGTGATTACTTTTTGTGCAAAACTGCTGCGCCAACGCGCGCATTGTCAGCAACCCCTGCTTCAGCGTATAGCAGAAACGCTGAAACGGCAGGGACGACTATGCAGCAGGATGTCGCGGCCATCATCGTCGCCGCAGGGCGCGGAACGCGCGCAGGGGCGGGTGTGCCCAAGCAATGGCGCAGCCTTGCCGGTGCGCCAGTTGTGGTGCATACGCTCAAAGCGTTCCGTGAGGCCGGGATCGACCGGCTTGTTCTGGTCATCCACCCCGATGATCGCGCGCTTGCGCGGGGCATCTCAGGCAATGAGCTGCAACTGGTCGAGGGCGGTGCATCGCGCGCGGCTTCGGTTCATGCAGCGCTTGAAGCGCTTGCAGAGCACCCACCGCAAAAGGTGCTGATACATGATGCGGCACGCCCGCTTGCAACCGCGCGCATCATCAATGACGTGCTCGCAGCGCTTGATACGGATCTTGCCGCCGCGCCAGCACTTCCGGTGAGCGATGCGCTATGGCAAGGCGCGGACGGGCGGGTCGTGCGGGCTGTGCCGCGCGCAGGGCTTTTTCGCGCGCAGACACCACAGGGCTTTGACTTCGCGACCATTTTGAGCGCACATCGGACTTACAACGGCGATGCGGCCGATGATGTCGAAATCGCGGGCGCGGTGGGGGTCGAGGTGACCATCACCCGAGGCAGCGAGGATAACCTCAAACTCACCTACCCTGCGGATTTCGACCGCGCCGCAGGAATACTCGCAGGGCGAAAGGCAGGCTCGATGGATATTCGGATCGGCAATGGCTATGACGTCCACCGCTTCGGCGCGGGGGAGGGCTGCTGGCTCTGCGGGGTGCTTGTGCCGCACACACGCGCGCTTATGGGCCATTCCGATGCCGATGTGGGCATGCATGCGCTGACGGATGCCATTTATGGGGCGCTGGCCGAGGGCGATATCGGACGGCATTTCCCGCCCTCGGACCCGCAATGGAAGGGGGCTGCGAGCCACATCTTCCTGCGCCATGCCTGCGATCTGGCCCGCGCGCGCGGCTTTCGTCTGGGCAATTGTGATGTGACACTCGTCTGCGAACGCCCCAAGATCGGTCCTCACGCAGCAGCGATGCAGGCGGCGCTGGCTGAAATCACTGGCTGCCCACCCGAACGCATCAGCGTGAAGGCCACAACCTCGGAGCGGCTGGGCTTCACGGGCCGTGAGGAAGGCATAGCGGCGCTTGCCACCGCCTGCCTTATCGCAGATGGAAAGGAGACTGCATGAGACCCACGCGCCTGCTCACGACCTTCTTTGGCGCAGGGCTCCTGCGCCCGGCCCCGGGCACATGGGGTTCGTTCGCAGCGCTGCCTGCGGCCTGGGTGCTGCATATGCTGGGTGGTTTCTGGGCGCTCGCGCTTGGCACCGCGCTGGTGTTCCTGATCGGCTGGTGGGCGACGATCCAGGAGACACGCGGTCTGGCAGACCCGGATCTCTCGGAAATCGTGATCGATGAGGTTGCAGGCCAGTGGCTCGCGCTCTGGCCGGTATCACTGGGTGCGGTAATGATGGGGGTTCCGGTCACGGCGCTCTGGCCAGGCTGGATCGTGGCCTTTCTCGCCTTTCGCGCCTTTGATATCTGGAAGCCCGGCCCTGTCGGCATGGCGGACCGGATGCATACACCGCTTGGCGTCATGCTCGATGACATCATCGCAGGTGGGCTGGCCGCGATGGTCGTGGCGCTCGCGGCGCTGGTCGCGCATGGCATGATGGGCCTATGAGCGCGGCGGAGGTTCTCCACGCCGCGCGCGCGGCGGGCGTCCGGCTTGCCGCGGCCGAAAGCTGCACCGGCGGCATGATCATGGCCGCGCTCACGGATATTCCCGGCTCATCCGAGGTGGTGGATCGCGGCTTTGTCACCTATTCCAACGACGCCAAGTCAGAGATGCTGGGCGTGCGCCGCGAGACGCTGGAGCGGTTCGGCGCAGTCTCCGAGCAGGTCGCGGCGGAAATGGCGACGGGCGCGCTTGCCCGGGCGAATGCCGGGATCGCGATCGCCGCGACGGGAATCGCAGGCCCGGGTGCTTCGGAAGTCAAACCCGAAGGGCGGGTCTGCTTTGGCCTTGCCACCCCGCTTGGCACACGCTCGGAAACTGTGGAATTCGGCGCCATTGGGCGGGCAGAGGTGCGCACAGCAAGCGTGGAACACGCCCTGCGCATGATCGCCCACGCGCTTCAGCCGTAAAGCCGCTTCGCGCGCGCCTCGAACGCCCCCACGACCCGGCGCATTGCCTGATCGAAAACCACACCAATCAGCCGCTGGAGCATCGGGTTGCGAAACTCGAAATCGACCGAGAAATCCACGATGCAGCCGCCATCATCGGCCGGTTTCATTTCCCAGTGCGAGATCATGTATTTAAACGGGCCGTCAAGATAGGTCGTGTCGATCCGCCCGGCCTCGGGGTAAAGCTGCACCCGGCTGCCGAAGCGTTCGCGAAACACCTTGAAGGAAATCACCAGATCCGCCTCGATCTCCTCGCCGCCCTCGATGGGCTTGCGCGACCGGATGCGGGCGGCGGCTGTCCAGGGCAGGAACTCGGGATAGCGCGCCACATCGGCAACCAGATCATAGATCTGTTCCGCACTGTAAGGCATATGCCGGTGTTCGCGATGGCTTGGCATGGCAGGCTCTTTCTTGTGGGGCGCACATGTCCTAAAGTCGCGCCGAAAAATCAAGAGGCTGTTATGACGCAGAAACCTTATGTCATCGATCAGATGATCAGCGCAAAGCAGATCGCCGCGCGTGTGGAGGAGTTGGCCGAAGAGATCACACGCGCCTTTGCGGGCACTGAACAACTGGTCGTTGTGGGGCTGCTGCGCGGGTCCTTCGTTTTCATCGCCGATCTGGCGCGCGAGATCGACCTGCCTGTGGAGGTCGATTTTCTGGAAGCCTCCAGCTATGGCAACTCCACCCAGTCGTCGCGCGAGGTGCGCATTCTCAAGGATCTCTCGGGCAAGATCGAAGGGCGCGATGTGCTGGTGGTCGAGGATATCGTCGATACCGGCTTCACCCTGCACCATGTGCTGCAAATGCTGCTCGCACGCAATCCGGCCCGGCTCGAAGTTTGCGCGCTGCTCGACAAGCCCTCGCGGCGCGAGGTCGATATCAAGGCAAGCTGGACAGGTTTCGAGATCCCTGACGAGTTCGTCGTGGGCTACGGAATTGATTATGCACAAAGAGACCGCAACCTGCCCTTCATCGGCAAGGTTCGCTTCACATGATGTGCGTTGTAACGCGCCCGTGAGTTTGCACACACAGGAAATCGCGTTAGCGTCAGACCTGTTATCAACAGGGAGCCATAGATATGAAATTCAAGACCATTCTCGGCACGTTCGCGCTTGGAGCAATGCTCGCCACCCCGGTCATTGCCGATGAGGATCCGGCGATCGAGGCGCGGCAGGGCCAGTTCAAACTTTTTTCGCATAATTTTGCCGTTGTCGGCGGCATGGCGCAGGGCCGCATGGAGTATGACGCCGAGATGGCGCAGACCGCAGCCGACAATCTCTACCATCTGACCCGCGTGGATCAGGGGCGGCTCTGGCCCGAAGGGACCGATACCGAGAGCGTCGAGGGAACCCGCGCACTGCCGTCGATCTGGGAAGACCTCGATGATTTCGTCGCCAAATTCGTGGCGCTGCAAGAGGCCGCTGAGAACCTGCAGGCTGTCGCGGGCGAAGGGCTCGACGAAATGCGAGCAGGTGTCGGGCAGGTTGGCCAGACATGTCAGGCCTGCCATGAAGCGAATCGCGCCGAATCAAGCTGAGTTGTATCCCGCACGCTGCTGTGTCGGCGCGTTTTACCGATCCATAAGGGGCTGTGTTGCGTAAACTTCTGCTCATTGCGGCTGGTGGCGCAGCCTTGCTCGGGGCGGCGGCCTGGGTTGTCACAGCGCCCCGCCCCATGGATGCCGCCGCGCTCGACGCGCTGGAAGGCGATGTCAAGCGCGGCGAGACCATCTTCCTCGCCGCTGGCTGCGGATCATGCCACAAGGCACCGGGTAGCCAGCCCGACCCGCTGGTGCTGACGGGTGGGCGCGAATTCGCCTCGGATTTCGGCACCTTCCTCGCGCCGAATATCAGCTCTGACCCGGACCACGGCATCGGCGCATGGTCGCAAGCAGAGTTCATAAACGCGGTGATGCGCGGCATCTCACCCGATGGCGCGCATTATTATCCGGCCTTCCCATATACCAGCTATATCCGTGCCGAGGCGCAGGATTTCGCGGACCTGTATGCATTCATGCAGACGCTTCCGGCCGACGACACCGCATCCGAGCCCCATCGGATCGGCTTTCCCTTCAATATCCGCCGTGCGGTTGGGCTCTGGAAGGCGCTTTACTTGCGCGAAGACTGGGTCATTACAGGAGATCTGAGCACAGAACAAGAACGTGGCCGCTACCTCGCCGAGTCGCTCTCCCACTGCGCCGAATGCCACACGCCGCGCAATCTGCTCGGCGCGCTGGATCAGGATCGCTGGCATCTGGGCGCGCCCAACCCCTCGGGCACCGGGCGCATTCCCGCCATCGCGGGCGAAAGCTTCACATGGACCGAGTTCGATGTCAGCGCCTATCTTGAAACCGGCATGACGCCGGATTTCGATGTTGTCGGCGGCACCATGGCGCCAGTGGTGCGCAACCTGCAGCAACTGGAGAAATCCGATCTGGACGCCATTGCGGCGTATGTCATGCGCGCATCCCAATAGCGCCATGTTCTGCTGCAATATGCGCCAAGAGGATGTGAAAGGCCGCTCCGCGCACTTGTGTGGCAAAGCGTGGGGCCGCATACTATGTATAGGTCCATGGCAACCGGAACACTGTGAATATGGCTGACTCGACCAAGACCACTGCGCTGAACGCGGTCGCGAGGCTGAGCTTCAACGAGAAGTTCCGGCTGCAGACATGGCTCATGGGCATCATCGCCTTCGCCGTGGTCCTGTTCCTGCTGGTTCAGGCCAAGTTCATCCTGATTGCACTGGCAATTGCCATCATCCTGTTCTCGCTGACATCGGATGCCATCAACTCGATCTCGCGCTTGCAGATCGGCCAGTTTCGCATAGCCAACTGGCTTGCATCCATCGCAGCGGTTTTCCTGATCGCTTCTGGCTTGCTGACCCTCGCCGGTCTCGTCATCTCGCAGCTAAACACAGTCCTCACCACCACGCTTTCCTATACCGAAGACGCGCAGCGCGCGGTCGCGCAGATGTTTTCGTGGATGGGGGAGGACGTGGAGCAATCGGTACTGCAGACTGTCAGAAGCATCGAGATCTCGGGCTACCTGCGCTCTGCCGCCGGGCAGGCGGGCACGATTCTCTCGCAGGTGGTGCTGATCATCCTTTTTGTGGGCTTCCTGTTCGCCGAGCGCGTCTGGTTCAACACCAAGCTCGAAAACCTGATGGCTGACAAGGCACAGGCACATCGCGTGAGCCGGATCATCGGCTCCATCATCCGCCGGGTGAACCGCTACCTGCTGGTGAAGGGGCTGATCTCGACTGCGACCGGCTTTGCCATTTTCCTGCTGATGAGCTTCTTCAATCTTGAATTCGCCGTCGCGATGGGGCTCCTGACCTTCGTGCTGAACTTCATCCCCTCCGTGGGCTCGATCATCGCCACGCTGATCGTGACACTGGTCGCCTACATCCAGGTGCCCGAGCCGCAGACCGCCGTGCTCATCTTCGTGCTGGCCGGGATGACGCAGTTTCTGCTCGGCAATGTGATCGACCCGATGCTGATGGGCAAGACACTGCGGCTGTCTTCATTCGGCATCATCATTTCACTGGCCTTCTGGGGCGCTGTCTGGGGCGTGCCGGGCATGTTTCTTGCCGTACCCTTCATGGTGGCCGTGATGATCGTCTGCTCCCATATTCCCGCAGCGCGGCCGGTAGCAGTCCTGTTATCGCGCGAAGGACTGCCGGAGGAAGAGTTCCCCCATGTCCCGCCCGAGCCGGAGGCGGCAGGCGACACTGACGGTATCGATCACCCCCATAACCGTGCTGTCGCGGGGGAATGAGCTATCATGGTCGGATCATCTCTGACGGGGTGATGATCGCATCGAGTTTCTGATCGGTCACCTCCGTCGGCACCTGCGCGACTTCCTGCACCTCGAATGCAAAGCCGATCGCCAGAACCGGGCCCTCGGCACGCAACGCCTCCAGCGTGCGGTCATAAAATCCGCCGCCATAGCCAAGGCGGTACCCGTGCCGATCAAACGCCAGCAGCGGCACGAGCATCGCACGCGGGCGCATGGGCGCGCGTTCGCGCGGAATAAGCGCCTTGAACGCCCCTTCGACCATTTCGGCGTCGCGATGCCAGTGGTGAAATTCCAGCGGCTGCCCCTTGCCCAAGATCACCGGCACACAGACGGGGCCGAGATGCGCGCTCATCGCAGGCAGCGGGTCGAGTTCGCTGCGCATTGGCATATAGCCCGAGAGCACCACCTCAGTCAGATCAGACCCAAGAGCATCCTCAAGCAACGCCGCGACACGGTGACAGGCGTCGCGCGTCTTCGCTGCCGCATCCGGCGCACGATATGCCGCCGCGCGCCGTTCCGCCATCTCGGCGCGCATCGCTTTCTTCTCCGCCGCCAGCATGCTGCTCACACTGTGCTCCGCGCCTCGAACTCAGCATTCAGCCCGCGCACGAACCCGTTCAGCCCGGTCTGCCGCTCGCGCCGCATCCGTTCGGAGGCAATGATCCCGCGCAACACGGCATCCGTCCGTTCCAGATCGTCATTGATCAGCACATAATCATATTCGGCCCAATGGCTGATCTCATCACGCGACTTGCGCATACGTCCCGCGATCACCTCATCGCTATCCTGCGCTCGGCCGCGCAGACGCGCCTCCAATTCTGCAATCGAGGGGGGGAGCACGAAGATCGAGACGACATCCTTGCCAAGGCTCGAATTGCGCACCTGTTGGCCACCTTGCCAGTCGATATCAAACAGCATGTCACGCCCGTGCGTGAGCGCCTCTTCGACCGGCCCCTTGGGTGAGCCGTAGAAATTGCCGAAAACCTCGGCATGTTCCAGCATCTCGCCCGCGTCGATCATAGCCTCGAAATCGGCCCGGGTCTTGAAATAGTATTCGCGCCCGTCCTGCTCGCCCGCGCGCGGCGCGCGTGTAGTCGCCGAGACCGAGAAGCGGATGGTCGGGTCCCACGCCATAAGGCGCCGCGCCAGTGTCGATTTGCCAGCCCCCGAGGGCGATGACAGGATGATCAGCAAACCGCGTCGCGCCATCGGGTCACTCCACATTCTGAACCTGCTCGCGCATCTGGTCGATCACGGTCTTGAGGTCAAGCCCGATGCGCGTCATTTCAAGATGCTGCGCCTTGGAACACAAGGTATTCGCCTCGCGATTGAATTCCTGGGTCAGGAATTCCAGTTTGCGCCCCACCGGCCCGTCAGTGTCCAAAAGCGCGCGGGCAGCGGCGCAATGCGCGTCCAGCCGGTCGAGTTCTTCGGCGATATCGGCCTTGACTGCAAGCAATGCGAGTTCCTGCTCCAGCCGTCCCGGATCAGCCTGCGTGACCTGGGTGACCTGTTCGAGTGCCTTGTGAAAATGCGCGCGCAGAGCCTCTGCGCGCGTGTGTTGCAGGGCGCGCGCGGCGTTGGTGAGACGGGCGACTTCGTCGATCTGCTGGCCCAATATCCGGGCGAGTGCCGCGCCCTCCTGCACGCGCATCTCGCAGAATTCAGCCAGCAGATTTTCGAGATCATCCAATAAAATGGCTTCGAGTGATTCTGGTCGAATTGCGGCAATCTCGTGGCTAGCGGCCTGAACACCGCGCCATGACAGCAGATCGAGTGCTGTCGGCGCGGCGATTTTTACCCCGGTTTTGCCCGCCTGTTCCTCGATCGCAGCGAGCGCATCGAGCAGTGTCTGCAGCGCCTTTTCATCAATGCCGCCAGCCATGTTCGCCTGCTCGAGCCGCACCCGCAGCCCAAGCGCAAGCGTGCCACGCGCAATCCGTGCCGCGATCCTGTCCTTGATCTTTTTCTCCATGAAACCAATGCCTTCCGGCATACGCATCCGGATATCCAGCCCCCGCCCATTCACCGCGCGAAGCTCCCACTCCGAGTGGAGCCGGAAACCTTCGACCGTGCAGGATCCGTTGCGGCTGGCGTAGCCGGTCATTGATTGCATGGGTACCAACTCCTGCTCTTCAGGGCGCGAGCCCTGCCCGCGCTTAACCAAATTCGCAGAATGTGGCAGAAATCGAGCAAAATTCGAGCTATTAATGTCACATTAAGAGAGCTTGCTGTAGCGTTAATTCCGGTCACAGTCGAAGCTCGGTTTCATTTGCCAAACGCCGCTGGGCGAACTGCAATCTGACGTAAGGGACCACGACCATGAGTGAGACAAAAGGTAAAGACTTTTCGCAGACCGGGTTCAGCGAGGCCCCGCGCGGTATCATCGCAGAAGTGACTGACTACTGGGCGTCCCTGCGCACCGGGTCCAGACCGCCAATGCGCCAGCAACTCGAGCCCGCAGCGCTGGCGCGTAACCTGCCGCATGTCTTCCTCGCCGAGTTGATCAGCCCCCGCGTGGCGCGGCTGCGGATCTGCGGCCAGCAGGTCGAGGAAATCCTTGGCATGGAAATGCGCGGGATGCCGGTCACGGCGATGTTCTGCGGTACTGCGCGGAACGAAGTGATGCAGGCGATGGAGCAGGTCTCGCTGGGCGCACGCGTGACGCTGGTGCTGGAAGGCGAAAGCGGCTTCGGCCTGCCCCGGATGACGGCAACGCTCGCGCTGCTGCCGCTTTGCGACGAAACTGGCCGGATCAGCCGCGTCATGGGCGTGCTGGCACGCGATGGTGAACCCGGGCGGACACCGCGTCGCTTCACCCTGGCGAAAGCCGTTCAGGTGAACGAGACCACCAGCGGTGACGAAGCCCCCACACGCCCGGCCCTGCGGGTGATCGATGGCGGCAAGTCCTGACGCGCGCGGAAGCAACGCACGATTGGCGGTTTTCCTGCGCGCGCCAAGCGGCTAAGAGGCATCATCAGCAAGACCCGGATGGTGCGCGAAGATGATCCTCTACCCTGCAATCGACCTCAAGGACGGCCAATGCGTCCGCCTTTTCAAGGGCGAGATGGCGCAAGCGACCGTGTTCAATGATGACCCGGCGGCACAGGGCCTGGCCTTTGCTGCGCAAGGCGCTGAATGGCTGCATCTGGTCGATCTCAACGGCGCATTTGCGGGCACGCCCGTCAATGCAGCCGCTGTCGAGAGCATCCTGGCGGCTGTGGACATCCCCTGCCAGCTCGGCGGTGGCATCCGCGACATGGCGACTATCGAGGCATGGCTGGCACGGGGGCTCAAGCGTGTGATCCTCGGCACTGTGGCCGTCGAAAACCCCGATCTCGTCCGCGACGCTGCCGCGAACTTTCCCGGCCAAGTGGCGGTCGGCATCGATGCGCGCGAGGGGCGCGTCGCGACCAAGGGCTGGGCCGAGGAGACTGATGTCGAAGTCACCGAGCTTGCGCGCCAGTTCGAGGATGCCGGCGTGGCGGCAATCATCTACACGGATATCAACCGCGATGGTGCCATGCAGGGGCCAAACGTTGCAGCCACGGCGGCGTTGGCGCGGGCGGTCTCGATCCCGGTCATCGCCTCGGGCGGAGTGTCGCGGCTTGAGGATCTGATCGCGCTGCGTGATTGCGGGGCAGCGCTGAACGGGGCGATTTCGGGCCGCGCGCTCTATGATGGCAAGCTCGATCTCGCGCAGGCTATCGCGACGCTCAAGGCCTGAGCCTCAGCCCTGCGGCATGAGCCGCAGCGCCTCACGGCGCGCAGCAGCGCTGAGCCCAGCGCCCGGGCCGTCCAGAAACGCACGCACAGCCTGCGGGTCGCGCTTTGAGAGATCGCGCAGCCACCATGCAATCGCTTTCTGAATGAAGCGATCACGGTCGGGCACATACCCCGCTGCCCAGCCCAGCACCCGCGCGCGGATGGCCAGATCATCAGGCTTGGGATGTGGCAGCCGCGCCCATGGCAGGGTCATCACGAGCGCCGCGCGGCGCGTCCATATATTGGGGCTCTCTGTCCAGCATTCGACCTCATCCAGCCTGCGTGGATCGGCGATAAGCCGTTTGCCGCCGGCGACCGAGGCATGATCGGCCAGCGCCCAGCTATCGAAGCCCTGCGCCCAAGCTGCGATGAGGCGCCAGACCGGCGTGTCATCGGGCCGGATCCGCGCCTGCGTCAGCAGTTTCGCGGCATAGATCCGCGCCTCGTGAATATCGCTTTCCCACAGCCCCTGTGCCAGATCGCAGCGCGCCGCCACGCTCATCGAACGCCGATGCTCGCGCGCCATCAACTCCAGCACCTGTGCCGAAAGCCCCAGAAATTCGCGACTGGTCTTGTGATAAGCGGCCATTTCGGTGGCCTTTTGCGGCTCTCCCTGCGCGCGCAACGCAGCAATAACCGCCTCGGGCGTGGTCATTCCACTGTCACGGATTTCGCGAGATTGCGCGGCTGGTCCACATCGGTCCCGCGATGCAGCGCCGTGTGATAGGCGATGAGTTGCGCAGGCACGGCGTAAACAATTGGCGCGATGATCTCCGGCACTGTGGGCATCATCAATCGGTCGGGTACATCACCCGCAGCAGCCAGCCCCTGCGCATCGGATATGAGGATCACCTTGCCCTGCCGCGCCAGGACTTCCTGCATGTTCGAGGCGGTCTTCTCGAACAGCGCGTCATGGGGCGCGAAGACGATCACCGGCAGATCAGTGTCCACCAGTGCGATGGGGCCGTGTTTCAACTCGCCCGCCGCATAAGCTTCGGCATGTATATAGCTTATTTCCTTGAGCTTTAACGCGCCTTCCAGTGCCAGCGGGTACATCACCCCACGCCCCAGAAAGAGCACATCTCTCGCCTGGGAAAGAAGCTCTGACAGCCGCTTGATCTCTTCTTCGCGGTCCAGCGCCTGGGCAACGAACCCCGGGGCCGCGCGCAATTCCGATAACCGTGCGGCAAAGGCATCAGGTGTCAGATACCCGCGCTGCAACCCCGCTTTGAGCGCGAGAAGCGCGAGCACCTGCAACTGCGCCGTGAAAGCCTTGGTGGAAGCAACGCCGATTTCCGGCCCGGCATGGATCGGCAGCGCCACAGCGCTTTCGCGCGCGATGGAGGATGTCGGTACATTGATGACCGACACGACCTGCGCCACATGCGGGCGCGCATGGCGCAGGGCCGCGAGCGTATCGGCGGTCTCGCCCGACTGGCTGACGAAAAGCGCTGTGTTGGCCGGGCCGAGCACCGGGTCGCGGTAGCGAAATTCCGACGCGATATCCAATTCCACTGGCAGGCCCGCATATTTCTCGAACCAGTATTTCGCCACCTGACAGGCATAGTAGGCGGTTCCGCAAGCTACCATGATCAGCCGGTCGGTTGCCGAGAAATCAAGGCCTTCGGGCAAGGCGGGATTATCCTCGCCCACCCCTGCATAATGCCCCATGGCGGCTTGCAACACGCGTGGCTGCTCGGCCATTTCCTTGGCCATGAAATGGCGATGGCCGGATTTATCGACCTTCGCGTTCTCGAGATTGATCCGCGTGACAGGGCGATTGGTCTGACTGTCCTCAGCGTCGAAAATCATCGCGCCGCTGCGCGACAGGATCGCCCAGTCTCCCTCTTCCAGATAGGTGATGCGGTCGGTCATCTCGGCCAGCGCGATGGCGTCCGAGCCGAGATACATCTCGCCCTCGCCATGCCCGATGCACAGCGGCGAGCCGCGCCGGGCGCAGATGATCATGTCCTCCTCGCCCTCGAAAAGAAAGGCCAGCGCGAACGCCCCGTCCAGTCGCTTTAGGGTGGCGCGTGCGGCCTCAACGGGCGTCATGCCACGCTCCAGATAATGGCTCGCAAGTTGGACGATGGTCTCCGTATCGGTTTCGCTGCTGAAGCTGATGCCTTCGGTACCCAGCCCCTCGCGCAGCGCGCGGAAATTCTCAATGATTCCATTATGGACAACGGCCACGCGCCCCGCTCGGTGCGGATGGGCATTGGCCACCGAGGGGCCGCCATGCGTGGCCCAGCGCGTGTGCCCGATCCCCGCGCGGCCCGGCAGCGGTTCATGCACCAGAATATCCGAGAGGTTGATCAATTTGCCGACCGCGCGGCGCAGATCCAGCTTGCCGCGATTGACCGTGGCGATCCCGGCGCTGTCATAGCCCCGGTATTCCAGCCGCTTGAGCGCGTCAAATATCTGCGGCGATACCTCGTGATTTCCAAGAACACCAACAATCCCACACATGCAATTCAGCCTTTCGGTAAAATTCAGCCCTTGCCTTGCGACGCTTTCAGCGCGCGCAGCCGGTCCATCAGCCGCTTGCCCAGCCCCGGCTTCGTCTCCTGCCGCGCGCGCCCCAGCGCGAGCGCGCCGTCGGGCACATCCGACGTGATGACGGAGCCCGAGCCAGTGAGCGCCGCATCGCCAATGCGCACAGGCGCGACAAGCATCGTGGACGAGCCGATGAAAGCGCCCTCCCCGATCTCGGTGCGGTGCTTGAAAACGCCATCGTAATTGCAAGTGACTGTCCCTGCGCCCAGATTGGCCCGCGCGCCCACAGTTGCATCGCCGACATATGAGAGGTGGTTGACCTTCGCCCCCTCGCCCAGTTCGGTATTCTTGATTTCGACGAAATTGCCGACGCGCGACTCCTCTGCCAGATCGGCCCCCGGACGCAGCCGCGCATAGGGGCCGACAACCGCGCCACGGCTGACATGCGCGCCCTCGAGATGGCTGAACGCCCGGATATGCGCGCCGCTTTCCACTGTCACGCCGGGGCCGAAGACCACGAATTGCTCGACCACAGCCTCGCGCCCGATGACCGTGTCCTGCGCGAAATGGACTGTGTCGGGGGCGATCAGGGCGACGCCGGTTTCCAACGCCTCGGCGCGCATGCGGTCCTGAAACGCCGCCTCGGCGCGGACAAGCTCGGCGCGGGTGTTGATGCCCAGCGTCTCGGTCTCCGTGCAGCGCACCACGCCCGCCGACAACCCCTGCGCCCGGGCGCGCGCCACGATGTCGGTCAGGTAATACTCGCCCGCGGCATTGTCATTGCCCACATCCGAGATCAACTCGAAGAGCCGCTTGCCATCGGCGCAGATGACCCCGCTGTTGCACAGCGTGATCGCGCGTTCCTCGGCGCTCGCATCCTTGAACTCGACGATACGCTCCAGCCTCTCGCCCTGCACGACGAGCCGCCCGTAGCGGCCCGGATCTGCCGCCTCGAAGCCGAGGACCACCACATCATGCGTCGCGCGCGCAAGTTGCATTTCGGCAAGCGTCTCGGGCCGAATGAAGGGCGTGTCGCCATAGAGCACGATCACATCGCCGCCCAGATCTGCCAGCGCCGCACGCGCCTGCGCGACCGCATGCGCAGTGCCAAGCTGTTCTTCCTGCGTCACAACGAGGGCTTCAGGATCTTCTACCTGCACGATCTTCGCCACGGCATCACCACCATGGCCCACTACGACCACCACCCGCGCAGGGTCAAGCGCGCGGCCTGCGCGCATCGCATGCACGACCAGCGGGGTCGCACCGATCGGATGCAGCACCTTGGGCAGATCCGAGAGCATGCGCGAGCCCTGCCCGGCAGCCAGAATGACAAGCGAAACAGCCATGAAATGCGCGATCCTGCCAATTATGCGTCTTGGTCCGAGTGATGCCGCAGATAACGCGGTCTGGGCAAGGGGCACAAGACTCACTTCTGGTTTCATCCCGAAACAACCCTTGCCAGGCCCGCATCACGGCGCGACAGTTTGACCGAAATCAACGACGCGGACGACCGCCCATGGCATGACGCCTTGCAGCGCAACAGGAAAGGACAACCCCATGTACGGACGCATCATCGTCGCTGTCGATCTCGAACATCTCGAACAGGCAAAGGCGCTGCTGAAGCGGGCGACCTCGCTGGTCGATGCGGGCGGGGAAATCCGGCTGATCCATGTGCTCGAGGAGGTGCCCGGCTATATCGCGGCCGAACTGCCCTCGGATGTCTCCGAACGCCGCCGCGCCGAGGCCGCGGTAGAACTGCGCGCGATGATCGATCCGGCGCTGGAACTGCGGGTCGAGCATGAGGTGCGCCACGGTGCCGCCTCGGGGCAGATCCTGCAGGCGGCGGAGGATTCCGGGGCTGAACTCATCATGATCGCAAGTCACAAACCGGGGCTGCGTGATTATTTTATTGGCTCCACCGCTGCACGCGTGATACGCCATGCTCAGTGCTCGGTGCTGGTAGAACGCTGAAAACCAAGAAAAAGGGGACATGTTATGTATTCTTCAATCGTGATCGCTGCGGCTCTGTTCAATGAAGGGGCCACCACGCGCGCTGCTCTCAAGAAAGCGAAATCGCTGCTCGATACGGGCGGCAAGGTCACGCTCGTGCACGTCATCGATGAGGTGCCGGGATATGTCGCGGCCTCGATCCCGAAAGAGCATATGACCGCGCGACGCCGCGAAGTCGAAGAACAGCTCGAGAAAATCGCGTCCGAAGCCTCCGGGATGACCGTGCAATGCGTCGTTCGTGAAGGTCAGCCCTCTGCCTCGATCCTCGGCTCCGCGCAGGAGAATGACGCTGATCTGATCATGATCGCGAGTCACAAGCCGGGCTTCAGCGATTATTTCATCGGCTCGACGGCTGCGCGCATCGTGCGCCATGCGCAGTGCTCGGTGCTCGTGACCCGCTGAGTGGACATCCAGAACTTGACCTGACGGTCGGGCGTTAATGTGCCCGGCCGCATGATTGCCTCGCGCCAGAGCCTGTGCGATGGTTAATCCAAAGCGGCTCGAAAGACGGCCGCACCAGCCGGGGAGGGAGAGATATAATGTATAAATCGATCGTGATTGCAGCGGCGCTTTTCAACCAGGGGGCGACCACCCGTTCACTGGTCGAGAAGGCCAACAAGCTAATTGATCGTGACGGCAGCATTACACTCGTGCATGTGCTTGATGAGGTGCCTGCCTATCTGAGTGCCGCGATTGCGCGCGAACAACTTATGGCGCATCGCAGGGCGATCCGCGAGCAACTCGAATCGCTCGCCTCACGAGCCAAGGCCAAGAATGTCGATATCGATATTCGCGGGGGTCGGCCGTCCGAGAACATTCTCGCGTCTGCGAAAGACTGCAATGCCGATCTGATCATGATCGCGAGCCACAAGCCGGGCATGAGCGATTTCTTCATCGGCTCGACAGCAGCACGCGTGGTGCGGCACTCGCAGGTCTCCGTGCTGGTGACGCGCTGACGCAAATTTTCGCCCGCATGCCGCGATCCGGCCTTTCCCCTGCCGCTGGTGCAGTTATCTGAGGGAAGGACTTCGGGAGGCAGACGATGTCGGACGCATTGGTAATCTTCACCCCTTCGGGCAAGCGCGGGCGGTTTGCACTTGGCACGCCGGTTCTGACGGCCGCGCGGCAATTAGGCGTGGATCTGGACTCGGTCTGTGGCGGGCGGGGCATCTGCTCGAAATGCCAGGTTACACCGGGTTATGGCTCCTTCTCGAAACATGGCGTCACAGTGGCGCCAGATGCACTCTCGGAGTGGAACGCGGTCGAGCAGCGCTACAAGGACAAGCGTGGCCTCATCGAAGGGCGCCGCTTGGGGTGTCAGGCGCAGATTCAGGGCGATGTGGTGATCGATGTGCCACCCGAAAGCCAGGTGCATCGGCAGGTCGTGCGCAAAGCCGCAGCGGCCCGCAACATCACGATGGACCCTGCGACCCGGCTCTTTTTCGTCGAGGTGGAAGAGCCCGACATGCACGAGCCCTCGGGCGATTTCGAGCGGCTGGCCAAGGCGCTGCGCCGTGAATGGGATGTGCCTGAAATCACGGCCGGGCTCGACGTGTTGCGCAAACTGCAACCCACACTGCGCGAAGGCAAATGGCGCGTCACCGTCGCGCTGCACAAGGACCATCGCGACGGGCCTCATCGGCTGATCGATATCTGGCCGGGGCTTTATGAGGGTGGGCTTTACGGGCTCGCGATTGATCTGGGCTCCACCACCATCGCTGCACATCTGTGCGATCTGCGCACGGGTGAGGTGGTGCTCTCCTCCGGCATCATGAACCCGCAGATTCGCTTTGGCGAGGATCTGATGAGCCGGGTGAGCTATGCGATGATGAACCCCGGCGGCGATAAGGAGATGACCCGCGCCGTGCGCGAGGGGATGGACACGCTGATCGCAGAAATCACCCGCGAGGCGGAGATCAGCGCGCGCGAGATCATGGAAGCGGTGATCGTGTGCAATCCGGTCATGCATCACCTGCTGCTCGGGATCGATCCGGTCGAGCTTGGACAGGCGCCCTTTGCGTTGGCCACCTCGGACGCGCTCAATATCGATGCGCGCGAGTTGGGGCTTGCAGCGCTGAACCCCGCCGCGCGCGCCTATCTGCTGCCCTGTATCGCGGGCCATGTCGGCGCGGATGCCGCCGCTGTGGCGCTCTCGGAATCGCCCGAGACGTCGGAGGATCTGGTGCTGGTGGTGGATGTCGGCACGAATGCCGAGATTCTGCTCGGCGACAAGCGCCGTGTGCTTGCCTGCTCCTCACCCACAGGCCCCGCGTTCGAGGGCGCGCAGATCTCCTCGGGCCAGCGCGCCGCGCCCGGCGCCATCGAGCGGATCGAGATCGACCCTGCCACCAAGGAGCCACGCTTCCGCGTGATCGGCTGCGATCTGTGGTCGGATGAAGAGGGCTTCACGGAGGCCACAGCCGCGACCGGCATCACGGGCATCTGCGGCTCAGGCATCATCGAGGCTGTCGCCGAGATGCGCATGGCGGGGCTGGTGGACCGCTCGGGGCTGATCGGCGGGCCTGAACAGACCGGCACATGGCGGTGCCAGGCGGATGGGCGCACCCATGCGTATCTGATTCATGACGCCAGCGCCGAGGGCGGGTCGCGTATCACGGTCACGCAAGGCGATATCCGCGCGATCCAGCTTGCGAAATCGGCACTCTATGCCGGCGCGCGGCTCTTGATGGATGAAATCGGCACGGACCGCGTGGATCGCGTTGTGCTGGCCGGGGCCTTTGGGGCGCATATCAGCCCGAAACACGCGATGGTGCTGGGGATGATCCCCGATGCGGCGCTCGACAAGGTCACCAGCGCGGGCAATGCGGCGGGCACAGGTGCGCGGATTGCGCTTTGCAATATTGGCGCGCGCGCAGGGATCGAGGCGACCGTGCGGCGCATCCACAAGGTCGAGACCGCGATCGAGCCGCGCTTTCAGGAGCATTTCGTGAATGCGAACGCCCTGCCCCATGCAGTCGATCCCTTCCCTGAACTGAGCCGGATCGTGACCCTGCCCAAGGTCAGCTACAACACAGGGGACGGCGAAGGCGGGCGGCGCAAACGGCGGCGCAGCGCATGAAAAAGCCCGGATGCAATCAGCATCCGGGCTTTCTCGGACTTTACGCCTGATCAGTCGCCCGCCATCTCGCGCAGGCGCTCGACCACTTGCTCCAGCAATTCGGGGTTGTCACCAGCCGCTTGCAGCAGGCTTTCGATCACGCCGCGCTCTGCGATATTCAGGCCAGCCGCGTCGATCTGGGCGCGGATCGAGTCGACCGAGAGATCAAGACCCAGTTCCTCAACCTCAAGAGCCTCTTCCACGACATCGGCTGCTTCTTCGGCTACCTCGGGCGAAAGCTCTTCTTCGGCCTCGGTCATGGCTTCATCGAGGGCTTCCTCGCTGCCAGCATCAGCCGCGTCATCACCGATAATCTCGTCAACGACCGACTCCACTTCCTCGGTTGTCGCATCGACCGCGCCCTCGACTGCTTCTTCGACGGTCTCTACCGCTTCATCGGTAACTTCATCGAGGATTTCCTCCTCGCTTACCGGCTCCTCGACCTCAGCGGCCTCTTCTGCGGGAGCTTCTTCAACAGGGGCTTCTTCGACCGGCGCTTCTTCAACAGGGGCTTCCTCGGCCATCTCAGGCTCGGCCATGTCAGGCTCTGCGACTTCGGGCTCCGCAATCTCGGGCTCGATTTCTTCAGGCTCGACCGCCTCGGGCTCTGCCATTTGCGGCTCTGCCGGATCGGGCTCCATCACATCGGCTTCGGGCATCGTGTCGACCATGGGTTCGACGACTTCAGGCGCCTGACGCGACTGGAAGCCGAGCCATACACCGACGATCGCGACGGCCGCCGCAATACCAATTAGAAGGGACTTATTCATGGTTCCATCCTTCCGAACACAAACAACATGTGATCGCCTATGCCAGAAATGCGTATCAATGCAAAGTCATCACGCGCATGACCCGAAGGAACAAGCGTGTTATCGCGCGGCGGCTTCATCTTGGCGCTTGAAACAGCCGAGACGCGGATTTACGGTATGGCACCGCCAAGTTAACAGCAAAAGGAAGACTCCCATAGCTCGCAGACCGCATAATGCCCCGCCGCCAAGAGACACCGGACCGCGCGTGAATGATCGCATTCGTGCCCCGGAAATTCGGCTGATCGGGGCCGAAGGTGAAAATCTGGGGGTTGTCAAACCCTCTCAAGCACTTGTCCTCGCCGAAGAGGCCGGATTGGATTTGGTCGAAATCTCGCCCAATGCCAGCCCCCCCGTCTGCAAGATCATGGATTTCGGCAAATACAAATACGAGATGCAGAAGCGCGAGGCCGAGGCGCGCAAGAAGCAGAAGATCATCGAGATCAAGGAAGTCAAATTCCGGCCCAATACCGACACGCATGATTACGATGTGAAAATGCGAAATGTCATCCGCTTCCTGGAGGCCGGAGACAAGGTGAAGGTCACCCTGCGCTTCCGGGGCCGCGAGATGGCGCATCAGGGGATCGGCGCAGAGCTTCTCAATCGCGTGGCCGATGACATCGCCGAAATCGGCAAGGTCGAGAACATGCCCAAGATGGAAGGTCGGCAGATGATCATGATGATCGCGCCGCGCTGAATGACATGCATAGCCACGGATTGCCCGCCGTCACTGGCGGGCTTTTCCTGGCACACGGGCATTCACGACGGCACGCCCTGCACGGGAAACATCTCGTCAAGCGCCTCGAAAGCTTGGCCATTGGCCAGAAGGCACATGCGGCCATCGGGCAAGGTGACAGTGATCGTCCAGTTTGTGCTTTCTGGATCGGCAAACATCTCCATCACGGCCTGCCCAGCAAGCCCGATGGCCTGACGGGACTGGGCCTGCCCGGCAAGCGATTGCAGCACGCGTTCGCGCGGGGCGCATTGCATGTTTTGCGCCGCAAGCGGCAGAGAGGTCGCGGCGAAGATCAGGGCAGAAGCGAGACAAAGACGGCGCATTGGGGTGTCCTTTCGGAAGAAGAGGCGGCGGATACTGCAATCCTCTCACACCCTCCCCAAAACAGCGTTAAAGCAGCGTACGCTGAAGGTCGGCCACCACAAAACGCGCGGACTTGCTGCATTGCAGCACTTCTTCTCTTGCCATTTCTGTCTGAAAATGCTGCACATCCGACAGAAAATTACGAGGAAGCTTCATGGATACGCGGCCATTTCGTTCGGTTCTCTATATTCCCGGCTCGAAAGAGCGGGCTCTGGAAAAGGCGACAGGGCTCGCCACTGACGCGATCATCTTCGATCTCGAGGACGCGGTCGCAATTGACGAAAAGGCGCGCGCGCGGGAATTGCTCGCGGAGAGATTGCAGAGCCTCGATTACGGCGCGCGGGCGAAACTGGTGCGAATCAATGCGCTCTCGAGCGAATGGGGTGCGGACGATCTCGACGTCATAGCGCAGGCCCGGCCCGAAGCCATCCTGCTGCCCAAGGTGGATGAGGCCGCGCATGTCGAGAGACTTGCGCGCCTGCTCGATGCGCGCTCCGAGACGGCCGAGACGCGGATCTGGGCGATGATGGAATCACCCGCCGGTGTGCTCAATGCCGCCGCGATCGCGCGCGCACCGCGCATGGCCGGTTTCATCATGGGGACGAATGATCTGGCCAAGGATATGGGGTGCCGTTTCCGGCCTGACCGTCTGCCGCTTATGACCGCGCTGCAACTGCCGCTGATTGCAGCCAAGGCGGCGGGAATCGTCGTGGTGGATGGGGTCTATAACGCGTTCAAGGATGAGGACGGGCTGCGGCGCGAATGCGAACAGGGCCGCGATATGGGCTTTGATGGCAAGACGCTCATACACCCGGCGCAGCTTGGCGTGGCCAATGAGGTGTTTGCGCCCTCTCAGGAGGAGATCGCGCTTGCGCGGCGCCAGATCGAGGCGTTCGAGGCCGCCACCGCGCGGGGCGAAGGTGTTGCGGTGGTGGATGGCAAGATCGTCGAGAACCTGCATATTGTGACGGCAAAGCAAATCCTTGCAAAGGCTGACGCCATTGCAGAAATGACGGAGTAGCCATATGGGAAATCTGGTCCTGATCCTTGGTGTCGCCCTGTGGTCCGGCGCGCATCTGTTCAAACGCGCAGCGCCCGAACAACGCGCCGCCATGGGCGAGGCAGGCCGCCTGCCGCTGACCTTGGCGCTGGTCGCGTCGATCGTGCTGATGACACTGGGCTATATCTGGGCCGATCCGATCTGGCTCTGGGTCAGCCCGCCCTGGATGGTGCATCTCAACAATCTGCTGGTTTTCATCGGCTTCTATCTCTTTGCGGTCTCGGGGCTGAAAACCCGGCTGCACCAGAAGGTCCGCCATCCGCAGCTTTCAGGCTTCAAGGCCTGGGCGGTCGCGCATTTGCTGGTGGTGGGAACAGTGCAGGGGGTGATTCTCTTCGGCGGGCTTCTGGCATGGGCCGTGCTGGCGGTGATCCTGATCAACCGCGCCGAGCCAACATGGACGCGCCCACCGGAGGCGGCGATGTGGAAGGAAGGCGTGGCACTGATCGGCGCGCTCTTTGCGATGCTGATCGTCGGGCAGATCCATGGCTGGCTGGGGCCCTGGCCCTTTGGCGGGGCGTGATGCAGGCGTATCGATTGCTCACGGGCGAAGACACGTCCGCCTTTTGTCACAAGGTGACCGAAGCGCTGTCACAGGGTTGGGCGCTGCATGGCAGCCCCGCCTATGCGTTCGATCCGCTGAGCGGGAAGATGCGCTGCGCGCAGGCGGTGGTGAAAGAGGCAGACGTGACCTATTCGCCCGAGCTGAAGCTCGGAAGCCTTTGAGTCAATGGGGGCTGCCGCCCCCAAAACCCCCGCGAGTATTTCAGGCAAGATGAAAGGGCAGGTCATGAGCAAGACGAATTCAGGGCGTTTCTTCGAGGATTACCATATCGGCCAAGAGATCCTGCATGCAGTCCCGCGCACGATTTCAGGCGGCGAGCGAGCGCTTTATCATGCGCTCTACCCGGCGCGCGGGGCGCTTTATTCCTCGGACGAATTCGCCCGCGCCTGCGGACTGCCGGGCAGCCCGGTCGATGATCTGATCGCTTTTCATGTGGTGTTCGGAAAATCCGTGCCCGATATCAGCCTCAATGCCGTGGCGAATCTTGGATATGCGGAAGGGCGGTTTCATGCCCCTGTCTATCCGGGCGATACGCTGACGAGCGCCTCCGAAGTGATCGGGCTGAAACAGAATTCGAACGGGAAATCCGGTGTGGTCTGGGTACGCACGCGCGGGGAAAACCAGAGCGGGCGATTGGTGCTGGACTATGTGCGTTGGGTGATGGTGCGCAAGCGCGATCCTGATTCAGCCGCCCCTCCGACAGTCGTGCCCGAGCTTGCCAAATCGGTCGATGCGGCGGATCTGATCGTGCCGGAGGGGCTGGATTTCACGGGTTACGATTTTCAGCGCGCCGGTGAGCCACATCGTTGGGGAGACTATGCGCCGGGCGAGCGGATCGACCATGTCGATGGTGTGACTGTCGAGGAGGCCGAGCATATGCTGGCGACCCGGCTGTGGCAGAACACCTCCAAGGTGCATTTCGATGCAACGCAGCGGCCTGATGGCAAGCGGTTGATCTATGGCGGGCATGTGATCTCGCTGGCGCGCGCATTGTCGTTCAACGGGCTGGCCAATGCGCAAATGATTGTCGCGATCAATGCAGGCGCGCATGCCAATCCCTGTTTCGCGGGCGATACGGTGCGGGCATGGTCCGAAGTGCTCGAGCGCGCCGAAACCCGGGCGCCGGGTGTGGGGGCCTTGCGGTTGCGTCTTGTCGCGACCAAGGGTTCCGAGGGCGTGCTCAGGAACGAGGACGGGAAATACCATCCCGACGTGTTGCTGGATTTTGATTACTGGGCGCTTGTTCCAACCTGATTTTCCTAAAATCGAATCCTTGTTGTGCTATCGTTCGCAGAGTTTCAACTCTGGGGTATTGGCATGAAAAATCTTGGTTACGCGATCTGTTTGGCGCTGTGCACGACAAGTGCAGCGCAGGCGCAAGGATCGCTGACCTGCGGGGCGGCAGAAAATAACTGGCATCTTTTCGAGACCCTGAAGCGTCATTTCCTTGAGGGCGATTATAGAGCGTTCCTCACCGAATCCGGCCCGATGCTCGCGCATGAAATCGAGAACTATGACGCTTATTTCGGCGGGCTGGAGCAGCATTTCCCTGATGGCTTCAGCATGTGTCAGACTGTTCTGGTGCGCGCAGAACCGCCGAATTTCCGCCAAGAGATCGTAATGTTTCTGCACGAGGAGATGCGTGGGCCGATGACCTTGTTGTTAACCGGGGTCCGAATCCGCGGCGAGGCGCAGCTTGTCTATTTCAACTACAATTCCTCTGTCACTGCTGTTCTGGACGAATTGAGATAAAGCGCCGCACGGAACCATCGGTCAGGGCGTGATTCCCTGAGCAGGTCAATCATTCATCAAAAGCGTGATCACACTATTCCAGAATGTGATCACACTACAGCCCCGCAGACGCCTTCTACCGCAAACATTAAACAAATTCCCCCTTGGACGCTGCCTGAATGCGTGACATTCGCGTGAAAAACGGTATGTGAATGCATACGACCCGGTGCCTCCGAGATCGCCGGTGCAACAAGAAGGGAGCCATGTATGGCCGATGTGAACAGGGGCAATCGCCCGCTTTCCCCGCATTTGCAAGTCTATCGTCTGCCTCTGGCCGCGATCACCTCCATCCTGAACAGGATCACTGGGGTGGGTATGACACTGGCCGCCGTGCTGATCGTGTGGTGGTTTGCAGCCGGGGCTTTCAGCGCCGAGTATTTCAATTTCGTGGATGGATTGCTGACCTCCATTCTGGGGCATCTCATCCTGATCGGCTCGCTCGCTGCGCTGTGGTATCACATGCTCAACTCCGTGCGCCATCTGATCTGGGACACCGGCCGGATGATGGATGTCGAAACCGTCGAGAAGACAAGCTACGCTGTGTTTGCTGGCACAGTCGTGCTGACGCTTCTGACCATCATCGTTGTCTGAGGAGGCCATTTCATGGGATTCAAGACTGATTATGCGCGCGTGCATGGCCATGGCTCCGCAGGCGAGGGATCGCATCACTGGTGGAGCCAGCGCATCACCTCGGTGGCGCTCATTCCGCTGACGCTATTGTTCATCTTCCCGTTCGGACGTGCGCTCGGGGGTGGGCATGAGGCGTTCGTCGCGACCTATTCGAACCTGTGGCATGCATTGGTGGCGATCCTGTTCATGATCGCGGCATTCTCGCATCTGCAGCAGGGGTTGCAGGTCGTGATCGAGGACTATGTTCCCAACAAGGCCATTCGCACCCCGGCGCTTCTGGCCAATACATTGCTTTGCTGGGCATTCGGTGTGGCGGGCGTACTGTCTGTCGCCACGGTTCTGTTCAGCGCCTGAGGAAACAAGATGTCTGCATACACTGTTGAAGAACACTTTTACGATGTTGTCGTGGTCGGCGCGGGCGGCGCGGGCTTGCGCGCGACGCTGGGCATGGCCGAACAGGGCCTCAAGACAGCCTGCGTGACGAAGGTTTTCCCCACGCGTTCGCACACAGTCGCCGCGCAGGGCGGGATCGCCGCGTCGCTGTCGAATATGGGGCCGGATCACTGGCAGTGGCATATGTATGACACGGTCAAGGGGTCCGACTGGCTCGGTGACACGGATGCGATGGAGTATCTCGCGCGTGAAGCGCCCAAGGCGGTCTATGAACTAGAGCACTACGGTGTGCCCTTCTCTCGCACCGAGGATGGCAAGATCTATCAGCGACCCTTTGGCGGCCACACCACCGAGTTCGGCGAAGGCCCGCCCGTGCAGCGCACCTGTGCGGCGGCCGACCGCACCGGACACGCGATGCTGCACACGCTCTATGGCCAGTCGGTCAAGCAAAAGGCCGAGTTCTTCATCGAGTATTTCGCGACTGATCTGATCATGTCCGAGGATGGGGTGTGTCAGGGCGTGCTCGCCTGGAAACTCGATGATGGCACGCTGCATCTTTTCAGCGCGAAGATGGTGGTGCTGGCAACGGGCGGCTATGGTCGGGCCTATTTCAGCGCGACCTCGGCGCATACCTGCACAGGCGATGGCAATGGCATGGTCGCGCGGGCCGGGCTCCCGCTGCAGGATATGGAATTCGTGCAGTTCCACCCCACGGGCATCTACGGCGCGGGTTGTCTGATCACCGAAGGCGCGCGCGGTGAAGGCGGGTATCTGACCAACTCCGAAGGCGAGCGCTTCATGGAACGCTACGCGCCGACCTACAAGGACCTCGCCTCGCGCGATGTTGTGTCGCGCTGCATGACGATGGAAATCCGCGAAGGGCGTGGTGTTGGGCCCAAGGGGGACCATATCCATCTGCATCTCAACCACCTGCCGCCTGACACGCTGAAACTGCGCTTGCCCGGGATTTCCGAGAGCGCGCGTGTCTTTGCAGGTGTGGATGTGAACAAGGAGCCGATCCCGGTTCTGCCGACTGTACATTACAATATGGGCGGGATCCCCACAAATTACTGGGGCGAGGTTCTGAATGCCGACGCCAAGAACCCCAACCGCATCGCGCCGGGCCTGATGGCCGTGGGCGAAGCGGCCTGTGCAAGCGTGCATGGGGCGAATCGTCTGGGCTCGAACTCGCTGATCGACCTCGTCGTCTTCGGGCGCGCGGCGGCCATCCGCGCAGGTCAGGTCGTGGACCCCGCCGCGCCAAACCCGACGCTGAACAAGGCCAGCGTGGACAAGGCAATCGAGCGGTTTGACCGTTTCCGCAACATGGATGGCGCAGTGCCCACGGCAGAGTTGCGCATGGAGATGCAGAACACGATGCAGGAGGATGCGGCTGTCTTCCGCACCGACAAGACACTCGCCGAAGGCTGCAAGAGAATGCGCGAGGTTGCCGGGAAGATGGGCGATCTGAAAGTCACGGATCGGTCGCTGATCTGGAACTCGGACCTGATGGAGACGCTGGAACTCGACAACCTGATGCCCTGCGCGATGACCACCATCGTCTCGGCCGAGGCGCGCAAGGAGAGCCGTGGCGCGCATGCGCATGAGGATTACCCCGAGCGCGACGACAAAAACTGGCGCAAGCACACGCTGGCCTGGGTCGATGGGGCGAAGGTGACGCTCGATTATCGTGGGGTTGTCACGGACCCGCTGACCAAGGCCGATGACGGCGGGATCGATCTGAAGAAGATCGCCCCCAAGGCGCGGGTCTATTGATCCGCGCGGTTTCGCTCTCCACGCCGCTGGCGCTGGTGGCCTGCGCCGATCTGCAAGACCAGATCGCGCGGGATGCGGCGCGCGCCAGTATTCGCCCGGTTCTGGCCGAGCGCTTTCCCGGTATGCCGCTGGAACCTGCGAGCGATTGCGTTATCGATAATGCGAGCGCGGGCGAGTTGACCCGGCTTGCACATGCGGCAAATCAGCCAACCGTTTCTCCCGGAACCCAGAGGCTCGTGGTCGAGATTGCCACGCGCCCTGCAACGATTAGATGTCTAGCCACAGACGGGCTTGCCCCGTTCCTGAATTGAGGAGGCACCCATGGTCCAATTCGCTCTTCCCAAGAACAGCCAGATGCGTACTGGCAAGACCTGGCCCAAGCCCGAGACCGGCGGCAAGCTGCGGAAATTCCAGATTTATCGCTGGAACCCAGATGACGGCGAAAACCCGCGCGTCGATACCTATTTCGTCGACCTCGATGATTGCGGGCCGATGGTGCTGGACGCGCTCATCTACATCAAGAACAAGATCGACCCGACGCTCACCTTCCGCCGCTCCTGCCGCGAGGGGATTTGCGGCTCTTGCGCGATGAATGTCGATGGGCAGAACAAGCTCGCCTGCATCTTCGGGATGGATGAGGTCAAGGGCGATGTGAAAATCTACCCCCTGCCCCATATGCCCGTGGTCAAGGATCTGATCCCCGATCTGAGCCATTTCTACGCGCAGCACGCGTCTATCAAGCCATGGCTGGAGACCAAGTCGAACACGCCCGCGAAAGAGTGGCGCCAGTCGATCGAGGATCGCGAGAAACTCGACGGGCTGTATGAATGTGTCATGTGCGCCTGCTGCTCGACTTCGTGCCCCTCTTACTGGTGGAATGGCGACCGCTATCTCGGGCCCGCCGCGCTGCTGCACGCCTATCGTTGGATCATCGACTCGCGCGATGAGGCAACGGGCGAGCGACTCGATGATCTGCATGATCCGTTCAAGCTCTATCGGTGTCATACGATCATGAACTGCGCCCAGACCTGCCCGAAAGATCTGAATCCGGCAAAAGCCATTGCCGAGATCAAGAAGATGATGGTCGAGCGCACGATGTAATTTGCCGGGCACGCCGGGCGCGTAAATCCGCGCCCGGGCTCATCGCGCTCAACTCAGGCCAACGACAATCAGCGTGCCCAATGCATAGATCAGAATGCCGCCTCCGACCAGCAACCACGGGAAATTGCTTGCCACGGTCGCTTTCGCGAGGTTCTTGGCCTGTTCGGCCAGATCCGGCCATGTGTAGCTGACGAAATCACCTTGCGTGAAGAGTGCGCGCGGGCGTCCCTCGTCATCAACCACCGGCAGGCGGCGGAAGCGCTCGTTTGACATGATGCGCAGCCAGTCCAGCATCAGATCATCTTCACGCGCGACACGCGGCTCATCGGTCATGATATCGCCTAGTGTGGTTTTCGCTGCGTCCATCTCTCCACCGACGACCTTGGTCATCACATCGCGCTCGGTGACAATCCCCTCGATCTTGCCATCGGCATCGACCACGATGATACAGCCATACCGCTTTTCGGACATTTTGCGGACAGCCTCAACGATCGGGTCCGAGGCCAGCCCGGTCAGCGGCTTCGGCTTGGTGCGGTACTCGGCGCGATCCTTCAACCGCGCGCCGCTGCGCTCCGCTGTTGCAGGTGTGTCTGTCGTCTGTGCCATGTGAACCTCGTCTGTTTGCGTGGTCTTGAGAGTAGGACGAAGATTGACCGCGTCAAAATGGCACATGTCGCGCTCTCTGGCGCCAGGATGTCGCACAGGCTGTCTTTTACCTATGCAGAGCCGTGATTTGAAGCCACACTGCACTGTGAGATCTGACAGAATCGACATTATCGCGCTCTATGTGCTGCTCGCGCTCGCCATCGCTGGGCTTGTGCTGGCCAGCGTGGCTGCCGCCCGGACGGAAATCCGACCACCTCTCGTCCGGATCCCGCCTCCGCCGGATTTCGACCTGCAAGTGTCGTCCGACGGCACTGAAATCCAGTTTGAGGGCCGGGTCGATTTTGGCCTGACGGCTGCCATGCGCGAGCTTGTTGCGCAGCACCCCACGATCAAGCGCATGACCCTCGAGAGCCGCGGCGGCGTAATTTCCGAGGCGCGCGGGGCAGTCACGGTCCTGCGCGCGCACGGGATTGCCACGCATGTGGAGGCGCATTGCGCATCGGCCTGTGCGCTTATTTTCGCAGGCGGGGCGACGCGCACATTGGCACCAGAGGCGCAACTCGGACTGCATGGCTACAGTCTGGCGCAGGATCGGCATTTCGGCATGATCGATCCAGTGGCCGAAATGCAGCGTGATCTGGCGATATATCGCGCCTCCGGGCTGGAGAACCGGTTCGTGGCGAAGCTCGCAGAACTGCCGCAAAACCCGATGTGGTATCCGACCCGTGCAGAGTTGCAGGCCGCCGGGTTCGTGACCCACCCTTGACGTAACTCCGACCAGCCCCCACAACATACCCATGATCATTGTCCTCGGCATTCTCATCACTATCGCGATCCTGCTGATCATGAAGCCCTGGGAGCGTCGCGCCTGTCGCTGGCGGCAGGACAGCCGCAAGCTTGCCGATGGGCGCGTCTTATTTACATGCGTCGCCTGCGGCGCGGAGGAAGCCGTGCCCAAGGGCCGTGAACCCACAACCTGCCGCGCAGGAGAGGCATGATGCGCAAACCTCCCAAAGACGCCGATGCACGCCGCGCTGTCGCGCCAGTGGTCTGCTACCCGAATGACACGCTGCGCATCCCGCCGATGGAGCAATATCGCGCTGCACGCGAGACCGCGCGCGTGACCACACGCATCACCGTGCCCCCGCGCGAAGCCCGGTGCTTCCATATGAGCGCAGGCAGTTTCTTTCGCATCACATGCGTCGAGGGGCCCCAGGTCGGCGATCTCAACCTTTTTGAAGCGCGCAATCTGGACGAGCATTTCTATTCCGGCAAGACCCGTGCGCTGCATGGCAGCCATGTCAAGGTCGGTGACCGGCTCTGGTCCTGCCTGCCCTATCTGCGCCCGATGGCCACGATTCTCGAAGACACGCTGGACTGGTATGGACAGGATGAGCATGGCGGGCGTGTGCACGATGTGATCGGCACGCGCTGCGACCCTTATACGCATCACCTGCTGACGGGCGAGGATTACCACAACACCTGTCACTCCAACCTCACGCGCGCGCTCGCTGACTACCTAGGCTGTCCGCTCTCCGAGGCCGAGCCGCATGTGCATGACGTTCTCAATCTCTTCATGTGCACGGGCTTCACCCGCGACACGGGCCAGTATTTCATGAAGGCAAGCCCCGCACGCAAGGGTGACTATATAGAGGTTTTCGCCGAGATTGATCTGCTTGGCGTGCTCTCAGCCTGTCCGGGCGGTGATTGCGGCTGCGAGCACAGTTCGGATGCGGCGCAGTGCTACCCGCTGGAGGTAACGATCCATTCCCCTGCGGCCGGGGCACTCGATGGCTGGTACAGCCCGTCCAACAACCGCTATTCGCGCCGCCACGCGCCGGACTGAAAAGGCGGGCGCAAGGTATATTGACCGCCCGCCTTTTCCGCTACATACGAAGCGCATGACAGAGCTTTCGCATATCCGCAATTTCTCCATCGTGGCGCATATCGACCACGGCAAATCCACCTTGGCCGACAGGCTGATCCAGATGACGGGGACCGTGTCGGATCGCGACATGAAGGAGCAGTTGCTGGACGCGATGGATATCGAGCGCGAGCGCGGCATTACCATCAAGGCCAACACAGTGCGGATCGACTACGTCGCGCAGGATGGGCAGCAATATGTGCTCAACCTGATCGACACGCCGGGCCATGTCGATTTCGCCTATGAAGTCTCGCGCTCGATGCGCGCGGTCGAGGGCTCACTTCTGGTGGTGGATGCGTCGCAAGGCGTCGAAGCGCAGACACTCGCCAATGTCTATACAGCCATCGAGGCCGATCACGAGATCGTGCCGGTCCTGAACAAGATCGACCTGCCCGCCGCCGAGCCCGAGCGCGTGCAGGAGCAGATCGAGGATGTCATCGGGCTTGATGCGTCCGAGGCCGTGCTCATTTCGGCCAAGTCGGGCCTCGGCATCCCCGATGTGCTGGAAGCCATCGTGAAGCGCCTGCCCGCGCCCAAGGGGACACGTGATGCCCCGCTCAAGGCGATGCTGGTCGATAGCTGGTATGACCCCTATCTCGGGGTCGTGGTTCTCTTTCGGGTCATGGACGGCGTCATCCGCAAGGGCGACGCGATCAAGATGATGCAGACCGGCGCAAAATACGGTGTCGACAAGCTTGCGGTGCTGAAACCTGCCATGGTGGATGTGGCCGAGCTTGGGCCGGGCGAAATCGGCGTGCTGACAGCCTCGATCAAGCAGGTGCGAGACACCAAGGTTGGCGACACGATCACGCATGAAAAGAAAGGCTGCGAGACACCGCTGCCGGGCTTCAAACCCTCGGTCCCGGTGGTGTTCTGCGGGCTGTTCCCTGTAGATAGCGCGGAGTTCGAAGATCTGCGCAATGCCATCGAGAAATTGGCACTCAATGACGCATCTTTCAGCTACGAGATGGAAAGTTCCGCCGCACTTGGCTTCGGCTTTCGCTGCGGGTTTCTGGGTCTGTTGCATCTCGAGGTCATCCGCGACAGGTTGGAGCGCGAATATGGCATCGACCTGATCACCACCGCGCCGAGTGTGGTCTATCATGTGCATATGCGTGATGGCGAGCTGATCGAGTTGCACAACCCCGCCGACTTGCCCGATCTCACTCATGTCGACCATATCGAGGAGCCGCGCATCAAGGCCACGATCCTTGTGCCGGATGATTTCCTTGGTGACGTGCTCAAACTCTGTCAGGACCGGCGCGGCATTCAGCAGGAGCTGACCTACGCAGGCAGCCGCGCGATGGTGGTCTATGATCTGCCGCTCAATGAGGTGGTGTTCGATTTCTACGACCGGCTGAAATCCATCACCAAGGGCTACGCGTCCTTTGATTACGAAATCACGGGTTACCGGCAGGACAATCTGGTCAAGATGCAGATCCTCGTGAATGACGAGCCGGTGGATGCGCTCTCGATGATGGTCCATCGCGACCGCGCCGAGGGGCGCGGGCGGGCGATGTGCGAGAAGCTCAAGGACCTGATACCACGGCATATGTTCAAGATCCCGATCCAGGCGGCAATTGGCGGCAAGGTGATCGCACGCGAGACCTTGGCGGCCTTGCGCAAGGATGTGACGGCGAAATGCTACGGTGGGGATGTGACGCGGAAGAAGAAATTGCTGGAGAAGCAGAAGGCCGGCAAGAAGAAGATGCGCCAGTTCGGGAAGGTCGAAATCCCGCAGCAGGCGTTCATTAGTGCGCTGAAAATGGATGGATAAACCCCAGGCCGCAACTCCAAAACATGGTGGCCGCTGTGGGAGTCGAACCCACACGCCCTTGCGAGCAACGGATTTTAAGTCCGGTCTGTCTACCAGTTCCAGCAAGCGGCCTGCCCGTGGTCTAGACCGCGCGCCAAGCCGCTTCAAGCCTGAAACCTCGCCTCATTCTCCATCCAGGAGGATGCCCGAGACCGGCACCAGCTTGACCTGCCCGGCCCGCCCGTCGCTGAGCCACATGTCGAGCGCCTCCATCGTCGCATCATTGGAGGCGTCCCCAAACACGATCACCGAGCCCATCTGGCTGGCCTGAAACATAGCGCGATCCAGAAACCGCCGGATGGTGAAGGCGCTCTCATCCCCGGCATCGAGCACGCGGAACACTTCCGCATGCGCCATCCCGAGGCTGTCGGCTGCCCGTGCCGCCTGATTGAGCCCACCCGCGAAGGTCAGGACTGCATGCCCGTCCTGCGCGAGATAGGGAAGGATATTGGCGGAGAGTTGCGCGTTGCGGGTAAAGCCGCGCTCCGGCAGGTCGATCATGCCCACAGCCAGGGGCATCGCCTCGATATAGGCGGTCATTGTGATGTCGATATCGGCGGGTGTCGCGCCTTCCGGCAGTCCCGCGCCAAAGATCAGCACTTCCTTGCCGGCCTCGAAATAAAGCTCGGCAGCCTCGGCTGCGCCCGGGTCGAGCGGATTGAGCGCGACGGTGAACGGGATCTCCAGCGCGGCCAGCGCTTCGCGCTGCTCCGGGGCGAGGCCGGGGTCGTTGAAGATCACCGACATGCGGGCGGCATCGCGTCCGGTCGGTGCGAAGGTCGAATTTCGTAGCAATGCGCTTTCAGGGTCGGGCGCGGGTTCCGTCAACTCCTCGGCTTGCGGAGTGTCCTCGTCCGGCATGGGAGGGATCAACCCTGTGACAGGCCGCCCGGGGAGGCCCGCCGATTCAGGTTGATCGGGCATCGTGGGGGCGGGTTCGGTCATCTCTTCTTCAGCGTCTTCCTGCGGTGGCACAGGCAGCGCAGGGGCCTGAGGTGGCGCATCGGCTTGTGGTGGGCGCATCGGCTCTCCGGGGAGTGCCGCGATGTCGGATATGCTTTCGGGCTCGGGCGCGCGCGGAGCGACCTCGGGCTCTGTCCCAAGGCCCAAGAGTGGTGGCTCGAGCAGGTCAGCGATCTCGGGCCGCGGCAGGGTGGGCGCGTCGGCGGGATCCTCCGTCTCAGAGGGTTGCGGGGTTTCAGGCTCAGGCTCAGGCTCAGGCTCAGGCTCAGGCTCAGGCTCAGGCTCAGGCTCAGGCTCAGGAACCTCGGTCATATCCTCATCGGGATCAAGCGGCAGCGTGTCGTTGTCGGTCACCTCTGCCGCTGTTTCGGTCGGCTCGTCCTCGACAATACCGTCCCGCGGCGATGGCGGTGGCAAAACGAAATTTGCCGCGATCCCGCCTGCCACGACAAGCGCGGTCCCTGTCGCCAAACCTGCCAGCAATCCGCTTTTCACAGCATGCTCCCTCACGACCGCCTTGCTTTTACAGGCGCTTATACTGCGCGCCTCCAAGAAATGCTCTCACAAATGCGCAGCCGGATCAAACCGAATGCTGCGCAGCCCTTGACCTTATCTGCGTCGCGAAGGCATGTAGTGCTATCTGCACCCGCGCGCTCCGGACATATGCCATGCTGCTACTGATCGATAATTACGACAGTTTCACCTATAATCTGGTGCATTATCTCGGTGAGCTCGGCGCGGACGTTCAGGTGCACCGCAATGATGCGCTCGATGTGCAAGCGGCCATGTCGCTTCGCCCGGCGGGGATCGTGCTCTCGCCCGGGCCGTGCGACCCGGATCAGGCCGGGATCTGTTTGGCCCTCACCCTTGCCGCAGCCGAGGCTCGCGTGCCACTCCTCGGCGTCTGTCTCGGGCATCAGTCCATCGGACAGGCCTTTGGTGGACAGGTGGTGCGCGCGCCGCAGATCGTGCATGGCAAGCTTGGCCAGATGCATCACGCAGGCCAAGGCGTGTTCGAGGGCCTGCCCTCACCCCTTCTGGCCACGCGCTATCATTCACTTGTTGTGGATCGCGAGAGCCTGCCCGCCTGCCTCGAGGTCACGAGTTGGCTGGAAGACGGGCTGATCATGGGTCTGCGCCACCGTGATTTGCCCGTCGAGGGCGTTCAATTTCACCCCGAGAGCATTCGTTCCGAACATGGCCATGCCATGTTGCGCAATTTTCTAAACCAGATATCGGTGGCCGCCTGATGGATCAACTCAAACCCCTGATCGGGATCGCTGCAACCCGCGCACTGACACGCGACGAGGCCGAAACGGCTTTTAACCTTCTGTTCGAAGGCGAGGCCACCCCGGCTCAGACTGGCGGATTTCTCATGGCGCTGCGCACGCGTGGTGAGACTGTTGACGAATACGCGGCCGCGGCGGCTGTGATGCGCGCGAAATGCGTCAAGGTGCGTGCACCTGCCGAGGCGATGGACATTGTCGGCACAGGGGGGGATGGCAAGGGCACGCTGAACATCTCCACAGCGACCGCCTTCGTCGTGGCTGGGGCGGGCGTCCCGGTCGCCAAGCACGGCAATCGAAACCTGTCGTCCAAATCGGGCGCGGCGGATGCGCTGGGGGCGCTCGGGATCAATGTGATGGTCGGCGCGGATGTAGTCGAGCAGGCGCTGCGCGAGGCCGGAATCGGTTTCATGATGGCCCCGATGCACCACCCGGCGATGCGCCATGTCGGGCCTGTGAGGATGGAGCTTGGCACGCGGACAATCTTCAACATTCTCGGGCCGCTGACCAACCCCGCGGGCGTGGCCTATCAGTTGACAGGCGCATTCTCCGCCGATCTGCTGCAGCCCATGGCAGAGACGCTGCGGGCGCTTGGGACCAAACGTGCGTGGCTGGTACATGGCGGCGATGGCACTGACGAGTTGTCGATTGCAGCGCAGAGCGAGGTTGTCGCGCTGGAGGATGGCCAGTTGCGCCGCTTCCGCCTGCATCCAGAGGAAGCCGGCTTGAAGCAACACAGATTCGAAGACCTGCTCGGCGGCGCGCCGGGCGAGAATGCGGCAGAGTTGCGCGCTGTCCTCGATGGTGCCGGGCGACCTGCTTATCGCGATGCGGTCCTGCTCAATGCGGCTGCGGCGCTCGTAGTTGCAGGCCGAAGCGAGGCTTTGACCGACGGTGTGGAACGCGCACGTGAAAGCATCGCTTCTGGGGCCGCGCGAAAGGCTGCCGAAACGCTGGCACGCATCAGCCCGACTGAAACCTGATCCATTTCGGAGATTGCACGCGATGGCCACCATTCTCGACACGATCAAGGCTTACAAGCTGGAAGAAGTCGCCGCACGAAAGGCAATCCGCACGCTTGGCGACCTCGAGGACGCTGCGCGCGCTGCCCCGGCCCCGCGCGGCTTTGGCACTGCCTTGGGCGCAGCCGAACAAACCGGTTACGGGTTGATTGCAGAGATCAAGAAGGCCAGCCCCTCCAAGGGTCTGATCCGCGCGGATTTCGATCCCCCTGCCCTCGCCCGCGCCTATGAGCAAGGCGGTGCGAGCTGCCTGAGCGTGCTGACGGACACGCCCAGTTTTCAGGGCGCTGACCACTTCCTGACCGAGGCGCGCTCTGCCACCAGCCTTCCGGCGCTGCGCAAGGATTTCATGTATGATGTCTATCAGGTTGCAGAGGCTCGCGCGCTCCATGCCGATTGCATCCTGATCATCATGGCCTCTGTCTCCGACGCGCAGGCGCAGGAGCTCGAGGCCGCAGCGTTCGACTGGGGCATGGATGTGCTGGTCGAAGTGCATGACGAGGAAGAACTGGAGCGCGCGCTATGCCTCCGCTCGCCTCTGCTGGGCATCAACAATCGTAACCTCAAGACCTTCGAGGTGACGCTCGACACCACGCGGCGGTTGTCAAAGCTGGTGCCCGAGGACAAGCTCCTCATCGCAGAGAGCGGGCTACACGCCCCGGCCGATCTGGCCGACCTCGCCGCATATGGCGCGCGCAGTTTTCTGATTGGCGAAAGCCTGATGCGGCAAGCCGATGTAGCGCGAGCGACGCGCGATCTACTGGCTGACCCGGTTCTGCCCGAAAAGGTGTGATGTGGAGAAACTGACACATTTTGACGCAGATGGGCACGCACACATGGTTGACGTGTCGGAAAAATCCCATACTGTGCGGGTGGCCATTGCCGAAAGCGCCGTGCAGATGCGCCCCGAAACTCTGGCGCTCATAACCGAGGGTCGCGCCAAGAAGGGTGATGTTCTGGGCGTTGCCCGGCTTGCGGGGATCATGGGGGCGAAGCGCTGCGCGGATCTCATCCCGCTCTGTCATCCGCTGCCGATTACCAAGGTCACACTCGATCTGACTCCGGATGAGACTCTGCCGGGCGTTCAAATCCGCGCGGAAGTGCGCACCACGGGCCAGACCGGGGTCGAGATGGAGGCCCTTACCGCTGCGTCGGTCGCAGCCCTGACTGTCTATGACATGCTCAAGGCCGCCGAGAAATCCATGACGATCACCGCAACACGCGTGGTTCTGAAAGATGGGGGCAAATCCGGGCGTTACGAGGCAGCCCCATGATCTCTGTCGAGACGGCGCTGACGGAAATATTTTCGCTTGTAGCGCCCTTAGAGACCGAAGAGATCGCCGTGTCCGAGGCCGCAGGCCGCGTGCTGCGCTTGCCTGTCGTCGCCTCACGCGATCAGCCTCCCTTCGACGCCTCAGCGATGGACGGGTACGCTGTCGCCGATCCTGTCGCAGCGGGCGGGCGGTTCAAGATCATCGGTCAAGCCTCTACAGGCGCAAGTTTTTCAGGGTCCGTCGGTGCAAATGAGGCCGTCCGGATCTTCACTGGCGCACCGGTCCCGGACGGCGCCACCCGCATCCTCATTCAGGAAAACGTCACCCGCGATGGCGAACACATAACGCTGGACACCTCGCCTGATCCGACCACGCATATCCGGCCTCGGGCGCAAGATTTCGCCGCAGGCGACCAGATCAGCGCGCCGCGTCGATTACGCCCTGTCGAACTCGCGCTGCTGGCTGCGATGAATTGTCCGCAAGTCACTGTCAGCAAGCGTCCGGAGGTCACGATCATCGCCACCGGCGATGAATTGGTGATGCCCGGCGAAACCCCGCGCGCCGACCAGATCATCGCCTCGAACGCGTTTGCGATCAAGGCGATTGCCGAAGCAGAAGGTGCGCACGCGCGGATCCTGCCGATTGCCCGCGACACGGAGGAGAGCCTGCGCGCGGTGTTCGAGCTTGCGCAGGGCGCCGATATGATCATCACGATCGGCGGGGCGTCGGTTGGTGATTTCGACCTCGTGGGGCCCGTTTGCGAGGCTCTCGGAGCAAGGCGGTCTTTCTACAAGGTGGCGATGCGACCAGGCAAGCCGCTGATGGCCGGGCGCCTGGGCGACGCGTTGTTGCTTGGCCTGCCCGGCAACCCCGTGTCTTCAATCGTTTGTGCACATCTCTTCATGCGCCCGGCGTTGCGCGCGATGCTCGGCCTCGGCGCCTATCCAATGCCAAGCGCAACAGCCTCACTCACACATGATATAGACGCCAATGGTCCTCGTGCACACTACATGCGCGCGCGTCTGGGGCCGGGGCCGTCCATCACGGCGCTGCCGCGACAGGATTCCGCGCTTCTCGGTGTTCTTGCCGAGGCAGATGCCCTTCTCATCCGAGCACCGCATGATCCAGCGCGCGAGGAAGGTGAACATATGCGGTATATTCTACTGTAGACCTTGACACCCAGCGCGAACAATGGCAGAACATTTGCGAATTGCTGTCGTCTATCGGAGAAGCCATGCTTACGCGCAAACAAATCGAATTGTTACGGCTCATTCACACGCGGATGGAAGCCGATGGCGTGGCCCCTTCTTTCGACGAGATGAAGGATGCACTCGATCTGAGGTCGAAATCAGGCATTCACCGATTGATCACAGCCTTGGAAGAGCGTGGCTTTATCCGGCGCCTTGCCCACAAGGCACGCGCGATCGAGGTGCTCAAACTGCCTGATGCGCTGAGCAAGGAAGGTTTTGTTCCAACGGTTCTGGATGGCGGTGCTGTTGGAAAACAGGCCCAGCCCGCAGGCCACATGCCGGTCGAGTCTGCGGCGCTGGAATTACCGATCATGGGGCGCATCGCTGCAGGCACGCCCATTGAGGCGATCAGCGCGCGGGTGAATGACATCGCCGTCCCGGGCAGCATGCTGAATGCCCGCTCGGCGCATTATGCGCTGGAGGTCCAGGGCGACTCGATGATTGACCTTGGCATAAATGACGGCGATATCGTCGTCATCCGCGAGCAAGACGCAGCCGATAATGGCGACATCGTGGTTGCGCTTGTAGATGGTCATGAAGCGACATTGAAGCGGTTCAAAAGGCAGAATGGCATGATCGCGCTGGAAGCCGCCAACCCGGCCTATGAAACCCGCCTTTTGCGTGACGATCAGGTGCAGGTGCAGGGACGGCTGGTCGGTCTGATAAGAAGCTATTGAGTCTCTCGGACGCCTGGTAGCGCCCATGCGCTATGCGAGACCCGCGTAGCGTGTTGCGTGTGAGGCGACAGAATGCGCCGGAGCGAGGCAGGACAGGGCCGAATTGCACTCTGAATCGCCGAAAATCAGAGTGTGCCGATCATGCGCTCTATGATCGTTCTCTCCTTTCGAGAACGAACGCCCTTGCTGAGGTGTCGGCGCAGGCTCAAGCGGCATAATACGATATGATGCAGAGCGGTCAGCATCCCTGTGCGTAGCGTGCAGCGTGTTTTCCGGCCCAATACCCGGTAGCGAGACATGCCGTCAGAAGATACCCGCCTGTTGGCGCCTCCCAATCCAGCATTTCTCCTGCCAGGAAAACCCCCGGCCAATCCCGCAGCATCAATCCATCATCAACCGCAGCATGCGCGACGCCACCTGCGGTCGAAATCGCTTCCTCCAGAGGTCGAGGCCCCCGCAGCGGAACTGGCAACGCTTTCAGGGCATTGGCAAGGCAGTTGTCATCCAATGGCAAAGGGCGCAAGCACTCCATGACCAAGGCATGTCGCACGCCTTCGAGCCGCAAAGCCCTGCGCAAACGGTTTGACACCGAGAGTTTTCGCGGCTGCCGCGAAAGCCGATGCAACAGGTCGCGCCCGTCCAGATCGGGAAAGAGGTCAATCGTCAGATCAGCCCCTTCACGCAAAGCCCTCGAGAGCGCGTAGATGCCACCCCCCTCGACGCCGTGCGAAGACACGACAAATTCCGCACGCACTTTCTGCTGGCCTGCCCGCAACGCGACATTTTTCACCGGCTCACCGAAATGAACGCGCATATGGGGCGACCAAGCCACATCAAAGCCCATATTAGAAGGCTCGAACTGATTAACGGGAATGCTGCGTTGCTCCAGATGTGGACGCCACGCCCCGTCAGAACCAAGCCGCGACCAGCTTGCCCCGCCCAGCGCAAGTACACAGACGCCGGGGCGTATTTCTCGCGGCCCATCCGGTGTTGCGAAAAAGAATTCACCACCGGTCCAACGCCAGCCACGCCTCAGACCAACGCCCATCATTTCAAGCCGCGCCAGCCAGGTCCGCAGCAAGGGCGAGGCTTTCATGGCACGCGGGAAAACTCGCCCGGAGGAGCCTGTAAACAGCTCCTGCCCCAGGCTCTCGGCCCAGTCCCGGATTTGTTCTGGGCCAAATTCGCGCAGCATCGGCTCAAGCCATGCTGCGGCCTCGGTGTATTTTCCAAGCTGTGCGTCAAGGGGCGCCGCATTCAGGAGATTGAGCCCGGATTTTCCCGCCATGAGAAATTTCCGGGCGGGCGATGGTTTCGCCTCGCAGATCACGACACTGCGCCCTGCACAGGCGAGCGCTTCGGCAGCCATAAGCCCGGCCGGACCTGCGCCTATCACAACTGCGTCGACTGGCTCTGGCTGAGTCATCCTGCTTTGACAACGCTTTGAGGCGTCGGAGATATTGCAGTATCGATCTGAACACACATATGATTGGCAATCGAGACGCGAGATGGAGGCATTGACCATAGAGCCTATGACTCAATTTGCCATCAGTTCATACAATATCCACAAGGCCGTCGGAACCGATTTACGGCGTGATCCCGCAAGAACCGTTCAGGTCATCGCCGAGCTGGGTGCGGATATTGTCGCCCTTCAGGAGGTGGATCGCCGCTTTGGTGATCGAAGGGGCGTACTTGATCCGGAGGTGCTGCACCGCGAGACAGGGCTGGATCCGGTCGTTCTGACGGATCGCTTGGGCGCGCGGGCGCATGGCTGGCATGGAAATCTGCTCTTGCTGCGCGGCGCCGAAGTGGAGCAGGCGCGCGCCGTGACCTTGCCCGGACTGGAGCCAAGAGGCGCAATAATCGCGGATATTCGCATGAATGGCCAGCCACTTCGGATTATTGCTGCGCATCTTGGGTTGCTCCACCAATCGCGACTTTTGCAGGCCAAATTCCTGTCGCGCGAGATCGAAGGCGGCGATGGGAGACCAACGCTCGTCATGGGGGATTTCAACGAATGGCGGCTTGGCGCCGGATGCTCGCTCATGCCACTGCGTCGTGAGTTGCGTGCAGTCAAGCGCTCCGCCCAGACGATCGCGAGTTTTCCCGCGCAAATGCCGGTCCTGCCGCTGGACCGGATCATCGGTTGCCGCAAGGCGGAAGTGACCGGGTTGCGCATCCATGACAGTGCGCTTGCGCGCAAGGCGTCGGACCATCTGCCCATCACTGCAGGGCTCAGCTTGCCCCGCTTGCAAAGCGCGGTTATGTGAGGCGAGGGAAAAACGCAGGTTGCACGAGGGGCGCATGGCCAAGCCAAAGAAGCTGTTCATCAAGACATATGGATGTCAGATGAATGTCTATGACAGCGAGCGCATGGCCGAAGCGCTCGGCGCCTCGGGCTACGAGACAACCGCGCATGTCGAAGACGCCGACATGATACTGCTCAACACCTGCCATATTCGCGAGAAAGCGGCCGAGAAAGTCTATTCTGAACTCGGGCGCTTCAAACCATTGAAAGCCGCGAAGCCCGATCTCAAGATCGGGGTTGCGGGCTGCGTCGCGCAGGCCGAAGGCGAAGAGATCATCCGCCGCCAACCGATGGTCGATCTCGTGGTCGGGCCGCAGACATATCACAGACTGCCCGCGATGGAAGCAGCGGTGCAACAGGGCCACCGCGCGGTAGACACGGATTTTCCGGAAGACGACAAATTCGAACATTTACCGAAAGCGCCGCGTGCCAGGCGTGGACCGACAGCATTTCTGACCGTGCAGGAAGGCTGCGACAAGTTCTGCGCCTTCTGCGTGGTGCCGTACACGCGCGGCGCGGAAGTCTCCCGCCCCGTCGCGCGTATTCTTGCAGAGGCCGAAGACCTCGTCGCGCGCGGTGTGCGCGAGATCACGCTGCTTGGCCAGAATGTGAATGCTTATCACGGTGCGGGCTCTGATGGAGTTTGGTCGCTGGCACGGCTGATCCGTGAATTGGCAAAGATCGATGGGCTTGCGCGCATTCGATTTACCACATCGCACCCCAACGACATGGATGATGATCTGATCGCCGCGCATGGCGATGAGCCCAAGCTCATGCCGTATCTGCACCTGCCGGTGCAATCGGGTAGTGATCGCATTCTCAAGGCGATGAACCGCAAACACACGGCGGAGCAGTATCTGCGGATCATCGATAGGCTGCGCGCGGCGCGTCCCGATCTGCTGCTCTCGGGGGATTTCATCGTGGGCTTTCCCGGCGAGAGCGAAACGGATTTCGAGGATACGCTGGCGCTGGTCCGTACTGTTGGGTATGGGCAGGCCTACAGCTTCAAATATTCCGCCCGCCCCGGCACCCCTGCGGCAGAGCGCGCCGGCGTGCCTGATGAGGTTGCATCGGAGCGACTGCATCGCTTGCAGGCGCTTTTGTCGGAGCAACAGCGGGCAGCGCAGGAAGCGATGGTCGGGCGCGAGGTTTCGGTGCTGCTTGAAAAGCCGGGACGCATGCCCGGACAAATGGTCGGCAAATCCGAGTATCTGCATGCAGTGCATGTTACCGACCCCACGCTCGGGATCGGCGATCTTGTCCGCTTGAAGATTGTCGAAAGCGGTCCAAATTCTCTGGCAGGTAGGCTTGTCTGAGCAGTCTCGCAAACGTGACGCCAGATATTGTATCACTACGATGAGATTCGCCCCTATCTGGGAAGATTTGGTGCGTTTTTACAAAACAAGTCTTGCGTGACCGCAGCGCAGTTGGCAGCATTGCAGTATCGACTCGCGGCATCACGCTGCCGCCGCAAAGGGAGAATTGCTTGGGCATCAGCGCCTTGACCCCCCCGCCCGATCCGCGCAACGACGCAGCGCTGCATCTGGAATTCTCGGACAATCGCCTCCTGGTCGATCTCTGTGGCGAATATGATCGCAACCTGACGCATCTGGAAAGCCAGCTTGGCGTACAGATCATAAGGCGTGGCAACCAGCTCGACATTCTGGGGCCGGACGACGCCCGCACACAAGCGCGGGACATTCTTCAGGCGCTGTATCAGCGGCTCGAGGATGGGCACACAGTGGAGGCCGGCGATATTGCAGGGCTGATCCGCATGGGCAGCGCGGCGACGCAGGACGAGGAGCCCGCAGAACAGCTCGAGATGTTCCGGACAGGTCGGCTGGAAATCCGGACCCGGAAGAAATCCATTTCGCCGCGCACCAAGGCGCAGCAGGATTACACCCGCGCGCTGATTGCAAACGAGATGAATTTCGGCATCGGCCCGGCCGGGACTGGCAAGACCTATATCGCGGTGGCTGTCGCCGTGCAGATGTTCACCGATGGGCTGGTCGACAAGATCCTGCTTTCACGCCCGGCCGTCGAGGCCGGGGAGCGGCTGGGCTTTCTGCCCGGCGACATGAAGGAGAAAGTCGACCCCTACATGCAGCCGCTTTATGACGCACTAAACGATTTCCTGCCCGGCAAGCAGTTGCAAAAGCTGATGGAAGAGCGCCGGATCGAGATCGCGCCGCTCGCCTTCATGCGCGGGCGCACGCTCTCCAACGCCTTTGTCGTACTCGACGAAGCGCAGAACGCGACCGAGATGCAGATGAAGATGTTTCTCACGCGCCTCGGAGAAGGCTCGCGCATGGCGATCACGGGCGACCGCAGTCAGGTCGATCTGCCGCGCGGGATGGCCTCGGGCCTGCGGGCTGCGGAGCGCATTCTCGAGGGGGTCGAAGGGATCGGCTTCAGCTATTTCACCTCCGCTGATGTGGTGCGTCACCCGCTAGTTGCGCGTATCATACAAGCCTACGAGCGTGATGAGGAAAAGGGTGTCTGAGCCCGCTCTGGTAGAGGTCATTATCGAGGAAGCGCGCTGGCATGAGGATGCGCTGGCCGCATGTGCGAACGCAGCCGCCCGCGCGACATTTCGGCATCTTGAACTGGTGCCCACGCATTTTGAAATAGCACTTCTGGCCTGCAATGATGCTCGCATCGCCGAACTCAACCAGGCGTTTCGCGGAAAAGCCGCTCCGACCAATGTGCTGAGCTGGCCTGCCTGGGATTTGAGCGCGTCGAACGAGGGCGGTATGCCGGACTTGCCCGAATATGGCACGCCGGAAGACCCCGAGCCGCTGGGTGACATAGCCTTGGCATATGAAACCTGCGCGCGCGAGGCGCAGGAGCAGGGCAAGACATTTGATGCGCATGTCACACATCTGATCGTCCATTCAGTGCTGCATCTGCTGGGATTCGATCATGGTCGTGACAAAGATGCCGCGCTTATGGAAGAAACCGAGATAAAGATACTTGCACAACTTGGGGTTCAGAACCCATATGAGGATGGGGCCGAGATGCCCCTGTGACACCGGAAAGGAACGATGGGCGATACCAGCGACGGATCTAGAGCAGCGCAGCGCGCGCTTCCCGATCCTGTAGAAAATGAAACGCGCGGCCTCTTTGGCCGCCTGTTTGATGCCTTGACCCCCGATGACGAAGATGGCCCGGAGCGCGCCCGCGCGCTCGGACAGACCCTGCCGGGTCTGGCCAATCTGCAGCGCCTGAAGGTGCAGGATGTGGCGATCCCCAAGGCCGAGATCATCGCGATCGAGAAAGGCGCCGACCTGTCCGAGATCGTCGCCCAGTTTCGTGAGTCGGGCTATTCGCGCATCCCGGTCTATGACGAGACGCTCGATACGCCGCTAGGGCTTTTGCTGCTGAAGGATCTGGCCTTGCAATACGGGTTCAATGGCCATCATGCGATCGAACTGGACGGCATCCTGCGCCCCATTCTCTATGTCCCGCCTTCGATGCCGCTCTCGGTGCTGTTGCGCAAGATGCAGGCGGAGCGGACACATTTCGCGCTGGTGATCGATGAATATGGCGGCGTCGATGGCCTCGTCACGATCGAGGATCTGCTGGAACAAGTCGTCGGCGAAATCGAGGATGAGCACGACACCGAGGAAGAGGACGATATCGTCTTCGAGAGCAGCAAGAGCCTTCTGGCCAATGCCCGCACCTCGCTGAGCGATCTCGAGAAGGCACTCGGCTTCGCGCTGACCGAACCCGATGAAGACGAAGATATCGACACGCTGGGCGGTCTGGTCTTCCTGCTCTCGGGCCGTGTGCCCGTGCGCGGCGAGGTAATCGCGCATCCCTCGGGGCTGGAACTGGAAGTGATCGAGGCAGAGCCACGGCGCATCAAGCGTCTGCGCATCCATCTGCCCGAAGCCCTGCGCGACGCGGCGCAGTAACGCAGGAGCATCCGGCCACGTGCGCCAGTCGCAAGCATCTCCGTGGCAGGACCGCGCACGCATGACAGGCGTCTATGGGGGTCTGGGCGTACTGGCCGCGGCTGGGCAGGCGCCGCTGGGCTGGTGGTGGATGTCGATCGCGGCCCTGTTCGCGATTATGCTGGCGTTGCCAATGGCGGGCAGCACACGCGCATGGGCCGCGCGCATGTGGCTCGCGGGGACAGGTAATTTCGGCGCCTCGCTTTTCTGGATTGTCGAGCCGTTTTTCATCGAGCCCGAAATCCATGGCTGGATGGCCCCTTTCGCGCTCATCCTCATGGCCGGTGGCATGGCCCTGTTCTGGGCGCTGAGCGGCGCGCTGGCGGCCGTCGTCACCCATGGCCGCGCAAGACTGGTGGCGCTTGCCGGGATCATGCTTGGCGCTGAATTGCTGCGCGGATGGGTGTTTACCGGATTTCCCTGGGCGATGCTGGGCCACGCCTTCGTGGGCACGCCAGTGATGCAAATCGCGGCCCTTGCCGGTGCCGGTGGGCTGAGCCTTCTGGTGCTCGTCGCCGCCACCTTGCCAGCGCTTGGCGTCACTTGGCCGCAACGCTTCCTGGGTGCGGGCCTTGCGGCTGGCATGCTCGGGCTCGGATGGCTCTGGGGCAGCGCACAAACTTCGCTCCCGGACGACCGGGCGGAGATCGTCCGGCTGGCACAGCCCAACGCTCCGCAGGCCGAGAAGTGGCAGGAAGACAACATCTTCCGCTTCTTCGACAGGCTTCTGGATCAGACCGCGTTCCCGGCCGACCCTGCACCCGATCTGGTGCTCTGGCCGGAAACATCGGTGCCGTTTCTGCTGGAATACCCGGGCGATGGGTTGACCATGATGGCTGACGCCGCCCAGCTGCACGGCAATGACACGCTGCTCGGGTTCGGGGTCCAGCGGCTGGAAGCGGATCGGTTTTTCAATTCGCTGGCGGTGCTGACCACTGATGAAGAGATCACGCATATCTATGACAAGCATCATCTGGTGCCATTCGGCGAGTATATTCCCTTCTCCGACTGGCTACTTGGCACACCGATCGCGGGGCTCGCGGGGCAAGCGCTGCGCGGCTATAGCCCCGGCCCCGGCCCGGTGCTTCTGGATTTGGGTAGCCTTGGCACTGTGCTGCCGCTGATCTGCTACGAGTCGATCTTCCCGCGCCATCTGCGCACCACAGAACGCCCCGACTGGGTGCTTCAGATCACCAATGACGCATGGTTCGGTGAAATCACTGGCCCGTTTCAGCATCTGGCGCAAGCGCGCTTGCGCGCAGTCGAGCAGGGTCTGCCGGTCTTGCGCGCGGCCAACACAGGCGTTTCGGCCGTGATCGACGCGCGCGGGGGGATCACGGCATCGCTCGCGCTGAACGAAACGGGCTTTCTGGACGCCCGAATACCGGGCGCTTTGCCTGCCACTCCATATGCGCGGCTCGGAGACTGGCCACTGATCGGCGTGCTGGCCCTGACGATCCTTGGCGCTTTCTCGGCAGGCAGGCTCAGCCGTCGCAGATATTGAGCAGGCTGACCCATTGCCCGTCGGTCAACAGCGCAGCCGAAGCCGCCTCACCGCTGAGGGGATCGCCTTCGCGTAGAGCGGTGCTGATCTGGTCCAGCGATGGATCGAGTTGAAACGGATTATCGACAAAGGGGCGCGTGGATAATTCCGCCCGGGCAAAGCGTTCGAGCACAGCATCCGCATCGGGCGCGGGCAAAGTTGAGCGCATCAGAACCTCTGCATAGCCTTGAGTTGCAGAAACCGGCAGATCGGCCGAGGTCAGAAGCCGGAAGGTGGCGAGCACACCGGCATGGCGCAAAAGCGGGTGCAACGGGTCATGCTCGGCGCTGCGTTGCGCCGCCAAAAGCAGCGCTCCCGCAAGCGCCTCGGGGCTTTCGGCCTCGTCCAGAAGACGCGCATCTATGATGAAGATGCGGCCCATCACATGTTGCACGCGCGGTTGCTGCGATGGCAAATCCTGCATGACGACAATCTGGGCGGGGGATTGAAACAGCCTGCGCTGCAGGATCGCAAGTGCGGGTGCAGCGTAGCTGCTCTGGCAATTCCGAGCGCCTCCTTGCAGCAATTCATGGCGCAGGCGTTCGCCGAGTTCCATCCGCTTGGGCATCGGAACCACTGATGCGGTGTGTGTCTGAAGCGCTGACGGTACGACCAGCGCCGTTATGATAAGCCCCAATAACGCAATCCCGGCCAAAATCGGTTTGCGCAACCGCGAAAGCAGGGAGCGCGGCGGCATGAGCGCGGCCTGTACCACCTTGAGCGCATCGATAAGCCAATCATCATCGAGTTCGAGCGTTTCATCCCGCTCAGCGTCAGGGGAAAATAGCGCAGGACGCTTGCCCGGATTGAGACGGGTAACAGCCGGAAGCGACCAATGGCTGAGCACTTGCAGACTGCGCGCATCGGAAATCACGAGTGTCGCATCGCCAAAGCTGACGACGACCTCGCGGCGCTGCTCACTATCGGAAGGCGCCCAGAGACCTGTCCCCTCCAGTTTGCTGTATTTCTCAAGCGCGGTCATGCCGCTTGCCTGCTCTTGTTGTTTCGCGCAAGTCTATATCATCGTTCGATCCAAGACCAGAAGTCACGCGTCACGCAACTGTGCAAATCGTTGGGCTCCTGAACCCCGCGCGCAAATGGTCTTGTACCGCGCCGGCCCGCCGGCGGCGGCGCCAGCTCAAAAGCCCATCTTTTCTTGCCTAGCCGCGGCGGCTTCTTGCTTGCACGGCAAGGCAAATGCCACGGGAAGGCCATAATCCGTGCCTCATTGTGCCACGTTGTTAATGGTTAATGAAAAATGACCCCAGTCTTGTAACGCGCCCCAGCCCAGACAGTCAGAGGAACAGCACATGCCCCTAAGCTATGTCCAGAGCGTCACTACGAAGCTGTCCAGCTTGCTCGCAGAGCCCAAAGAGCCGATCGAAGGAGGCAGTGCCGATGCAATTCCCACAGGGGCCGTGCTGCGTGAACTCGGCCTCCTGCCGGATGTGCTGATCGCTCATGACGGAGGCTGGAGTCCCATCGAGCGTATTGCGGCCGGTGACAAGCTCCTCACCTTTGACAACGGATTTCAGCCAGTCCTTGAAAATCGCAGGATAACCCTGCACCGGCGTGAAATACCCGAGCGGAAGGCGTTTGTAATGCACGTCCCCAAGAACGTGCTCGGGAATCGCTGCGACATGACGCTCATGCCGATGCAGGAAATCATGATGGAATCCGACCGTGCGGAAATGACTTATGGCGACCCTTTCATCCTTGTCCCGGCCATCATGCTTGAAGGTTATCGCGGCATTCGGAAGGAGCCACTGACATCGGACCTCAACCTGCACGTACTTGTTTTCGAATGTGAAGAGGTCATCCAGACGGATGGCTCGATGCTGGCACTTGCTCAAAGCCAGTCGTGTTTTTCACCCCTGGCCGAAACGCTCGCTTCACGCCCGACCAGCTATCCGCGTCTGACACCCTCGCAGCTGCGCCGGGCCATCGACCGCAGGCAAAGAAACCGCGATCCATTTGCAGCCCGGGCGCCTTTCGCTGCGCAGAGTGTTGATCAGATTTACGCCGCCCTTGATGCACGGCTGGCGTAGAAGCCGCGCGACTCGGCTGCCATTTCCCGCAACATCTCGGGTGCCTCGAACCGGTCACCGAAACGCGCCTGCAAGCTGTCGCATGTCTCGACCGCGAAGGCGGCGCCTAGCATGTCGAGCCATGAGAACGGCCCGCCCGACCACGGTGCAAAGCCCCAACCGAGGATCGCGCCGACATCGCCTTCGCGGATATCCATCAGCACGCCCTCTTCCAGCGCGCGCACGGCCTCGAGCGTCTGGGCAAACATCAGCCGGTGCTGGACCGTGACCAGATCGGGTTGCTCGGCGGCGAGCGGGAATTTCTCGCCAAGGCCCGGCCAGAGCGCCTGCCGCTTGCCTTTGTCGTCATAGCTATAGAAACCGGCGGAAGACTTGCGCCCCAAACGGCCCTCTTCGACCATCCAGAAGACCACCTCATCGACATCACCATCCGGGTAGGCATCGCCCATCGCCGCGCGCGTCGCCTTGGCGATCTTGGCACCCAGGTCGAGCGAGGTTTCATCGACAAGCTGCAATGGCCCCAGCGGCATCCCCATCAACCGCGCCGCATTCTCGACCAGCGCGGGCGCCACGCCCTCGCGCACCATGCGCATCCCTTCATTCAGATAGGGAATGATGCAGCGATTGGCGTAGAAGAAGCGCGCGTCGTTCACCACGATGGGCGTCTTGCGGATTTGCCGGACGAAATCGAGCGCCTTGGCAACGGCACGATCGCCGGTTTGCTCGCCACGGATGATCTCGACCAGCAGCATCTTGTCGACGGGCGAGAAGAAATGGATGCCGATGAACTGCTCCGGGCGTTCGGATGCCTTGGCCAGATCGGAAATCGGCAGCGTCGAGGTATTGGTTGCGAAGATCGCATTCTCCGGCAGCACAGCCTCGGCCTTCGCCGTCACCTCGGCCTTGATCTTCGGATCCTCGAACACGGCCTCGATCACCAGATCACATCCGTCCAGTGCGCTGTAATCCGTTGTGGGTGTGATGCGCCCCAGCACCTCGGCCTTCTTCGCCTCGGTCACCTTGCCGCGCTTCATCCCCTTGTCGAGGATACCTTCCGCATGGGATTTCCCCTTGTCGGCCGCCTCCTGTTTGGCATCAATCAACACGACTTCGATGCCAGCATTCGCCGCGACATAGGCGATGCCTGCGCCCATCATGCCCGCACCCAGCACCCCGAGCCTGGCGACTTTCTCATCTTCAACCTGCGGGCGGTTGGCGCCTTTCTCAAGCGCCTCCTTGTTGATGAACAGCGAGCGGATCATCGCGCTGGAGGACGGGTTCATCAGGACATTCGTGAACCAGCGCGCCTCGATCTTCAGCGCAGTATCGAAGGGCACAAGTGCCCCCTCATAGACCGCCGACAAGAGCGCCTTGGCGGCCGGATAGACACCTTGCGTCTTGCCATTGATCATGGCCGAGGCGCCGACGAAGGTCATGAAGCCGGCCGGATGATATGGCGCGCCGCCGGGCATCTTGTAGCCCTTGGCGTCCCAGGGCTTGACCAGATCAGCGTCCTTGGCCGAAAGCACCCAATCCTTCGCGCGCGCCAACAACTCGTCGCCCGGCACCACCTCGTCGATGATCCCGGAGGATTTCGCCTTTTTCGGCTCCGAGAGCTTGCCCTCCAGCAGGAAGGGCGCGGCCCCCATCGCGCCAAGCTTCCGCGCCAGCCGTGTCGTGCCGCCCGCACCGGGGAAAATACCGACCTTGATTTCGGGCAGGCCGATCTTGGCTTTTGGATTGTCGGCGGCGATGATGCGGTGACACGCGAGCGGAATTTCCAGCCCGATCCCCAGCGCGGTGCCGGGCAGGGCTGCGACAACCGGCTTGCCGCCTTTCAGCGTCTTCGGGTCCATGCCCGCGCGCTCGATCTTGCGCAGGACATGGTGCATGGACATGATGCCCTCGAACAGCCCCTTTTCGGGCTGATCCCCGGCCATTTCCTTCATCTTGGCGATGACATTCAGATCCATCCCGCCCGCGAAATCGGATTTGCCGCTGGTGATGATGACACCCTTCACCGCCTCATCTGCCAGCGCCGTATCGACATGCGTCTCCAATTCGCGCAGCCCCTCCATCGAGAGGACGTTCATCGATTTGTTGGGAATGTCCCATGTGATTGTCGCGACGCCATCTGCATCGACTGAATAATGAAACTCGCTCATTTCCCTTGCCTCCCCTTACACGCGCTCGATGATTGTGGCCGCGCCCATGCCCGAGGCCACACAAAGTGTCGCAAGCCCCGTGCCCTTGCCGGTCCGCTCAAGCTCATCCAGCAGCGTGCCGATGATCATGGCCCCGGTCGCGCCCAGCGGATGGCCCATCGCGATTGCCCCGCCATTGACATTGACGCGGTCGTCAGTGACATCAAAAGCCTGCATGAAGCGCAGCACCACCGAAGCGAAAGCCTCATTGACCTCGATGAGGTCAATATCGGAAATCTGCATGCCAGCATCGCGCAGGATCTTTTCCGTCACGGGCACTGGCCCTGTCAGCATGATGGTAGGATCCGTGCCGATCCGCGCGGTCGCCTTGATACGAGCCCTTGGTTTCAAATCATATTTCTTGCCGAACTCCGCGTTCCCGATCAGCACACCTGCCGCACCATCGACGATACCCGAGGAATTCCCGGCATGATGGATATGTTCGATTTGTTCAAGATGCGGATACTTCATCAGTGCCACCTTGTCGAAGCCGGGCATCACTTCGCCCATCTCCTTGAAGGCCGGTTTCAGCGACCCGAGGCTCTGCATATCCGTGCCCGGGCGAATATGTTCGTCCCGGTCCAGAATGGTCAGCCCGTTGATATCGGTGACTGGCACGACCGAACGCGCGAAGCGGTTTTCTTCCCATGCCTTGACCGCGCGTTTCTGGCTTTCGACTGCCAGCGCATCCGCCATATCACGGGTGAAGCCATATTCGGTTGCGATGATATCCGCCGCGATTCCCTGCGGGACGAAATACCGCTCCATCGCCACCGAAGGATCGACCGCCACCGCGGCCCCGTCCGAGCCCATGGCGACACGGCTCATCATCTCGACCCCGCCTGCGACGTAAGCCATGCCCACGCCGCCCTGCACCTGACCAGCGGCGAGATTGACAGCCTCCATGCCACTGGCGCAAAAGCGGTTGATCGCGAGCCCCGGCACCTGCTCATCGAAGCCCGAGGCCATGACTGCGGTGCGCGCAAGGCAGCCGCCCTGCTCCCCCACCTGCGTGACATTGCCCCAGATCACATCCTCGATCGCCTGCGTGTCAAGCTCACTGCGCTCCTTGAGGGCATCAAGCACCAGCGCCGAGAGCCGCACTGCCGTGACCTCGTGCAGGCTCCCATCGGCCCGCCCCTTGCCCCGCGGCGTGCGGATGGCGTCATAGATAAAAGCGTCGGTCATGTTTCCCTCTCTTTCACGACGTCGATTGCGCCCGATCAGCCGGCGATCCCGGCATCAGGTCATAAGGGTGTTTCCATCCTGGAAGCACTGCGATGCGGGCCAGCCACTGATCGATTCCGAGCCAATTGCTGCGCTCAAAACCGAAGGGTTCAGTGTAGAACAGGTAGCCGCAGCAGGCAAAATCCGCGATTGTCGGCCCTTCACCCACGATCCACTCACGGGCGCCAAGATGTGTATCCAAGACCTTGCAGGCATCTCGAAACCGCGCCTGCTGGAAGGCAATGACAGCTTCGGGCCGCTTTTCCGCGGGCAGGAAATTGGCGAGAAAGCGCGCGGAACCCGCATTTGCCGAGAGTTTATGCGCGTCCCAGAACAACCACCGCAGAACCTCGTCTTCTTCCCGCAGATCGTTTCCGCCGAACTGCCCCGCCTTGCGCGCGAGGTGACGCAGAATGACAGCGGATTGAGTCAGCACCTGCTCGCCATCTTCGAGCACCGGCACCTCCCCCATCGGATTGAGCGCGCGAAACTCGGGGCTCCGCGTGGCGCCGGCGAAGAAATCGATCCAGACCGGCTCCCAGGAAAAGCCCGTGAGTTCGAGCATGAGCGCGACTTTGTAAGCGTTGCCGCTCTCTCCGAAACAATGAAGCCGCATGTCTTCCCCCTTCAATGTCCCGCACGCCCCGTTGCGGTCAATTTGAGTATTTTTGGCAAGATGAAGCCATGACCTGGTAACGGAGCATTAACGTTAATGCGCAAGTCTTGAAGATGCGGTACAGGCTGGAGAGCCGATGACCGCGCAAGGTGAAGCCGCCCCGTCCTGTTGACGCCGAGCGCCGAGGGACGGGGCGCATTCCGTGGGTTTCATCTTGCCCCAAATACTCCCGCCGGAGGCGCTGTCGTTTCATTTCTTCCGCGCCTCGAGTTCGGAGTTGAACAGGCGCAAGCGATGGCCGAGATTATCGGCATCCGTCACGGAATCGAAATTCTCGAACAGGAAGGACAGCGCCTCGCCCTCATCCAGCCCCGCTTCCTGCGCAAAGCGGCGGAGGCGACGATAGCCATCCTCGGTCATCGCGACATTGAAACGACGGGTCAGTCGGAAGCGTTTCGGCATGATCGTTTTCCTGCAACTGGGCGCCAGCGAAGACTGGCGCCGCTGAGGTTTCAGAATTGTTCGGCCGAAAGCGCCATGACGCTCTCCGCGCCGCTCTGGATGCGCGCCAGATGCATCTTTGTCGCTGGAAGTTGGCGCGCCATGTAGTAGCGACCCGTGGCGAGCTTGGCCTCATAGAAGTCGCGATCCGACGCGCCCGAATCCAGCGCGGCATAGGCCGCTTTTGCCATCTGCGCCCAGACCAGCCCAAGGCAAGCATGGCCGAAGAGATGCATGAAATCACTCGAGCCTGCCAGCGCATCATTGGGCGTTTTCATGCCCCGCTCCATGAAGAACATCGCCGCCGACTGCAGATCCTTGGACGCTGATTTGAGTGGCGCGAGGAAGCCCTCGAGCCTGGCATCATCTTCATTTTCCTTGATGAAGCCCTTGATCAGTTCGAAGAACGCCATGATGGGCTTGCCCCCATCGGCGGCGAGCTTGCGGCCCACGAGATCAAGTGCCTGCACGCCGTTGGCGCCTTCATAGATCATGGCGATCCGCGCATCGCGGGCGAATTGGGACATGCCCCATTCCTCGATATAGCCATGCCCGCCATAGACCTGCTGGGCCTCGATGCTCATCGCAAAGCCCTTGTCGGTCAGGAACCCCTTGATGACAGGCGTCAGCAGCGAGATCAGGCCATCGGCCTCCTTGTCGCCCGCGCGATGCGCGCGGTCGATCAGGCTTGCGCCCCAGAGCGTGAAGGCGCGCGCACCTTCGACGAAGCTTTTCTGATCCATCAGCATTCGCCGTACATCCGGGTGGACGATCAACGGATCAGCCGGGCCATCGGGATTCTGTGCGCCTGTCACATCGCGCCCCTGAAGCCGGTCGAGCGCATAGTCGCGGGCATTTTCATAGGCAACCGCCGCCTGCGCATAGCCCTGCAGCCCCACACCGATGCGCGCCTCGTTCATCATGGTGAACATCGCTCGCATGCCCTTGTGCAACTCGCCGATCAGATAGCCCGTCGCGCCGTCGTAATTCATGACGCAGGTGGCATTGCCATGAATGCCCATCTTCTCTTCGATCTTGCCGACCGAGACCCCATTGCGCGGCCCGAGCGAGCCATCTTCGTTCACGATGAATTTCGGGACGATGAAGAGCGAAATCCCCTTGGTGCCCTCGCCCCCACCCGGGGCCTTGGCAAGCACCAGATGAATGACATTCTCGGCCATGTCATGATCGCCCGCAGAGATGAAGATCTTCTGACCCGTGATCTTGTAGCTGCCATCATCCTGCGGCTCGGCCTTGGTGCGCAGCATCCCCAGATCGGTGCCGCAATGCGGCTCGGTCAGGTTCATCGTCCCGGTCCAGTCCATCGAGACCATCTTGGGCAGATAGGTCGCCTTCTGGTCCTCGGAGCCATGCGCAAGGATTGCCGAAATCGCGCCATGGGTCAGGCCCTGATACATGTTCAGCGCCATATTCGCAGAGACGAAAATCTCGCCTACGGCAGAACCCATCAGATAGGGCAAGTTCTGGCCACCGAATTCCTCGGGGATATCGAGGCCGTTCCAGCCCCCTTCCTTGATCTGATCGAAGGCCGCCTTGAAGCCCTTGGGCGTATAGACGACCCCGTTTTCCAGGCGGCAACCTTCCTGATCGCCAGACGCATTCAGCGGGGCCAGCACGCCTTCGGCGAGTTTGGCGGCCTCGTCGAGAATGGCGCTGGTGAAATCGGCCTCCAGATCCGCATAGCCGGGAATATCCGACTCGCTGATCTTGAGCAGATCATGCAGCACGAATTGCAGATCCTTGGTGGGGGCAGTGTAGTTGGGCATGGGTCTCTCCCTATCCTGTCTCGGGCGCGCTCTGCGCGGCAATCATTCAGCGGCCTTGGGGCGGTCGGCATTGCGCAGCACACCTTCACCCCAGGCGAGTTCCTGTTTCAGGTCGGCAATCGCCTCGTCCAACTCGTCGCGCTGGCGTTCCATATCGGCCAACCGCTCACACGCGATCTCGTAGGTCTTTCGCAATTGCTTCAATTCGCTGTCATCGCGGTCATACATGTTCAGAAGCTGCCGGATTTCCTCGAGGCTGAAGCCGAAGCGCTTGCCGCGCAAGATCAGCTTCAGCCGCGCCTGATCGCGGCGCGAGAACAGCCGGTGCTGCCCGTCGCGGCGCGGAAACAGCAATTCCTTGGCCTCATAGAACCGCAAGGTCCGGGGTGTGACGCCGAACTCGGCGCACATCTGGCGGATTGTCTTGACCTCATCCTGCATGACAGACCTCCATCTGACAGCACGGGCCATCCCTCCTGACCCGACTTGAGACTAAGATAAGGAAGTTTACGTCAACGTAAAGCAAAACGTGGCGTCACGAGCGCCGGCGCTCAGCTCTGTTTTGTCAACAACTCTGCGGCCTCGGCGCGCAGCTTCTCGAGATCGGCAATCGTGTTCTCCAACTCCTTGGCCTGCCGCCGCAACGCGACCAGTTGCCGATCGGCCATCTCGAGCCAGGCCCGCAATTGCGGTTCGGTGCCCTCTTTCTGGTAAATCTCCAGCCATTGCCGGATTTCCTCGAGGCTGAAGCCAAACCGCCGCCCACGCATGATCAGCGTCATGCGGGCGATTTCGCGGGGCGTGTAGAAGCGATTGCGGCCTTCCTTTTCGGGGCTGAGCAGTTCGATATATTCGTAATAGCGCAAGGTGCGTGGTGTCACATCGAATTTCGCGCACATCTCCTTGAAGCTCAATCTGGTCTCGGACATGGCTTCACTCCCTGCATACGCCGCGTGCCATGCTAAGGGGGCACCCGCTCAGATGCAATTCGCTTGGCGACCCTTGCCATTGGCCGGGAATCGGGCGCAGATAGGGCACCCGAGGCAAGAGGAACAGGCGCGACCATGAGCGAGACCAGCCCGCAGGAATTCATCAATGCCCTGCCCTTCGCGCGCGCACTTGGCATGCAGCTTGACAGTATCGGCGGCGGACGGGCCGAAATCTCGATGGCCTGGGATGCGCGCTTCGTGGGCGATCCGGCGACGGGCGTGATCCATGGCGGCGCGGTTTCCGCGCTGATGGATACCTGCGGTGGCGCGGCCGTGATGTCCTATCCCGGCGCGCTGACCACGGCGACGATCGATCTGCGCATCGACTATATGCGCGCGGCAACGCCGGGGCAGCGGATCACGGCGCGCGCCGAATGCTACCATGTCACCCGCCGCGTGGCCTTCGTGCGCGCCACGGCCCATGACGAGGACAGCGACAATCCCGTGGCCACGGCGTCCGGCGCCTTCACTTTCGATCGCAAGGAGCGCGCATGAGCCGGCCCGAGCCCGTCCAGCAGGTCAAGCACCGCCGCGATCTGGCGCTGCAGACACTGGTCGATGCAGTGCCCTATGCGGGCTTTCTGGGCATCGTCTTCGAGCGCCACGGAGACGAGCTGACCGCTGTGCTGCCTTATGATGACAAGCTGATCGGCAACCCGGTCCTGCCTGCGCTGCATGGTGGTGTCATCGCCTCCTTCCTCGAGGTCGCGGCGATCATCGAATTGAGCTGGGCGATGCTCTGGGACGAGTTGGAGTCGGGCCGTCTGCGCCCCGAGGAGATGGCCGCCAATCTGCCGCGCCTGCCCAAGACCATTGATTTCACGGTCGATTACCTGCGCACGGGCCTGCCCCGCGACGGTTATGCCCGCGCGCGTGTCAATCGCTCGGGGCGGCGCTATGCGAGTGTGCATGTCGAAGCCTGGCAGGACAATCGCGCCCGGCTCTTTGCGCAGGCGACCGGGCATTTCCTGATGCCACAGCGCGCGGATGGCTGACACGGCCTCGGTGAGTAACCGCCGCATCCTGCGCATTGCCGTGCCAATCGTGCTCGCCAATCTCTCGGTGCCGCTGCTGGGTGCTGTCGATACAGGCGTGGTGGGCCAGATGGGCGCAGCCGCCCCGATTGGCGCAGTCGGGATCGGGGCGATCATCCTCGCCTCGATCTACTGGATCTTCGGCTTCCTGCGCATGGGCACGACCGGGCTTGTGGCGCAGGCGACCGGCGCGGGGGATCTGGCCGAGAGCGGCGCGATACTGACGCGCGGGGTCATGATCGGGCTTGCTGCGGGCGCGGTGATGGTCGCGGGTCAGGTGCTGATCATGGCCGCTGCCTTCCGCATCGCGCCTGCGAGTGCCGAGGTCGAGGCGCTGGCGCGCGACTATCTCGCCATCCGCATATGGGGCGCGCCCGCCACGATTGCGCTCTATGCCATCAATGGCTGGCTGATCGCGACCGAACGCACGCGCGGGGTTCTTGTACTTCAACTCTGGATGAACGGGCTGAATATCGCGCTCGATCTGTGGTTCGTGCTGGGCTTGGGCTGGGGCGTGCAGGGGGTGGCGATTGCGACGCTGATCTCGGAACTGACCGCGTTGGCGCTCGGGCTCTGGCTCTGCCGCGCGGCGTTTTCCGGCGCGCAATGGCGCGACTGGCCGCGCGTCTTCGACCGCGCACGACTGAAACGGATGTGGGTGGTCAATTCCGACATCATGCTGCGCACGATTGCGCTGCAGGGCGCGATGACGGCTTTTCTGTTCACATCAGCGGGCTTTGGCGATGTGCAGCTCGCGGCCAATCAGATCCTGTGGCAATTCCTGATGATAACCGCCTATGCGCTGGACGGCTTCGCCTTCGCCGCCGAGGCGTTGGTGGGTCAAGCGGTGGGCGCGCGCGCCATCGGGATGATGCGCGCGGCCAGCCTGCGCGCAAGCCTCTGGGCCGTAGGGGGTGGGCTCATCATGGCAGTGGGGTTCGGGCTTCTGGGGCCATTCGTCATCGACATCATGGCGCTCGACCCGGATGTGCGAAGTGCTGCGCGCGAATTTCTGCCCTTCGTGCTGGTGCTCTGCGTGCTGGGCGTCGGCGCCTATATGCTCGATGGGATCTTCATCGGCGCGACTGGCACGCGCGAGATGCGCAACACTGTCATTCTGGCTGTCGCAATCTACGGGCTGATCCTGTGGCTCGCCGTGCCGATCTGGGGGAATGACGCGCTTTGGCTGGCATTGATCGTGCTCAACGTGCTGCGCGGTGTGTTCCTCGCAGTGCTCTATCCGCGTCTGGAGCGGCGCGTTGCGTCCACGGTGGCTCTGGCATAGGCGGTCGGAATTTGAGTATTTTTGGCAAGATGAAGCCTCAAAGCCACGCGTCGCGGCCTGTGCCCACAGCCTCGGAGATGGTGCCTAAGCCATCCCGATCCAGCGCCGCGAGGAGCCCCTGATTAAGGCGTGGGATCAGCGAAAAACCTTCATAGACAAGCGCTGAATAGAGCTGCACGACAGAAGCGCCCGCGCGGATCTTCTCATACGCCTGCGCGGCACTGCTGATACCGCCAACGCCGATCAGAGGTATCCGCCCTTCGGTCAGATGCGAGAGCTTCGCAAGGATGCGGGTCGAAAGGTCGAACAACGGTGCGCCCGAAAGCCCCCCTGTCTCGCGCGCATGTCTGCTCTTCAGTACCGGGCGCGAGATGGTCGTATTGGTGGCGATGATGGCATCGATCTGCGCCGACAGAGCAACATCGGTCAGTTCAGACAGATCGGCATCGCTCAGATCCGGCGCGATCTTGAGGAACACGGGGATTGGCCGCATCAGTTCCGCGCGCGCAGTCATGACCCGTTCGAGGAGCGCGGCCAGCGCTTCCGCGCCCTGGAGGTCGCGCAGCGCCTCGGTATTGGGGGAGGAGACATTGACCGTCGCGAAATCGATATGCGCGCCGCAGCGCATGAGCACCTGAGCGAAGTCATCGGCGCGGTCGGCGCTGTCCTTGTTCGCCCCGAGATTGAGCCCCAGCACCATGTCGTGCGGTCGTTTCTCGAGGCGCGGCGCAATTGCCTCCACCCCTTCATTGTTGAAGCCGAAGCGGTTGATCACGGCGTGATCCTCGGGCAACCGATAGAGACGCGGACGCGGGTTGCCTTCCTGTGCGCGGGGCGTGGCCGCCCCCACCTCGACAAACCCGAACCCGACTTTGCCAAGGGCCTCCAGCGCGGTCGCATTCTTGTCGAAACCCGCTGCCAGACCGATGGGGTTTGGCAGATCGAGCCCGGCGATCCGCGTCGCGAGCCGTGGCGAGACCACTCGGCGCGGGCGCGGCGCCAGACCAGTGCGCAGTGCCCTGAGCGCAAACCCGTGGGCAGTTTCGGGATCGAGGCTGCGCAGGGCCGCAAGACCGGCGCGCTCAATGAGGCTCATATCAGGGTCTCCGGGAATATATGCCCCGTTGCCCCCAGCGGTAGAGATGTGTCCCACATCACATCCGCGCGACGCATGGGGCGGTAGAGATGCGGGAAGAGCGCCCCGCCGCGCGAGGGCTCCCATTTGAGCGCATCGCCCAGCGCATCGCTGTCGCAGGCCACGAGCACGAGATCGCCCTCACCCGCGAAATGCTTCGCGGCCGTTTCCATGACCTGCTGCGATGTGGAGAAATGGATGAAGCCGTCCGCGCGATCCACCGGCGCGCCAAGGGTCTCCCCAGTGGCCACCAGATCATCCCATTCCGGGCGGCGGAATATCTTGTAGATCAGCATGAATGTCTCTTGCCCAAAGCACCGCGCCGCGTCAATGGCGCGTGGGCTGTCAGGACGCATAGAGGTCGCGGTCCCAGAAGCTTTGTTCGCTCTCCGGGTCCATCAGCAGTGTGATCGTGCCCCCGACCGGGCCCTCGCGCTCCAGATCCGCGCGCCGCCGATCAAGGCTTTTGCCCTCCGCCCCCGTTTCATCGCGCCAATGGAGGCGGGCGTTGGGATCCTTTTTCCTGCCGCCCGACGCCATGTGCGCGACCACCTGCGCGCTGCGGCGCTCGCCCGCGCGCGCGGCGCGCAGCATGGCCGCCGTGCGGCGCCAGAAATAGCGCGCGCCCCAGAGCGCGAAGCCGAGGCTGATCAGGGCGATGGCCCCGAAGATCAGGGCCGCCCCCGAGGAATCGGCTCGATCGACCAGCACACGCTCGGGGTCATCGGGCAGATAGCGGATTGTCACAGTATCGCCCGCGCGGACCCGGCCATGAAACCCCGGCGAGACAGGCGTTCTGCCCTGGATCACCTCGCCCTCGCGCGTCTCGAAGCCGTAGCCGACCCAGGGGGTGCGCCCGCTGGATTGCGTGCCCCTGATCTCTGGGTTGCTGATGACGGCTTGCGCCTCGACCCCGCGCGAGGCGAACAGGAGCGTCTCGCGCGCGCTGTTCAGCGCCACGCCGCCCATGATCAGCGCGACCAGAAGCGGCACCAGCACCATCCAGGCGTGCTGGCGCATCAGCAAGGTCGGGATTGGAACATGTCGCGTGGGCATATGACCCCCATAATGTCGCAGATGATAAGGTGCAGCTGCAAAGGGCAAGGTGCCCAAGCGCAGGTCAAATGGCGTAGATGTCACGCTCCCAGAATGCCTGTTCGCTCACCGGATCGACCATGACCGTGATGGTGTCGCCCACTCGGGCATGGGCCATCAGCCACATGCGCCCCTGGTTGAGGCTCTCGCCCTCGGCCCCGGTTTCATCGCGCCAGTGCAGACGCCAGGATGCCGGTTCATCGCCGATTTTGGCCCGGGATGGCAGGTAGTTTTGTACCTTTGCCTGTCGCGCCTCGCCGCCACGTGCAGCACGAAGCATGGAGGCGGTGCGGCGCCAGTAGCGGTGGCCGATATAGCCCGCGAGTGCGAGCGCGATCAGCGCGGGTATGATGTAGAAATACAGCCCGCCACGATGATGCGACCAGTCGAGCATGACCTGATCGGGGTTGTCGGGCATGTAGTGGATCGGCACTGTATCGCCCGGGTCATTGCGGCGGTAATACCCGGCGGATACGCGCGTCGCGCCTTCCTGCGTGGCGCCATCAGCCGTTTCGAACTGATAATCGACATGATAGCTGCGCTGCGTGCGTGTCCCGTCTGATGTCGCGCTATGGCTGACGGATTCGCGGGAATTGATGATCCGCGCCTCTGTCTCGACCCCTTGCGCCTGAAAGGCCAGCAACCGCTGCGACTGCACCAGAGCGGCAATGCCTGCAATAAGCGCGATCACAAGGGGAATGCCCGCCAGCCAGACGCGCTGGCGCTGCAGGAGTAACAGGATTGAAATGCGCCGCTCAGTCATGCGACCTCCATGCTGTGTTTCCATGCAAAAACCGAGGGTTAGCCTGCACGATGCGAGGGCAGGATGCAATCGGGGCTGACAAGACCGTGAGATCAGAGCGGACCGGGCAGGCGCTCTTCGGACAGAAGAACATTGGCATCGACCGCCCCCACCCCGGGCAGCGTCATGATGCGGCGCCGCAGGACGCGCTCGAAATCCGACAGATCGCCCGCGACCACGCGCAGGCGATAGTCATAAAGGCCCAGCACATGCTGGACGGTTTGCACCTCGGGGATGGCCGAGACGGCACGCTCGAAATCGGCCAGAGAGACGCGGCCCTTCGCTGCAAGGCTGATCCCCAGAAATACGGTGACGCCAAGCCCGAGCGCGGGCAGGTCGAGATCGACATGCTGGCGCGCAATCGCCCCTGCGTCGCGCAATCGCTTGAGCCTGCGCCAGGTCGCGGGTTGGCTCAGGCCAAGTTGCCGTCCCAGCGCCCCCGCGCTCTGGGTGGCATCCAAAGCAAGCGCCCGCAGGAGCGCGCGGTCGGTGGCGTCAAGTTCCAGCATCAGCGGTGCAATTGGGGCGCTGCCCTCGTCGCCATTGCCACTTGACCCGATGACATGCGGACGCCTTGAGTATTCGAAGCAAGATGAAGATCATAGCGGCAGGCTTTCGGCGTGTTTGATGTCGGACAGATGCATCAGCGCCTCGAGATCCGCGATATGCGGCAAGGGCAGGATGCGGTCGCGATAGACCTCCTGATAATGCGCCAGATCACGCGCGATGAGGTTGAGGCGGATATCGACACGGCCGAGGAAGGTCTGGATTTCCAAAACCTCTGGCACTGTCCGCGCGGCGGCAATGAACTCGTCGAAGGCGCGCGGGTTGGTCTTGTCGAGCGTGATGCGCAGGGACACTTCCACCTCCCAGCCCAGCGCGCGCCAGTTGATCACGGCACGTTGCCCGCGCAGGATGCCCTGCGCGCGCAGCCGCTCCAGCCTGCGCCAGCAGGTCGCTTCCGTCAGGCCCGCACGCGCGGCCAGTTCTGATGTGCTGGCCTCCGGCGCGGCCACTAGAAGTCGTAGGAGGCGGCGATCATTATCATCGATACGCATGGATTTCTCGTTAACTTTCTATATCGAGAATAGCTTTGACCAGAAATACCGAATATTTGCGGAGAATGAAACGTAAACTTGTGAAAACGTCTTATGCTGCGCGCCATGAAGCAACCAAGGAGGACTGCCGATGCGCGTCTATTATGATCGCGATTGCGATGTGAACCTGATCAAGGACAAGAAAGTGGCCATTCTTGGCTATGGCAGCCAAGGCCATGCCCATGCGCTGAACCTGCGCGATTCGGGGGCGAAGAATGTCGCGGTCGCCCTGCGCGAAGGCTCACCCTCGGCAAAGAAAGCCGAGGCCGAGGGACTGCAGGTCATGGGGATCGCCGAGGCCGCTGCCTGGTGCGATCTGATCATGTTCACCATGCCTGATGAATTGCAGGCCGAGACCTATCGCAAGCATGTCCATGACAATCTGCGCGACGGGGCCGCAATCGCCTTCGCGCATGGTCTGAATGTGCATTTCGGGCTGATCGAGCCCAAACCCGGTGTCGATGTCATCATGATGGCGCCCAAGGGCCCCGGCCATACAGTGCGCAGCGAATACACCAAGGGCGGCGGCGTGCCCTGTCTGGTGGCCGTGCATCAGGACGCCACCGGCCGCGCGATGGAGCTGGGGCTCAGCTATTGCTCGGCCATCGGCGGCGGGCGCTCAGGCATCATCGAGACCAATTTCCGGCAGGAATGCGAGACCGACCTCTTTGGCGAGCAGGCGGTGCTCTGCGGCGGGCTGGTCGAGCTGATCCGCATGGGCTTCGAGACGCTGGTCGAAGCAGGCTACGAGCCGGAAATGGCCTATTTCGAGTGCCTGCACGAGGTGAAGCTGATCGTGGACCTCATCTATGAGGGCGGGATCGCGAACATGAATTACTCGATCTCGAACACGGCCGAATATGGGGAATATGTCTCTGGCCCCCGCATCCTGCCCTATGACGAGACCAAGGCGCGGATGAAGGCCGTGCTGACCGACATCCAGACCGGCAAATTCGTGCGCGACTTCATGCAGGAGAATGCGGTCGGTCAGCCCTTCTTCAAGGCCACGCGCCGCATCAATGACGAGCACGAGATCGAACAGGTCGGCGCAAAACTGCGCGCGATGATGCCCTGGATCGGCGCGTCCAAGATGGTGGACAAGGAGCGCAACTGAGCTTCACTGACGGCGGGGGCTCAGGGCTCCCGCCGCTTACTCTGCATAGACGCGCAGATCGACAAGCTGTGTCAGCGGCAGACCTAGCGTCGTGAAGGCCGCCAGCGAAAGCTGACTGCCGCCACCCGCAGGCGCGCCCGACGGTCGTAGCTCCACCCGCAACGAACCATCGCCCTGTTTCAACTCGACGCGCCCCTGTGTGGTCTCGCTCACAAGCCCCGTGCGCAGCCACAGCCCGGGATCTGCCGGGCTGCCGAGCGAGGCCAACGTCTCCCCCAGAAGCTGGGTGCGCGCGGCCGGGGGCGCGAGTGCTGCGGCGCGCTCTTCAGGGCTGGTCTGGTCGAGCGCGTCCGCGCGCTGACCAGCGCCCCCCAGCCGCGCCAGGCGCGAGCCGGAGCGCGCTTCCGGGCGTTGGGTTTCCGCATCGGGCGTCTGCACAGCGACATCGGCCTGCGGCGCCGGATCGGCACTGCGCGAAAAAATCGGAAGTTGCGCACATCCCGCCAGCAGCAGGAACAGGGCAACGAGGCTGAGCTTGCATGTAGAAACTGACATGAACGAAAACTACTCCGAAACTGTTGTCATCACAACGCTCTTGCCTCTTGTCGATGGCAGAAGCGATGGCTAACTTCCCACCATGACAGCGCCTCTCATCGACCCGTTCGCCCGCCCGATCTCCTACCTGCGCGTCTCGGTTACGGACCGCTGCGATTTTCGCTGTGTCTATTGCATGGCCGAGAACATGACCTTCCTGCCCAAGAAGGAGCTTCTGACGCTGGAGGAGCTGGACCGGATGTGCTCCACCTTCATTCGGCTGGGCGTGGAGAAACTGCGCATCACCGGGGGCGAGCCGCTGGTGCGCAAGGGGATCATGACGTTCTTCGAGGCGATGAACCGCCATCTCGAAAGCGGCGCGCTCAAGGAATTGACGCTGACCACCAATGGCAGCCAGCTCCGTCGCTTCGCGCGCGATCTGGCCGCGTGCGGGGTGCGCCGTGTCAATGTCTCGCTCGACACGTTGGACGAGAAGAAATTCGCCGACATCACGCGCTGGGGCCGTCTGGCCCAGGTGCTTGACGGGATCGAGGCCGCGCAAGAGGCCGGGCTGCGCGTCAAGATCAATGCAGTGGCGCTGAAGGGGTTCAACGAGGATGAGCTGTTCACCCTCCAGGCGTGGTGCGCCGAGCGCGACATGGACCTGACCTTCATCGAGGTCATGCCGATGGGCGATCTGGGCAATGAGGACCGGCTGGACCAGTATTGGGCGCTGAGCGACCTGCGCGCGCGGTTGGCCGAGCGATTCACACTTGTCGATCTGGCCGAGCGCACGGGCGGACCTGCGCGCTATGTCAGGCTGGAAGAGACAGGCCAGAAGATCGGCTTCATCACGCCGCTCACGCATAATTTCTGCGAAAGCTGCAACCGGGTGCGGCTCACCTGCACGGGCGAGCTTTACATGTGCCTCGGGCAGGAGGACATGGCCGATCTGCGCGCGCCGTTGCGCGCCTCGGAAGACGACGCGGTGCTGGAGCACGCGATCCGGAGAGCGATCGAGCGCAAACCCAAAGGGCATGATTTCGACTATTCGCGCCAGAAGGTCGATGGGCAGGTCTCGCGCCATATGAGCCATACTGGCGGCTGATCACGCCACGCCGTGCGTGGTGCGGGTGGAGGGACTTGAACCCCCACGCCTTGCGGCGCCAGAACCTAAATCTGGTGCGTCTACCAGTTCCGCCACACCCGCATCTGGCGGGCAGTTAGCAAATCATCGCGGGTGATGCGAGTGGAAAAGACGCATCACTGTGTCTGTCTGATCATGTTTCGTCAAATTTCTGCCATTGTCTTGAAGGATTGTTGCGCAATCCGAAACAGATGACGTCTGGCGCGTTTACCATGTTGTTACGTTTGTCGGGCATGGTCATTTTGAAGGAGTTTGACGATATGTTTGCTGACAACATTTCCCTTGCCCCGGCCCTGAAACCCTGCCCCGCCGCTGCGGTCACGCCCCGATCTGCGCGACCTTCGGGTTTCGCGCACGGAACACGGCTGCGAACGGTGTTCGGGATGCGGCGTGTCGAGGATCTGAAAACCGGTGATCTGCTGCTCGACACCGATTCGCGCGTGCTCGAGTTGCGCACCATCCGGCAGATCACCCCTGCGGCAGGGCATCTGATCCAGATCGACCCGTCGGCATTCGGTCTCGGACTGCAGCCTGCGCGGCTGCATGATACGCTTCTGGTTGGCGCGGGTCAGGCCTTGGGGATGCGCGATTGGCGCACAGACATCCTTTACGGTGCGGCAGCACTTGTCCCCGCATATCGACTGGTCGATGACATCCATATCCATCGCAGCCGCGCCACTGCCCCACTCTTGCAACTGGGCTTTGACCGCGATGGGGTTGTCTGCGCGAACGGATTGCTTGCACAGGTCACACGCTCACGCGCCCAGATCAGCCAGGACTCTTGGCAGGAGTTCGGGGAGATCTTCTGCGATCAGTCCCGGGCCGAAGGCGCGCGCCGCTTCGACATGTAGCCAGGCCGCCGCTTCAGCCGCATCTTGCGGCGAAAACCCCCGCGCGAGCAGCCCTGCAATCAGCCCCGCCAGCACATCCCCTGTGCCAGCCGTTGCCAGCCACGGCGCATGACGCTCGCGCAAGCTCGCATGCAGCGCCACAGCGCCCTCGGGCGACGCGATGACAGTGTCGGCTCCCTTGTGCAGCACCACAGCACCGGCCTCCTGCGCCGCGCGTTGCGTGCGCTCCAGCTTGGAATGCTCTCCCCCCGCCAGATGCGGCCAGAGGCGCGCGAACTCGCCCGAATGCGGTGTCAGAACGCAATGCGCATGCAGCCGCGCCCGCAATTCGGGCCGCTCCGCGAGCAGGGTCAAGGCATCGGCATCCAGCACGGTCGGACGCCGCGCCTCCAAGGCAGCCGCAACAAGCTCCGCCTCGCGCTGGCCAAGCCCGAGCCCCGGGCCAAGGCAGAGGGCGTTGATCCTTTCGTCCGACAGAAACGCATGCAGGGTCTCGGCACCTGCGACGGGCGCCAGCATGATGGCATCGAGCCGCATCGCATTTTCGATCAGCGCTGCCGGCGGGCATCCGAGCGTCACCAGCCCGGCCCCGACCCGCAACGCCGCGCGCGCCGCCAAGCGCCCGGCCCCGCCGCGCCCGACGCCTCCAGCGAGCACCAGCGCATGACCATGGCTGAATTTATGACCGTCAGGCTTGGCGAAATATCCTGCAACGGGACGCGTGATTTCGCGCGCGACAGACATGCCCGAGGGCGATTGCGCAAGCGCCTCGACGCGTTGGGCAAGCCCGATATCGACCACGCGCAACGCCCCCGAATACCCAGCCGCGGGCAAGAGATAATGGCCCAGCTTGGGCGCCTGAAACGTCACTGTCAGATCCGCTCCGCGCGCGAGATATGGCGGCTCTGCAAGCACCGCACCGCTGTCGGAGGAGAGCCCCGAGAGGATGTCGACCGCAACGATCGGCGCCCCGACCTCCTGCGCGAGCGCGAGGGGTTGCCAGAGGTCGCGGGCGACAGCGCGCCCCAGCCCGGTGCCGAACAAGGCATCGACCACGACCGCCCCCTCGACAAGTTCGGCCGACACGCTGTCCTCGACCCCCCCGATCGCGGCCCAGAGTTTCGCGTTTTCCTGCGCGTCAGGCGTTGCAGGCGGGATTGGCGCCCAGACAGAGACAATCCAGCCCTGTTTTGCCAAGAGCCGCGCGATGACATAGCCATCCCCGCCATTATTTCCGGGACCGCACAAGACCAGCGCACGGCGTCGCGCGTCAGGCCAACGCGCCACGATCGCGCGCACGACCTCTTGTCCAGCGCGCTCCATCAGCGCGAGCCGCGTGACCTCACCCGACTCGATAGCCGCCTCTTCAACGGCGCGCATTTGTGCAGATGAGAGTATTTCAGTCATTTTCGTCGCTCCAGAATTCATATTCTGCCCATTTTTTCATCCTTGCGACTGTTTTTTTTGCAATCAATCGCTTTGCACCGCGCCCGTGTAGGTGCAGGTAAGCTATCAGATTGTCGCGCCAAGATGAAAATGATCTGAACAGGGCAGACCGCGACACAGATCGGCAGGCAAACGGGAGCGAGGGTATGAAAAAGATCGAGGCCATCATAAAGCCTTTCAAGCTGGATGAGGTGAAAGAGGCGCTGCAGGAAATCGGGGTGCAGGGTCTGTCAGTCATCGAGGTGAAAGGCTTCGGGCGGCAGAAAGGTCATACCGAACTCTACCGTGGAGCAGAATATGTCGTCGATTTCCTGCCCAAGGTAAAAGTCGAGGTGGTGCTACCTGACGAGCAGGTGGAAGAGGCGATGGAGGCAATCATCGCCGCGGCCCGAACCGACAAGATCGGTGATGGCAAGATTTTCGTCTCTCCTGTGGAGCAGGCGATCCGTATCCGCACAGGTGAAAGCGGGGATGACGCGCTCTGAGCGCGTCAATGCTCCGGGCTGTGGCCCAGAAAACTCTCCTAAACAAAAGGAACAGAACATGAGTTCAGCTGACGTTCTCAAACTGATGAAAGATGAAGATGTCGCCTATCTCGACATCCGCTTCGTGGACCCGCGCGGCCGCATGCTGCATGTGACCATCGTCGGGGATCTCGTGGATGAGGATTTCCTCGAGGAAGGCTTCATGTTCGACGGCTCCTCCGTGCCGGGCTGGAAGGGCATCGAGGCGTCGGACATGAAACTCGTGCTCGACACAGGCTCGGTCTATATCGACCCGTTCTATGCCGAAAAGACACTGGCGATCCACGCCTCCATCGTCGAGCCCGACACCAACGAGCCCTATGAGCGTGACCCGCGCGGCACGGCCGAGAAGGCGGAAGCCTATCTGAAATCGACAGGCATCGGCGATGTGTCCTATTTCGGGCCCGAAGCCGAGTTCTTCGTCTTCGACAACGTCAAGTTCAGCGACAAATACAACAAGGTCGGCTACGAGATCGACGCCGAAGAGGCCGCCTGGAATACCGACACCGATTACGAGCATGGCAATTCCGGCCACCGTCCGGGCATCAAGGGTCATTACTTCGCCATGAACCCGATCGACGCCAATCAGGACATGCGCTCGGAAATGCTGACGACCATGAAGGACATCGGCATGAAAGTGGACAAGCACCACACCGAGGTGGCGTCCGCGCAGCATGAACTCGGCCTGATCTTCAACTCGCTGACCAAGCAGGCCGACGAGTTGATGAAATACAAATACGTCATCAAGAACGTGGCCGATGCCTATGGCAAGACCGCAACCTTCATGCCCAAGCCCGTCAAGGGCGACAACGGCACTGGCATGCATGTGAACATGTCGATCTGGAAGGACGGCAAGCCGCTCTTTGCGGGCGACAAATATGCCGATCTGAGCCAGGAAGCGCTGTGGTTCATCGGTGGCGTTCTGAAGCACGCCAAGACCCTCAACGCCTTCACCAACCCCTCGACCAACAGCTACAAGCGTCTGATCCCCGGCTTCGAGGCCCCCGTGCTGCGCGCCTATTCCGCTCGCAACCGCTCGGGCTGCATCCGGATCCCGTGGTCGGAAAGCCCCAAGGCCAAGCGCGTCGAGGCCCGTTTCCCGGACCCGTCCGCCAACCCCTATCTGGCCTTCGCCGCGCTTCTGATGGCTGGCATCGACGGGATCAAGAACAAGATCGATCCCGGCCCGGCCTCGGACAAGGACCTCTACGATCTGCCGCCCGAAGAGCTGGAAGGCATCCCGACGGTCTGTGCATCGCTGCGCGAGGCGCTCGATTCGTTGGCGGCTGATCATGACTTCCTGCTCGCAGGCGATGTCTTCACCAAGGACCAGATCCAAGGCTACATGGACCTGAAATGGGAAGAGGTCTATGCCTATGAGCACACCCCGCATCCGGTTGAATACACCATGTATTACAGCTGCTGATCCGGATCGCTCTGAATGTCGAAGCCCCTGCCGCTGGCGGGGGCTTTTTCAGTCGGGAGAACATGCTGGCGACGCTGCTCAACCATTTGACACCATTATGTTCAACGCATACTTATCCTCGCTAGCCCCTTTGCAACTCGCGGAGGCAAGCAAAGAATACCCGTTGAACGCGCCACGTTAGCGTCAAGACGGAACACAACGAGACAGAACGCGTATCGCGGGCTTGCAGTCGGATCCGGACTGCCGCGCTTTTGCCCGCCTGCGCGAGAACACAGGGGGTTTCCATGACGATCCAGACACCGCTGAGCGATATTCGGTTCGACCCTGACGCAGACGGGGCCGGGTTTGATCCCGCGCTCATCGCCGTGGAAGTTGCGCGCCTGTTGAAGGAAAAGCAGGAAGACACGATCAAGGCGTTTGTTCAGAACCAGGAACTCGCCGATGTCGCGGCGCTGATCGAAGAACTCGATGAGGGCGATGATCTGGCCGTGATGGAAATGCTGCCCCAGCATGACCAAGCCGAATTGCTGGGCTATCTGCGCCCCAGCGCGCAGATCGAGATCGCGACCCGGGTCTCGCGCCGCAAGCTGGTCGCCCTGATGACCGCGATGAGCCATGACGAACGCGCGGATCTGTTCAAGCAACTGGATGAGGTCGCGCAGGAAGCGATCCTGCCCGCGCTGTCGAAAGCCGAGCGCGAGGATCTGCGCAGGCTGGCGGCCTATGAGGAATGGACCGTGGGCTCGGTCATGACCTCGGATTATGCGACGCTCAAACCCGAGATGTCGTCGAGCGCCGCGATTGACGCCTTGCGGATGCAGGCGATCGAGGCTGAGACGATCTACTACGCCTATATCATCGACGATGAGCGCAAACTCATCGGCGTCATCAGCCTGCGCGATCTGCTCACGGCGCGCCCGCGTCAGAAGGTCTCGGAATTGATGGATACCGAGCCTGTCTGGGTGCGCGCGGATGAAGAGCAGGAGGAAGCCGCGCGGGTGATCGCGCGTTATGACCTGCTGGCCGTGCCGGTTCTCGACAATAATGACCGCCTCGTCGGAATCGTGACGGCCGATGACGCGATGGACGTCACGGAAGAGGAAACCACCGAGGATTTCTACAAGGGCGCGATGGTGCAACCCCTGGAGATTTCCGTCTCCGAAGCGACCATCGCGATGCTCTATCGGGCGCGGATATTCTGGCTCGTGTTGCTGGTCTTCGGCAATATCTTCTCGGGTGCGGGGATCGCATATTTCGAGGATACCATCGCCGCGCATCTGTCGCTTCTGTTCTTCCTGCCCCTGCTGATCGCCTCGGGCGGAAATGCTGGCACGCAATCCGCCACCTTGATGGTGCGCGCGCTTGCGACCGGCGATGTGCGGGTGAGTGATTTCGGCCGTCTGATGACGCGTGAGATCGTGATTGCACTGGCTCTGGGCCTGACCATGGCCGTCGCTGTCTCCCTGATCGGGGTCTGGCGCGGTGGTACCGAGATCGCGCTGGTCGTGGCGCTTGCCATGGTGAGCATCGTGATCATGGGCGCGCTGATCGGCATGTCGCTGCCTTTCATCTTCTCGCGGTTTGACAGGGATCCCGCGGCCGCGTCCGGCCCGCTGGTGACGTCGATTGCGGATGTGCTGGGCGTGTTGATCTATTTCACCATCGCCGCGCAATTGCTGGGGCTCTGAGCGGCTTGCAATTTCGCCCTCTTGCGATTACCCGACGCGGGTAAAAGCACGCGGCATATGAGGCATGACATGGACGCGATACCCGAGCTTCGCGAGAAATATCTGCAAGCGATTGCCGCTGCCGCTGATATGGACGCGCTCGAGGCGCTGCGCGTGGCAGCACTTGGCAAGAAAGGCGAGATCAGCCTGAAGATGCGCGCGCTCGGACAGATGAGCGCCGAGGAGCGTCAGGTCGCGGGGCCAGCCCTCAACGGCTTGAAGGCCGAGATCGATGCGGCGCTGAAGGCCCGGCGCGCTGCGCTCGAAGACGCGATGCTCGAGGAGCGGCTCAAGGCCGAGTGGCTGGATGTCACCCTGCCGGGGCGTCCGCGCCCCGCCGGAACGATCCATCCGGTCAGCCAGGTGATGGAAGAGCTGACCGCCATCTTCGCAGATATGGGGTTTTCCGTAGCCGAGGGGCCGCAGATCGAATCCGACTGGTATAATTTCGACGCCCTCAACATCGCCCCCGAGCACCCCGCGCGGCAGGAGCATGACACCTTCTTCATGCACCGCGCAGAAGGGGATAACCGCCCGCCCCATGTCCTGCGCACGCATACCTCGCCTGTCCAGATCCGCGCGATGCAGGCGCAGGGCGCGCCCTTGCGCGTGATCGCGCCGGGTCGCGTTTACCGCATGGATATGGACCAGACTCACACGCCGATGTTTCATCAGGTCGAGGGGCTCGCGATCGACCGCGACATCACCATGGCACAGCTCAAATGGACGCTCGAGGAATTTTGCCGCGCCTTTTTCGAGGTCGATCAGGTCGAACTGCGCTTCCGCGCTTCGCATTTCCCCTTCACCGAACCCTCGGCGGAGGTCGATATCCGCTGCTCCTGGGAGGGCGGCCAGCTCAAGATCGGCGAAGGCAATGACTGGATGGAAATCCTGGGCTCGGGCATGGTGCATCCGCATGTCCTGCGCGCGGGCGGGATCGACCCGGATCAGTGGCAGGGCTTTGCTTTCGGCATGGGGATCGACCGCATCGCGATGCTGAAATACGGCATCCCCGACCTGCGCGCCTTTTTCGAGTCCGACCTGCGCTGGCTGCGCCATTACGGCTTCGCAGCCCTCGACCAGCCCTCGCTCGCCGCTGGCCTCAGCCGCTGATCAGCTTGCCCCAGACGACTCACGAAAGGGGTGAGCCCGCCTTGTGCCCAGAGGGGAGCCGCTGAATATGCGTCAGTGTTGTGATCCCGGCATTCTCGATCTCCGGGACTATCGTGGCCCAGTTGCAACGCGATCCCCGATCGGTCTCGAGGCACTCTGCAGGCCATCTGGGCTGGGCGCATGTTTCACCCCCTCCTTGCCGAAGTCTGCTACCAGACCATGCGCAAGACGCCGGGGCTTGCAACTGTAGAAGTCCGGATCGCCATCCCATGCGATAGGCTACGGCAGGCCCGCCGGCGATCACAAGGCGCTATCTCTGCACGGCTGCGGCCAGCGTGGTGATCGGCACATCCTCGCTGCTTGTCACCACGACATAGTTCAGGCTATCGCTGCTCCAATAGGCCATATGCTCATCCTGCACTCTGGCGACCCGCAACGCGTGGTCGGATTGTGTCGCTTCGCGCGGTGTCATCGAGACCGTCACCCTCTGGTCGTCGGGGTTGCGATAATAGAACACCGCAACAGGTACCTCATCAACCACCATGAGGCGCGCAGATTCCACCTGATACCCGAGCCGCTCCAATTGCGGGCTGTCGATGCGCTGCTGCATCTCTGCCGACAGCCAGGCCAGCGCGTCGTCCATCTGATCGCCGGGGAACTCGGCGCTCTCATGGGCGGCGAGCATGTAGGAATAATGCCCGGCCAGCGTCTGACTGACAAAAGCGGGATAGGCGCCATTCACCATTGAAGCGCCGCGGTCATAGACGGCATGCGCCCCCCATCCCGCGGCAAAAATGACCACGCTGGCAGCGATTTGCCGCACGCCCGGCCCATTGAGCACCGCCCAGCGCCGGCGACGCTGGAGCTTCTGCGCCAGTTGACGCTCCAGCGCCTCGATACGCAGATTGGCGGGCTGAGCATCGGCCGAGCGGGCCGCGCCGTGGATCACATTGTCGAAATGGCGCCATTGCGCCACAGCGTCGCGAGCATCGGCATCACGCGCAAGCCGCGCCTCGACCTCGGCCACTTTTTCGGGGGGCAAGGTGCCATCCACATATGCCATCAGGTCAATATCCGGTACCGGTTCCCTGTCTTCGGCCTTGGTCATGCGTCGCCCTCCTTGCGTTGCATCAATGTCAGTTTTCCGCTCGCCACCCCCTGTACGATCCGACGCAGTGCCGCACGTCCGCGCCCCAGCCGGGACATGAATGTCCCCAGCGGCACATCGAGCGTGCGCGCGGCCTCGGCATAGCTCATCTCGCGCAGAGCCACGAGAATGATCGGCATGCGCTGCGCCTCGGGCAGTTGATCCAGCGCGCCCAGCACCTGTTTCAACTCAAGCTGCGTGTGCTGACAGTCCCGTGCCAAAGGATCAGGGAGATCGGCGGCAGCATCCGCCCGGGTCTTGGCGCGACGCAGGTCGCTGATATGCGTGTTGTGCAGAATGCGGAACAACCAGGGCCGCAGATCCGTGCCATGCTGGAACGTATCCGCCTTGGCAATCGCCTTGACCAGTGTTTCCTGCACCAGATCATCGGCGGCGACAGGATCGCGGGTCAGCACCAGCGCGTAGCGGCGCAGGCTGGCAACATGAGTATGCAGTTCGGATTTCAGGCTCATCGCACCATCCGTGATGTCGTTTTGCACCAAATACGCGCGACTCTGGAGTTTCATCCGAAAAAATTCATGGCGTTTTCGTTTTTTCGGCACAGGCGCAGGGATGAAGGCCGCGCCTGATGCGTTCTTCCTGACATAGACAGGAGGTTGAGATGGCGAATGAACTGATCATCCGGCCGCAAGTACCCGCCAAGCGGCCCCGGGCAAGCGTGCCCGGGCTGGTGTTCGGCTCCAGCCCGCGGGTAATCGTGAAGCGCAGCGTGCTGTATCTGGCAGCGATTCTGGTGCTCTATTTCGGGGTCATCGGCAATTTGATGCACCGCATCGACGCTGATCTGGACTTCACGCCACCCGCGCCGATCGAAGGTGGCAGCCATGCGGTGAACATGGCCGAGGCGCTGATCAAGCGCGAGACGGTCGAGAACCGCTGGACGGCGAATGACCCGTTCTTCTTCCCCACCGGGTTTCTGGACAACATGCCGAATTACCAGCGCGGGATGATGCGTGCGATCAGCCGCTTCACCATGGAGCTGGAAAACCAGATCGGACGGTTGCGTGGATCCTCGGCCATCGACCGCGACCTCGAGCGCGCGGTTGGCTTGCTTCAGTTCCCGACGGATGTGTGGATGTTCGACTTCGACCAGTCGTTCCTGCCGATCCAGCCCGCCGACACGCAGTTTGAAGCCGCCGCGCGCGCCTTGCGCGCGTTCAATACCCGGGTGTCGCTGGGCATGGCCGTGTTCGAGACGCGCCCCGACGCGCTGGCGCTGACGGTCGAACGGATGGCCGGAGAGCTTGGCTCGCGCGCGGCGATCGTGGATGATCATGTCAGCGGCGATGGCTTCATCATCGACTTCGTGTCCGATGACATCTTCTACTTCAACAAGGGGATGGCCTATGCGTCATATCTTCTGCTACGCGAGTTGGGGCAGGATTTCGAGACGGTGATCCGGGCCCAGGGCCTGACCAGAGTCTGGCAGCAAGCACTGGACAGTCTGCGCCTGGCCTCGCAGCAGCAGCCGCTGATCGTGCTCAACAGCTCGGGCGCGAACAGCTTCTTTGCCAATCATCTGCACTTGCAGGGGTTCTATCTCAAGCGCGCGATCCTGCAACTCGACGAGATCGCCCGTGTGATCCGCGCCAACTGAGCTGCGCCAGATCAACTGACCATCGCCCCGGCCCTGCAGGCCGGGGCGTTTTCCTGCCTGCGGCGGCGCTACACACTGCACGCTTGTCTGCCGCGCAATCGGGCGGGCCCGGGCGACAGGCGGGATGGCTCAACAGGTAATGCCACACCCTTGGCGCATCACATCTGAAGCCGTGACCGAACCGCCCGCCATGTGGCCGACATCGGTCACCGGCATGGAGACGCAGGCCAGGCGGGTGTGTTGCGATGGCGATCATCTTGCGCGGCGCGCATTTGCGATCGCTCGAACGGCGCCTTGATCCGCAACGCGAACAGGCTGCGCGATGGGAAATCATATCGTTGCGATGGCACGAACGCCCGATCAATCGGACGCGACCCGGCCTCATCGCCGGCAAAGGGCGTGCGGGGATGTGGTGAGAACAGATAAGCGGATGCGCTTGGAAAGGTGAGGCATCAGGTTCTTGCAGATCTGCGCGAGGCTGGGCCTCGATCAGCTTGCGCAGCCTCTCACTGGCGTTCCCCAAGCAAGCCGCACAACAGGGCACGAAAAAGGCCGGGTCAAATCTGACCCGGCCCTTGCACCGCGTTGCGGCCATTCTATTCCGCCGCGATGGCGTGATAATCGCCCCGCTGGCCGCGGCGCTGATCCTCAAGGGCCGCTTCGTCATCCTGATCCTCGACGATACGCAGCACCTCCATGCAGATCCGGGCGTCCTGGCGCGCCCGCTCCGCCAAATCCTCGACATCCATCCCCAGCGTGGCACGCGAGAATCCGAGCCGGTTCAGTTGCCGCTCGTTGAGCCGCAGCAGGCAAGCCGTCACAACACTCAGGTCGCGCTCTTCGAGCCACCGCTCATAGGCGTCACGCTCACGATGGATGATGCGGCCCCAGAGTCCGATCAGACCATCGTTGCGGCGCTTGGACAGAACGGGGCTTGGCACATTCGCAGTCATCGTCATCAGATCCTCCATCAGTTTGGTGTCAGGAAAACGCTCCAGAGCGGCGTTCCATCCAGAACTCACGGAAGCGTGAATGCGACCCGGTCGATTGCCATATGGCAGCAATCGGCGGCCATCGCCGTCCCAACGAAAAATCGGGGAGCGCGTGTTTTTTTTCGGGATTATCACGGGCTCCAACACGTTTGTCGAGGAAATGCGCGGCCTGTGCGCCTCGATGCGGCGAGGGGCGCGCGCGGGCGGAGCAAACCTGCAACACGCCCCGTTCACCGCCCTGGTCTTGCGGCTCGGCCCGCTTGCGCCCCCGGGGACACAGACAACGACACGCCCGCATCACCGATGGGCGAACAAATGGAGGAAAGCGATGCGCCATGTGAGCGAGTTTCAGATCGACGCCAACCAGCAGTCGGAGACGGCTGTGCAAGAAGCCCTCAACGATCGGGTCACCCTGACCCGCTTTCGGGTCAGCAATTTCCGCTCGGTCACGGATTCCGGCTGGTTGACACTGGACCAGGTGACAGCACTGATCGGCGTGAACGAATCCGGCAAGACCAACCTGTTGCTGCCGCTCTGGAAGCTGAACCCGGCCAGCGGCGGCGAGATCGTGCCGATCTCGGACTATCCAAAAGCGCTGTTCGCCACCATTCGCAACGCGCCGGAACAGTTCCAATTCGTCACTGCCGAATTCGACACTGGCGCACAGGCGGCGCAGCTGGCCGAGATGGCGGGCATCCCTGCGGCGCAGGCGCGGCGCGTATCGGTCGCGCGGCTCTATGACGGTGGCTATCAGATCGCCTTTCCGGATTTTGTCCGCGACAGCGATGCGGCACATGCCCGCGCGCTTGAGGCGCTGACCGCGGCGCGCGATGCGCTCGCGGAGCTCGACGATCCCTTGCAGGCCGACGCCGCGAGACTGGTGGCTGTGTTGCTGATTGATCTGAATGGCGCGGAGCCGGTGACAGGCAACGACCTACGGCTGGCGCGCAATCGCGTGGCTGCGCTCATCCCCGAGGATCCGCCCGCCACCAGCCATGTCATCCCACTGCTGCGCCGCCTGCAAAAATCGCTTGGCCAGGCCATGGCGGCGATGATCCAGCCCGATCCGGCCACAAGGGACACCCTGCGCCGCGCGGTTCTGGAGCGGCTGCCGCGCTTCGTGTATTACTCGAATTACGGCAACCTCGATAGCGAGATCTATCTGCCGCATGTGGTCGAGAACATGGGCCGCAGCGATCTGGGCGCAAAGGAGGGGGCCAAGGCGCGGACCTTGCGGGTGCTGTTCGACTTCGTGGGCCTCAAGGCGTCCGAGATCCTCGAACTGGGGCGCGATTTCCGCGAGCTGCGCGAGGAGGCCGAGGCCCGCATGATCGCCGAACAGGGCCGGACCGGGCGCATTCGCAGCCTGTGGATGCGCGTGCGCAACGAGGGGCACCAGCCCGATCCGGCGTTGCTGGAGCAGATATCCACGTCAAAGCGTACGCGCTCGATCCTGCTGCAATCGGCCGGAACCAAGCTGACCGAGCGGTTTGCCGAGTGGTGGCGGCAGGGCGATTACCGTTTCCGCTTCGAGGCGGATGGCAGCCATTTCCGGATCTGGGTCGCTGATGCCCGCCGCCCGCAGGAGGTGGAGCTGGAGCACCGCTCGACCGGGCTGCAATGGTTCCTGAGCTTCTTTCTGGTCTTCCTGCATGAAGCCAAGGGCGCGCATGACAATTGCGTTCTGCTGCTCGATGAGCCGGGCCATTCGCTGCACCCGCTGGCGCAGCGCGACCTCTCAGCCTTCTTCGACGGGCTCGGCGCAGGGAACCAGATCGTCTATACCACGCATTCTCCGTTTCTGGTCGATGCCGACCGGCTGGCCCGTGCGCGCAAGGTCTTTGTCGATACCGATGGCTCGACCCGCGCCACGGGCGATCTGTTGCTGGCCGAGGGCACGGACACCCAGCGCGGCGCCGGTTTCGCAGTGCGCGCGGCGCTGAACATGGCGGTGGCCGAGGCCAGCCTGCAGGGCGCGCGGCCAGTGCTGGTGCAGGGGCAGGTGGAGCAGCGTTATCTGAGCCTCATCAAGACACTGTGCACCGCGAAAGGCCAGTTCCTGCCCAGCCATGACATCGTCTTCGCGCCTGCCTGCAACGCAGAGATCATGCCGGTCATGGCGCGGATGCTGAGCGATGCCGATACCGGGCAGCCGCCAGTACTGATCGACGACAGCGCGGCAGGCCGGGCGATGAAGGCGCAGCTCAGAAGTGTCTGCCCGGTCCTCGATCTTGGCGCGCTGATCGGGCTGCAGGGTGCAACCATCGAGGATCTGATGCCCGGGGCGGAAATGGCCATGCAACTGGACCGGGTCGAACGCCGCCCGGAGCGGCTCTTCGCTGACCAGTTCGACCCGGACCGGCCTTTTGCTGCGCAGGCCGATGCATGGGCCGCAGCAGAAGGGATCGTGCTGGTTTCTGACTGGCGTCTGCGGCTGGCGGAACGGATGCAGCGCCGTCTGCTGGGCGAGGCGCGCGCGACCCTCGATGGCGAAACCCTGACACGCTGGACGCGTGTGCTCGATCACCTCGCGCGGGGTTGATTTGCGACTGGGGCGGCCTGGCCTGGCCGCCCCAAATGCCATCGGGTTTTGCAAAATCACTGGCACGGGCGCGACCCGTATTCAATGCAACAGGATTCACGGAACCGGGCTGCGGAACGTGTTTCATGGTCCCGGACACAGCCCGCCAGACACCGAGCCTGGGCAAGTGTGGCGCGGCTCTGGCGTCAAAGCCACGCGTTTCATCCATCTAGAGACCGTCGATATCGGCCGCGACCAATGCGCCGATCTTTTCCAGCGGATGATGGACAAGATCCTTGTCGATCTCGGCCAGCACAACTTTCTGCGTGGCAGGCGACATCTCCTGACGCAGAACTGACAGGGTCTTGGGCGGCGCAACCACAACCAACCGCGCGATACCCTGTTTCTTGACCAGCTTGTTGATCTTTTCCGCGACCACGGCCGCGAAACGGTCGCGCGCAATCTGTTCATGGTCGGTCAGCTCGAGGGCGGAAAGCTGCTGTTTTCCGGTATCCTGCATCCGCCCGGGCCGGTCTGCCAGTTCCATATCCGGCCCGTCGCTTTTTTCCCGCTCATGCAGGCTCAGCCGTGGCTTGTCCGGGGTGCCCGTATTCTCGAGGAACAAGGCGGTATCTCCGCCCGCAACAACGATCCAGGTTCCCTTGGCCAGCAATGCCATGCAATTCTCCTTTGTTCGGGTGCCGAATACCGGCACAAGTAATCCGGCATCCGCGATCCGGAACGCCGTCTTTGCCCAGCGTATCTAACCAGCCAGGCAGTTCAAGCATTCCCGGCATTATGCGCCTCCTCAGAAGCATGAAACCGCCAAGCCCGCGATTGTGGCCTGTCGCGTCGGCCCCAGCCGAGTCTCTCGAGCGCGATCGGGAAATAACTTTGTCTGCTATTTTCGTGACAAGCGTTACAAATGACTTCATTTTGTGCTTAATTCAGATCATATTGTAATAGTAAGGATATCTTTCAGAACTTTTGCCCAACCAACCTGTGTTAGCATAATCATCGATGAGGCGCAGTAGGGGTCGCAAACAGACTTCGGGCGCGCATTCTTGAGACTTGACGCGAAATTGATGCAGTGAATACTGTATCCAAAATCCAATCGGGCCGAACCCGAGATCTACCACCAAGATCCGCCCCGCCGAGGGCGACACAAACTCGCAACAAGGGAGACGACCATGTTCCTATCGAAACTTAAGCTCAAAGCGACCGCCGCCACAGCGGCCGCAGCCATGATGGCCATTGCACCGACGCTGGGCGCGGCCAGCCCGCTGGGCAGCGACCCGCTGCGTCTGGTCATCCCTTTCGGCCCGGGCGGCGGCAGTGACATCACCGCGCGCGTGCTCTCGGCCACAGCGCCCGAATTCTGCGGCCCGCGCATTGACGTCGTCAGCATGTCCGGCGCCGCCGGGCTGGAGGCCGTGAACTTCGTGCGCAATGCCGAACCCAATGGCCACACATTGCTGGTCTCGGATTACGGCCCCATCGTCACCTCCGGCTATATCGATGATGTCGACTGGAGCCATGACGACTGGCAGCCGGTGATGAATTTCACCGAATGGCAGCCGACGGTTTACACCCGCCCCGATCACCACATCCAGACCATTGATGACTGGATGGCTTACGCCGAAGAGAACCCCGACACTGTGACCTTCGGCCATGCCTCGCCACTGGGCATCGTGCATCTGCCGCTGATCCTGCTTGAGGAAACGACCGGGATCCAGAACGTGCATGTGCCGACCTCGGGTGGCGGCGAGACGCGCAGCCTCGTGATGGGTGGCCATATCGATCTGGGCATGACCCTGCCCGCCTCGATCGCGCCCGAAGTCGCCTCGGGCGAGTTGACCGCGCTGGGTGTGTTCTCGGAAGAGCGTGCGTCGCAACTGCCCGACACGCCGACCTTCCGCGAATCGGGCTATGACGTGGTGCTGCCCGCCTGGCTGATGATCTTCGCGACAACAGACGTGCCCGCCGAGACTGTCGAATTCCTGCAGGACTGCTTCATGGAAGCGCTGGAATCGCCGACAGCACAGGCCATGAACGACCGCGTGAATGCCGGGATCGAGCCGCTGAATTCCGAGGATGCCACCACGCTCTATCAGAACACGGTGGCCTCAATCGGGAACATCCTCCGCGACATCGGCGAGATCGAGTAATCAGCCGCTGACCAACCCCGCCCCGCCCCCCTGGGCGGCGCGTTTCATTCTCGCCCCGGAATGGTGACGGCCAGTCGCCGGGGCGCACCCCCTGACTGCAGCCTGAAAACGGGGTCAGCTCATGTTTCTTGATGCCTTTGCCGACGCGCTTCTTCTCGCCTTCAGCCCCGAGGTCATCTTCTTCGTCGCGATCGGGATTGCCATGGGGATTACTCTTGGCGCCATCCCCGGCCTGAGCGGCGATATGGCCATCGCCATCCTGCTTCCAGTCGTTTTCGTCCTCGAACCTGCGGCGGCACTCGGACTGCTCACAGGGATATACAAGGGCGGCATGTTCGGAGGGTCGATATCCGCGATCTCCTTCGGGGTGCCGGGCACGCCCGGCTCCGCCGCGACCGCGATCGACGGCTATCAGGCCAAGCTCAATGGCACCCCCAACAAGGCACTGAACACCGCGCTCTACTCCTCGGTCATCGGCGATTCCACCTCTGACCTGGTGCTGATATTTCTGGCGCTGCCCCTGGCCATCGTCGCGCTGACCTTCGGCCCGGTCGAGTTCTTCGCGCTCTATGCCTTCTCGCTCCTGCTGATTTCGGCGCTGACCAAGGGCAAGGTCGCCAAGGGCGTCGCGATGGCAGCACTCGGCATCCTGCTCGCGATGATCGGGCGTGACCCGGTCGGGGGCTCGGTGCGGCTGACCTTCGGCATCCCCGAACTTGCGGGCGGGCTGGCGCTGATCCCGGTGCTGGTGGGCATCTTCGCTGTCTCCGAGCTGATCATCCAGCTTGGCCGCGCCTGGCTCGAGCGCGCGCAGAGAATCACCGCCGAAACCGAGAAGCGCGCCGAGAGCCTGCTGGGCGATTATGACCCGGCCAAGGACAAGCTCACCTTCGCCGAATTCCGCGCCACCTGGAAGGCCACCTCGATCGGCACCACCATGGGCACGCTGGTGGGCGCCCTGCCCGGCGCGGGCTCGTCGCTGGCGGCCTTCATCAGCTACGGGCTGGCGCAGCGCTTCTCGCGCAAACCCGATGAGTTCGGCAAGGGCTCGCTCGAAGGCGTCGCCGCCGCCGAGGCGGGCAACAGCGCCACCTCGGGCTCGACGCTGATCCCGCTTTTCGCCTTCGGCATCCCGGGCTCGGCCACGGCAGCGCTGTTTGGCGCGGCCTTCATCCTCATGGGCATGACGCCTGGGCCGCGGCTGATCTATGACCACACGGATGTCATCTACGCGCTGTTCCTGATTCTGATCTATGCCAATCTGATCAATCTGGTGCTGTCGCACTTCCTGCTGCCACTCTACTCCAAGATCGCGATGATCCAGTCGCGGATCCTGCTGCCCATCGTCTGCGTGCTGGCGATCCTCGGCACTTTCGCAGCGGGCAATTCGGTGATCGATGTCTATGTGCTGCTCTTCGCGGGGCTGTTCGGCGTGGTGCTGCGGCTCTACAGCTTCCCGCTGGCGCCGTTGATCCTGGGCTTCATCGTCGCCCCGGGGGCTGAACGCGCACTGCGTCAGGCGTTGCTGATCGGGCGCGGGGAATGGACCTCGCTGCTCTCCAGCCCCATCGCCATCGGGCTCTATGCCACGGCAGCGATCATGATCATCACCTTCACATTCATCCTGCGCGAGCGCAAATAAGCCAGAGGGAGGCTGCCATGAAAAGCACTCTGACCGCCATGCTGAGCCGACAGGATTTCTACACCGGGCTTGTGACGATCCTTGTCGGTGTGATCGGGCTTCTCGATATTGCCTATGGCAACTGGCGTCCTGGTCCCGGGATCGGGCCGCATGCCTTCCCGCAGCTTGCCTATATAGCGCTGGTCATCGCGGGGCTGGTGATCTGGATCGATGTGGCGCGCGGCAAATCCGATGAGCGCCCCGATTACCTGCGCGTCACGCTCTCCACGGGCGTAGCGCTGGTCGCAATCGGGATGGGCATGTTCTGGCTCGCGGGCAAGCTGGGGCTGGGCGTGAGCGTTCTGATCACGCTGATCGGCACCAGTTTCCTGCTCACGCGCGACCCGCTCAAACACTGGCAGAGCACCATCCTGGTGCCCGTCATCGCCAGCATCGTGATCTGGATTCTCTTTGTCTGGCTGATCAATATCCCCCTACCACGCGGCCTGCTGATCTGAGCCTCTGCCACGGAAGCGAGCACCCCGTCACTGCCGCGCGGGCCATGTATCATTGAGCCTGTACCCGCGCGGCCATGGGTCTTCGGGGTCGAGCAAAAGCTGGCGCGTGTCGGTGATCCAGCCGCGCCCCGAGATCTCGGGCAGCACTGCCGGCAACTCGCCCACACGCGCCTCGCCCATGATCCGCCCCTGAAAGCGCGAGCCGATCAGCGAGCGTGCTGTCAGCACCTGCCCCGGCGCGATCTGCCCGCGCTGATGCATCAAGGCAAGCTGCGCGGAGACCGCCGTGCCTGTGGGCGAGCGGTCCACTTTCGCGGGCTCGATCACCACAGCATGACTGACCTCGGGCCCCTCTGCGCCCGCAACCGGCGGGCTCGCCATCAGGCAGAAGGAGATATGCTGCCAGTCCGGGTTCTCGGGATGCGAGAAGCCAAGCTGCGCATTCGCCGCCGCCGTGATCCGCGCGCCCGCCTCGGCGATGTCGCGCGCCTCATCTGCGGCCATTATGAAACCCAGCGCATTGGCATCGACCACCACGAAACTGTCGCCGCCATAGGCAGTGTCCACGCGCAAGGTGCCAAGCCCGGCAACTTCGAGCGCGACGTCGAGTTGCCCTGCGAAAGAAGGCACATTGCGCACGAAAATACGCCGCGCCTTGCCCCCCGCACATTCGGCGCGCACATGGATCAGCCCGCCCGGCGCTTCCAGCACCATCTCGGTCACAGGCTCCTGCATCGGGATGATCCCGGTATCGAGCAGCACTGTGGACACGCAGATCGAGTTCGAGCCCGACATGGGCGGCGTGTGCTCGGGCTCCATGATGATGAACCCCATCTGCGCGCGCGGATCCTTTGGCGGCACCAGCAGGTTGATATGGCGAAACACGCCCCCGCGCGGCTCATGCAGCACGAAATCGCGCAAGCTGCCATCGCGATGGATCCAGCGCGCCTGCTCCCAGACGGTCTTGCCCGGCGGCGGCGCCACGCCGCCCACGATCACATCACCCACTTCGCCTTCAGCATGGCAGCCGACAATCTGGATGGACCGTGTCGAGCGCATCAGACCACCTCCAGCACAGGCTCGCCCAGGACGCGGCGATCCGGGGTTACACCCAGCCCGGGCCGGTCCGCAGCCTGCATCCGGCCATTGATGCGCTGCGGGGCATCGGGCGCGATGGTGACAGTGCCATAGCTGTTGAAATCCGTGGCCGAGAAGGCGAAATCGCTTGGCGTGGATTGCGCCAGATGCGCGATGGCCGCCGTGACGATATCGCCGCCCCATGTATCCTCGATCGTCATCGGCACCCCGGCCGAGAGGCACAGATCGCGCATCTGCCGCGCGCGGGTCAGCCCGCCGACCTTGGAGATCTTGAGGTTGATCACATCCATCGCCCCATCGCCCAGCGCCCGCGTGAGCGCGCCGACATCGGTGATCACCTCATCGAGCACAAACGGCAGCGGGCTGCGTCGCCGGGTCGCGAGGCATTCCTCATAAGTGGGCGAGGGCTGTTCGATATAGACATCGAGATCGCGCACCGCATTCACCACGCGCGCGGCCTCATGCATGGTCCAGCCCGTATTGGCATCGGCCACCAGCACTTCGCCCGGCTGCATCGCCTCGGCGCAAAGCCTAATCCGCGCGATGTCGCTGTCGGCATCGGCGCCGACCTTGAGCTGGAAGCGCGTATAGCCCTCGGCGCGGTACTGCGCGACATTCTCGGCCATCGCGGCGGGTTCGATCTGCGAAATGGCGCGGTAGAGCACCACATCCTCCTGCGCCTTGCCGCCCAGCAGCGTCATCACTGGCTGGCCCGTGACCTTGCCCAAGATGTCCCAGCAGGCCACATCCAGCGGTGCCTTGGCGTAGGCATGGCCACGCAACGCCGCATCCATCCGCCGGTTCAGCACATCGAGCGCGCGCGGGTCGGCCCCGATCAGCGCGGGCGCGAGTTCCGCAAGCCCCGCGCGCACCCCGCGCGCGAAGGCCGGGAGATAGGCGGAGCCAAGCGGGCAGCTTTCGCCCCAGCCCGTGATCCCGGCATCGGTCTCGACCTCGACCACAGTGCTGTCGAACACCTCGACAAAATTGCCATTGGACCAGCTATAGCGGCCCTCCTTGAGCGGCAGATCGACCTGATAGGCGCGGATGGCAGTGATCTTCATGGCAGCGTCTCCAGTCATGTCAGGAAAATGCGAAACGGTTGATGCGAAACGGCGCGAGGTCGATTTCCGGCGTGGCCCCGGTGACCAGATCGGCCACAAGCCGCGCCGTGCCCGCCGCTTGCGTGAGGCCCAGATGGCCATGGCCAAAGGCATGGATCACCCGGCGCGTGGCGCGCGACGGGCCGATCACCGGCAGGCTGTCGGGCATGGAGGGGCGAAAGCCCATCCAGCGCTGCCCGCCCTGCGTATTCAAGCCCGGCAGGAAAGCGCGCGCCTTGTCCAGAAGCACCTCGACCCGCCGCCAGTTCGGCGGCAGGGTCAGCCCACCCAGCTCCACCGCCCCGCCAACGCGGAGGCCCTGACCGATCTTGGTGACGACAAACCCGTGATCGGCAAAGCTCAGATGTGTCTTCTGCTCAAAACGCGGGTCCGGCAGCGTGCTGTTATAGCCGCGCTCGGTCTCCAGCGGCGGGCGCTCGCCCAGACTGCGCGCCAGATAGTGCGACCACGCCCCCGCGGCCAGCACGACATGGCCCGCGCGCAAGCTCGCGCCATCGCTCTCCACCCGCACATGATCGCCCTCCGGTGCCAGCGCGCGCGCCTCGGCCTGCGCCACGCGGCCACCCGCCTGCACGAAGCAATCGCGCAGATGCGCCAGCCAGGCGGCGGGATCGGTGGTGTTGAACCAGCCCGGCGTATAGGCCGCGAAACGAAAGCGCGCATCGAGCCCGGGTTGCAGCTCGGCAATGCGCGCAAGGTCATCCTCGATCAACTCGAAGGGGATGCCATGCGCACGCCGCGCCGCCCAGCCCGGCTGGCTGGCACGAAAGCTGGCGGCGCTGTCATAAAGCTGCAACTGCCCCTCGCGCCGCAAGAGCGGCTCGGCCCCCGTCACGGCGACCTGCGCCTCGAGCGCCGTTTTCGACAGGCCCATGAGCGCGGCTTGCGCGGCAAGCGATTTTGCATGCTGATCACGCGAGCTTGCGCGCCAGAAGCGCAGCAACCACGGTGCGATCCTGAGCGCATAGCGCGGCGGCACCGAAAGCGGCCCCAGCGGATCGAGCAGCCATTTCGGCGCGCGCTTCATGATGCCGGGTGCGGCCAGCGGCTCGATATCGCTGAAGGCAAAGGCCCCGGCATTGCCGCGCGAGGCCCCCTGCCCGCCCCCATCGCGTTCGATCAGCCGCACCGACAGCCCACGGCGCTGCAACTCCAGCGCCGCGCTCATGCCGATCACGCCACCGCCGATGACCAGCACATCTTGCAGCGCGGCACTCACGCGCGGGCTTTCGCGGCGGCAGGAGACGCGCCAGCCGGGCCGGGTATGCCGCTCGCATAAGGGTCGGAGGGCGCGAAATGCAGCACCGCCTCGCCCGTCACCCAGGCGCGGCCCCGGATCACCGGCACGATCCGCCCCTCCGGGCCCGGCGTGTAATGCAGCCGATAGCTGCTCCCGATGATGCTCTCCTGCACCCACTCCGTGCCAGGTGCCAGCCTGCCATCCTCGGCCAGACAGGCCAGCAGCGCCGAAGTGCCCGTGCCGCAGGGCGAGCGATCATGGCTGCCCGCAGGGCAGAGCACATAGTTGCGCGCATCGGCCCGCCCGGACGGGCCAAGCAGGATGATGTGATCGATCCACGCCCCGCCCGCGCCGGTCCAGCCCTGCGCCTCCAGCGCGCGACGGATGCGCAGCGTTGCCGCCTGAAGCTGCGGGATATTGGCCTGCTCCAACGCACAGGGCAGATCACGGGTGATGAAAAACCAGTTGCCGCCCCAGGCGATATCGCCTGTGAAACGGCCCAGCCCCTCGACCTCCAGCGCGACATCCTTGTGCAGCCGGTAACTTTCGACATTGGTGATGCTCGCCTCATCGGGGCCATGCAACGCGACTGTGACAAGACCCACCGGCGTCTCCAACCGGTGCGTGCCCGGCTCAATCCGCCCCAGATGCGCCAGCGTGATCGCTGTCCCGATAGAGGCATGCCCGCACATGCCCAGATTACCGATCGCGTTGAAATAGATCACCCCGGCGGCGCAATCGGGCTGCGATGCCGGCACCAGAAGTGCCGCGACCAGCGCCTCCGACCCGCGCGGCTCGCGCACCACACCATCGCGAAAACCCGCATGGTCACGCGCCAGAACAGCCGCGCGGTCGGCCACGCTGCCGCTGCCCAGATCAGGCGCGCCCGACAGGATCACCCGCGTCGGCTCGCCCTCGGTATGGCTGTCGATCACACGCATTTCAGATCGTCATCCAGCCTTTCGGACCAATCGGCATACCAGCCCCTAAACAGCGCGAGTTGCGCCTCGGCATAACCTGCCTGCGCGGGGCTCAGCATGTCGGTCGGGTTGATGTTGCGCGCATATTCCGCCTCGCCCAGCACTGTGAGCATATGCTTGTAATAAAGCACCAGATCGACCCCCTCATCGAAAGAGGACAGGACCTGCAACGCCGCGTCCAGCTCCTGCGCGGCGCGGCGCGCGCGGGCATCCCCGGCAGCAGCCTTGCGCGCGAGCGCGACCAGATGCAGCACTTCGCGCGGCAACACATTGCCGATCCCCGTGATCGCACCGCGCGCGCCGAAATTCACGAAGCCCTCATAAACCATGGTATCGACGCCGACCATCAGCGTGATCGACGCTTCCCCGCTGGTGATGAACTCCGCCGCGCGGCGCAGCCCTTCGCGCCCGCCGAACTCCTTGAAGCCGACAAGGTTCGGGTGCTCCGCGCGCAGAGCGAAGAACAGATCAGGGCCAGTCGCAAAGCCGTAATGCGGGCTGTTATAGATCACCGCCGGGATATCCGGTGCGGCCGACAGGATGGCCTTGAAATGCGCGCGCTGTGCGGCGACCGAACTGCCGCGCGACAGAACGCGCGGGATCACCATCAGCGCCTGCGCGCCCACCTTCGCAGCATGCGCGGCATGCCCGACGGCGCTCGCAGTATTGACCGCCCCTGTGCCCGCCATCACCGGCACGCCAGCTTCGACCAGCCGCGCCACACCGTCCTGGCGGTCGGCATCAGAGATCAGCGGCCAGTCGCCCATCGAGCCACAATAGACGACCCCCGACATGCCCGCGTCCATCAGCGCCTGCCCCTTGCGCACAAGCGCGGCCATGTCGGGGCGGTGATCCGCGCCGCAAGGCGTCATCAGCGCGGGCATGCAGCCATCGAGAAGTGCCGTATCCATCATCCTCACCTACCTGTTCGGGTGTCCTGCCATTTTTTCGCATGATCAGATATTGGATACAATATGCATTTTACACCCTTCCCCGCGGGGAAGGTCCGGGGTATTCTGCGCGCGGGAGAACAGATTTATGAAAATTCAGGCATTCGACGTCTCGAAAGCGGCCTCGGCCACCAGCATCGTGTTCGACGCGCTGCGCAAGGCGATCATCACCGGCGATCTGGCGGAAGGCGAGCATCTGCGCCAGGACGAGATTGCGCGCGCCTTCAATGTCAGCCGCATCCCTGTGCGCGAGGCGCTGCTGAAGCTGGAACAGCATGGGCTGGTGCGCAACCAGCGCTACAAGGGCGCGGTGGTCTCGGGCCTGTCACTGGAGGAGGCCGAAGAGATCTTCGAGTTCCGCGCGCTGCTCGAACCCGAGGTGATCCGCCGCGCGGTCCCGCGCATGACGCAGGCCGTTCTGGACGAGGCACGCGCCTGCTGCGACGCATTCGCGCGCGACACCGATCCGATGCGCTGGGGCGATCACAACCGCCGGCTGCACGCCACGCTCTACGCGGCGAGCGGGCTGAGCTACCATCTCGAGGTGCTGCACAAGACGCTGGACCGGATCGAGCCCTATCTGCGCGCGCAGCTTCTGCTCAGCGACGGGATCGCGCGCGCCAATCGCGAGCACAAGGGCATCGTCGATGCCTGCGCCGCGCAGGATGCCGAGCGCGCCGCCGCCCTGACCCGCGCCCATATCCTCGGCGCACGCGATTCGCTGCGGCATAGCTGGTCGGGCTGAGGCGGGAGGACACCGCTTTCGCAGCCGCCCCGCAGCCGAGCCACGCGCGCCGCTGCAAAATCGGCAGCCACTTCGCAGCGCCCGAACTGCGGCCGCGCCGCGTCATATCGCTCCGCACGACCCATATCAGTCACAAAAGCCCATCCTGCCTGACGACGCCAGCGCCCTCCCCGATCAGCCCGCCCCAGACGATACCACCCAGCGCGCCCTGATTTCATCTTGCCCCAAATACTCTCGCCGAAGGCAGCGCGCCGTCAGGCGCGCTTCCCCCGAGAGGCGGCGCATGCGACCCAGACAGCACACTGGCTCAACTGGATCGCGGAGCACTCCAAACCGCCTGGGAGGTGGCAAGACGGCAATACGCGTTACCCGCCTCGGTCTTGACCCTGACAGAGGAATTTTTCCGCGATGCACGCGTCGCGGGACTGTATCTTTTCGCCGCCCCAAACACTTGCCGGATGCCGCCAGGCCCCCGCAATGCCGTTCCTCGCGTTGCAAGGCCAATGTGCCAGGGTGCAAGATAGATCCGCCGTCAGACAGCGGGCACGAAACGGGCATCGCCTAGCGTTGTGCGCTTTGCCAGGCGGGATGCACCCAGGGCTCCAGATTGGACGCCGCCAACCGCCGACCCAGCATATGATCGGCGATCTTTTCGCCCGCCATGATCGAGGGCGCATTGAGATTGCCATTGGTGATGCGCGGAAAGATCGAGCTGTCAGCCACGCGCACCCCTTCGACCCCGATCACCCGCCCCTCCGGGTCCACCACGGCCAGCGGATCATCCGCCCGCCCCATCCGCGCTGTCCCGCAGGGGTGATAGGCACTCTCGACATGCGCGCGGATGAATTCATCGAGCGCGTCATCCGACTGCGCTTCCGGCCCCGGCTGGATCTCGTGGCGCAGATAGGGCGCGAAGGCCGCCTGCCCCATGATCTCGCGTGTGAGCCGGATGCAAGTGCGGAAATCCTGCCAATCCTCCGGGTGGCTCAAATAGTTGAAACAGATGCGCGGCGCCGCTTCCGGGCGGTTGGAGCGCAGCTTCACCCAGCCCCGGCTTTTCGAGCGCATCGGCCCGACATGGGTCTGAAACCCATGCCCCTCGGCAACGGCCCGCCCGTCATAACGCACGGCGATGGGCAGGAAATGATACTGGATGTCGGGATACTCCACGCCCGCCCGCGAGCGGATGAAGGCACAGGCCTCGAACTGGTTGGACGCCCCTGGCCCGCGGCGCAGAAACAGCCATTGCGCGCCCACCCAGGCTTTCCCCAGCAGGTTCCAGTACCGATAGAGCGTCACTGGCTTGGCGGCGGCATATTGCAGATAGAGCTCCAGATGATCCTGAAGATTCTCGCCCACCCCGGCCCGATCCGCCCGCAGCGCAATCCCGTGCTCTGCCAGATGCGCCGCCGGGCCAATACCCGAGAGCATAAGCAGTTTCGGCGTGTTGATGCTCGAGGCCGCGAGCACCACTTCGGCCCGCGCCACAAGCTTGCGCCCATCGAGCAACTCAACCCCCGTCGCGCGATTGCGCGCGTCGAAAAGCACCTTCGCAACCTCCCCGCGCACAAGCTGCGCACGCCGCGTGGCGAGCGCCGGGCGCAGATAGGCGCGCGCGGCCGACCAGCGCTGCCCGTGCCGGATCGTGGCCTCCATCGCGCCGAAGCCCTCCTGCTGCGCGCCATTGTAATCCTCGGTGACAGGATAGCCCGCCTGACGTCCGGCCTCGATGAAGGCATCGAAGAGCGGGTTCTCGCGCGTGCCCCGGCTTACATGCAGCGGCCCGCCCTGCCCGCGAAACGCCGACGCCTCGCCGCCATGCCAGTCTTCCATGCGCTTGAAATAGGGCAGCACATCGGCATAGCTCCAACCGCTCGCGCCGCTTTCCGCCCAATGGTCGAAATCGCGCGCATGGCCGCGCACATAGACCATGCCATTGATGCTGCTGGAGCCCCCGATCACCCGCCCGCGCGGACAGGCGAGCCTGCGCCCGCCCAGATGCGGCTCGGGCTCGGTCTCGAACCCCCAGTCATAGCGGCGCATGTTCATCGGATAGGACAGCGCGCCGGGCATCTGGATGAAAGGGCCGAAATCGCTGCCCCCGGCCTCGACCACGAGCACCGAATGGCCTGCCTCGGCCAGCCGATAGGCCACGGCAGAGCCCCCCGAGCCCGCCCCCACCACGATGTAATCCGCCTCTGTCATGCCGCCCGTCCGCGCGAAAGCCCGCGTGGCGGCAGCCACGCCAAATGCATCTCTTCGCGCCCCGCAAGGGGCGCGGCCGCAAGGTCAGACCAGGCCGCAACGTCAGAAAGGCGCATCGACATCGCCCAGCCCCAGATAGACGGATTTTACCCGCGTGTAATGCTCCAGCGCCGCATGGCCATTCTCACGCCCCACGCCCGAGGCTTTCATGCCGCCAAAAGGCATCTCCACCGGCGTGAGGTTATAGGCGTTGATCCAGCACGTCCCCGCCTGCAACTGCCCCACCACCCGATGCGCCCGCGCCAGATCGCGCGTGAAAACCCCGGCCGAAAGCCCGTATTCCGTGGCATTTGCCCGCGCGATCACCGCGTCTTCCTCCTCGAAATCGAGCACTGCCATGACCGGCCCGAAAATCTCTTCGCGGGCAATCACCATCTCGTCGCGCACATCGGCAAAGACGGTCGGCTGCACGAAACACCCGGCCTCGCCAAGTTGCGCACCGCCGCAGACCAGCCGCGCGCCCTCGGCCTTGCCTTGCGCGATATATCCCAGCACGCGCTCCATCTGCCCCGCACTCACCAGCGGGCCCATCTGCGTCGCCTCATCGAGCGGATCGCCCAGCACGATCTTCGCGGTGCGCGCGGCGAGCTTGTCCAGAAAGGCGTCCTTGATACCGCGCTGCACGAAAACCCGCGTGCCGTTGGAGCAGATCTGGCCCGAGGAGTAGAAATTCGCCAGCATCGCCGCGCCCACGGCATTGTCGAGATCAGCGTCCTCGAACACGATCAGCGGGGATTTGCCACCCAGCTCCATCGTGACTGCCTTGATGCCCGCAGCGGCCGCCGCATAGACTGTGCGCCCGGTGGGCACCGAGCCGGTCAGCGAGACCTTGGCCACGCGCGCATCGGCTGCCAGCGCCGCCCCCACGGCCCCGCGCCCCTGCACGACATTGAACAGCCCGTCCGGCAGGCCCGCCTCGCTCAGGATCTCGGCCAGCGCCAAGGCGGAAAGCGGCGTGATCTCGGAAGGTTTGAACACCATCGCATTGCCGAAAGCGAGCGCGGGCGCGGCCTTCCAGGCGGCGATCTGCATGGGGTAGTTCCACGCCCCGATCCCCGCGCAGACCCCGAAGGGCTCGCGCAGCGTATAGGCCATGTCCCCGCCCAGCGCGATGGTCTGACCCGTTACAGTCGGCGCGAAGCCGCCGAAATATTCCAGCGCATCCGCGCCCGAGGCCGCATCGGCCACCAGCGTCTCCTGCAAGGGCTTGCCGGTATCGAGCGTCTCCAGCACCGAGAGTTCGCGATTGCGCGCGCGCATGATCTCGGCGGCGCGCCTCAGGATGCGGCCGCGCTCGACCGGCGCACGTGCCGCCCATTCGGCCTGCGCCGCCTGCGCGGCTGTCATGGCCTGATCGATCACCTCAGGGGTCGCCTCGAACAGCCGCGCGATGACTTCGCCATTGGCCGGGTGGATGCTCTCGATCACATCGCCCGATTTGTCCTCGACATATTTGCCATTGATATGATGGCTAGCCTTCGGTTGTGCTCTCATGCCGTGTCCCCCCGGATTGCCGCCTCGACCCAGCCCAGCACAGCGGCCGAGGCGCGCGCGCCATCGGGCTCGCCTGTGCCGAGCGCTTCATGCAGATAGACCCCGTCGATCATCGCCGCGACCCCTTCGGCAAGGCTTGCGCTGCGCGCGCCCACCATGGGCCGGAGCGCATGGCGCAGATTGGAGCGCAGCCGCGCCTGATACACGCGCAACAGCCGCGCCGCCTCGTTCTGGCGCTGCGCCATGACATAGAAATTCAGCCAGGCCGCGACGACCTCGCGGCGGAAATTCGCGCCCGTGAAGGAAATCAGCACCAGCGCGCGCAACCGCGCCTGGGGACTCTCCGCCGTTGTCAGCGCGCCGCGGATTTCGGCCCCGTAGACCGACAGCAGATGCCGCATCGCCGCGAGAAACATCTGCTCCTTGGAGCCGAAATAATGATGCGCCAAGGCCGCCGACATGCCCGCGCGCTTCGCGATCCGGCTCACGGTCACATCCAGCGAACCCGCCTGCCCGATCTCGATGATCGCAGCCTTGATCAACGCGTCGCGCCTGATAGGCTCCATTCCTAGCTTCGGCATGGCATTTCCTGCAGTTTCGAGTCACAATTTCATTGCAGACTGCCTAGCCGATTGTTTATTGATCGGTCAATCAAGAAAAATATCACAATCGGGAGACACGACACATGACCCTTCGCCTGACACCTCTGGCCCTCACCGTGAGCCTTGCGGCTACCCCGGCCTTCGCCGAATGCGAGACCGTCACCTTCTCGGATGTGGGCTGGACCGACATCCCCGCGACCACGGCTGTCGCCACCACGATCCTCGACGCGCTCGGCTATGAGACGACAACGCTGGTGCTCTCGGTCCCTGTGACCTACACTTCCATGGCCAATAACGACGTCGATATCTTCCTCGGCAACTGGATGCCCACGATGGAGGCCGACATCGCCCCTTACCGCGAGGCGGGCACCGTTGACACGGTCCGCCGCAATCTCGAGGGCGCGAAATACACGCTGGCCACCAACAGCCATGGCGCTGCCCTTGGCATTGGCGATTTCGCCGACATCGCCACTGTCGCCGACGCGCTGCAAAACCGCATCTACGGGATCGAGCCGGGCAATGACGGCAACCGCCTGATCCTCGACATGATCGACGCCGATGCCTTCGGGCTCGGCGACTTCACAGTGGTCGAAAGCTCGGAACAGGGGATGCTGGCGCAGGTCGCACGCGCAGAGCGGCGCGGCGAGCCGGTCGTCTTTCTCGGCTGGGAGCCGCACCCGATGAATGCGAATTTCGACATGACCTATCTGGAAGGGGGCGATGACTGGTTCGGCCCCGATCTGGGCGGTGCCGAGGTCTATACCAACACCCGCGCCGGGCTGGTGGAGGAATGTCCCAATCTCGGCCAGTTCCTCAATAATCTCGAATTCACGCTGGAGATGGAAAACGAGATCATGGGCGCGATCCTCGATGATAACATGGAACCCGAAGCCGCCGCCCGCGCATGGCTGATCGAGAACCCCGATGCGCTCGGCCCCTGGCTTGCCGGTGTCACCACGATTGACGGCGAAGACGCGCTCGGCGCAGTCACCGAAGCCCTGAACTGACGCAATCAAGGCCCCGGTCACGCCGGGGCCTTTGTCTTGCAGCCTGCCGAAATGGCGTCATGCCCCATGCCCATGGCGGAACCCCATGTCTGATACGCTCACTCGCCTCATCACCGACCCGAAAATCCCTGTCGGGCGTGAAGTCGCCAATGCCTTCACCTGGATGCAGGACACTTTCGTCACTGCTTTCGACGGGCTCGAGGCGGGCTTGCGCAGCGCCATCGAGCTGCTGGCCTTCGCGCTGCAAACCCCGCACCCGCTGCTGATCGTCGCCGCATTCGCTGCGATCACATGGGTCTTGCAACGGCGCATCGCCCCGGTCGTGATCGTCACGATCTGCGCGCTTTTCGCGCTCAATCAAGGCTATTGGGCGCTGACCATGCAGACGCTCACGCTCGTGCTCGGCTCCTGCTTCGTGTGCATGGCCATCGGCGTGCCGCTGGGCATCTATTCGGCGCATCACCCGCGCTTCTATCGCGGGCTGACCCCGGTGCTCGACCTGATGCAGACTTTGCCGACCTTCGTCTATCTGATCCCGGTGCTGGTCTTGTTCGGTCTGGGCATGGTGCCGGGGCTGGTGGCGACCGTGATCTTCGCCATGCCCGCTGCGATCCGGCTGACCGAACTCGGCATCCGCTCCACCCCGACCGCACTGTCCGAGGCCGCCACTGCCTTTGGCGCGACCACATCGCAGCGCATCCTCAAGGTCGAGCTGCCTTACGCCTTCCCGCAGATCATGGCCGGGCTCAACCAGACCATCATGCTCTCGCTTTCGATGGTCGTCATCGCGGGGCTGGTCGGCGCGCCGGGGCTTGGCGTGCCCGTGGTGCGCGCGCTCAACACAGTCAATGCGAGCCTCGGCTTCGAGGCGGGCGCGGTCATCGTCGCGGTCGCGATCATGCTCGACCGGATGCTGCGCGTGGAGGTGAAGCAATGAGCACGCCAGCAGTCCGCTTCGAGAATGTCTCGATCGTCTTCGGCTCCAACCCCTACAAGGCCATCCCGCTGATGGAGACCGGCCAGAGCCGCGACGAGATCAAGGCCCGCACCGGGCAGGTGCTGGGCGTGCATGACTGCTCGCTCGATGTCGCGCAGGGCGAGATCGTGGTGCTGATGGGGCTGTCGGGTTCGGGCAAATCGACGCTGTTGCGCGCTGTCAACGGGCTCAACCCCATCGTGCAGGGCGATGTGCAGGTCCATGATGGCGCGGGGCTGGTCTCGGTCCCCAAGGCCAGCCGCGCCAAGCTGCGGCAGTTGCGCATGAAAAGCGTGGCGATGGTGTTTCAGCAATTCGGCCTTCTTCCCTGGCGTTCGGTGCGCGAGAATGTCGGGCTGGGGCTGGAGTTGGCCGGGCTCGGACGCTCGGAACGCAGCGAACGGGTGGAGCAGCAGTTGGAGCTTGTGGGCCTCGCGCAATGGGCCGACCAGCCCGTCAGCGCGCTCTCGGGGGGCATGCAGCAGCGCGTGGGGCTTGCGCGCGCCTTTGCGACCGAGGCGCCGATCCTGCTGATGGACGAGCCCTTCTCCGCGCTCGATCCGCTCATCCGCACGCGGTTGCAGGATGAATTGCTGCAACTCCAGCAGCGCCTGCAACGCACGATCATCTTCGTGAGCCACGATCTTGATGAGGCCTTCAAGCTCGGCAACCGCATCGCCATTCTGGAGGGCGGGCGGATGATCCAGTGCGGCACCCCGTCCGAGATTTTCTCCAACCCCGCCAATCAATATGTCGCCGATTTCGTGGCCAACATGAACCCGCTCGGCGTTCTGCGCGCCCGCGATGCGCTGGCCCCCGCCGCAGCACAGCCCGACGCGCAGCGGATCGCGGCGGACATGCCGATCCGCGAGGTCTTGCAACGGTTCGATGCGGCGCATGACTGCCTTGTGGTGCAGGAGGGCGAGCGCGAGATCGGCTGCGTCACCCGCGCCTCGGTGATCGACGCACTCACGGCAGACCGCGCGCGCCCGCGCGCCTGACCGCGCGCATCCGCCGCAACGTCATAGCGCACAGGGTCCGCATCCGGCTTGCAACGCCGTCCGCTTTGGCGTGACTGTGAGGGCAGTGTCACAGATAACCGATCCCGGGAGGCCCGATGCAGATGGACCGCGACGCGCTGAGCGCGTTTCTGAAATCCGAATTCCAGCAAGTCGCCGAGATGTTCGCAATCGATGCTGTCGCCCCGATGGAGCTGCGCGTGCGGCTTCTGCATCATGAGCGTCATCTGCGCCCCGGCGGCACAGTCTCGGGGCCCGCGATGTTCGCGCTCGCTGATGTGGCGGTCTATCTCGCGATCCTGTCGATGATCGGGCCGAAAGCGCTGAGCGTGACAACGAATTGTTCCATAGATTTCATGCGCAAACCGGCTTCGGGCGTGGATCTGATCTGCGATGCGCGGCTCCTCAAACTCGGCCGCGCGCTCGCTGTGGGCGATTGCCTGATCTATTCGGACGGGCTGGAAAGCCCTGTTGCCCGCGCCTCGCTGACCTATTCGATCCCGCCCGACCGCTGACCGCCTTCCGCAGGCGCGCGCAACCTGCTAGGGCCTGAGCGATCAATGCCCGGAGCCTCATGACCCCTGCCGCCCGCCATCAGGCCGCGATCGAGATCCTCGAGCGCATCCTTGCCGGAACCGCCGCCGAGCAAGCCCTGACGGCATGGGCGCGCGCCAGCCGTTTCGCGGGCTCCAAGGACCGTGCGGCGATCCGCGATCTGGTCTTCGAGGCGCTGCGCTGCAAACGCTCTTTCGCGCATCTGGGCGGCGCAGAAACCGGGCGCGGGCTGATCCTCGGCGGGCTGCGCGCGGTGGGGCGCGCGCCTGCGGAAATCTTCACGGGCACAGGCCACGCCCCCGCGCCACTCACGACCCAAGAGGCGCATTATCACCCCCCACCCATGCCCGAACTGGTCGCGCTCGATTGCCCCGACTGGCTGGCGCCTGCGCTGAAAACCAGCCTCGGCGATGCGTTTGCCCCTGTGATGGCGGCCCTGCGCACCCGCGCGCCGGTCTTCCTGCGCGTCAACACCGCGCGGATCACCCGCGCCGCGGCGCAAGACGCCCTTCAGGCCGAGGGCATCCCCACGCGCCCCCACCACCTCGCCCCGACAGCGCTCGAAGCGGTCGAAAACGCCCGCGCGGTGCAGCGTTCCGCGGCCTATCGCGACGGGCTGGTGGAGTTGCAGGACGCCGCCTCGCAAGCCGTCATCGCCGCGCTGCCGATCCACGAAGGCATGCGCGTGCTCGACTATTGCGCAGGCGGTGGCGGAAAATCCCTCGCCCTCGCAGCCCGGGGCGCGGATGTCACAGCGCATGACGCCAATCCCCGCCGCACGCGCGATCTGCCCGGACGCGCGGCCCGCGCGGGCGCTGCGATCACGCTCACGGAAAAGCCTGCGGGCAAGTTCGACATGGTGCTGACCGATGTGCCCTGCTCCGGCTCCGGCAGTTGGCGCCGTGACCCGGATGGCAAATGGCGGCTGACGCCTGAGAAACTGTCAGAGCTTACCCGCATCCAGGCCCGGATCCTCCAAGACGCGCGCGCATTTCTGCACCCCGGCGGCTATCTCGCCTATGTCACCTGCTCCCTGCTGGATCAGGAAAATTCCGCGCAAATCCAGAGACATCTCGCGCAGCCGGACGGGCGCTCGCTGCTGCAGGACCTCCGGCTGACCCCGCAAGATGGCGGTGACGGGTTTTACCTCGCCCTCCTCGGACCGGACCCCGCCCAGCCTGCGCCCGCCTGAAGATACCGCCCCGCGCGCCTCGACTTCATCTTGCTTCAAATACGCGCGCCGAGGGCAGCGTGCCGTCAGGCGCTTCTCTCCGAAAAGCGGCATATGCGCCCCAGGCGGCGACGCAACAACGCTTCAACTTGATCGAGAGACACCCAAAGGCATCGTAACCCCTTACAAAAGTCTACTCATAGTTGTATTTTGCAAATCTCCTGCGTATCGTTGCCTTAAACGCATCTTAACCCCCGCCGGTCTATAAGCAGAGAAACATGCAACAGCAGGGAATGCCTTTTGGCGAAATCGCGGGGCTCAAGCATATGCAGAGCACAAGACGCAGTGCGATCATCAATGTGACAGTCCTGCTTCTGGGGGCGGTCAGCCTCGGCTTGTGCATCATCGCGCTTCTGCTCGATCAGGGGGCCTTATCGATGGCCCTTCTGACCAGCGGCGTTGCCATGCTTCTTCTGACCGGGAGCGCCATAGCTCTGCGCTGGCACACGCGCTGGCTTTCCACTCGCGAAAGCAGCCTGTTCGAGCAATTGCTCGGCAAGACAGAAAACGCCTGCCTGATCACGCAACCCGACGGCACGATCATCTGGTCCAACGCGGCCGCGCAGGCGGAATTCCCTGTGTCCGAGGGCAGCGATATCACCGCAATCTTCGCCGATCTGCATGCCGAACCCGAGGTGATCGCCACGCGGCTGCAACAGCAGGCGCTCGATGATGGAACGGCAGAGCATGTGGTCGCGCAATCCGACACCCGGCCGCGCTACGAGGTGACGCGGCTAGAAGCCGATCTGCTGCTCTGGCGCATCACCGAGACAGAGCCCGCCGACTGGCGCGACAAGCTGCCCGGCATGATGGTACAGTTCGACGCGGGTGGGCAGCTTGCCTATGCCAGCCCGGCGCTGCGCAGGCTTTTGCCGGATCACATGCTCACGCGCCGCGCGCTTCTGTTCTCGGATCACCCTCCCGAGCCAGGTCTGCCCATACCGCTCGACCACCTCCCCTCCGACATCCCCTATTGCGCGCTGCGCCTGCCCGCGCCGACAGAGGCGGAGCAGAGCTATCTGATCTACAGCCACACCGGCGCCCAGCGTGACCATGACAGCACCACCGGGCTGTCGGAAACACGCCAGTTGCAGAAACTCCCTGTCGGGCTGGCGCAGATCGATACCGATGGCAAGCTGTGTTACCTCAATGACGAGGCCCGCAGGCTGTTGCATCTGCGCGAGCGTCAATCCGCCCTGCTCAGCGACCTGCTCGAAGGGCTGGGGCGGCCGGTGCTGGAATGGATCGCGGATATGGCCTCGGGGCGGCTCTCCGGCTCGACCGAGATCATGCGGCTGACCAACGCCGCCTCCGAGACCTATCTGAAAGTCACGCTCTGCAAGCCCGTGCCGGGCGGGAGCGGGCATGTCACGGCCGTTCTGAGCGATGTGACCGAGTTCAAATCACTCGAGGCGAAATTCACCCAGAGCCAGAAAATGCAGGCGATCGGCCAGCTTGCCGGGGGTGTGGCGCATGATTTCAACAATCTGCTGACCGCGATTGCCGGGCATTGCGATCTGCTGCTCTTGCGTCATGACCGGCATGATCCGGACTACCCCGAACTCATGCAGATCCAGCAAAACGCCAATCGTGCCGCAGCGCTTGTGCGCCAGCTCCTCGCGCTGTCGCGCAAGCAGAGCCTCGAATTCGAGACGGTTGATCTGGAAGAGACCATCGAGGACGCGATCCATCTGCTCAACCGTCTGGTGGGCGAGAAGATCACGCTCACGCTGCATCATGACGAGGATGTCCGACCGATCCGGTCCGACAAGCGCCAGTTCGAGCAGGTGCTCATGAACCTCGTCGTCAATGCGCGCGATGCCCTGCCAATGGGCGGCGAAATCCGGATCGAGACTGCCTCCTGCAACCTGCCACATGGGCTCTCGCGGCCCGAGGTCGATCTCCCGCCGGGCGAATATACCCGCATCCGGATCAGCGATGACGGTATCGGGATTCCGCAAGCGCTGCTGGCCAAGGTGTTCGATCCGTTCTTCACCACCAAGCGACAGGGCGAAGGCACGGGGCTTGGCCTCTCGACAGTGTACGGCATCGTGAAGCAATCGGGCGGTTATATCTTTGTCGACAGTGAAGAGGGTGTCGGCACTGTTTTCACCCTCTATTTCACGGCTCAGAAAGAGCCTGTGGTCGAAGCGCCGGTCGCCGAACCCGCAGCGATGCAGGCCGCGCCGCTTCAAAGCGAAAACGCGCTGATCATGCTGGTGGAAGATGAAGCCCCGGTGCGCTCTTTCGCTGCGCGCGCGCTCGAATTGCAGGGCCATCAGGTCATTGCCGCGGAAAGCGGCGAGGCCGCGCTCGAAATCCTGCGCGACCCTTCGGTGCGACCGGATTGCTTTGTCACCGATGTCATCATGCCCGGCCTCGATGGGCCGGGCTGGATCACGCAAATCCGCGACCGTTTCCCCGATACGCCGGTTCTTTTCATGTCGGGCTATGCCGAAGACAGTCTCCGCGCAGCCCAGGCGCGCATCAGCCACGCGGCCTTCCTCGGCAAACCCTTCTCGCTGGCAGAATTCACCAGCACTGTGAACGCGCAGCTTCGCAAGCGCGCCGAGGCTGCGTGAGCTGACCAAACGGCCGCGCAATCGCGCTTGTCATGCCCGGCAAGGCGTGCAAGATACTACACATGATAAATACCGAAGCCGAAGCGCGCCCGCTCACGGGCATGTTCTGGATGTTTGTGACGGGTCTGTGCTTTGTCGCCGTCACGGCGCTCGTGAAATATCTGGGCGACGACATGCCCGCCGCGCAATCGGCCTTCCTGCGCTATCTGCTGGGCCTTGTCTTCCTTCTCCCGATGATCGCCTCGCTCAGAGCCGTCACCTTCACCCCCCGCAACCTGACATTTTTCAGTCTGCGCGGGCTCGTCCACGGGCTCGGGGTCATCCTGTGGTTCTATGCCATGACCCAGATCCCGCTCGCCGAGGTCACGGCGATGAATTATCTCTCGCCGATCTATGTCGCCATCGGGGCCGCGCTGTTTCTGGGCGAAAGGCTCGCCGCGCGCCGGATCATCGCCGTTCTGATCGCATTTCTGGGCGCGCTGATCATCCTGCGGCCCGGGATCCGCGAGATCTCTCCCGGCCATATCGCCATGATCGGCACGGCGATCCTCTTCGCTGCTTCCTATCTGATGGCCAAACGCATGTCGGGGCAGGTCAATGCCGCGGTCGTTGTCGGCATGCTGTCGATCACGGTCACGATCTGCCTCGCGCCCTTCGCCTTCGCCGTCTGGGTGCCGCCCACGGCCACGCAGCTTTTCTGGCTGTTCTGGGTCGCGGCCTTCGCCACGGGCGGCCATTACGCGATGACGCTGGCCTTCGCCGCAGCCCCGGTCACTGTCACCCAGCCCGTGACCTTCCTTCAGCTTGTCTGGGCGGTCATCCTCGGCGCCGTCGTCTTCGGCGAAGCGGTCGATGTCTTCGTCGTGCTCGGCGGGCTCGTGATCATGTCCTCGGTGCTCTTCATCACATGGCGCGAGGCCGTGCTGCGCCGCCAGATCCGCGCAGCCTCGGTACAGGCAAGCTGAGCGCGACGCGCTCAGAGCTCCTCCATCACCGCGTCCGAGACCTCGAAATTCGCCGTGACATTCTGGACGTCATCATCATCCTCGAGCGCCTCGATCAGCTTCATCAGCGCGCGCGCCCCCTCGAGGTCAAGCTCGGTCGTGGTCTGCGGTTTCCAGACCAGCCGGGTGCTTTCCGCCTCACCAAGGCTTGCCTCGAGTGCGGCGGAGACCACCGCGAGATCCGTATCCGCGCACCAGATCACATGCCCCTCTTCCGAGCTTTCCACATCCTCGGCCCCCGCATCGATCGCCGCGAGCAGGACGCTCTCGGCATCGCCCGCGCTGACCGGATAGACCACCTGCCCCTTGCGGTCGAACATGAAAGCGACCGAGCCTGTCTCGCCCAGATTGCCGCCATTCTTGGAAAACGTCGACCGCACATTCGAGGCCGTGCGATTGCGATTGTCGGTCATCGCCTCGACAAGGACGGCCACGCCCCCCGGGCCATAGCCCTCATAGCGGATTTCATCATAGCTTTCCGCGTCGCCGCCCTGCGATTTCTTGATCGCGCGCTCGATATTGTCCTTGGGCATCGAGGCCGCCTTGGCCTCTTTCACCGCCAACCGCAGGCGCGGGTTTTTTTCGGGGTCCGGATCGCCCATCTTGGCCGCGACCGTGATTTCCTTGGAAAGCTTCGAGAACAGCTTCGCGCGCACCGCATCCTGACGGCCCTTGCGATGCTGAATATTGGCCCATTTGGAATGGCCTGCCATGATCCCCTCCGGCGTCTTTGCCCTGTCGGCTGCGTGTTTAGACCAGCGTCGCGCCTGTGAGCAAGCCCAACTGCCGCGCCCGTCCCATGAAAAAAGCCCGCCGGAGCGGGCTGATTTCCAGTGTCACAAGCCCAATCAGGCCGCGCGCGAGACCAGCACGTCATTGACCTGCTTTTGCGCAATCATCTCGTCGCCACCGGCGACGGCCGCGACTTCGCGCGTCAGCCGCTCCAGCGCGGCCTCATAGAGCTGGCGCTCGGAATAGGACTGCTCGCGCTGGTCATCGTTGCGATGCAGATCGCGCACCACTTCGGCAATCGCGAGCAGATCGCCTGAATTGATCTTCTGTTCATATTCCTGTGCCCGGCGCGACCACATGGCCCGCTTCACGCGTGCCTTGCCCTTCAGCGTCGCAAGTGCCTTGTCCACCAGTTCGGGCGAGGCCAGCGAGCGCATGCCCACAGTCGTCGCCTTGTGCGTCGGCACGCGCAGAGTCATCTTCTCTTTCTCGAAGGAAATGACGAAAAGTTCCAGCTTCAGCCCGGCGATTTCCTGCTCTTCGATCGACACGATCTGCCCGACCCCATGGGCCGGATACACAACATATTCATTCGGACGAAACTCGATTTTCTTCTTCGACATTCACATCTTCCCCTCTGGTCTCACACACCGCAAAAGAAGCCACCACAGGAACCCCACGCTCCTGCAAGACCTCATGATATTGCGACAAAAAAACGGCAGCTGGCAGCACTGCCGGGGTGAGACGGTTTCATTTATGAATGATTCCATAACACAAAAAGCCGCCGAATCAAAGCGCATCGCTATCACTCAAGTGACACGATTGCGCGAATCAGCCGCCTTCGCCGGGAGCTTCGGAGAAATACTTGTCCAGCTTGCCGGTTTCGCCATCGCGCTCCTCGGCGCCGGGCAGCGGGTCTTTCTTGGTGATGATCACCGGCCATTTCTCGGAATACTTGCGGTTGAAATCCACCCAGTCTTCCATGTCCGGCTCAGTGTCGGGGCGGATCGCATCGGCGGGGCATTCGGGCTCGCACACGCCGCAATCAATGCATTCATCCGGATGAATGACCAGCATGTTCTCGCCCTCATAGAAGCAATCGACCGGGCAGACCTCGACACAATCCGTGTATTTGCATGCAATACAATTGTCGATCACCACATAGGTCATGAAAGCGTCCTCGATCCTGGGCGGCGCTTCGGCGCGCGTGTCGCAGGGGACATAATCCAGCGCCTGCGATCAATCAAGCGCATCCGGCCGTGGCGCGGCAAAACGCCGGCGCGCGGCCTTGTCGGGCCGCCCGCCGGGCAAAGGGCGCGGGCGCGAGAGGTCGGGCTCGGGCGGGGGTGGCGAGAGATCCTCATAGAGCGCGCGCGCCTCGGGAGCAGGCCCGCGCCGCGTGCCCAGCTCCAGAATACGCGCCACGATCACGCGCGGGCCAAGCGCGAAAGTCAGCACATCGCCCGCACTCACCGCATGGGCGGGCTTCGCGATGCGCTGCGCATTCACGCGCACGCCCGGCCCCTCGATCAGCTTGACTGCCAACGCGCGCGATTTCACGAAGCGCGCCTGCCAGAGCCATTTGTCGAGCCGCAGCGTGGGTCGCTTCTCGCTCACGCGCTCATTCCTTAAGCTTCAGGCCCATCAATGCCGCCGCAAACGGGTTGTCGGGGTCGATCCGGTCGCTCTTGCGCGCGGGCCCAGCACTTTGGTCGCGCTTCGGCCCGGCATTGCGGTCGCGCGGCTTGCCCGACCCCGGCTTGGCACCTTTCGGCTTGCCACCCTTGCGCCGCCCCTCTTGCGGCTTGCGCTCGGGCCGCGCCTCCCGGCGCGGGCGCGGCGCCCATGTGAAGGTGTAGAAAACCTCGATTTCCTCGGCAGGCGGCGTTTCAGGAGCTTCACCTGTTGTCGGCGGCATCTCGGAGGGCGTCTCGGCCGCGTCATCCGTCGCGGGCGGTGTTTCGGATGGGGTTGCAGCCGCCGCATCTGTCGCGGCGTCCGCCGGATCACCCGCAGGTGCCTCGACCGCGCCATCCGCCACAGGGCCGGAGCCCGGCAGATCGGGCTTCACCTTCACCCGCTCGCCCTTCTCGGCCTTGTAGCCAAGCCCTTCCATCAGATCGGCGAACTGCTCCAGCGTCGTGCCCGTGATCGAGAGCATATCGGGCGTCGCCTCGAACCCCGCGCGGCTGTCGCAGGCGCGCAGCAGATCGGCCAGCCGCTCCAGCATGTCGATCCGGATCGCGCGCGCGCCCGCCGGGCGGTAGCCTGCCATCAGATAATGCGTGGACGGCACCTCAGGGATATGCGGGATCGTCACCAGACCGGGCGGCGGGCTCTCGGGAAACTCCTCCAACCCGTCAGCGAGCGCGCGCAGCACCAGCCGCAACCGCGTCGGCGCGGGTTTCAGAAGCAACGGCAGGAAGATCGTGTATTGCCCGAACCGCACCCCATGCTTGCGCAGCATGCCGCGCGCCTCCTGGTCGAGCGCCTTGACATCGGCGGCGATCTCTTCGCGCGGGATCACCCCCATCGCCTCGACCAGCCGGAAGGCAACACCGCGCGCAAGCCCGCTCAGGGTCTCGTCGCGCGACATGTTCAGAAGCGGCTCGAACAGCGCCGCGATCTTGCGGTCGATGAAATGCTGCAACCGGCGGCGGACTTTCTCGGCCACATCCGGCCCCGCCTCGTCATCGACAAAGGCCTGCACCTGCGGGCGCAGCGCATCATCGCCGCGCATCAGCTTGCCGACCGCCGTCGTGCCCCACATCAACCCGCCCTGTTCGGTGAAATCGAACTCGGTGTCGGGCGCGTTGTAGAATTTGTCCGCGCGCAGATGAAACAGCGGCGTCAGCGCCGCAAGCGAGGCTTGCCGCAAGGTCTTGGCCTCATCGGCGCTCGCGGTCTTGTCCTGCCGGAACCGAAACCCTTCCAGCCGACCGATCAACTCGCCCTCGACCGTGACTTCGCCCTTGTCGTTCACCTCTGCCACAAGGCTCTCCTTCTGCTTCAACCGGCGCAGGAGCACACTGGTGCGCCGGTCAACAAATCTTTGAGTCAGCCGCTCATGCAGCGCGTCTGACAAGCGGTCTTCTACAGCGCGTGTTTCGCCACGCCAATGATTTTCATCATCGACCCAGCCTTTTCGCTGCGCGATATAGGTCCAGGTCCGGATATGGGCGAGGCGTCGCGACAGCGCGTCGATATCGCCATCGGTGCGGTCGATGCGCTTGATGTTGCGCGCGAGCCAGGCTGCCTCGATCCGCCCCTGCCCTTGCAGGAAATCGAAGATGCGCCCCAGAAGCCCGGCATGTTCCGCCGCCGAAATCCCTCGGAAATCGGGCACGCGGCAGACATCCCATAACAGCCGGAGGTCGCGCGCATCTTGCAGCCGGTCGCGGATCTCGGGCTGGGCAACAAGGGTCTTGAGCGCCACCACATCATCGGCGTCGCGCGCGCGGGCCAGCCAGTCATTGTCGGTCTGCCGCTCCAGCGCGGCGATCAGCCGCTCCGGCGCGCCGAAATCGAGCTTTGCATTGCGCCATTGCAGCTTGCGCGCGGGCAGGAAGCTGTGGCTCTCGATGGCCTCGATCACCTCATCGGGCAAGGGCCGCGCCTCGCCCGTCACCCCGAAAGAGCCATCATTCTGATACCGCCCCGCGCGCCCTGCGATTTGTGCCAGCTCATCGGGGCCCAGCGGGCGCATGCGGCGGCCATCGAATTTGCGCGTGGCCGAAAACGCCACATGCTTGATGTCGAGATTGAGCCCCATCCCGATCGCATCGGTCGCAACCAGATAATCGACATCGCCATTCTGGTAGAGCGCGACCTGCGCGTTCCGTGTGCGCGGCGAAAGCGCCCCCATCACCACCGCGCAGCCACCCTTCTGACGTCGGATCAGTTCAGCAATCGCATACACATTTTCAACACTGAAACCCACGATTGCGCTGCGCGCAGGCATCCGGCTTATCTTTTTCGAACCCGAGTAGCTGAGTTGCGACATGCGCTCGCGGCGCTGAAAACTCACCCCCGGCACCAGCGCCGCGATCGCGCTGCGCATAGTGTCCGAGCCCATGAAAAGCGTCTCGTGCAGTCCCCGGGCAGACAGCAGCCGGTCGGTGAAGACATGCCCGCGCTCGGGGTCGGCGCAAAGCTGGATCTCGTCGATGGCCACGAAATCCGCGCCAATCTCCAGCGGCATCGCCTCGACCGTGCAGACCCAGTATTGCGTCCGGTCGGGCACGATCCGTTCCTCGCCGGTGACCAGCGCCACGCAATCGGGGCCGCGCAGTGCGCGAATACGGTCATAGACCTCGCGCGCGAGCAGGCGCAGCGGCAGGCCGATGACCCCGGTGCGATGCGCAAGCATCCGTTCGATGGCGTAATGTGTCTTGCCGGTATTCGTGGGACCGAGCACCGCAACAGCCCGGGACTGCGCGCGCATATTCATCTGCCCTACCCCCAAGGCCCGTGTGGCTTTGCTCTCTAGATTTCGGTGCCCGACAGGCGCCGCTCCAGCCGTTCGATTGCAGTTCTTACGTCATCACGATGGGGATGTATAGCATTGGCCGCCTTGTAGGCCCGATAGGCGCGATCATAGGCTTCGATGTCTTCCAGAATGCGCCCCACCCCGGCCAGCGCCGAGAAATGCATCGGGTTGAGGCTGAGCGTCTGTTGCAGATCATCCATCGCGAGCCCCAGACGCCCATCCATGAACCAGGCGGTCGCGCGCGCATGATAGCCTTCAGCGAAATCGGGCGCATGGTCGATCAGCGCGCTGAAATGGTCGATGGCGGCCGAGGTATCCCCGCGCTCCATCGCCTCGCGCCCGCGTTGCAGCAGCAGATCCGCACTGGCCGAGCCCGACCGCGACCACAACCGCCCGATCTGGCGCTCGATCCGCTGCCAGCGCGGCTGATCCGGCGCGCGCAATTCTTCCAGAAGCTCAAGCGCTTCTTCCGATTGCGCCACATTGCTGGCTTGCGCGGGTGCCAGGGCGAAAAACCCTGCAAATGCCGCAACGGCACAATTGAGAATGGCGCACTTCATACCCATAGTGACGAGTGTAGCGCATTTGCCGCATGAATCCATATCTGCGGCATCACAAAACGGAGCATATGATGAGCGATATCCTGACCCATGCTGTTGACGCGCTGAGCGCGCGGCTCTCCGACGGGTTCGATGGCACGGCGAAATTCGAGATCGAAGGCGAAGGCACGATCATGGTCGATGAAAACGGCGTGCGTGTCGGCGATGAAGAGGCCGATGTCACCATGACCGCCAGCGCCGAGACCTTTCAGGGCATCATCGAGGGCGATGTGAATCCGACCACGGCCTTCATGTCGGGCAAGCTGAAGATCGATGGAAATATGGGGCTGGCCATGAAGCTGGGGTCGGCGCTGAGCTGATGCCTACGCCGTTCTTCGCGGATGTCGCTGACGCGCCTGCCCCCGCGCAGATGCGCTGGATGCATGCGGAGGACGGGGTAAGGCTGCGGATCGCGCTCTGGCCGTGCGGGCCGAAAGGCATGGTCGCCATTTTTCCGGGCCGCACCGAAGTGATCGAGAAATATGGCCGCGTTGTCACGGAGGTGCTGGCGCAGGGCTATGGCGCGGCTGTCATCGACTGGCGCGGGCAAGGTCTTTCGGATCGTGTGGAGAACCGCCCGCTGCTGGGGGATGTGGCTGATTTCGCGTTCTATCAGCGCGATGTCGCAACTTACAGCGCAGCACTCGACGCCTTCGCCCCGGACGCGCCGCGCTTCGTGCTTGCACATTCCATGGGCGGTTGCATCGCTTTGCGGGCGCTGATCGAGGGGTTCGCGGCGCGCGCAGTGAGTTTTTCCGCGCCGATGTGGGGGTTGCGGCTGAGCAATTCCACGCGCCGCGCTGTTGTGACGATGACCTCGGCCCTGCGTCTGGCGCGACTGGATTTGCGCGAAATCCCCGGCGCGGGCGTGGAGTTCCGGCTTTGGGAAAATCCGTTTGATACCAATGAACTGACGGGTGATCTTGAAACCTATGCCTGGATGCAGGCGCAGGTTCAGCGCCATCACGAACTGCGCCTTGGCGCGCCCAGCCTGCGCTGGCTGGTCGCGGCGCTAACCGAAACAAGGGCGCTCGCGCACCTCCCGCCTCCTGATCTGCCCACATATTGCGGGGTAGGCACGCGCGAGGTGCTGGTCTCGGTTGACGCGATTTCTGCGCGGATGGCCGATTGGCCGAAGGGGCGCTTGCGCGTGTTCGACGGCGCGTTGCATGAGTTGCTGATGGAACGCGCCGACATCCGCGGACCCTTCCTGCAAGACAGCCTTGCGCTGTTTGCAGCAAATCAGGACTGAGCGCAGGGGATCATGACCCGAAACCGGAGGAGCATATGACAATCACCATTTATGGCATCAAGAGTTGCGACACCTGCCGCAAGGCACTCAAGGCCCTGCCAGAGGCCGCGTTTCGCGATATCCGCGCAACGCCGCTGAGCGCCGAGGAACGCGCCGAGTTTCATGCAGCCTTCGGCGACAAGCTCATCAACCGCGCCTCGACCACATGGCGCGGGCTGCCCGAGGAGACGCGCGCAGAGCCGGTCGAGACCTTGCTCGCAGCGCATCCAACCCTGATGAAGCGCCCTGTCATCCGCGCGGGCGACGCGCTCCATCTGGGCTGGAAGGCTGATACGCAGGCGGCCCTTGGCTTGAAGTGACGCGCCTGCCCGTTCAGATCACAACAGTTTCAGATCACTCGCGGATTCGCGCCCGTCGCGGCCTGCGCGCAACTCATAAGCGATCTTCTGGTCGTCTGCGAGCCCGGTCAGCCCGGCGCGCTCGACGGCCGAGATATGCACGAACACATCCTTGCCGCCCCCTTCAGGCGCAATGAATCCGTAGCCCTTGGTTGTGTTGAACCATTTCACGGTGCCTGTCGGCATCGGTCTTCTCCTCATTGTCTCACCCCGCGGCGGTATTGCCCCGGGAACGTTCAGCCAGGTCTTCCTTGGCCGGCTGCGAGAACAGAGGCGTCGTAGAAAGTCTGTCATCCCACACCGAATTTTGCCATAGCCGGGTTAAAACGCAAGCATTTTGCGGCTATTCCTGATGCCGGATCGGGTTTCGCCGAAGATTCAGAAGGATGCCTGAAAGATGCGCAATGCGGCGCTGACGCTCGGACCCATCGGCGGATTATGGGGGATGCTGGTCGGGTTTTTCAGCTTCGGCTACACGGATTTGCTGATTCGCTTCCCCGAGCTTGCCGAGATCACCGGCGGCGTGGCCAATATGGCCATGATCCGCACCATGAGCCTCGCCGCCCCCATTCTGGCCATCGCAGGCGCGGCGATGGCGCGCTCGGCCAATCTTGTCGGCGGGGTCTTGCTGCTGGTCGCGAGCGCGGGGATGTATCTCGCCTTCGGCTTCGGTGTGTTTACCATGCTCCCGATTTCCATGTGCGCGCTTGCAGGGCTGCTTGCCCTCGCCGCCCGTCGGCCCGATCCGCATTAAACGCTTGACTTCTCTGCCGTCCCGCCCCATTTGCCTTGCATCCGGGTCTTGCCGCGTGAGCAATTTGATCGACCCTGGCAGGGCATTCGGCCCGACACATGCTTCCCGACATCACGCGTGGGGGGCGGCGCATGACCTGCGCCCCCAAACCAGCCCCGGCCTTTGCCCGGGGCCTATCGCCTGTTGCGACAGGCCGTGAGAGGACTGACTTTGACTGATTTTACCATGTTCGGGCTGCGCCCGGTGCTGATGAGCGGGCTGGAAGCCCACAAGCTGAGCACCCCCACCCCGATCCAGGCCCGCGCGATCCCGATGATCATGCAGGGCCGCGACATTCTGGGGCTGGCGCAAACCGGCACGGGCAAGACGCTGGCCTTCGGCCTGCCGCTGATGCATGCGCTGCTCGGCGCTGGTCGCCCTGCCCCCAAAACCACCCAGGCGCTGATCCTTGCGCCCACGCGCGAACTGGTCAACCAGATCGCCGAGACGCTGAACGGCTTCGCTCGCAAGACACCGCTCAAGGTGCAGCGGGTGGTGGGGGGCGCGGGGCTGAACCCGCAGATCCAGAAACTCGCCAAGGGCTGCGATATTCTCGTCGCCACGCCGGGCCGCCTGCTCGACCTGCTCGACCGCCGCGCGCTGACGCTCTCGGAAACGCAGATGCTGGTCCTCGACGAGGCTGACCAGATGCTCGATCTCGGCTTCATCCACGCCCTGCGCCGGATCGCGGGGCTGCTGCCCAGGGAACGCCAGACGTTGATGTTCTCGGCCACCATGTCGAAACAGATGAACGAGATCGCGGACGCCTATCTCGACCACCCCGAGCGTATCCAGGTGGCCGCGCCCGGTCGCCCCGCCGAGAAGATCGACCAGTCCGTGCATTTCGTCGCCCATGGCGACAAGGCGCGGCTGCTGGAGGATTATCTCAAGGCGCATCCCGAGGAGCGCGCGCTTGTCTTCGCGCGCACCAAGCATGGCGCGGAAAAGCTGATGAAGCTTCTGAACTCATGGGATATCCCGGCAGGCTCGATCCATGGCAACAAGAGCCAGGCGCAGCGCGAGCGCACGCTTCAGGCGTTCCGCGAGGGCCGCATCAATGTGCTGGTCGCAACCGATGTGGCTGCGCGCGGGATCGACATTCCCGATATGCGCCATGTCTACAACTATGAGCTGCCCGAAGTACCCGAGAATTATGTCCACCGCATCGGCCGCACAGCGCGCGCCGGGGCATCGGGGCGGGCCATCGCCTTCTGTGCGCCCGCTGAAATGGGCGATCTGCGCGCGATCGAGCGGCTGATGAAGCGCGATCTCGCAGTCGCTGGCGGGACGGCATGGCCCGATGAGCTGGCCGGCCCGGCCCGCGCGCAGGCACGCAAGCGCGGCCCCGCGCGCGGTGGCCCGCGCCCCGCGGCCAAACCGGCCCGCGCAGGCGGCAGGCGCCGCGCGCCCGGCAACAAATCGGGCGGCAAATCGGGTGGCAAGGACCGTGTGCGCCACTCGGCTTGACCGCTCTTGCAAAACCCGGCCCCCGTGGCCGGGTTTTTTCATCACCGGATTTTCAGCGTCGCCAGCCCGATCAGCGCCAGCACCAGCGAGATGATCCAGAAGCGGATCACGATCTGCGGCTCGGCCCAGCCCTTCTTCTCGAAATGATGGTGAATCGGCGCCATCAGAAACACACGCTTGCCCGTGCGCTTGTAATACAGCACCTGAATCACCACCGACAGCGTCTCGACCACGAAAATCCCGCCCACGATGGCGAGCACGATTTCATGCTTGGTCACCACCGCAATCGCCCCCAGCGCGCCCCCCAGCGCGAGCGAGCCGGTATCGCCCATGAACACCGCGGCAGGCGGCGCGTTATACCACAGGAACCCCAGCCCCCCACCGCAAAGCGCCGCGGCGAAGATGAGCAATTCGCCCACGCCGGGCACATAATGCACATCCAGATAAGAGGTGAAATCGACACGCCCCACAGCATAGGCGATCACCCCCAGCGTGCCCGCCGCGATCATCACCGGCATGATCGCCAACCCGTCGAGCCCATCGGTCAGGTTCACCGCATTCGCCGCGCCGAGGATGACGAAGGCGCCGAAGGGGATGAAGAACCAGCTCATATTGAACAGCACTTCCTTGAAGACCGGCACCGCAAGCTGCCCCTGCAGCGCGGGCGGGTGCAACTGCATCGCCGCAAAGGTCGCAGCGAGCCCGATCACCGTGCCCATCGCCAGCCGCACGCGCCCCGGCACGCCCTTGACGTTCCCGCGCGAGACCTTGGCCAGATCATCCGCGAAGCCGATCAGCCCGAAGCCCACAGTCACAAGCAGCACGATCCACACATAGCCATTGTCCAGCCGCGCCCAGAGCAGCGTGGCCAGCGTGAGCGCAGACAGGATCAGCAGCCCGCCCATGGTGGGCGTCCCGGTCTTGGTGAGCAGATGGCTTTCCGGGCCGTCATCGCGGATCGGCTGGCCATTCGTCTGGCGGCGGCGCAGCAGGTTGATCAACGGCTTGCCGAACAGGAAGCCGAAAAGCAGCGCGGTCAGAAACGCCGCCCCCGCCCGAAAGGTGATGTAGCGAAACAGGTTGAACCCGGGCACAGTGTCAGCAAACTCGGTCAGCCAGAAAAACATGGGTCAGACATCCTCTCCAGCGGGTGATGCGGCCTCGAGATTGCGCAGCCCGTCCACCACGCGCGAGACAAAACTCGATTTCGAGCCCTTCACCAGCACAATATCCCCCGGCGCGACCAGAAGATGCGCGATCTGCGCCAGATCCTCGGCCTGCGCGACCTGCCGCCCGCGCTTGCGATGCGGCAGGGCTGCGTGCAGCGCGGCCATGCGCGGGCCGACACAATGCACCAGATCGACCGCGCGCATGGCCGGAAGCTCCGCAAGCGCGCGATGCATCGCGACCTCATCGGGGCCAAGCTCCAGCATATCGCCCAGAATCGCGATGCGCCGCCCACCCGCGCCGCCGTCGTCGCGCGCGGGAGTCATGGTCGCGAGCATCTCGAGCGCCGCCTCCAGCGAGGCAGGGTTGGCATTGAACGCATCATCGATCAGCGTGAAGGACAGATCTTCCACCGGGTCGAGCATGATCTTCTCGCGCAAGCCCCGGCCCGAGGGCGGCTGCCAGCGCCCCAGCGCCAGCGCCGCGCGCGCCAGATCGCAGCCCAGCGCCTGCGCCACGGCCAGACAGCCCAGCGCGTTGGTGCCGAAATGCGCGCCGGCATTGGCCAGCCGCACAGCAAGGCGCAACTGCCCGATCTGCGCGCGCATCACCAGCGCATGTTCGGTCTGGGCCATGTCATGCAGCCGGATCTCGGGCGCGGTCTTGCCAAACGGCAGGCAGGTCGCGCCCGATGCCTCTGCCGCTGCGGCCAGGATCGGGCTTGTGGCCAGATCGCTGGGGTATATTGCATGAGCATCTCGCGCGAGCCCGTTGAAAATACTGGCTTTCTCTTCCGCGATGCCGTCGATGCTGTCGAAGGCTTCGAGATGCGCGGGCGCGATGGTGGTGATCATGGCGACATGCGGGCGGGCGAGGTGGGCCAGAGGCGCGATCTCGCCGGGATGGTTCATCCCGATCTCGATCACGGCGAATTCGGTCTCGGGATGCAGCCGCGCCAGCGTGACCGGCACGCCCCAGTGATTGTTGAAACTCGCCTCGGCGGCCTGCACGGCCCCGAAATCCGACAGCATCACGCGCAGCATTTCCTTGGTCGAGGTCTTGCCGACCGAGCCCGTCACCGCGATCACCCGCGCCTTTGCCCGCGCGCGCCCGGCCGCGCCGAGTGCTGTCAGCGCCGCCATGACATCGGCCACCAGCAGCAGCGGCGCATCCTCGGCCACGCCCTCGGGCCGGTAAGCCACCAGTGCAGCGGCTGCGCCCTTTTCCAGCGCCTGCGCCACGAAATCATGCCCGTCGCGCGCCGCTGTGAGCGCCACGAACAGATCGCCCGGCTGCAAGCTGCGCGTGTCGATCGAAATGCCGCTGGCCTGCCAGTCGCCAATGGCCTGCCCGCCTGTTGCCTTCGCGGCTTCTGCGGCGCTCCAGAGGCTCATGCCCGTGCCTCCAGCGCCGCAATCGCGACCGAGGCTTGTTCGACATCATCGAAGGGATAGACCGTCTCGCCCACGATCTGCCCGGTCTCATGCCCCTTGCCCGCGATCAGCAGCGCATCCCCCGGCCCCAGCGCATCGACCGCGCGCAAGATCGCCTCGGCGCGGTCGCCGACCTCATTCGCCTCGGGGCAGGCTTGCAGAATCTCTGCACGGATGACCCCCGGATCCTCGGATCTTGGGTTGTCGTCTGTCACATATGCAACATCGGCGTTCTCAGCCGCCGACTTGCCCATCAATGGCCGCTTGCCCCGGTCGCGGTCGCCGCCCGCGCCGAAAACGACCAGAAGCCGGCCCATCACATGCGGGCGCAGCGCCTGAAGCGCCACCTCCAGCGCCGCAGGCGTGTGCGCGTAATCCACGAAAACCGGCGCGCCATTGGCCCGCCTGCCCGCCAGTTGCATCCGCCCGCGCACACCCTCGAGCCGCGCGAGCCGCATCGCGACCTCGCCCATCTCGGCCCCGCAGGCCAGCACCAGCCCGACGGCTGCGAGCACATTCTCGGCCTGAAACCCGCCGATCAGCGGCAGATGCTCCTGATAAACCCGCCCGTCATAGGAAAAGCGCAGGATCTGCCCCTCGGCCTCATAACGCTGGCCCAGAATACGCAGATCGGCCTCGGCATGGCGCCCGATGGTCAGCGTCCCCTGCCCGCGCGCCTCGGCAATCGCGAGGATTTCGGCTCCCGCCGCATCCTCCATATTGATCACCGCCACCCCGTCATCGGGCAGCAGCCTCGTGAAAAGCTGCGCCTTGGCAGCCAGATAGGCCTCCATCGAGGCGTGATAATCCAGATGATCCTGCGAGAGATTGGTAAAGGCCGCCGCCTGCAACTCCACCCCATCCAGCCGCCGCTGCTCCAACCCGTGCGAGGACGCCTCCATCGCCGCATGGGTGACACCTGCTTGCGCCATCTCGGCGAGCAGGCGGTGCAGCGTGATCGGGTCGGGCGTGGTATGCGCAAGCGGCGCGGCAAACGCACCCTCGATGCCGGTCGTGCCGATATTGACCGCCTCATGGCCCAGCGCCATCCAGATCTGGCGCGTGAAACTCGCCACGGAAGTCTTGCCATTGGTGCCCGTGACCGCGACCATCACCTCGGGCTGTGCCCCGAACCACAGCGCCGCCGCCCCGGCCAAAGCCGCGCGCGGGTCCTGCGCCAGCACCAGCGCCGCGTTGCTGCCAGCCAGCGCCTCGGCCGCCAGATCAGCGCCTTCGCGATCCGTCAGGATCGCCGCCGCGCCCATGCGCAGCGCATAGCTGATGAATTCGCCGCCATGCACACGGCTGCCCGGCAAGGCCGCGAACAACCCGCCCTCGCAAACCGCCCGGCTGTCGATGGCCAGACCATGCACCGTGACATTCTCTCCGCGGCTCGGGCTCAGACCCAGAGCAGAGAGCGGACGGGGGGGCAGATCGGTCACGCGCGATATTCCCTTCACGACAGCATGGGTGGCGCCTGTTACTCCAGTTCGGCGGCCCTGTTCAATGGCTCATATCACGCGCGCCGCTCACTGCGCGGCGGCCAGCGCAGCTTCGGCGGCCGAGACAGAGCCCGGGCGCAAGCCCAGCAGCGGCGCGATGCGGCGCGTGATCTCGGCCGAGACCGGCACAGCCGTCCAGCCCGCCGTGCGCCTTGGCTCGGGGCCGGTCGTGTCCACTGGCTCATCCAGCGTCACGATCAGCGTATAGCGCGGCTCATGCGATGGAAAGACGCTCGCGAAGGTCGCGAGCACTGCGTTTTCCTTGTAGCCGCCGCCCTGCGGATTGGGTTTGTCGGCAGAGCCGGTCTTGCCGCCCACCGGATAACCCGGGATGCGCGCAAAAGACGCCGTGCCCTCCTGCACCACCTGATGCAGCATCAGCTTGATCTGCTCGGAAGCGCGCTCGGAAATCAGCCGCTCGCCGGGCTGCACCTGGTCCTGGCGCAACAGCGTGGGCGTGACCCTGTAGCCGCCATTGACCAGCGCGGAATATCCCGCCGCCAGCGCCAGCGGGCTGGTGGACATGCCATGCCCGTAAGAGATTGTCATGACCGAGAGTTCGGACCAGCGATCGGGCAGCAGCGGGCGCGCGCGCCCGGCCTCGGCCAGTTCCAGCGGCATCGAGCTCAACAGCCCGAATTTGCGCAGGAATTCCTGCTGACGCTCCGCGCCGATAGGCTGCATGATGCGCGCGGTGCCGATATTCGAGGATTTGACCATCACATCCTTGACCGACAACTCCGGCCCGTAATTGCGGAAATCGCGGATGCGGAAGCGCCCCCATGTCAGCGGCCCGCGCGTGTCGATCTTGCTCGCGGGCGTGACCTCACCCTCATCGAGCGCCTGCGCGACCGCGAAGGTCTTCATCACCGAGCCAAGTTCGTAATAGCCCTGCACGGCGCGGTTGAAGAGCGGGCTGTCGGCCGGCTCGCCCTCCGTCGGCGGGGGCGGGCGATTATTCGGGTCGAAATCGGGCAGCGAGACAAGGCTGATCACCTCGCCCGTTTGCACATCCATCACCACAGCGGTCGCGCCGCGCGCGTTGAGCATGCGCTTGCCGCCCTCAAGCACCTCGGTCACCGCCGCCTGCACACTCAGATCGAGCGACAGGCGCAGCGGCTCGTCGATCAGATCGGGGTCGCGCAGCCGATCCTCGAAATAAAGCTCGGTGCCCGCCACCCCGATCACCTCCGCCGCGCGCACCCCCTGCTGGCCATAGCTTGCCCCGCCCAGAATATGCGCCGCGATCCGGCCATTTGGATAAACCCGCATCTCGCGCGGCGCAAAGAGCAGGCCGGGCTCGCCAATATCATGCACCGCCTGCATCTGCTCGGGCGAGAGGCGCGAGCGGATCCAGATGAAGCGGCGATTGGGGTCGGTGAAGCGCGCGGTCATGCGGTCGGCATCGACATCGGGGAAGATCCGCGCGAGTTCGCGCGCGGCGTGTTCCGGCGCGACCATGCGCCGGGTTTCGGCATAGAGCGCATGCGTGGCCATGTTGCTGGCCAGCACGCGGCCATTGCGATCCACGATATCAGCGCGCGCGCTCGAGATATCCTCGATCACACCGCGCGACACTTCAATCGGTGCCGTGGCCGCCAGCAGCCCCATCCGCGCGCCGAGCACGACAAAGGCGCACACAAACAAGAGCGCGAGCGCGAGCAGTCGCGTCTCGGCCCGCGAGCGCGCGTGATCGCGGGCGGCTTCCTGGCGCAGCCGCCGGTTTTCGCGCTCGATCAGATCGGGGTTTTCGCCCTTCTCGCGCGCCTGCAACACACGGGCGAGCGGGCGCAATGGGGTGCGGATCATGGCTCGTTCTCCTCGCTACGTCCCAAGACCGACTCGATCGCGCCGAAGACCTCGATCCCGTCTTCCAGATCGGCCCCGAAATCGGGCATCGGATAGGCGATCTCGCCGATCTCGCCGAAATGCAGCGCCGTCATGGGCACCAGCTTGAGCTTTTCAAAATTGAGATCGACCAGTTCCCGCAGCCGGTCGTGGCGGTTGAGATAGGCCCATTCGGCGCGCTGCATGCGCAGCGACTCCTCGAGACCCGCGATCTCGCGCTCCAGTGCGCGGCGTTCATTCATCGCACTTTGCGTCAGATGGTTCTCGCGATACGCCCAGGCCGCAAGCGCGATAACCCCCAGCGTGGTGCAAAGATAGAGCAGACTGCGCATCCTTACCGTCCCTTCTCGCGTGCAAGCGCGGGCAATCCCAGACCTGCGCGATCCACTGGCCCCGCAGGCGCCTCCAGCCGTTCGGCCATGCGCAGCCGTGCCGAGCGCGCGCGCGGGTTCTGCGCCAATTCCGCATCATCCGCGCTGATGCCGCGTTTCTCGATCAGGCGGAAACGCGGCGCGATCACTTCGGGCGCGGGCGCGTGGCGGCTGCCCCCGCCACCCTGCCCTGCGCGCGCGGCCAGAAAGCGTTTGACCACGCGATCCTCCATCGAATGAAAGCTGACCACGGCGAGCTTGCCGCCCGGCTTCAGCGCCCGCTCGGCGGCCTCAAGCCCTGCGACCAGCGCCTCGAACTCGGCATTCACGGCGATGCGCAGCGCCTGAAAGCTGCGTGTGGCCGGGTGGCTCTGGCCGGGTTTCGGGCGCGGCAGGCAGGCGCTGACGATGCCGGCGAGGTGCAGCGTGGTCTCGATCGGGGCCTCCTGCCGGGCCGCGACAATCGCGCGCGCTATGCGGCGCGCGGCGCGTTCCTCGCCGTAATGAAAGAGAATATCGGCGAGTGTGGCTTCTTCCGCCTCATTGACCAGATCGCGCGCTGACACGCCGCTTTGCGACATGCGCATGTCGAGCGGGCCATCCTTGGCGAAGGAAAACCCGCGCGCGGCCTGGTCAAGCTGCATCGAGGACACGCCCAGATCGAGCACCACCCCATCGACCAGCCCGCCTGCATGCGCGTCCAGTTCCGCGAAATTGCCCGCCACCAGCGTCACCCGCGCCCCATATGCGTGCGCCCAGCCTTTCGCCATCTCCAGCGCCAGCGGGTCGCGGTCGATCCCGATGAGATGCGCGGCACCCGCCTCCAGCAGCCCGCGCGCATAGCCCCCCGCGCCCAGCGTGCCATCGACCCAGACGCCCCGGATCGGGGCCAGATGCTGCAGGATCGGGCGCAGCAGAACCGGAACATGCGGGGTCTCGGGTGCGCCCTGCATCACACCTCGCGAAGATATGGGCGGCCCTCACGGCTCTCGGGCAACAGGACACGCGGGTCGTAATCGGCGGGCTTGTCCGCGTCGAGCGCATCGTCCTCGGCCCCGTACACCGATTCATAGGTCGCGTTCTTCCAGATCTGGAAATGATCATTCAGACCCACGAACCGCGCCTTCTCATCCGGCGTCAGCGCCAGCTTGTCGCGCAGATATTGCGGCAGGATGATCCGCCCGTCCTCGTCGATCTGCGCCTCGATGGAGTTGGCGTGATAGGTCAGCTCCATCTCCTTGCGCGCGGGCGTGCCGGGCTGCATCATGTCAATCCGGTCCTCGATCACTTCCATTGCCGCAATCGTGAAACAATCCAGACGTTTCTGGTATTTCAGCCCCGAGACGATGATGAAATTCGGCCGCAGCCCCTCTGTCCAGTCAGGATCCCCGCGTTCGATCACACGGCGGAACGAAGCCGGGACCGACACGCGACCCTTTGCATCCACCTTCTGGTGGTATGTGCTTCTGAACCTGCGTGCCACAGCGCGGCGGTCCTTTTTTCTGGCGCGCCGTCAATAAGTCAGGCGCAAATTAAAACGGCGGATCGAGCTGCTGCCACTGCCCGATCCGCCGACTGTCCCATCGCTGGGGGCCCGGTTGGCGCTCGCTCCTTGGGGGGGAGGGGGGATGCTGCTCGCGAGCGCGCCGGATCTTTTCATTTCAAGATAAAGCGGGTGCCTGTATGAAACTGCCTCGGTGGGGTCTTGGGTGCCCCTTAGCTGCCCGTTTATCTTGTTATATGGAATGACATGGAACTTCATGGTCAGCAAGGAAAAAGATGGAACTTGGTTTTTGGACGTGATCCGCGTTTTCCGAGAGTTACCCACAGGATGCTGTGGATAAGCCGTTAACCAATCAATATATGGTAAGAACAATTCTGGAACGGGTCGAGATAAGCCAAGCTTGACTAGAGCGAACTGGGGATTCTCCCGCCATCGGCACAGGTCGAAAAAATATGCGGCCCGCGCACTCTGTTGCAGTCTCGCAACAAAATTGCGCGCAACAACACGCCTGGCAAAGAATGCTTTGCGCAAGAATCTCCAGATTCACTCGAAAAACACAGCGAATCACGGCCCAGTGATTCGTTCGAGACCATCGCGTGAAGCCGAAATCATCGGGACCATGAGATTCCATGAGCTTCCCGAGGCGCAATGTCCAGCAGATCCATGAAATCCCATCCGCGCCCGATTCCCGCCCGCGCGACGTTCAGAGCACCTCGATCAGCCGCGCCGCCATCCGGTCATAGGCGCGCGCCACCGGGCTGTCGGTCGCCGCGACCGGCACGCCGCCATCCCCGGCCAGCCGCACTTCCACACTCAGCGGCAATTCCCCCAGAAACGGCAGACCCTGCCGCTCGGCCTCCACGCGCACCCCGCCCTCGCCGAAAATATGCTCCTCATGGCCGCATTTGGGGCAGATGAAGGTCGACATGTTCTCGATCAGCCCCAGCACCGGGGTTTTCAGCGTCTGAAACGCCCGCAGCGCCTTGCGCGCATCCAAGAGCGCCACATCCTGCGGGGTCGAGACCACGATCGCACCGCGCACATCGAATTTCGAACACAGCGTAAGCTGAATATCGCCCGTGCCGGGCGGCATATCGACGATCAACACATCAAGCTGCCCCCATTCCACCTGCGTCAGCAATTGCTGCAGCGCCCCCATCAGCATCGGGCCGCGCCAGACAACGGCCTCATCAGGGCGCAGCATCAGCCCGATGGAGATCATGGTCACGCCATGCGCTTTCAGCGGGATGATGGTCTTGCCATCGGGCGAGGCCGGACGGCTATCCACCCCCATCATGCGCGGCTGGCTCGGGCCATAGATATCCGCGTCGAGCAGACCCACACGCAACCCCTGCCGCGCCAGCGCAACGGCAAGGTTGGATGCGACCGTGGATTTGCCGACCCCGCCCTTGCCCGACCCGATGGCAAGGACATGGCGCACACCCGGCACAGCTTGCTTGTCGGGCGCCGTGGTGGGATGGCGGCCCAGCGTGAAGCTCGGCGCTTTGGTCTTGGGGGCCGGGCCATGCGCTGTCAGCGCGACCGAGACCTGCGAGACACCTTCGAGCTTGCCCACCGCCGCCTCGGCCGCATCGCGCAAGGGCGCAAGCGCCTTTGCCATCTCGGCGCCCGGGCATTCGAGCACGAAGCGCACGGCCCCACCCTCGACCACCAGCGCGCGCACCAGATCGCGCGACACCAAGCTGCCCCCATCGGGCAGGGTGAGTGTATCGAGGACCGCGAGCACCTCTTCGCGCGTGACTGCCATGCCATGACCTTTCTGACCCGTTCCAGAAAATCGGAGATTTGAGCGTCTGAGACAAGAGGGGCCGCACGCATCGCGATTGCGCTGGCGCGGGCGCTATGGCACTTATCGCAACAAAACGAGAGTGCCCATGGAAAACTGCCTGTTTTGCAAGATCGCCGCTGGCACCTTGCCCGCGCACAAGATCTACGAGGACGAGCATATCCTCGCCTTTCTGGATCTGCACCCGATCCGCGAGGGGCACACGCTGGTTATCCCGAAAGCCCATCACGTCTGGTTCGAGGATCTGCCCGAGCCGCTCGCCACCCGGATCACAAGCTGCGCGCAGAAAATCGCACGGGCCATGAAGACGCTTTATCAGGTCGAGCGCGTGTCGCTTTTCTACACCGGGATCCATGTGCCCCATGCGCATGCGCATGTCGTGCCCATGCATCACGTGCATGACGTGACCTCGGCGGCCTATCTGCAAGAGGGGCTCGACCATTTCGCCACGCCCCCGCAACTGGCACCGGATCAGATGGGCGAGATCGCGAAATCGCTACGCACGCGCCTGTGATCGCTGGAATTGCGATCTGCGTTTCAGCATCGCACAGGCTTTATGCGCAAAATCCGCCCAATTGTTCATGCGATATGCATGTTTGAAATTTACCTTGCGTAAACATGCATCTAGCGCATGGCCGCAATGCAGCATCGCGCGTTGTGCAGGTGCAGCATAGTGCTATCTTTCTCTCAACAGCACCGGCAGTGGTCGGCGCGAGATAGAGGTAGAGTAACGATGGCGCATCTTGTCGAAAACTTGGGCATAGCGCACCCGAAACAAGGGGTTTCCAGCCTGTTTGGCCGGATTTCCGAGGCTCTGGCGAAGCGCCGGGTTTATAAACGCACATATGCGGAGCTCAGCCAGCTCAGCACGCGGGAACTCGACGATCTGGGTATCTCGCGCTCGATGATCTCGCGGCTCGCACGCGAAGCTGCGGAAAGGAAATAACGGTTTCGGGCCCCTCTCCTCCTCCCTGGGGTCCGATTGCGGCGGTGGCCACTCCTCCTCCCTTGGTCACCGCCACTAATTCCGGCAAGGGCCACGCGCCCGGCACCGGATCAGAATGCCGCCCGCTCCTCCTCCCTAGGGCGCGCATGACAGAGTGATCGGCCCTCCTCCTCCCTGGCCTGTCACTCTCAAGAACTGGCCTTCGGGTCAGAAAGATTGCAAAGGCCCGCTCCTCCTCCCTAGGGTCTTGCAAAATCGGCGGCAGTCCCCTCCTCCTCCCTGGGACTGTCGCCTTTATTCATTTATGACGGTATTTCGGCCGAAAATGAAAAAATCGGGTGATGGGTTTTTTCATTTTTGGCGTATTTTCCCAGAAAAATGAAAAAATCCCAACATGCTGTTTTCATGGGCGTTTTTGTTCAGAACGGCACATCATCAGCCTGATCCGCAGGCACGACGAATTTCGCCACCAGATGCCGCGCGCTGGATTTTTCGAACTCCACGAAGAGCTTATCCCCATCAACCGCCGCCACGCGCCCATATCCGAATTTGCGGTGAAACACCCGCGCCCCAACCTCAAACGCAGGCGCCGCTGTCCCGTCGATAACCATGTTGCGCGCCTCGCGGGGCTGGCTGACGGGTCGGTTTCCAGCCGATTGCAGCCTGCGCCAACCTGGGGAGTTATAGACATCCGCGCGCTGCGCACGGCTCTCGATCCCGCTCGCCGCTGCGGCCATGCCGCCGCCATAGAGCCCCGGCGGCGTTAGCACCTCCACATGCGCGCTTGGCAATTCATCGACAAAGCGCGACGGCATCTGAGACTGCCACTGCCCGTAAACTCTTCTGTTTGCAGCGAAACTTATGGTACAAAGCTGCTCGGCACGGGTGATGCCGACATAGGCCAGCCGCCGTTCCTCCTCCAGCCCCTTGCGCCCGGATTCGTCCATCGAACGCTGCGAGGGAAACAGCCCATCTTCCCAGCCGGGAAGAAACACCACCGGAAATTCCAGACCCTTGGCCCCGTGCAGCGTCATGATCGAGACCTTCGCCTCTCCGGCCTCGGTGTCATTATCCATGATCAGCGAAATATGTTCGAGGAACCCTTGCAGGTTGTCGAATGATTCCAGTGCCTTGATCAACTCCTTGAGGTTCTCCAGCCGTCCCGGCGCCTCGGGCGTCTTGTCATTTTGCCACATCTCGACATAGCCCGACTCCTCGAGGATCTGCTCGGCAAGCTCGATATGGTTGACCGCCGCGCCTTCAGGGCGGATCACCTCGATCAGATCGTCATCCGCCTCCGCTGGCCCTGCTGTCCCGACAGCGCTGTGCCAGCGCGCGATCGCCTCGAGCAGCGCGCGCAATTGCCCGCCACCCTTGCCCTTGATCTCGCCTGCCTCGATCGCGAGCGCCGCCCCCTGCACGAGCGAGACCTCATGGCTGCGCGCCGTGCGCTGGATCACCTGCTGCGCCTTCTCGCCAAGCCCGCGTTTGGGCGTGTTCACCACCCGCTCGAAGGCCAGATCATCGCCTGGGCTGACGGCGAGACGGAAATAGGCCAGCGCATCTCGGATCTCCATGCGCTCGTAGAAACGCGGCCCGCCGATCACGCGATACGGCAGCCCGATGGTCAGAAACCGGTCCTCGAAAGCGCGCATCTGGTGGGAGGCGCGCACCAGCACCGCCATCTGATCGAGGCTGAAAGGCATCAGCCCGCGCGTGCCACGGCTCAGATCCTCGATCTGCTCGCCGATCCAGCGCGCCTCTTCCTCACCATCCCAGTGCCCGATCAGCCGCAGCTTCTCGCCCTCGCGCGCCTCGGTCCAGAGCGTCTTGCCCAAACGCCCCTCATTGCCCGCGATCACGCCGGATGCCGCCGCGAGGATATGCGGCGTCGAGCGGTAATTCTGCTCCAGCCGGACGACCTCTGCGCCCGGAAAATCCCGCTCGAAGCGCAGGATATTGCCCACTTCCGCGCCGCGCCAGCCATAGATGGACTGATCATCATCGCCCACGCAGCAGATATTCTTGTGCCCGCCCGCCAGCAGCCGCAGCCACAGATACTGCGCGACATTGGTGTCCTGATACTCATCGACCAGAATATAGCGAAACCGTTTCTGATAGGTTTCAAGCACATCCGGATGCGTCTGGAAAATCGTCACACAATGCAGAAGCAGATCGCCGAAATCGCAGGCATTCAGCGTCTTGAGGCGCTGCTGATAAGCCGCATAAAGCTCCGTTCCGCGATTGTTGAAGGCGCTGGCCTCGGATGAGGGCACCTGATCGGGCCGCCAGGCGCGGTTCTTCCACTGGTCGATGATCGAAGCCAGAAGCCGCGCGGACCAGCGTTTTTCGTCGATATTGGCCGCGGAAATCAACTGCTTGAGCAGACGGATCTGGTCGTCGCTGTCGAGAATGGTGAACGTCGATTTGAGCCCCACAAGCTCGGCATGGCGGCGCAGGAGTTTCGCGCTGATCGAATGGAAGGTGCCGAGCCAGGGCATGCCCTCTACAGCTTCGCCGAGAAAACCGCCGACGCGCAGTTTCATCTCGCGCGCGGCCTTGTTGGTGAAGGTCACGGCGAGGATCTGCGAGGGCCAGGCGCGGCCCGTGTTCAGCAGATGCGCAATCCGCGCGGTCAGCGCCTTGGTCTTGCCCGTGCCCGCGCCTGCAAGCATCAGAACCGGGCCATCGAGCGTCTCGACCGCCTTGCGCTGCGCGGGGTTCAGACCGTCGAGATAGGGCGCCGGGCGCGCGGCCATTGCCTGGGCGGAAAGCGGCAGATCGGTGTTGAAATCACTCATGCACCGGACAATAGCGGAGACGGGCCCCAAGGAAAAGCCGTGTTCTTGTTACGTTCCTAATTCGCCGGATAAATTCGCGCGACGGGCCGTCAGTCAGGCATTGTAGCGAAAGGATCGCAGAAACGACCGCAGCAGTGTCACCGATTTCGGGTCCGGGATAAAGCGATCGGCATCATCGAGCATGTCTTGCAGGGACATGGATGCGTCTTTCAGCACATCCGACAGGTCTCTTTCATTGACAAAGCCCATCGACCAATCGGGGAAGGCCCGCGCTTCGACCTCGGCATCGAGGAGCATCAGAATGCTCGCATGGCGCGGATCCTTCTTGATTCGACCAAAGACTGTCTGCACGGCCTGCGCCGTCCCCTCGAGCGCCTGAAAGAAGCAGCCTTCGTGATAGACCAGAAGTCCAGTGACCTGATCCTCCTGATTGCGCCGGCGCGAGACCGCGAGGATTTCTTCGATTTCCGCGTTGCTCATCAGGTTACGCGATGTGCTCAGATAAATTATGCGTCGCACTCTGGCTCCTGTGTTTTTCCCGCCTCGGGCTCGCAAGCTAGCATCGGCTGCGTTAACAAAGCGTAATACCGCCGGGACATATCCGCCGGAAAACGGAGAGACAGGACGATGGATGATTTGCCCCTGACCGATTGCGCCAGATGAGCCTCGATCTGCGCTACCCTGCGCTTTCGGACCTGAAAACCGCCTGCAAGCGGCGGGTGCCGTGGTTCGTGTGGGAGTATCTCGACAGCGCGACCGGCAGCGAGTCGGTCAAGCCGCGCAATCGTGCGGCGCTGGAGGCGGTGCTGTTTCGCCCGGCGATCCTGCGCGGGCCGATTGCGCCTGATCTGAGCACGCGGTTTCTGGGGCAGGACTATGCGTTGCCTGTGGGTGTGGCACCTGTGGGCATGTCGGGGCTGATCTGGCCGGGGGCGGAGGCCGCGCTGGCCGCGATGGCGCAGGACACCCGCCTGCCCTATTGCCTGAGCACGGTCGCCACACGCCTGCCCGAAGAAATCGGCCCGATTGCGGGCGATATGGGCTGGTTTCAGCTTTACCCGCCCAAGGATCCCGAGATCCGCGCCGATATTCTGGCCCGCGCGCGCAAGGCCGGGTTCCGGGTGCTGGTGCTGACGGTCGATCTGCCCGGCCCGTCGCGGCGCGAGCGGCAGTTGCGCGCCGAGCTTGCGATCCCGCCCAAGCTCACGCCCGCGATGCTGTGGCAGATCGCGCAGCGGCCCGCCTGGGCGCTGGGCACCTTGCGCGCGGGCCAGCCGAGGCTGCGGCTGATGGAGGAGTATCTGCGGCTCGATGGCAATGCGCCCTCGACCGCGCATCCGGGATATCTGCTGCGGGCCGCGCCGGATTGGGACTATCTGCATGCGGTGCGCGATTTGTGGGACGGGCCGCTGGTGATCAAGGGCGTGCTCGAGCCCGAGGATGCGGAACGGCTGCGCGCGGCCGGGGCGGATGCGATATGGGTGTCGAACCATGGCGGGCGACAATTCGACGGCGCGCCTGCGGCACTCGCCGCGCTGCAAGCGATCCGCGCGCGGCTGGGGCCGGAAATGCCGCTGATCTATGATGGCGGGGTCGAGGGCGGGCTCGATGTGCTGCGCACGCTGGCGCTGGGGGCGGATTTCACAATGCTCGGGCGCGGATGGCATCATGCGTTGGGGGCGCTGGGGCCTGCGGGGGCGGCGCATCTGGCAGAGATCTTGCGCGCGGATATGGTCGCGAACATGATGCAGATGGGGATTACGCGGCCCGAGGAGGCGCGAACGCGGCTGTGGCCAGCGCCGGACATGAAATCTAACGAAACCTAACAAAGCCTTTACTGCGCCGCAGAAATCGGCCTAGAAAACGGACCAATAATAACGCTTTCACAGCCAAGGGGGGCGCAATGGCCGCGTTCAAGAAAATCCTCGTCGCGAACCGGGGCGAAATCGCCATTCGGATCATGCGGGCCGCCAATGAACTGGGCAAGCGCACTGTCGCGGTCTATGCCGAGGAGGACAAGCTCGGCCTGCATCGCTTCAAGGCCGATGAGGCGTATCGGATCGGCGAGGGGTTGGGGCCCGTGGCCGCCTATCTCTCGATTGACGAGATCATTCGTGTGGCGACAGAGTCGGGCGCGGATGCGATCCATCCGGGCTACGGGCTCTTGTCGGAGAACCCTGATCTGGTGGAAGCCTGCGTGGCCAACGGGATCACTTTCATCGGCCCGAAAGCGGAAACCATGCGCGCGCTCGGCGACAAGGCAAGTGCGCGGCGCGTGGCGATCGAGGCGGGCGTGCCGGTCATCCCTGCAAGCGAGGTGCTGGGCGAGGATATGGAGGAGATCCGCGCCATGGCCGAGGCGATCGGCTATCCGCTGATGCTCAAGGCAAGCTGGGGCGGGGGCGGCCGGGGCATGCGCCCGATCCTCGCGCCGGAGGAGCTGGAGGCGAAAGTGCGCGAAGGCCGACGCGAGGCGGAGGCCGCGTTCGGCAATGGCGAGGGCTATCTCGAGAAGATGATCGAGCGCGCGCGCCATGTCGAGGTGCAGCTTCTGGGCGACACACATGGCAATCTCTACCATCTCTATGAGCGCGACTGCACTGTCCAGCGCCGCAACCAGAAGGTCGTCGAGCGCGCCCCGGCCCCCTATCTCGACGACGCGCAGCGCGCCGAGATCTGCGAGCTTGCGCTGAAGATCGGCCGCGCCGTGGGCTATCAGAACGCGGGCACGGTCGAGTTCCTGATGGATATGGACACGGGCGCGTTTTACTTCATCGAGGTCAATCCGCGCGTGCAGGTGGAGCATACGGTCACTGAGGAAGTGACCGGCATCGACATCGTGAAGGCGCAGATCCGCATCGCCGAGGGCGCGACGCTGTCGGAGGCCACGGGCACGCCCAGCCAGGGTGATGTCACGCTGACTGGCCATGCGCTGCAATGCCGCGTGACCACCGAAGACCCGCATAACAATTTCATCCCCGATTACGGCCGGTTGACGGCCTATCGCTCGGCCACGGGGATGGGGATCCGGCTTGATGGCGGGACGGCCTATGCGGGCGGCGTGATCACGCGCTACTACGATTCACTGCTGGTGAAGGTGACGGCCTGGGCGCCCACGCCCGAGGAATCGATCTCGCGCATGGACCGGGCGCTGCGCGAGTTCCGCATCCGGGGGCTGAGCACCAATCTGGAATTCGTGATCAACCTGCTCAAGCACCCGACCTTCCGCGACATGAGCTACACCACCAAGTTCATCGACACGACGGAAGAGCTGTTCAATTTCCGCAGGCGACGCGACCGGGCGACCAAGCTGTTGACCTATATCGCGGATATCACGGTCAACGGGCACCCGGAGACCGCCGGGCGCGCCGTGCCGCGCGCCGGGATCAAGACGCCGGTTGCGCCCAAAGTCTCGGGCACGCCACCGCGCGGGGCCAAGCAGATCCTCGATGAGCAGGGCCCGCAGGCCGTGGCCGACTGGATGGCCGCCGAGCAGCGGCTGCTATTGACCGACACGACCATGCGCGACGCGCATCAGTCGCTTCTGGCCACACGCATGCGCTCGATCGACATGATCCGCGTGGCCCCGGCCTATGCGCATACCCTGCCGCAGCTATTCTCGGTCGAGTGCTGGGGCGGCGCCACATTCGACGTGGCCTATCGCTTCTTGCAGGAATGCCCCTGGCAGCGCCTGCGCGATCTGCGCGCGCGCATGCCAAACCTTATGACGCAAATGCTGCTGCGCGCCTCGAACGGGGTGGGCTATACGAATTACCCCGACAATGTGGTGCAGTTCTTCGTGAAGCAGGCCGCCGAGACAGGGGTCGATGTGTTCCGCGTCTTCGACAGTCTGAACTGGGTCGAGAACATGCGCGTGGCCATGGATGCGGTGATCGAGGCGAACAAGCTCTGCGAGGGCACGATCTGCTACACCGGCGACATCCTGAACCCGGATCGCGCGAAATATGACCTGAAATATTATGTCGCCATGGGCAAGGATTTGCGCGATGCAGGTGCGCATGTTCTGGGGCTGAAGGATATGGCGGGGCTGTTGAAGCCTGCCTCGGCGCGGATTCTGATCAAGACGCTGAAGGAGGAGGTCGGCCTGCCGATCCATTTCCACACGCATGACACAGGCGGGATTGCGGGCGCGACGATCCTTGCGGCGGCCGAAGCCGGGGTCGATGCGGCCGATGCGGCGATGGATGCGCTCTCGGGCAACACCTCGCAGCCGACGCTGGGCTCGATAGTCGAGGCGCTGCGCTTTACCGACCGCGACACTGGGCTCGATATGGGCGCGATCCGCAAGATCTCGGATTACTGGGAAGAGGTGCGCGCGCATTATGCCGCATTCGAATCGGCCCAGCAGGCGCCGTCCTCCGAGGTCTATCTACATGAGATGCCGGGCGGGCAGTTCACCAATCTCAAGGCGCAGGCGCGCTCGATGGGGCTGGAGGATCGCTGGCCCGAAATCGCGCGGAGCTATGCGGATGTGAACATGATGTTCGGCGATATCGTGAAGGTGACGCCATCCTCGAAGGTGGTGGGCGATATGGCGCTGATGATGGTGAGCCAGGGGCTGAGCCGGGCGGATGTCGAGAGCGGGCAGAAGGATGTGAGCTTCCCGGATTCGGTGATCGACATGCTGCGCGGCAATCTCGGCCAGCCTCCGGGCGGTTGGCCCGAGGGGATCCTGCGCAAGGTTTTGAAGGACGAGGCCCCGCTCACGGACCGGCCCGGCAAGCATCTGGAACCGGTCGATCTGGAGGCCGAGCGCAAGCGCCTGAGCGAGGAGCTGGAAGGGTTCAAGGTCGATGACGAGGACCTCAACGGCTATCTAATGTATCCCAAGGTCTATCTCGATTACATGGGGCGCCATCGGATTTACGGCCCCGTGCGCGCCTTGCCGACGCGGACTTTCTTCTATGGCATGGACTCGGGCGAGGAGATCACGGCGGAAATAGACCCGGGGAAGACACTCGAGATCCGCATGATCACAGTGGGTGAGACCACGGATGATGGCGATGTGAAAGTGTTTTTCGAGCTCAACGGCCAGCCGCGCACGATCCGCGTGGCCAATCGCGAGGTGAAGGCCAAGACCGCGCAGCGCGTCAAGGCCGATGCGGGCAATGCCGATCATGTCGGCGCGCCGATGCCGGGGGCTGTGGCCTCGATCTCGGTCAAGGCCGGAGACAAGGTCAAGCCCGGCGATCTGCTGTTGACGATCGAGGCGATGAAGATGGAGACCGGGCTGCATGCCGACCGCGAGGCAATTGTGAAAGCAGTCCATATCCAGCCCGGCGCGCAGATCGAGGCGAAAGACCTGTTGGTCGAGTTCGAGGGGTGAAGGGGGTGCCAGCGCAGGGGGCATCGAACCCCCTGCACTGGCGCTGCCGCGGCGCCCCCGCTGGTGGTCAGAGATAGCTGCGCACGAGCGCTTCCGAGATCAGCCGCCAGCCATCGGCGATGACGAAGAAGGACAGCTTGAAAGGCAGCGAGACAATCGCGGGCGGCACCATCATCATGCCCATCGACATGAGCACGGCGGCGACGACAAGATCGATGATCAGGAAGGGCAGGAAAATAAGGAACCCGATCTGGAAGGCCCGCGCCACCTCGCTGAGCATGAAGGAGGGCACCAGCACCGAAAGCGGCGCATCGGGCGAAAGCGCGGCAGTGACATCGGGGCGCAGGCTTGCAAGGCTCGCGAATGTGGCCGGATCGACGCGGGCGGCCATGAAGCGGCGGAACGGGTCCATCGCCTGCACGAATGCCTGATCGAGCTCGATCTCGCCATCGGTCAACGGCACGATCCCGCCCTGCCAGGCCGCCACGAAAACAGGCTCCATCACGAAATAGGTCAGAAACAGCGCCAGCGAGACGATGAGCATATTCGGCGGCGATTGCATGAGCCCGAGCGCCTGGCGCAGGATCGCCAGCACTGTGACGATGAAGGGAAAACAGGTCACCATCACCAGGATACCCGGCACGAGGCTGAGCAGCGTGAGCAGGATCAGCAATTGCACCGCCCGCACGCTCAGCGCGCCGTCATCGCCGAAATCGAGCTGGATTTCCTGCGCCGCAAGCCCGCCCGCGCCGGCGAGCCAGAGCCCGAGGCCCAGAAGCGCGCATGTCACCCCCTGCCGCAGCATCGCGCTAGAGCGCCTCGCGCAGGTCGATGATTTCGGTCAGGCGCACACCGAGATAGCCCGCCTGCGCGCCCTCGATTTCCTGCAATTCACCACGCGCGATCAGCTTGTCGCCGATGAACAGCTCGACCGGATCATCGATGCGCCGGTCCAGCGTGAGCACGGAGTCGCGCCGGAGCTTCATCAGGTCGCGCACCATGGGTCGCGCGCGCCCGACCGAGATCACGATCTCGATGGGAACCTGTTTGAGAATTCCGGTGTTGATATCGGCGCTGATCTCGGCGTCATCCATGCTGCGTCTCCTTGTGTTCTTGTGACCGGGTCCGTTCCAGCAGCTGCGAAAGAGCTGCGAGCACGGAATTAAGGTTGATCTCGCGCTCCTGCGCATCGAGTTGCACAGAGACCTGGGCATCCGCGAAGCTCGGCTCCGCCGAGAGGGTGATACCCTCCTGGCCGGTCGCCGCGACAATCTGGCCCAGCGCGGCCATGGCAGACGGCGCACAGCGAATTTCGATCTGCACCGACATGCCCTGCGCGATCACCGTCGCAAGCTCTTCGGCCAGAAGCGCAGGCAGCGCCGCTTGCGCCGCGCGCGGCATCAATTGCTGCAGCATCGCCTCGCTGAGCGCCACAAAGCTCTGCGAGAGCGCCTGATGCGCCTCGGCATAGCTGAATCGGATGGCCTGAAGCGCTTCTTCCGCTGCGATGCGGCGCAAGGCATCTTCATCGCGCATCTGCTCGAGCGCATCATGCCAGCCGGCGGCGTAGCCTTGTTCATACGCAGCCTCGCGGGTCTTCTCTGCCTCGGCCTGACTGATGCTGCCGGACGGATCGTCGAAGGCCGCTGTTTCGAAAACCTCAAGCTTCAGCAATGCCTGGCTCATGACGGCTCCTTCCGTTCATCCATCCAGTGACGCAGCCCCTGCACCGCTTCCTGACCGCGCGCATCGATCAGTTTTTGCAAACGCGCCACAGGCTCATCCTCGTCTGACGCTTCGGTCGAGAGCGCAGGCGCCAAACCGCTGTTTTCGCTGACTTCGCCCTGCGGCAAGGCAGCGAATTCCTGCCGAGGCTCCAGCATCTCCGCCTGTTGGTTGTCGCGCCCCAGCGCCTTGAGCACCGGACGCAGGCCGAACAGGCTGATAAGCACCACCGCCAGCAGCAGGAACGCCCATTTCAGCAAGGTCATGATATCGAGATCGGCCGTGGAGAAGAGCCCGTCGCCCGCCTCCGTGCCAAGCGCGGCAACCGGCTCGAAGGGCAGCGAGCGCAGGGTAATGACATCGCCGCGGCTCTCGTCGAAGCCGATGGCCGAGGCGACCAGATCGCGCAGCGCCTCCAACTCATCTGCAGGGCGCGGCGCCCAGCTCGGCTGCCCATCCTCGCCCGGTGTCGTCTTGCCGTCGATGAGTACGGCGACCGTGATGCGGCGCACGGCTCCGGGCAGCCGCTCGATTTCACGCCGCGTCTCGGTCAGCTCGAAATTGGTGCGCCGGCGGGTTTGCGTTTCGCGCGCCTCTGCCGTGCCATCGTTATCGGCAGCATCCCCATCGGGCAGATTGCTGGCGACAGTCACGCCCTGGCGACGGGTATCGGTGCTCGTGATGCTGCTCTCCTCAACCTCCGTGCTGACCGGAACCTGCGCGTCCGGGTCCAGCCGCCGCTCATGGATATGTTCGCGGTCGGTCACGGTTTCCACGCTCAACTCGACGACCGCCCGGCCATGCCCGACATGCGCCTCGAGCAAACGCTCCACATTCCGCCGCAACTCCTTCGCGCGATCATCGCCCGAGCCCTGATTGCCCAGATCGGAGTCGGGCCCGTAGACCAGCCCGCCATTGCCATCGATCACCGACACATCCGCAGGCGTCATGCCCGCCACGGCCGAGGCCACAAGAAACTGGAGCGCCCTGGCCTGCGTCGCACTCAGCGCGGCGCCCGAGGTCGTGACCGTGACCGACGCCGTGGGGGCGGTCTCGCGCCGGAACGGGCTGTTGCCAGCCTGGGCTATATGGACTCGGGCCGACCGGATATGCGGGCTCGCAACGATGGTTCGCGCCAACTCGCCTTCCTTCGCGCGCCAATAGGCCGCGTCGAACATCTGCGATGTCGTGCCGAACCCCGAGAGGTTTTCCAGCAGCTCATAGCCCGCATGGGTATTGGCCGGCAGCCCGCTCGCAGCCAGCATCAGCCGGGTTTCGTCGCGCTGGTTGCTCGGCACGAAAACCGCATCCCCGCGCACCGAATACGCGATGCCGCGCGCTTCCAGCGCCTGAACAACTTCTCCCGCCGCGCCGTCTTCCAGCCCCGCATAGAGCAACGACATTCCCGGCGCCGCTGCGATCCGCCCCAGGATGACGATAACGGCGACAAGGGCGAGGCCACTCCCGACGAGCAGACCACGTCGACGCATATCCAATGCATTCCACACAGACTGAAGCTGTTGCACTGCGAATCTCCTTGAATCCGGCTTCTGCCGTGATCCGGTTTTCGCAGGCAGGGATTAACATTCGGTTAGTGACATTGTGGCAAAACAAGACATGGATCGAAAACACGAGGCATCATGTCGACAACCGCCGAACCACCCGCAGAAACGCCTGACGCAGCACAGAAAAAAAGCGTCCTGCGCCCTGTCCTGTTTGGATCTCTCGCCGCCATCCTGCTGGGCGGGGGGGCATTCTATGCTGTGTTTACCGGGCTGATTCTGTCGGAGCAGCAGACATCGTCCCCCAGCCAGCCGAGCGCTGCGGAGACTGTTTTCATCGCGATCGAGCCGATCACGGTCTCCCCACCCCCGGAACGCGGGGCGCGGTTCATCCGGCTCGCAGTGCAGATCGAGGCGCCTGTCGACTCGCAGGCCGAAGTGAAACGGCTGACGCCGCGATTCGTGGACATGATCAATACCTATCTTCACGCCGTCGATCTGGACGATCTGCGTCAACCTGCCGCACTTATCAGGCTGCGTTCGCAATTGCTGCGAAGAACCCAGCTCATCGCGGGCGAGGGGCATGTCAGCGACGTGCTGATCACTGAATTCATCATCGATTGAGGGGCCCATGGAAATTGTCATAGATGTCGTCATCGGTCTCGCAGCCTTCGTTGCTGCGGCCTATTGTCTGGTTCTGTCGCGGAGGCTGCGCGCGCTGACCCGCCTCGACGGCGATCTCGGCCGCGCGATCGCGATCCTGTCGCAACAGGTCGATGGTCTCACGACTGCGCTGACCAAGGCACAGAGCTCCAGCGAGGAGTCCGGGAAAATGCTCGCCGCGAAAATCGCCGAAGCGGAAACGACCGCGCGGCGGCTCGAATTGCTGATGGCGGCCTATCGCCCACCGGAATCGCCAGCGACAGCGCGCTCCATGGCGGAGGCGTCCGCGCCCGATGGTGATGATTTCACCCCGCGCATCCGCGCGCCCAAAGAGCCCGAGCGGGGCCGGCGGATCCTGCGAAGCCGTGAGCCAAAAGGGGTGGTTTCATGAAATCCTCGCGCGGATATCGGTGGTTGGGGGCCTATGGGCTGTCGATCCTTGCCGTGATTCTCCTTGGCGCAGGCATGTCGCGGCTCGGCCTCGGCATTGCCGTCGTGCTCGCCGGAGAAGGCGTGGCGCAAGAGGCTGCACCGGAGCTTGCGGCTGGTGACGGCCAGAATCTGGGCGAGCTGTTCGAGACGCTGCGCGCGCGGGAAGAGGCGCTGGATGCCCGCGCAGCACAGCTCGACGAACGCGCGGACGCTCTCAGATCGGCCGAGGCGGAGCTTTCAAGACAGCTCGATGCGCTGACAGAGGCCGAGGCGCAGCTCGCCGCAACGCTGAAGATGACCGAAACGGCTTCGGAGCAGGACCTGCAGCATCTCACCACGGTCTTCGAGAGCATGAAGCCCGCGCAGGCTGCCGAGCTTTTCCAGCAGATGGATATCGATTTCGCTGCCGGTTTCATCGCGCGGCTGCGCCCCGAAATCGCGGCCGAACTGCTCTCGGGGCTCGATCCGATGGTCGCCTACGGCATCAGCGCCGTGCTGGCAGGACGCCACGCCCGGACACCTACCAGATAAATGGCATGAAGCGTCTGCTATGGCAGGAAAATCTTAAGTCTTTGGTGCGACAGTGAGTTTGAGAAATACCGGCAAGAAGTCCGTCTCAGCCTAGTGGGGAGTACTGCAGCGTGATTGCAATAATTGGAATTGTCGTCGTCCTGGTGATGGTATTCGGGGGCTATCTGGGCTCTGGCGGCACAATGCATATCATCCTAAAGGCCTTGCCTTTCGAGATGGTCATGATCGGTGGCGCTGCGGTCGGCGGATTCATCCTCGGCAATGACATCGGGACGATCAAGGCGACCGGGCGCGATGTCAGTCGCGTTTTCAAGGGTGTCAGATGGGCCCCTTCGGATTATCGCGATCTGCTGTGCCTGCTCTTCGAACTGATCTGGCTCGCGCGGCAAAACCCGGTGGCGCTGGAAGAGCATGTCGAGAACCCGGCGGAGTCCTCGATCATCTCCCGATATCCGCGCATTGCAGAGGATCATGAGGTGATCGATCTTATCTGCGATACGCTCCGCGCGGCGGCGATGAATTACGATGACCCGCATCAGGTCGAGGAGGTGCTCGACAAGCGGCTCGAAATCCGCAAGCATCACGCGCTTCATACCAGCCATGCCGTTCAGATCGTGGCCGATGCCCTGCCCGCACTCGGGATTGTTGCGGCCGTGCTCGGCATCATCAAGACGATGGGGGCCATTGATGAGCCGCCCTCCATCCTTGGCGCGATGATCGGCGGCGCGCTGACAGGGACCTTCCTGGGCGTGTTCCTCGCCTACTGCTTCGTCGGCCCGATCGCGAGTCGCATGCGCATGATCGTCGAGGAAGATGACCATTTCTACCAACTCATCCGCGAGGTCCTCGTGGCGAATCTCCATGCACATCCGGCCAATATCTGCGTCGAGGTCGGACGGCAGAATACCCCGCATAACAATCGCCCGGCCTTCAGCGACATCGAAACGGCGATGCGCGAAATCAAGAAGAATGCGGCTTGACGCATGAGGTGGGTTTCCGCTCTTCTGACGATCTGCGCGATTATCGTCCTGCCCACGGGTGCAACAGCCGAAAGAGCCGTTGTTGAAGTGCATGCCGGGGAGCATCGCGATTACACACGCCTGCTCATGCAACTGCCTGAAGGCGTGTACTGGACGCTGAGCACGCAAGGGGCTCTTGCACGGCTGGAGATCGCTGGCGCAAACATAGATTTCGACCTGTCCCAGACATTCGCGCGCATTCCGCGAAGTCGCCTCCATGGTATCCGCCAGGTCGACAATGAAATCGAGCTGACGCTGTTATGCGCCTGCGACGTGGTCGCCTATGAAGACATTCCGCAGTTCCTCGTGATCGACATCAGAGGCTCTGTTTCGGAAGGCAGGCTCGCCCCGACCGCGTCACTGCGCCCGCAGCCCCGTCCCGGCACCAGCGCCGAGGGTACATTCGCGCCGATGCGCGCGGGGCAGGCCCTGGCGCACCGCCTGCGACGCCCCGAAACTGCGCCTGCCCAGCTCCCTTCACTCACATTGACGGCAATCTCGCGCCCCGGCGCGCCCGAGACATACCTAGCCCCCGCCCCTGACATCGCGCCCGACGCTGGAACCGCAGGGTTTCCCGAGGACGCGGTGGCAGATGCGATCATCGGCGCGTTGACACGCTCGGCTGCGATCAAGCCAGGTTTCGATCCGCAATCGCCCCCAACTGCTCCAGAGCGCGCGCAGAATGACGCAAAATCGGCGGATGCGATTGCAGTGCCGAAAGACCTGGGCGCACATGTCGCAATCTCCGGTCTGCCGGATGGCGTATCTCGCAATGACCGGACGGAGGGATGCGTTGATCCCGACGCACTGGATATCGCTGCCTGGTTCGACTCGCACAGCCAGACCCAGCATGCAAAGCTGCTGCATCACCTCACCGATGAATTCGGCCAGATCACCAGTGGCAGCGCTGTGACGCTTGCGCGATCCTATTTTGCTCTTGGCTTTGGTGCTGAAGGACGCATGGTGCTGTCGCTCATCGAACCTGCGGGTGCAATTCCGCCCGAGTTGGTAACGATCAGCTATCTCCTTGATCTCGAAACCCCACCCAAGAATATGCCCGACGGTTCGGAAAACTGTGGGAAAAAGGGCGTTTTATGGGCGTTCCTCGCCGACCCGCCCCAAGAGCAGGTGCAGGCTGGCAAGCTCGAGCAGTTGGTCCACGCAGTCAAGGCGCTGCCCAAGCATCTCAGAGTGCATTTGGCACCCCCGGTTATCACCCGGCTTTCGGCGCTCGGGCATGTGGAACCAGCGCAGGTTCTCCAGCAAGCCGTCGGCCGGGTCGGGGATGAGCCGAGACCCGGCATCACAGAAATTCCCGGCACAGGACCAGTAGCGCTCCAGGGCGCAGACGGGGCGGGACTTTCCAGGTCGCAGATCATCAAGCTGTCGGACCAGGACCTGCTCCGGCACCTGCCGCATAGTCATCATCTTGCGCCGCACATTCGCGATGCCTTGCTTGATCGCGCCCTGCTGCGCCAATTCGAATTGCGCCACAGTGCCGAAGGTGACGCATTCGCCGAGCAAGTTATCAATGCGCATGCACGCAACGAGGACTTCCAGAATGCCTTCGCAATCCTTGACTCCCGCGAAACTGGCCTGCGGGAAGACCTGCGCGAAAAACTTGGCAGAGACTTGCTTGCAGCGCTCGTGGAGAGGGCTGAGGACAGTGATTTCGTGACAATCACATTCGCGCACCGCCCATGGGACCGAACAGACCTCGAGGCAGCAACAGTCCATGCCATTGCGCGCAGGCTTGCCGAATTGGGTTTCGAACACCAGGCACGACAGATGGAACTCGTCCACGTCGCGGCTGTCAACGCAGGCAACAGCGATCGCCAGTCTGCCAGCGGCGCGGCAAACATATCTGATGAAACCATAGAAGCTTCCGACCTGACCGCAGACAGTCCCGCTGCGCCGCCATCGGAAACGGGAGCAGAGGTTGATACGCCGTTGGCGATACAGAGCGCTGCGGACATGCGCATGGACGCGGTGCCGGATGCTTCAGGCGACCCCGATGCACAGGCCAATGCCGTGCGGGCACAGAACGCAGTCGCTGCCTTGCGCGCGGCAGAGCAGGCAGACGCGCGCTCTGGCACCACAGGCTCCGAGGGGATTGCACAAGAAGAGACCGAAAGACGAATAGGCGCCGATACGATGCGCCCCGAAGACGAGACAAGATCGGTTGCTCCAGAGGATGTTGATGCTGATTTGGCCATATTGTTGCAAAGCGAACGCGCACTTGAAGACAGCGCAGCATTGCGCGCGCGGATTCAGGGATTGATCGGCACAGATCAGATGCGATGAGAGTCGCATCGCGCAACATTGGGCGACCACTCCCCAGCAGGTTCGGCGCAAAGACATGGCCGTGACCTGAAGTCAATGCCTTCAAAGAAAGCCGGCGAAGCGGTCAGGAAGGCCAGAAAGCCGGCCAAGACCTCGCAGCAGAAGCGGCAAGCACGATAGGTGAACAGCGGCTCCGTCTATCCGGATCAGCCGGGCCTCCGATTTACGGGGCGCCGAATTATGTCTCGACTGCGGACCCGCTTCACGCGAGCGTTTCTATTCATTGTCGCGGTAGCGTGGCTCGCCGCCCGATCTGGCCCGCCTTGTGGGTTTTTCAGACAGCACATATGCTGCGCAAATGCCGCGCAACTTTTTCCCCCGTATCCTGCCCGCCAGTTTTTACGGCCGGGCTGTTCTGATCCTGATCATCCCGATCATCGTTATCCAGATCGTGCTGTCGGTGGTCTTCATTCAGCGCCATTACGAGCGTGTGACCGCGCAGATGACGACCAATATCCTGCGCGATATTCATTTCCTGACTGCCCGGTTGAATCAAACCCCCGAACCCGAGGCCACGTTGGCGGAATTCGCTGATCTGATCGACATCCTCCAGATCGAGATCATGCTCCCCGAACAGGCCAGCCCCATCCCCGCGCCACCCTTTGTGCCGCGGTTTGATCTGGCAGGGCGGGAGATCATCCGGGTGCTGGAAAAGGAACTGCCGTCGCTGGTCGCTGCGGATCTGATCACGCGATCAGGGGACCTGCGCATGTGGGTGCGCAGTAACCATGGCGTACTGGAATTACGACTGCCGCGGCGGCTGGTCACGACCTCGAACCCGCATCAGCTGCTCGTGATCGTGTTTCTGGCCTCGGCCCTGATGACGCTGATCGCGTTCCAGTTCCTGCGTTTGCAGATCCGTCCGATCCGTCGGCTTGGCGCGGCCGCAGAAGCCTATGGGCGCGGCGAGCGTGTGGCCCTGCGCGCCTCGGGCGCGCGTGAGATCCGGGCCGCGGCGCATGCCTTCATCGACATGCGCAACCGGATCGAGCGGCAGCGCGCCCAGCAGAAGATCATGCTTTCGGGCGTCAGCCATGACATGCGCACCCCATTGACGCGGATGCGGCTGATCCTGTCGATGATGCCGGAAGATGACGACCGCGCAGCGCTTGAAGCCGAGATCGCCGATCTCGACAAGCGGCTCACGGGTTTTCTGGATTTCACGCGCGGACAGATGACCGAAAACATGACCAAGACAGATCCCGGCGCGCTTGTCGAGGATCTGGTCGCGCGCTACCAGAGCGCGGGGTATGCGCTAACCCTGCGCCGCGCGGTGGATCTGCCCGCAAGCCTGATGGCAGACCCCGACGCATTGTCACGCGCACTCGACAATCTGATCAGCAATGCGCTGCGGCATGGGCAGCAAGCCGATATCCACATGGATGTCGCACAGGGCCATCTTCGCATCAGCGTTGATGATGATGGGCCCGGCATCGCGCCCGAGGACCGCGAGCGGGCCTGCGAGCCCTTCGTGCGGCTCGATGAAGCGCGCAATGCCGATAGCGGCGGGCTGGGCCTGGGCCTTGCGATCGTTTCAGAGGTCGCGCGCGCGCATGGGGGGAAGCTGGAACTCGCGCGCAGCCCCACGCGCGGGGGCCTGCGCGCGATCTTGCAGCTTCCACTGCCTCAAAGGCGGTAGATCTCGGCGAATTTCGCCTCGAGATAGGCCAGAAGCGGCGCTTCATCCGGCGCGAACCCGCAGGCATGGGCAATCGTGTCACGCGGGCCGCGCAGCGCGCCGAATCTTTGCAGCCGCGCGCGCAGCCAGGCCGTTGCCGCGCTGGTTTCGCCCTGTTCGAGCGCAGGGCCGAGATCGGGCAGATCGGCGCTGAGCGTCTGATAGAGGCAACCCGCATAGATATTGCCCAGCGCATAGGTCGGGAAATAGCCGAACAGCCCGACAGACCAATGCACATCCTGCAACACGCCATTGGCGGGCGTATCGACCGGGTAGCCGAAATCAGCCTCGAACCGGGTATTCCACGCCTCCTCGAGATCTTCGGCATCCAGCGTGCCGCGGATCAGCGCGCGCTCGAGATCGAAGCGCAGCATGATGTGGAGATTGTATTGCACCTCATCGGCCTCGGTTCGGATGTAGCCGGAATTGACGCGGTTCACGGCGGCGTAAAACGCATCTGCATCGGGCAGGCTGAGCGCGCCGAATTCCTGCACCATCGCCCCATAAAGCCAATGGGTGAAGGCGCGCGAGCGGCCAAGCTGGTTCTCATAAATCCGGCTCTGGCTTTCATGCACGCCCATGGAGACGCCCCGCCCGATGGGCGTCAGCCGGTGCTCGGGCGCGACACCTTGCTCATAGGCGGCATGGCCAACCTCGTGGATGGTGGAATAAAAACAGTTGAAGGGCTCTTCCACGACGACGCGGGTGGTGATGCGCACATCATCGCCCGAACCGGAAGAGAAGGGATGCACAGCAAGATCGATCCGGCCACGGGTGAAATCATAGCCGAAATGCTCGGCCAGACGGCGCGAGACGCGTAGCTGGCCGTCCTGCGGAAAATGCCCGGTCAGCGCGGGTGGGCTGTCTGCGCCCAGGATCGCCTCGCGCAATGCGACAAGGCGCGGGCGCATCCGGGCGAAAGTGGCCGCGACGGTCTCGGAATCCGTCTCGGGCTCGTAATCGGCCATGAGCGCATCATAGGGGTCACCACCCTCGGCGATGGCGGCCCCTTCTTCGCGGCGCAGCGTAATCATCTGTTTCAGCCAGGGCAGGAAGCTCGGGACATCGCCCGCAAGCCGCGCTTCCTCCCAGGCGGTTTGCGAGAGCGGTGTTACGCGCGCAAGCTCTGCGGCGAGGCGGGCGGGCACCTTGGTGTTGCGCGTGTAATCGCGGCGGATTTCGCGCAGATTGGCGGCCTCGACCGCATCGCGCGGCTCTGCGGCCCCCAGCCACTCGCCGATGCGCGGGTCGGTGCGGCGGGCGTGCAGGATCTCTTCGAGCGCGGCCATTTCCTCGGACCGCTGCGCATTTGCGCCGCGCGGCATCATGGTCTGCTGGTCCCAGCCCAGACGGCCCGACACCTGCGCGAGTGCCTCGGTCTGGCGGGCATGCGCCATCAGGTCGTCATAGGCAGTCATGCTTTGGCTCCTTGCGTGCGCAAACTGTCGAAACGGGGGTATTGCGCCAGATGGCGGGCGCGGATGACCAGCACCCAAAGCACCACGGCCGTCGCCTGATGCGCGATGCCCAGTTGCCAGGGCGCGCCATGCATGACGGTCGCGATCCCCAGTGCGACCTGCGCGGCCATCACGGCGAACATGGCGTGGAAAGCCGTGCGCGTGGCCGAATAGCTCGATTTGCGCCCCTTGAGCCAGACAATCACAGCGAAGATCGCCAGCAGATACCCTGCCTTGCGGTGCAGGAATTGCGTGGTGGCCGGGTTCTCGAAGAAATTCAGCCACAGCGGCTGCATCGCGAAAAGCTCGGGCGGGATGAAGACGCCATTCATCAGCGGCCAGTCGGTATAGCCGCGCCCGGCATCGATCCCGGCGACAAGCGCGCCAAGGATGATCTGCAAGAAGGTGAAATGCATCAGCCCGGTCGAGAGCGAGAAGAGCCGCCCCTCGCGCGCCCGCCGCGCAGCGATCAACTCGGCCTCGGGACGGTTGAGCAGGAATGTGTACCACGCGATCAGCCCGAGAATGACGAAGGCCAGCCCCAGATGCACCGCGAGGCGGTAGGAGGCCACCGCCGTCATGCCCTCGGTCAGGCCCGAGGCGACCATCCACCAGCCGATCGCACCTTGCAGCCCGCCCAGCGCGCCAAGACCCAGCAGGCGCGGCGTCCAGCCTGTTGGGATGCGCCTGGTCAGCCAGAAGAACAGGAAGCCCAGCCCCCAGACCAGCCCGATCACGCGGCCCAGCTGGCGATGGCCCCATTCCCACCAGTAGATGACCTTGAACTCCTCGAGCGTCATGCCCTGATTCATCAGCCGGTACTGGTCGATCTGGCGGTATTTCTCGAATTCCTCGAGCCACATCTCGGCGCTGAGCGGTGGGATCGCGCCCGTCACCGGGCGCCATTCGGTGATCGAGAGGCCGCTATCGGTAAGCCGCGTCATCCCGCCCACCACGATCATGATGCAGACCAGCGCAAAGAGCGACATCAGCCAGAGCCGGATCGCCCCGCGCGCGCCTGATCTGGTGCGATCGATCACACCGCCTCGCGGCTCGGGTTTCTTGGCCGTCGTATCCGTGACTTCCTCGAAAATGGCGCGTTTCTTGGCCATGGGGCTCTCCTGTCAGAACGCGTCGCAGGCTATTGCGGGCGTGGATCGGGTTCAAGCTGGTCTAGCAGGCTTGGCGGGGCGTTGTCCTGCGACTTTCCGTCAGCCATCGCGCCTGCGCGCGAGTTGGCGCAACATGCCGTGGAGTGTCTGCACATCCGCGCGGGTGAGCGCGAGCCGCGCCCACATGTTGCGCAGGTTCAGCCGCATGTTAGCCGCCTTCTCGGCCGGAAAGAAGAACCCAGCGGCCTCAAGCCGTTCCTCGAAATGATCGCCGAGCTTCTCGCGCTCGATGGCGCTGGCGAAGTCCGTGCCCGCGAGTGCCATCACTTCGGGCGGGGTCTCGGTACTCAGGCGGTTGAATTCATAGGCCATGAGCAGCACGCATTGCGCGAGATTGAGCGAATAGAAGGCCGGGTTCACCGGCACTGTGATGATCGCATTGGCGCGCGCCACATCCTCATTCTCCAGCCCCGCACGCTCGGGCCCGAACAGCACCGCCACGCGCTTGCCCGCCTCCAGCATTGCGCGCGCCTCGACCATGGCGCGTTCGGGCGTGCGCACGGGCTTGGTCAGCCCGCGCCCGCGTGCGGTCGTCGCATAGACGTAATCGCAATCGGCAATCGCCCCTGCCAGATCGCCGAACAGCCCGGCCCGCTCCAGCACGCGCGAGCCGCCCGAGGCCATGGCGACAGCCTTGGGGTTGGGCCAGCCATCGCGCGGATCGACCAGACGCATGCGCGCGCAGTTGAAATTCAGCATCGCACGGGCGGCCGCCCCGATATTTTCGCCCATCTGCGGGCGGACCAGCACCATGATCGGGCTCGGGGCATCGAAGAGCGGGTCGTCGAGCGGGGTCATCTGCGCATCCATCCGGAAAATCCTGCGCTGCCCTTAGCTTGCCGCTCATGCGGCTTCAAGCGGTGCGGCTGCTTGTCTCGGGATTGCCCGCAGGCTATCAGGGCGCCAATCGAGAGCAAGCGAGGCGCGGCATGAGCAAGGATACCCCCCAGATTTATCTGATCACCCCGCCCGTGATCGACCTCGAGACCTTTCCGCCTCTGCTCTCGCGGCTTCTGGATGCGCATGAGGTGGCCTGCCTGCGTCTGTCGCTGGCGGCGCGCGATGAAGACACGATCCTGCGCAGCGCCGATGCATTGCGCGACATCGCCCATGCCCGCGACATTCCTCTGGTGATCGAGGATCATGTTCTGATGGTGGAGCGCCTCGGCCTCGACGGGGTGCATCTTCGCGAACCGGGCACGCGGATCCGCAAGCTGCGCGAGAGCCTTGGTGCGGATGCGATCATCGGGGCCTATTGCGGACAATCGCGCCATGACGGCATGAATGCGGGCGAGGCAGGCGCGGATTATGTCAGCTTCGGGCCTGTGGGCGAAAACGCGCTCGGGGATGGCGCGGTTGCATCGCATGATCTGTTCGAGTGGTGGTCGGCGATGATCGAATTGCCCGTCGTGGCCGAAGGCGCGCTCAGCCGCGACCAGATCGCGGCGTTTGCACCAGTGACCGATTTCTTTGCCATCGGCGATGAAATCTGGACGCGTGAGGATCCCATGTCAGCGCTGGCAGATCTCACGGCCCCGCTGCGCTGAGCGGGGCTGCAGCGGCGAATCCTTCCCGTACGCAAGCCTCGCAGGCTTTCGCAAGCGCCTTGCGATCGGCGCAATGCGCGACCGCGATGGGAGGGTGGAAGACAAGCGCAACCTCGCCAGACGCTTTTTCGGCCAGGACACGCAGCAAATGCGGGGCAAAATCCATGTCTCCCCACCACCCATAAAATCGCGGATCACGCCCCCATGGCGCGTGATAGCGCAGGCTTACAGGCTGGATATGCAGGAAATCCTGCAATTCCGGGGTGAAGAACGCGGCAAAAAGCGTTGATTTGAAGGGCAGAACACGCAGGCTGTCCGAACTGGTGCCTTCGGGAAAGAACAAGAGCCTGTGTCCAGCTCGCAGCCGCGCCTCAAAGATGAGCTTCTGGCGCGCGGCGTCGAGCTTGTGGCGCCGGATGAACACGGTTCCCGTGGCCCGCGCGAGCCGGCCGATCACCGGCCAATCGGCGACCTCGGCCTTGGACACGAAGAAAACCCGCGCGGCAGCGTTGAGCACGAAGATATCGAGCCAGGAGGCATGATTGGCCACCAGCGCACCGCGCGCCTCCATGACGCGGCCCTCTACACGCAGCCGCAACCCGAGCACGCACAGCACTGCGCGGCAGACTGCCTGCGTGAGATAGGGGGTGACGGGGCGGCGCAGCCCGAAGACAGGCCGCTCCAACACGCGCAACAGGAGCTTCATGACCAGCCCGCCGAAGATCAGGAGCAGCAACAGCGCGCCACGCCAGAGCACGCGCGGCCATGCGCCTCGCGGGAGCGTTACCGACGGGGGCGGCTGCTCCGAGGTCCATGTCATGGCGATGTCGAGGGCGTACTGGCATGGCGCGCGAAAGCGCGGGCTTGGTCTGACATGCGCGCTGTGTCGAGGATGATACAGACATCGGTCGTCTGGAAGGCATGGTCGAGATAGACCCCCTCACCCACCATGCCGCCGAGCCGCAGATAGGCGCGGATGAGTGACGGCATCTGCGTCAGTGCCGCCCGCCGGTCCAGCGCCTCGGGCGCGATCGGGGTGAAGCTGGCGGGCTGGCGCGCTGTCACACGTAACGCGGGTGGGGCGAGATGGTGGTGGTGCAGCCAACTGAGCGGCTGCACCCATCGCATCGGGTCATCACTTGGAAAACTGGCCGCACCGAAGAGTATCTCGATCCTGTTGCGCAACACATACTCCGCGAGCCCCTGCCACAAATGCAACATTCCAAGCCCCCCTCGATGCGCCGGATCGATACAGGATCTACCCAATTCCAACAATCGACGCCCGGAGCCGCGCAACGGGGCGAGATCGAACTCGTCATCGCAATAGAAACGGCCCGCACGACCAAGCCGCGTGTCCGGCAGAAGCCGATACACCCCGACGACATGCTCTGCGTGGTCCGGATCGCGCTGCCCGTCGATAAGCAGAAGATGATCGAATATCGGATCGAATGCATCGCGCTCGAGCCGGTTGACGTGATCGATCATGGGGCCTGTCCCGCCCATTTCCTCGATGAAGACGCGATACCGCAGGCGTTGCGCCGCGCGCAGATCCTGCGCATCGCGCGCAAGCCGCACATGAAGGCTGCCCTGTTGTCCGGATACGGGCTCGATGAGCTTTACCATGCCATACCGCTCACAGATGCAGGGATTACCTCTATAAAATTGCAGGATACGCCTTGCATACTACTTAAGGTTGTGAAACCCTGCCTTCAATCAGGATTAACCAAGATGAGAGAGACCTGTGCCGCATTAACGACCTTTTTACCTGCTTCTGTGAAGTTCACAGTAACGCGCTCATCGATGCGGGACTGGACCTGTCCCAGACCCCATTGCGGGTAATCAGGATGGCGCACGAACATACCGGGGGAGAGGACATGATGGCTCATAATCCCATGCATACTGCGCAGGCGCGTTCAGAGCAAACATCAATCACACCATTCGAAATCAGTGCGATGGTGGCTGCGCGGATTTGCCACGACCTCGTCAGCCCGCTCGGGGCGATCGGGAATGGGGTCGAATTGATGCAGGTCTGCCAGTCTGCGCCTGGTGAAGAACTCGATCTGATCGCGCAAAGCACCAGCAGTGCGAGTGCGAAACTCCGGTTCTTTCGCGTGGCCTTTGGTCCGGTGAGCGCCGATCAACGCATCTCAGACGCCGAAATCCGCTCAATCCTCAAGGATCTGGGTCCGTACCAAAAGCATGAGCTTCTGTGGTCCTGCGACGAGAGCCTTACGCGGCGGCAGGTGAAACTGGCTTTTCTGCTGCTCATGTGCCTCGAGACTGCGCTGCCCTGGGGCGGCAAGATCATGGTGAGCGCCTCCAATGGCCGCATGACATTTTGCGCGCGTGCTGACCGGCTGAAGCTCGATGACAGTCTCTGGACTGCTGTCAGAAACAAGGCGCCGCTCGCGGAATTGAGCTCCGCGCGCATACAGTTTGTCCTCGCTGCCGCGGAGCTTCAGGAGCAGAATTGCGAAGTTGTTTTCCATGATCAGGTCAACAGCCTGACACTCGATCTGACATTTGGCTGAGCGGTGGCGCCCGCAGGGCTGCGGATCATGTCAGGCGCAGTCAGATACGGCATATCCAGTGGCTATCGCACATGTCAAATATGCAGGGATGACACGCGCTTCGGATATGATAGGCTCTTGTGGCATGCAGTAATCGGGCGCGGCCCGGAAGGAGATGTCATGACAAAACTGATCCCAGCAACCATTCTTGCAGCGGTGTTCGCGTTGGCAGGGTGCCAGATGACGCAGCAAGAGCGCAGCGTCGTCGGCGGTGTGGCCGGTGCGGCCGGGGGGCTGGCAGTTGCCAATCTGTTCGGCGCCAATACGAATTGGAGAATAATCGGCACTGTCGCAGGTGCGGCCGCCGGGACGCTTCTGGCGCAGAACACCCAGACTGGCCGCTGCGCCTATGCCCGCGGCGATGGCACATATTACGAGGCTGCCTGCCCGTGATAGGCCCTGAGAAATGAAAAAAGCCCCGGCCAATGCCGGGGCTTTTTTCTTTGAGGACGGTAGCGGCCCGCAACTCTCTGCCAGACCAACGAAACACGCAGGACCTGCGTGCGCGGTCGGCAGGCCCCTCGTGAGCGAAGCCTGTCAGGCGGCAGGCATGCGTTGCTCTGCCAGTTCGACCCAGAAGCTGCACCCGGCCGGGATCACGGAGTCATTGAAATCATAGGCCGGGTGGTGCACATCGGCGGTGTCTCCATTGCCCACAAGAATATAGGCGCCCGGACGCTCCTGCAGCATATAGGCAAAATCCTCGCCGCCCATGACGAGCGGCGCCGTGGCGCATTGGCCTGAAACAGCGCGGGCTGCCGCCACGGCGTGTTCGGTCTCTGTCTCGGTGTTCACCATCACCGGATAGCCGCGACGATAATCGACCCGGGCCTGCGCGCCGAAGGCCGCCGCCGTGTGCTCGGCCAGCGCCTTGATCCGCGTCTCTGCCAATTCCCGCATCTCGGGGCTGAGCGTGCGGACGGTCCCGCGCAACGTCACATGCTGCGGGATCACGTTGAACGCCTGCGATTCGGTCACGAAGGAGGTGACCGAGACCACGATTTCCTGCGTCGGATCGGCATTGCGGCTGACGATCGTCTGCATGGCGACGACCAGCTGCGCTGCGACAACTGTCGTGTCGATGCATTGATGCGGCTTTGCCGCGTGACCGCCCTTGCCCTCGACTGCAATCTCGAACTGGTCGGTCGCCGCGAAAAACGCGCCCGGGCGAATCGCGAATTCCCCCGGCGGGGTGCCGGGCCAGTTATGCATCCCGTAGACTTCCTGAATGCCGAAACGCTCCATCATCCCGTCGCGGCACATCTCGTCGCCGCCACCGCCGCCTTCTTCGGCTGGCTGGAAGATCACGACGACAGTGCCATCGAAATTCCGCGTCTCGGCCAGATAGCGCGCGGCGCCCAGCAGCATCGCGGTATGCCCGTCATGGCCACAGGCATGCATCTTTCCCGCCTCTTTCGAGGCATGCGCCGCACCGGTCGCCTCATGGATCGGCAGCGCATCCATATCGGCACGCAGCCCGACCACGCGCCCCGAGCCTGTGCTCTTGCCCCGGATCACACCGACAACGCCCGTGCGCCCGATCCCCTCGACCACCTCGTCGCAGCCGAATTCGCGCAGTTTATCGGCTACGATTCCGGCAGTACGATGGCAATAGAAGAGAAGCTCGGGATGGGCGTGGAAATCACGGCGCCATTCTGTGATCTCGGGCAGCATTTCGGAAAATCGGTTGCGGATCGGCATTTTCGGGTCCCTGTTATCAAACATCCGGTCATGGGAGTTCCACGCAACATGCCACAGTCCAAGAGGCTCTGCCAGAATGCGGTGTGAAAAAACTTCACATGTTCATGCTCCACCGCGAAACTCATCTGCGCGGTACCCCTGAAGATAGAGCAGCGCGCTCAGATCGCCATGGTTGATGCGCAGATCGCATTGCGCGGCCACGGAAGGCTTGGCATGAAGCGCCACACCCGCCCCTGCGCGCCCCAACATGCCCAGATCATTGGCGCCATCCCCCACGGCGATGACCTCCAGCGCGGTGATGCCCAGCCGAGCGGAGATCTCCTCCAGCGCCTGCACCTTGGCGGCGCGCCCAAGGATCGGCTCGGCAACAGTGCCGCAGAGTTGGTCATTCGCGATATGCAGTGTGTTGGCGCGATGTTCATCGAATCCAAGGCTTTTGGCGACATGGGCGGTGAAGGCAGTGAAGCCGCCCGAGACCAGCACCGCATACCCGCCATGCGCCTTCATCGTCGCAATGAGCTCGTGCCCGCCCGGGGTGAAGCTGATCCGCTCGTCCAGCACCTTCCTGATCACGCTCGCGTTCAAGCCCTTTAGCAGTGCCACGCGCTCGCGCAGAGCCTCCTCGAACTCCAGCTCGCCATTCATCGCGCGCGCGGTGATATCGGCGACATAGGCCCCGACCCCGGCTTCATCGGCGAGCTCGTCGATGCATTCCTGCCCGATCATGGTGCTGTCCATATCGGCCAGCAGCATCCGCTTGCGCCGCCCCTCGGCCGGCTGGATCGCGAGGTCGATGCCCTGCCCTTGCAGATCTTCCCAGACCTGCCAGTGATTATCGGGCATCTGCGCGAGCGGAAATTCGGCTGCGATGCCGGGGTTGAGCCAATCTGCATCGCCCCCGCCCCAGGCATTGCGCAGTGCCTCGATGATCGGGCGCTCGAGCATGGGCGTGGCGGGGTTGGTGAGCAGCGTGACGATGAACATGGACAAGTTTCCGATGATGGACAGGCGGGGATGCAGATTGTGGGCATGCGGGGACTTAGTGGAATTTTCTGTCTTGTGCCAGCCTCGATCCCGCTCTATCTCCAGCGGCGGGACACCCTTCCCCAACGAAGGGCATATATCTGGAAGGATACCATGACTGCACCTGCACAACCGGCCAAGCGCCCGGACAATCCGCGCTTTTCATCTGGCCCCTGCGCCAAAATCCCGACATTCGAGCTTGCGAAACTCGCTGATGCGCCGCTGGGGCGGTCGCATCGCGCCGCTGTCGGCAAGGCCAAGCTGAAAGCGGCCATTGACGGCACGCGCGAAATCCTCGGCGTGCCCGACGATTACCGCATAGGGATCGTGCCTGCCTCGGACACGGGCGCAGTGGAAATGGCGATGTGGTCGCTACTGGGCGCGCGTAAGACGACGATGGTCGCTTGGGAGAGTTTCGGCGCGGGCTGGGTGACGGATGCGGTCAAGCAGTTGAAGCTCGATGCGGATGTGCGCACGGCCGATTACGGTCAGATCGTCGATATGGCGGCGATTGATTACGATACTGATGTGGTTTTCACATGGAACGGCACCACCTCGGGCGTGCGGATGCCGCATGGTGACATGATCCCATCGGATCGCGCGGGGCTCACGATCTGTGATGCGACCTCGGCGGCTTTTGCAATGGGTCTGCCCTGGGACAAGCTCGATGTCGTGACCTTCTCCTGGCAGAAGGTTATGGGCGGTGAGGCTGCGCATGGAATGCTGATCCTGAGCCCGCGCGCCGTGGAACGGCTGGAGAGTTACACCCCGCCCTGGCCGCTGCCCAAGATTTTCCGCATGACGAAGGGCGGCAAGCTGAATGAAGGCATCTTCAAGGGCGAGACGATCAACACGCCCTCGATGCTGGCAGTGGAGGATTACCTTGTCGCGCTCGACTGGGCGCGCGAGATCGGCGGCCTGCCTGCGCTGATTGCGCGCTGCGATGCGAATGCGGCTGTAATCGCGCGTTTCTGCGAGACGCATGACTGGATCGCCAATCTGGCCGAAGACCCGGCGACCGCCTCCACAACGAGTGTCTGCCTGAAATTCACCGATCCTGCGATTGCCGATGGCGCGGCCTTCGCCAAGGCCGTCGCGAAACGGCTGGAAGCCGAGGGCGTGGCTTATGACATCGGCGCGTATCGCGATGCGCCTGCGGGGCTGCGGATCTGGTGCGGCGCGACAGTCGAGACCGCCGATATCGAGGCGCTGATGGGCTGGCTCGACTGGGCCTATCATGCCGAGCGCGCGGCCCTTGCTGATGCGGCCTGAACATTGACCGGCGGGCCCTCGCCCGCCGTCCCTCACAGATTATCCCTCAAAGACAGGAGCCACATTTCATGGCACCCAAGGTACTTGTATCTGACAAACTCTCTGAAACCGCCGTTCAGATCTTTCGTGATCGCGGCATTGATGTGACCTTCGACCCCGCCATCGGCAAGGACAAGGAAAAGCTCCTGTCGGTGATCGGCGAATATGACGGGCTCGCGATCCGCTCCGCCACCAAGGTTACCGAAAAGGTGCTTGAAGCCGCAACCAACCTCAAGGTCGTGGGCCGCGCCGGGATCGGGGTGGATAATGTCGATATTCCGGCGGCCTCGAAAAAAGGTGTGATCGTGATGAACACGCCTTTCGGCAATTCCGTGACCACGGCAGAACATGCGATTTCGCTGATGATGGCCGTGGCGCGCCAGATCCCCGAAGCCGATGCCTCGACCCAGGCGGGCAAATGGGAGAAATCGCGCTTCATGGGGGTGGAGTTGACCGGCAAGACGCTGGGCGTGATCGGTGCGGGCAATATCGGCGGGATCGTCTGTGACCGCGCGCTCGGGCTGCGCATGAAGGTGGTCGCGTATGACCCCTTCCTGTCGGAAGAGCGCGCGACCAAGCTGGGCGTGACCAAGGTCGAGTTGGATGAATTGCTGGCGCGCGCCGATTTCATCACGCTGCATGTGCCGCTGACCGACAAGACGCGGAAAATCCTCTCGGCCGAAAACATCGCCAAGACGAAGAAAGGCGTGCGGATCATCAACTGCGCGCGTGGTGGGCTGGTTGATGAGGCCGCCCTCGCCGAGGCGCTGAAATCGGGGCATGTCGCGGGGGCGGGCTTCGATGTGTTCGAGGTCGAGCCTGCCACCGAAAGCCCGCTTTTCGGCCTGCCCAATGTCGTCTGCACCCCGCATCTGGGCGCCTCGACCACCGAGGCGCAGGAGAATGTGGCGCTGCAAGTGGCCGAGCAGATGTCCGATTACCTGCTGACAGGGGCCGTGCAGAACGCGCTCAACATGCCCTCGGTCACGGCGGAAGAGGCGCGCGTGATGGGGCCGTGGCTGAAACTGGCCGCGCATCTGGGCGCTTTCGCTGGCCAGATGACCGATGAGCCGATCAAGGCCATCAATATCCTTTATGATGGCTCAGTGGCGGAGATGAACCTCGATGCGCTGGGATGCAGCGTGATCGCGGGCGTGATGAAAGCCAGTAACCCGGATGTGAACATGGTCTCCGCCCCGATCGTGGCCAAGGAGCGCGGGATACAGATGTCGCGCACGACACAAGGAAAATCGGGGGTGTTCGATGCCTATATCAAGCTCACGGTCGTGACCGCGACGCGCGAGCGGTCGATTGCGGGCACGGTCTTCTCTGACGGCAAGCCGCGCTTCATCCAGATCAAGGGGATCACGCTCGACGCGGAAGTGGGCGCGCATATGCTTTACACCACGAATGAAGATGTGCCCGGCATCATCGGCACGCTGGGGCACACGATGGGCGAGAACGGGGTGAATATCGCGAACTTCACGCTGGGCCGATCCGAGGCCGGGAAGGATGCGATTGCGCTTCTGTATCTTGATGCGCAACCGCCCGAGCCCGTTCTGGAAAAGCTGCGCGCGACCGGGATGTTCCGGCAGGTGCGTCCGCTTGTCTTTGATGTCGCGTGAGTCCATGCGAAGATGGCCCCGGTCTTCGGGACCATCTTCACCATGACGGGAAGCGATAATGCGCAGCTATGCCATCGGCGATATTCACGGGCAGCTTTCCCTGCTCAGCGACGCGCATCGCCGGATCGAGGCGGATCGCAGGGCGTGCCGCGACCCCGATGCGCCTGTGATCCATCTCGGCGATCTGGTGGATCGCGGGCCTGACAGCGCGGGCGTGATCCGCTTTCTGCGCGAAGGGATCGCCGCTGGCGCGCCATGGGTGGTGGTCAAGGGCAATCACGACCGGCTGTTCGAGCGGTTTCTGAGCGATCCCGGCTGGCGCGACCCGCAATTGCGCGAGGGCGTCACCTATCTGCATCCGATGATCGGCGGGGCGGAAACGCTCATGTCCTACGGGCTCTATCGTCCGACCTCGTTTCATATCAAGACCGCCCGCGCCGAGGCGTTGAAGGCCGTGCCCCCCGAGGACATTGCTTTCCTGCAAGCCTGCCCGCTCTACCACACATATGGTGATCTGCTGCATGTGCATGCGGGCATCCGCCCCGGTGTGCCGCTGGAGCACCAGAGCGAACAGGATCTGGTCTGGATCCGCGACCCGTTCCTGATGGATACGCGCGATCACGGGCCCCTGATCCTGCATGGCCACACCGCGATCCCACGCCCGACGCATTATCGCAACCGCGTGAATATCGACAGCCGCGCAGCCTATGGCGGGCCGCTGACGACGGTGGTTATCGAGGACCGGCAGGTCTGGGTGCTGACCGAGGACGGGCGCGCGCCGTTGCTACCGCTCTGAAAGCGGCCTGTGCGCTCACCCCCAGGGATTGGCGCGCTGGGGGCGAGACGCCTGCGACACGCCGCTCTGCTCTGCCAGGCTGACCAGCGCCGCGATTCGGTTTTCGGTATTCGGATGGGTCGAAAACAGCTTGTCGCGCTTATGGACATGCAGCGGGTTGATGATGAACATATGCGCTGTCTGCGGGTTCTGTTCGGCACGGTCATAATCAATGCGCGAGGCGAAACCCTGTATCTTCTCCAGCGCCGAGGCGAGCCAGAGCGGGTTGCCACAGATTTCGGCGCCGACGCGATCCGCCTCGTATTCGCGCGAGCGTGAGATCGCCATTTGCACGACAGCGGCCGCGAGCGGCGCAAGGATCATGACCGCAAGCGCCACAATCACGCCGCCTGCGCCCTGATTGCGCCCGCCACGGAAGAACATCGCGAAATTGGCCAGCAGCGAGATTGCCCCCGCGAAGGTCGCGGTAATGGTCATGATCAGCGTGTCGTAATTCTTGATATGGGCGAGTTCATGCGCCATCACGGCGGCCACTTCCTCATCCGACATGCGCCGCAAGAGCCCGGTTGTCGCGGCCACAGCCGCGTTTTCGGGGTTGCGGCCCGTGGCGAAGGCGTTGGGCTGATCCTCGTTGATCACATAGACACGCGGATGCGGCATGCCGGCATCATCTGCCAGCCGATGCACCATGCGCTGCAATTCGGGATGGACCTGGCTGTTGCATTCCTGCGCATTGTGCATCCGCAACACGGCCTTGTCGGAATTCCAGTAGGCATAGGCATTCATGCCTGCCGCCACGGCCAGCGCGAGCACAAGCCCCGCGCCCCCGCCCAAGAGATAGCCGATACCCATGAAGAGCGCGGTCATCGCGGCCATCAGAATTGCGGTCTTGGTGTATCCCATCATTGCAAGGCTCTCCTGATCCTTGCGCAGATATGGGTCATGCGATGCGGCCTTGCAAGCCTGTTGGCTGTTGGCTCAGTTGCCGAAATTCTCCATCGCCCGGAAATCGATCTGCTCGAGCAGCGGGATCATCACCTCCGGCTCCGCCCCTTCGGCCTGCACCAGCACGCGATTGCCGACAATCGCGCGCAGGCTGCGATCCTCACGCAGGAAGCGGACGCGATTGATCCGCTCCACCTCGCCCCCCATCTGCGCGATCATGCCCGGATTGCCGATCATCATCGCCAGTTGCGCGACCATCGGATTATCGGCCATCAGCGACAGATCGAAGCTCTCTGAGTCGCTGCGATAGGTGGCACTGGCCAAAGTGCCGCCGCCGATGAAACCCAGCATCTGCCCTGCGCTGGTGTCGATCTCGCGCGTCCAGCCCTCTGGCGGCTCTGGCAGAAAATCGGCCAGCCCCTGCGCTTTCATGTCCCCGAGGATACGCTGCGCGCGGGCCAGTTCATCCTCGACATATTGCAGATCGCCATCGCGATAGGCTTCAAGGGCTGTCTCGAGCGCCTCCTCGAAAGGATCGGCGAGGACCGGAACAGCGGTCAGACCGGCAACGGCCAAGGCAAGCAAAGGTTTTTTCATGAGAACACTCCGCAACGAGATCGGCGTCACACTGCCCTACTCCGCTGCCTCACGCAAGATTGCTCACACCAAACCAGCGCGCGCGAAAGCGGCCTGCAGGTCTGTCCTGGGTCGTGCGCCCAGATGCGAAATGACTTCCGTTGCCGCGATCACCCCCATCCGCCCGGCCGTGTCGATGTCCTGCCCGGTCGCCAGCCCAAAGAGAAAACCCGCCGCAAACTGATCGCCTGCCCCGGTCGCATCAACCGGCGTAACCTTCGTCACCGGGATCTCATGGCGCTGGCCTTGCTCAAAAATCCAGACCGGATCGCCCGAGCGCGTGCAGATCACCAAGTCGCAATCGCGCACTGCTTGCGCGAGCGCATCGTCGAGATCATTGGCCTGATAGAGCGAGACCCATTCCTGTTCATTGCCGATGACATAATCCATATCCTGCGCAACCAGCTTGCGGAAATCGGCGCGATGCCGGTCCACGCAGAACGGGTCCGACAGCGCGATGCCAGCCCGCCCACCAGCGCTACGGCAGGCGCGTGCGGCCTTGAGGAATGCTTCCTTGCCCTTGTCCTTGTCGAACAGATAGCCCTCCAGAAACACGATCTCGGAGGCGGCCATCACCTCTGCATCCACATCCTCGGGCCCGAGCTCGGCGGAAATCCCGAGATAGGTGTTCATCGACCGCTCCCCGTCGGGGGTGACGAAAATCATGCTGCGTGAGGTTGGCAATTCGCCCCCCGCCACAGGCGTGTTGACGAAATCGGCGGAGGTATCGGACGCGTAAAACCGCCCCAGCGCATCGTCATTTACCCGGCCCACGAAGGCCGCCCGCAGCCCGAGCTTGCCCGCGCCCGCGATAGTATTCGCGACCGACCCGCCCGAGGCCTGGGCGCGATCCGTCATCGCGCCATAGAGCGTCTCGGCGCGGTCGCGTTCGACAAGCTGCATGATGCCCTTGTGAATTTCCATCCTGTCAAGAAAGCGATCATCCACGGTCGCGATCACATCCACGATCGCATTGCCGATTCCGGCGATCTGGTAGCGTTTCATAATGTCTTGTCCTCGAATTGGCACAGGTCGCGGATCAGGCAGGTGCCGCAGGCGGGTTTGCGCGCCTTGCAGGTATAGCGGCCATGCAGGATCAGCCAGTGATGGGCGTGGAGTTGATATTCGGCGGGCACATGATCCTCGATGGCGCGCTCGACCGCGTTGACATCGCGCCCCGGACAGATGCCAGTGCGGTTGCCGACGCGGAAGATATGCGTATCCACGGCCTGCGCAGGCATGCGCCACCACATATTGAGCACGACATTGGCCGTCTTGCGCCCCACGCCGGGCAGCGCCTGAAGCGCCACGCGGGAGGAGGGCACCTCGCCGCCATATTGCTCGACGAGAATGCGGCTGAGCTTGATGACATTCTTCGCCTTGTTGCGATAGAGCCCGATGGTCTTGATATGCTCGATGACGCCCTCTTCCCCCAGCGCCAGCATCTTTTCGGGCGTATCGGCGATCTCGAACAGCCTGCGCGTGGCCTTGTTCACGCCCACATCCGTCGCTTGCGCCGAGAGCGCCACGGCCACGACCAGCGTGAAGGCGTTCACATGCTCCAATTCCCCTTTCGGTTCGGGGTCCGCCGCCTGAAAGCGGGCGAAGATCTCGCGCAGGGTGGAATAATCGAGTTGTTTCGCCATCGCGCCTTCTATGCCCTGTGCTGCGGGTGGCGACAAGGGCTCAGCCGCGCGCCATCGCCGCAAGATCGAGCGCGCCTGTATCCCGCATCAGCGCGCGCACAGCGTCGGTGAAATATTCACCATCGCCCGGATGATGCGCGCCTTCATGGATCACGAGCGGGGGCAGGAGCATGAAGGGTGCCCGCCCCCCCTTGCGCGCCTGCACGATGACCCGCCGCGCGGGCCGCTGCGCGCGCGCGGCAAGCGGCAGCACAGTGCAGGAGGCGCGGCCCACGAAGCCTGCGAGCAGGTCGGGCAGACGTTCGGTCAGATGAATGAGGCTCACATAGCCACCATCGCGGCAGCGCCTGAGCGCGACGTCGATCCAAGTGGCCAGCGGTGTCGCCTCGCGCAAGGCCCTGTCGCGGCCCGCGTCCTGTGCGGCGGGGCCATGGGCGGCGTAAAAGGGCGGATTGGCTATGACATGGTCGAAGCTGCGCGCGCGCAGATCAGCGGGGAGCGCTGCAAGATCGGCCTCGATCACCTCCATCTCGGCGTCATTTTCGTGCGCGTTGCGGCGGGCGAGGGAAGCATAGTCGGGCTGCAGCTCCACCCCGGTCAGCCGCAGCCCCGGGACGCGCGCAGCAAGGCAGAGCGAGGCCACCCCTACCCCGCAGCCCAGTTCCAGCACGGATTGGCCAGGGCGCGCGGGCACCGAAGCCGCCAGAAACACCGGGTCTGTCGCTGCACGATAGCCCCTGCGTGGCTGCCAGATCATCACCTTACCGTTCAGGAACGCATCCTGCGTCAGCGCGGCTTCAGTCATGCAGCGGGATGCCGTTGTCACGCAGGATCGAGACAGCCATGAAATGATCCTCGCGCCGCACCATCAGGCGACGTGGCATCATCCCCAGGGTGGATTCGAGCGTGTGCATATGGACGTCAATATCAAACACCTCTATACCCTCGCCCTGCAGGATGGCCGTGGCAAAAGGAATTATGGTCGGATCGGTTGTGCGCAGTAGCTCTTTCATGCCGCCACCCTAAGTCCTAAGAGAACGATTTGTCGAGACAGGACGCGCAAGACCGATGGACACGCAATACATGACCCAGGCATCGCAGCATCAGGCCCCGCATGACCGCCTGGCCACCTATCTGGAGGCAGATCTGACGCAGGTCAATGCGCTGATCCGCGCCCGCATGGCTTCGGAACACGCGCCGCGTATCCCAGAAGTCACGGCGCATCTGATAGAGGCGGGGGGCAAACGCATCCGCCCCATGCTGGTGCTCGCAGCATCGCATTTGTGCAAGTATCGGGGCGAATACCACCATCATCTGGCGGCAACAGTCGAGTTCATTCATACGGCGACATTGCTGCATGACGATGTGGTGGATGAAAGCCAGCAACGGCGCGGGCGGGCGACCGCCAATCTGCTCTGGGACAATAAGTCCTCGGTGCTGGTGGGTGATTACCTGTTCGCGCGCGCCTTTCAGTTGATGGTGGCTTGCGGCTCGCTGCGGGTGCTGGACATCCTCTCGAATGCCTCCGCGACGATTGCCGAAGGCGAGGTGCTGCAACTGACGACCGCTCAGAATATCGCCACGACCGAAGACCAGTATCTGCGCGTGATCCGGGGCAAGACAGCGGCGCTGTTCTCGGCGGCCACCGAGTCGGGGGCCGTGCTGGCGGAAGCGCCCGAGGCGCATGTGCAGGCACTGTTCGCTTATGGCGATGCGCTTGGGGTCAGTTTCCAGATGGTCGATGACTGGCTCGATTACGGCGGCGCGGGCGCGGGGATCGGCAAGAATATCGGCGATGATTTCCGCGAACGGAAAGTGACACTGCCCGTCATCCGGGCCGTGGCGCGCGCCGATGCGCAAGAGCGCGCCTTCTGGGAGCGCGTGATCGGCGCGGGGCGTCAGGACGCGGGCGATTTCGAGCAGGCGCAGGCGATCATGGCGCGTCACGGCACAATGGAAAGCGCGCGACAGGAGGCGTTGGACTGGTCAGCCAAGGCCAAGGCCGCGCTCGACCCGCTGCCCGACCATCCGATACGCGATATGCTTGCGGATCTGGCCGATTATGTCGTGGCCCGGCTTTACTGAGACAGAGTTTTCGTGGCCCTGATCCACCAGCGAGGATGATCGGCCCGGAGCGCAGTGGCGGCGGCCTCGGCCGTTTTGCGCTGCGCATACAGTCCGAAGCACGTCGCGCCCGATCCTGACATGCGTGCCAAGGCGCAGCCGGTTGTCCCGGCAAGGGCGTCAATGACCCTGCCGATCTCGGGCACCATCGCACAGGCAGGGGCTTGCAAATCATTGCGTTGCTCCGCCAGCCAGTCACAGAGCGCCACTGCATCGGGCCAATGCGGCAGGGCGTCCGGCATTGGCGGGTTATCGCGGTGCGCAAGTTTCGCGAAGACCTGCGGCGTCGCGACCTCGATACGAGGATTGACCAGAACCAGCCATAGTTCGGGACAGGCGGGCAAAGGCGTTACCACCTCGCCCACGCCCTGCAGGCGCTGCGGGCCGGGGGCAAGGCAAACAGGCACATCCGCGCCAAGCGCCAGGGTTGCGGACGGGTCTGGCAGTACCGCGCCGGTCATCCGCGCGATCAGGCGCAATGCCGCAGCCGCATCGGAGGATCCGCCACCGATGCCCGAGGCGCGCGGTAACCGCTTGGTCAGCAACAACGCCACATCCTCGGCGCCCGTAAGCCGCGCCGCGCGCCAGACCAGATTGTCCGGCCCTGCGCTGAGCCCAGCGGCCTCCGGCCCCTTGATGCTCAGCGACAGGCCACGACCGGGGCGGGCTGACACTGTGTCCCCGAGTTCTGTGAACACAACCAGCGAATCAAGCAGATGATAACCATCCGCGCGCTGTCCGGTTACATGCAAGGTGAGGTTGACCTTGGCCGGCGCAAGCTCGGCACTGCTCATTCGGCGCCTTCATGCTCTTCCAGCGCTGCATCCTTGCCGATTTCCAGCTTGCGGCGTACCAGATCGACATCGAGATCGGGATGCGGCGCAAAAGACAGCGCACGACGCCACTGAAAACGCGCCTCGCGTTCGCGGCCTACCGCGTAATAGACATCACCCAGATGGTCGTTCAGGATCGGGTCGCGTGGCATGAGCTCTACCGCGCGTTCCATCACCGGCACGGCCTCCTCATAACGGCCCAGCCGATAATAGGCCCAACCCAGCGAGTCCACGATATAGCCGCTATCGGGCTCCCCCTCGACGGCGCGCTCGATCATGTCGAGCGCCTCATCAAGATTGCGGCGCTGCTCGATCAGCGAGTATCCGAGATAGTTCAGCACCTGTGGCTCTTCGGGCACGAATTCCAGCACGCGACGAAATTCCGGTTCGGCGCTCTCCCATTCGCCGATCCGCTCCAGCGCAATCGCGCGGGTGTAGAGCAGAACCCAGTGCCGCTCTTCGATCTCGTCGATCATGTCGATCGCGCTTGTATAGGCGTCAACGGCCTCTTCAAAACGCTCTTCGCGGCGCAGAAGATCGCCCAACGTGCTGAACACCTGCGGGGAATCGGGGCGCAAGTCGCCAAGCTCGATAAGGCTTTCGATGGCCTCATCCTCCTGCCCCGACTGATAGAGCGCATTGGCCCGACCCAGTTGTGCGCCGAGGAACTGCGGATCCGTTTCCTGCATCATCAGATAGGTCTGATCGGCAAGCTCGTATTGGCCAGCACGTTCGAGCAACTGGCCCGTCAGAAGGATGGCATCCGCATGATCCGGGCGCAGGGCCAGCGCCAGTTGGCCATAAATGATGGGAAGCCAGTCGTCGCGCTCGCCAACAAGCGCGCCGGACAGCGTGAAATAGACTTCCGCCATCCCATCACTTGCAGAGGTGACCGTGGTAAAGGGCACCGGCTCCTCGGCGTCGAGCGAGGCGATGATCTCGGCGACATCATCCTCGGGCGGGCTGCCGAACATCGCCGCCGCCAATTCCCGCGCTTCCTCGAACCGGCCAATTTGCGACAGGATGGTCATATGCGCCAGAACGCCGCGCCGCGAGAGGCTGACAGGCCCTTCGATTTCCCCCGAAAGGATATCGGCCGCGCCCTCCATATCGCCAACCAGCGCGAGTGCCAATGCCTTGTGGTAGAGCGCGAAAGGGGCAAGCTCAGAGCGCTCCGCGACGGCGCGATCAATCGCCTCCAGCGCGTCTGACATGCTACCTTTTCCAAGGCGCGCCCAGGCGACCCCCATAGCGTCTGTAAGCGGGCCCGTGCGCTGCCCATCTTCCAGCGCGCCCACAACTGCGTCATAGGCCCCACGCTTTAACGCATCGGCCTGCAGGATGAGAGCGCCCGGCTGTGTCAACTGCCCGGCCGCCGCCGCATCGGCTGCAAGACGTGCGGCGGGCTCGAACTCGCCGCTCAGCAGCCAGCCTTGCATCGCCAGTTCGCGGAACGTCGTATTCTCGGGATCGGCCCGCAGCGCGCGATCATAGCTCTCTGCCATCTGCGCGAAATCGTCTTGGGCAACGGCGATGCGCCCGGTCAGGAAAGCGCTCGCCAAACCCGGCGGGATGCGACCGTCATCGGCGGCCTGCACTGCTGGCGCTATGAGAAGAAGGGCTGCGACAGCGAAAACCTTGGCAAGGCGGCCGAAAAAAAACACGTGCTTGGCGCTCCATCATGCTTGGTTCTGACGTAACACTAGGATGCGTGACGCCCAGTGGCAATCATCCAGACCGCGAAAGCAGCCCAGACCAGGCAGATCTCACCGGATCGTCACGCCCCGACAGGTCACATGTTCGGATAGTTCGGCCCGTCGCCACCCTGCGGAGTGACCCAGTGGATATTCTGGCTGGGATCCTTGATGTCGCAGGTCTTGCAATGCACGCAGTTCTGGAAGTTGATGACAAAGCGCGGCTCCTTGCCCTCTTCCTCCACCACCTCATAAACGCCAGCGGGGCAATAGCGCTGCGCGGGTTCTGCATATTTGGGCAGATTGACAGCAATGGGCACCGAGTCATCCTTCAGCGTAAGATGCGCGGGCTGGCTTTCCTCGTGATTGGTGAAGGAATAGGCCACATTGGTCAGCCGGTCGAAACTGAGCGTGCCATCGGGCTTGGGATAGTCGATGGGCGCGTACTTCTTTGCCTCGCCCGTTGCAGCGGCATCGGATTTGCCATGGCCCATCGTCCCAAAGAGCGAGAAGCCGATCGTGTTGGTCCACATATCGCACCCGCCCAGAGTGAGCGACGGAAGAAGCCCGTATTTGGACCACATGGGCTTGACGTTGCGAACTTTCTTGAGGTCTTTCCCTACAGGACCGTCGCGCAGCTCCTTTTCATAAGCCTCCAGCTCATCCCCTTCGCGACCCGCCTTGATCGCGTCATGCGCGGCCTCGGCCGCTGCCTTGCCCGAGAGCATGGCGTTGTGGTTGCCCTTGATGCGCGGCACATTCACCAGCCCGGCCGAGCAGCCCAGAAGCGCCCCGCCCGGAAAGACCAGCTTCGGAATGGACTGATACCCGCCTTCGCTGATCGCGCGCGCGCCATACGCCACGCGCTTGCCGCCTTTCAAGAGTTCGGCAACCATCGGGTGATGCTTGAAGCGCTGGAATTCGTGATAGGGCGAGAGATATGGATTTTCGTAGTTCAGATGCACCACGAACCCCACATAGACCTGATTGTTGTCAATGTGGTAAATGAACGACCCACCCCCGGCATTCTTGCCCAGCGGCCAGCCCATGGTGTGGGTCACAGTCCCCTCGCGATGCTTCTCGGGGTCGATCTCCCAGATCTCCTTCATCCCGAGACCGAATTTCTGCGGCTCCTTGCCCTTGGACAGCTCGTATTTCGCCATCACCTCTTTCGAGAGCGACCCGCGCACCCCTTCGGAAAGGAACACATACTTCCCATGCAGTTCCATCCCCGGCTCATAGGCATCGCTGGGCGAGCCATCGGGGTTCTTGCCGAATTCGCCTGCGACCACGCCTTTCACGCGCGCGCCGTCATAGACCAGTTCCGAACAGGCCATGCCCGGGAAGATCTCTACCCCCAACGCCTCGGCCTGCTCTGCCATCCAGCGGCAGACATTCGCCATCGAGACGATGTAGTTACCGTGATTGTTCATCAGCGGCGGCATCGGCCAGTTCGGGATGCGCATCTTGCCCGCTTCGCCGAGCATGTAAAAGTTATCCTTGCGCACAGGCACGGTAATGGGAGCGCCGCGCTCCTTCCAGTCGGGGATCAAAGCGTCGAGCCCGCAGGGATCAAGCACAGCGCCAGACAGGATATGCGCGCCGACTTCGGAACCTTTCTCGAGGACGACTACATTCAACTCGGCATCGAGTTGCTTGAGCCGGATCGCGGCTGACAGACCGGAAGGCCCTGCGCCAACAATCACGACATCATATTCCATCGCTTCGCGTTCAATAGCCGACATTGTGACTCCTCATCATGCGCGTGGCGGGCGGGTTGACTTGAACTCATTCCGCTTACACTTAGCCAGCGCTGTTGCACAATTCAATGCAGACGCGGCGTCGCAGCATCGGGCGCGATGCAGCGGCGCGCAGACGTGAATCCACGCGCGCATTATGCTTGCAATCCGCAAGCGTGTGCGTTCTGATATACAAAAATCCCGTGACAGCCCCGGCCCGGCCGTGGGCGGTCTTTTTTATCGTGAGGGGACGTCACATGAACAAAATGCCCCTGACCCGCACTGGTCAGCAAATGCTCGATGCCGAATTGCGAAAGCTGAAATCCGAAGAACGTCCAGCGATTATCCGGGCGATATCGGAGGCGCGCGAGCATGGCGATCTCTCGGAGAACGCCGAGTATCACGCGGCCCGCGAAAAGCAGAGCTTCGTCGAAGGGCGCATCAAGGAGATCGAGTCCATCCTGTCGCGCGCGGAGGTGATTGATCCTGCCAAACTTTCAGGCTCGATCAAGTTCGGGGCGACAGTCACAATCGTGGATGAAGACACGGATGAGGAACGCACCTATCAAATTGTGGGCGAGCCTGAAGCGGATCTCGAAAAAGGTCTGCTGAACCTGAAATCCCCCCTCGCGCGCGCATTGATCGGCAAGGATGAGGGCGATTCCGTGGAGGTGCGCAGCCCCGGCGGGGCGCGCAGCTACGAGATCCTGTCCGTCGATTTCAAGTAAGATGCGCGCGGACGCGCCCCAACTCACCACTGCCGACCGCGCAAAGCGCAAGCCGCGCGGGCTGGAGCCGCGCATCGCCCGTGCGGCTGCATTCATCGCCTTCTGCCTCGCCGCGCTCGCCTTCCTGCTGGTCGCTGATTTCGAGGCCATGGATGCGTTGACCCTCATCGCACTGGGCTTTGCGGTTTTCATGCCGGCGGTGGTGATCGCGCTGGGGCTTCTCGTCGCGGCCGCAACATGGTCGCTTGGCCGCGAAACCCAAGCGTTGCAGGGCAAGGTCGATGAACTGCGCCAGGCGCTGTTGCAGAAAGACACAGACACATCCGCAATATCACCCATCGCGCAAAGCCATCTCGAGGCGCTCAAGGCCCGCCAGCAGGCCACCGAGACCAGCCTGACGATGTTTTTTTCGCAACGCGCCCGCAAGAACGCCGCTGCCCCGCGCGAAACCGAAGGTCAGGCCAGCCTTGGGCTGGAAACCCTGCCGCAAGCCGAGAGCAGCGCGGTTCCGCCTGCCGATCTGATCCGCGCGCTGCATTTCCCTGAAAACGAGGCCGATCAGCAAGGTTTCGATTCCCTGCGCCTCGCGCTTGCAGACCCCCGCCTAGCGCCCCTGATCCGCGCGGCGCAGGATGTGCTGACCCGGCTTGCGCAGGAAGGCATCTATATGGATGATCTGCGCCCTGATCGCGCACGGCCCGAGATCTGGCGCGCCTTTGCCGAGGGTCGCCGTGGCGCTGAAATCGCCCCGCTGGGCGGTATTCGCGACCGCTCCTGCCTTGCGATCACATCGGGGCGTATGCGCTCCGACCCGGAATTTCGCGCCAGCGTGCATCTGTTCCTGCGCGAGTTCGATCGCGTCTTCGCGAATTTTGCCGCAGATGCGGATGACAGCCAGATCTCGGCCCTGGCTGACACGCGCTCCGCGCGCGCCTTCATGCTGCTGGGACGTGTTTCAGGCGTATTTTCCTGATTGGCTTGCAGTCGCCAGAACGGTCCGCTAGATACTTCACCTGTGAATTATATCTTGCGCAGCCCAGCGCGGCTGCATGACTGAAAGGCCCGCATGATGGCGCTCCCCCGCGACTACTGGCAAGGCGTGCGCGATGGCATGCCATTCATTCTTGTCATCGTGCCCTTCGGCGCCGTCTTTGGCGTGGTCGCGACCGAAGCCGGGTTGAACCTTGCGCAAGTGATGGGCTTCACAGTGTTGGTCATCGCCGGGGCTGCCCAATTCGTGGCCGTGCAGATGATGGTCGACAATGCTCCGGTCCTGATCGTTCTCGCAGCCTCGCTCGCGGTCAATCTGCGGATGGCGATGTATTCGGCCTCGCTCGCCCCGCATCTGGGCCGGATATCGTGGTGGAAGCGCGGCATGGTGTCGTATTTCATGGTCGATCAGGCCTATGCGGCCTCGATCCTGAAATACGAGAACACGCCCGAGATGCGGGCCGGCCAGAAGCTCGCCTATTACATGGGGATTGTGACGCCGATCTGCCCGCTCTGGTATCTCTCGACATGGGCAGGTGCGGTTCTGGGCACTGCCGTTCCGGCCGGGTTGCCGATCGATTTCGCAGTCCCCATCACCTTTCTCGCGCTGATCATTCCGATGCTGCGCACGGCCGCGCATGTCGTCGCGGCGCTGGTCTCCATCATCGGCGTGCTGGTCTTCGCCTTTGTGCCCTTCAATCTCGGGCTTCTGATCGCCGCCCTGCTGGCGATGATGGCAGGGGCCGAGGTCGAGCGGCGCATGACCGCAAAGAGGGCGGCATGAGCTTCACGACCGCGCAGATCTGGACGATCATCATCGGGCTGGGGCTGGGCTCCTACCTTTTGCGGCTGTCATTTCTGGGCATCATCGGCAATCGCGATCTGCCCGAATGGGTGCTGCGGCATCTGCGCTATACAGCCGTTGCGGGGATGCCGGGCATGATCACGCCGCTGATCCTGTTTCCGCAAGCCACCGGGGGCAGTCTCGACGCGGTGCGCCTTGGCGCAGCGTTTGCAACCATCGCGATCAGTCTCTGGACCCGCAATGCCACGCTCACCATTTTCGGTGGCGCGGCAGTGCTGTTCGCGCTGCATTTCGCGCTAGGCTAGCACCGCGCCGGGGTTCATGATCCCATGTGGATCGAGCGCCTCCTTGATCGCGCGCATCGCAGCGAGCTTCACCGGATCGCCATATTTGACCAGATCAGCGGTCTTGAGCCGCCCGATCCCATGCTCGGCACTGACCGACCCGCCGAGGCTGTGGACCAAGTCATGCACGCAGGTCTTGATCGCATCCTGCTCCGCTGCATGGTCGGCGCGACTACCCCCGGCCATCGGGAAGACATTGTAATGCAGATTGCCATCGCCCAGATGCCCGAAACAGTTGATCCGGTAGTCATTGATCCTCGCAAGCTCTGGCCCGGCCTGCGCGATGAAAGCCGGAATTTCCGAGAGCGGCAGCGAGATGTCATGGCTCAGGATCGAGCCGATATGGCGGTTCGCCTCGGGGATGGCTTCGCGCATGGCCCAGAACTCGGCACGCTGTCCGAGGCTTGCTGCGATCACACCATCGTTCACAATGCCCGCTTCGGCGGCCTCCGCGAATAGCCGCTCCAGTGCAGATTCCGGGACCAATCCCTCTGGCAGTCCGAGATCGATCAGCACCATCCAGTCGGGCGGTGTTGCGAAGGGCTGGCGGACTTGCGGCATGGTCTCGGCCAGAAATTGAAGCCCCATGCCGCTTATCAGCTCGAACGCGGAAATACCGTCGCCAAGCTGCGCCTGAGCCAGTGCCAACAGGCGCAGCGCTGCGTCCGGGTCGGGCACCACCATCAGCGCGGCCCCCTGTGCCGCAGGCTGCGGCGCAAGGCGCAGGCTTGCGGCCGTGATCACCCCCAGCGTGCCTTCGGAGCCGATCAGCAGATGGCGCAGATCATAGCCCGTGTTATCCTTGCGCAACCGCTTGAGCCCATGCCAGATCCGACCATCGGGCAGCACGGCCTCCAGCCCCAGCACCAGATCGCGCGCATTCCCGTAGCGGATCACATTCACACCGCCGGCATTGCACCCCAGAAGCCCTCCAATCCGCGCCGAACCCTCCGAGGCCAGCGAGAGCGGGAAGTACCGCCCGACATCTGCGGCCGCTTTCTGCACATCGACCAGAATCGCGCCCGCCTCCGCGATAAGCACATTCTCGGAGGGAAAGACCGCACGAATGGCCCGCATCCGCTCCAGCGAGAGCACCAAAGGCACCACCCCGTCGGAGCAAACCTGCCCCCCCACCAGCCCCGTGCCCCCACCATAGGGCACGACAGGCACGCGGGCGCAGTGGCAAGCGCGCAGGATCCCCGCGACCTCTTCAGTGCTGCGCGGCAGCGCCACAGCCCCGGCCTGCCCGCGCCAACGCCCGCGCGGCTCTTCCAGATAGCCCGGGCTCGGCGTGACCAGCGTCCCGTCAGGCAACTCTCGCGCCAGAGTTTTTTGAAACGCGCTGTCGCATGGGGTCAGCATGCAGGCTCTCCATCAGATGGCGGCCGGGGCGACAGGGCGCGCGAGGTCTTGCGGCGCAGCCGCAAGGCCGGGGTGGGTGGGCGGGCGCGCTCTGTCGCCCCGGCCGCCCTAGCGCCCGGCATCCGTCCGCCCGCGCCGGTCATGGCGCAGATTGGCATAGAGCACATGATTGCGCCAGCGCCCGTTGATCTGCAGATAGCTCTGCGCGACGCCCTCATATTTGAACCCCGCCCGCTCCAGTACCCCGCGCGAAGCTTCATTCTCCGGCAGGCAGGCCGCCTCGATGCGCGAAAGGTCCATTTCCGTGAAGGCATGGTGCACCACAGCATCAATCGCCTCGCGCATATATCCTTGCCGCACGAAAGGCGCGCCCACCCAATAGCCAAGTGTGCCCGCCTGCGCCGGGCCACGGCGGATATTGTCGAGCGTGATCGCCCCCACAAGCGCATCATCATCCTTGCGGATCAGGAACAGCGGCAATGCTGTGTCGTTGCGATAGCAGCGTGCGGCCCAACTCACGCGATTGGTGAACGCACGCCGCGTCAGATGATCATCCGACCATGTCGGCTCCCAAGGCGAGAGAAAGCCACGCGAGCGACGGCGCAGCTCCGACCATTGCCGGAAATCGGAATGTTGCGGCAGGCGCAGCATCAGACGCTCGGTCTCGATCCGCAGCTTGCCCCGCAGCCCCAGCATCAGGCCGCAAGCCGTGCGCTGAGCTGCGACAGGCGCGGCGCGCGCGCGATCGGCCCGTAAAGCGCCAGGGCCAGCCCCGACCCGCTGAGCAGCCCCTCCGCATGCGCCCGCGCCTCGGGTGCGGCCACAGCATCAATCCGCGCAATCGCCTCGGAAACATCCGGCACGCGCCCCCAGATCGACAAGAGCTTCGCCAGCCGCTCGGCCCGCGCCGAAGGGCTTTCGAGCCCCATCAGCAGCCCCGCTTTCATCTGCGCGCGCGCCCGCGCGATTTCCGGCTCGCTCATATCCGCAGCCGCGCGTTTCAACTCGTCGATGGTCAGTTCCGCCAGCGCCCCGATTTCATCACCGCCCGTCCCGGCATAGATCGTGATCATCCCCGTATCGAAATAAGCGCCCGATTGCGCGAACACCGTGTAGCACAAACCGCGATCCTCGCGCAGCCGCTGGAAAAGCCGCGAGGACATACCGCCCCCCAGCGCATTGGAGAAAACCTGCGATACGTAGAAATCCTCGGCCCGGTAATCCGGCGCCTCCAGGGCTAAAGCGAAATGTACCTGCTCGAGCCCGCGCATCTCGCGCCGTTCGCCATTGAAGAACCGCGCAGGCGCGGCCTCGGCAGCGGGCTTCGCAAGCAGATGCCCGAAAAGCGGCTCGGCCAGCCGCACAAGCCGGTCATGATCCACGGCCCCTGCGGCTGAGAGGATCATCTGTCCGGGCCCGTAATGTGCGGCCGTGAAGCGGCGCAGATCGGCCTCGGTGAAGCCCGAGACCTGCGCGCTCGGCCCGAGGATCGAACGCCCGATGGGCTGGCCGGGATAGGCGGTTTCCTGCAGCCAGTCGAAGATGATGTCATCGGGCGTGTCGAGCGCCTGCCCGATCTCCTGCAGGATCACGCCGCGCTCGACCTCGATCTCGCGCGCCTCGAAGGCCGGGTTGAGCACGATATCGGCCAGAAGATCGAGTGCGAGCGGCACATCCGGGCGCAGCACCCGCGCATAATACGCCGTCATCTCGCGCGAGGTGTAGGCATTGATATAGCCGCCCACATCCTCGATTTCCTCGGCGATCTGCAAGGCAGAGCGCCGCGCGGTGCCCTTGAAGGCCATATGCTCCAGAAAATGCGCAATCCCGTTCTGATCAGCCGCTTCATGGCGCGCGCCCGCCTCGATCCAGAGCCCGATGGCCGCCGATTCGAGCCCCGGCATCGGCTCGGTCACGATGCGAAAGCCGTTGGCGAGCGTGGTGACTTCAACACTCATGCGCCGCGCCGCTCCCGGATCACGTCCTGCACGGCTGCGAGATCATTCGGCAGGCGCGTGACGCGCTCTTCGCGCTCGAAAAGATCCGCCATGCGCGCGGGCAATTCGGGGCGCGTGCCCGTCGCGACCTCGACCGCATCGGGGAATTTCGCCGGATGCGCGGTTGCAAGCGTGATCATCGGCGTGGCGGACAGATGCGCCTCGGCGACATGCACGCCGACGGCCGAATGCGGGCAGAGCACTTCGCCAGTAGCTTCGGCGATGCGCGAGATCGTGGCCGAGGTTTCCTCTTCCGACGCGCGCCCCGAGGCGAAAGCGTCGCGCAGGAACTCGAGTGCCCCCTGGCTGATCTGAAACCCGCCGCCCTGTTTCAACTCATCCATGAGCTGCGCCACGGCACCGCCCTCGCGACCATAGGCGTCAAACAGCGCGCGCTCGAAGTTGGAGCTGACCTGAATATCCATCGACGGGCTGATCGAGGGTTTGACACCATCGGTCACATATCCGCCCGAGGAGAGCGCCCGGTGGAGGATATCATTATGGTTCGTTGCTACCACAAGCTTCTCGATGGGGAGCCCCATCTGACGCGCGATATAACCTGCGAAAATGTCTCCGAAATTACCGGTGGGCACAGTGAAGCTTACCGGCCTGTGCGGTGCGCCCAGGCTGACGCCGGCGGAGAAATAATACACCACCTGCGCGAGCACCCGTGCCCAGTTGATCGAATTCACCCCCGCGAGTTGGACAGAATCGCGGAAGGCGAAATCGTTGAACATATCCTTGACCAGCGCCTGACAGGTATCGAAATCCCCATCAATCGCGAGCGAATGAACATTGGCATCGCCGGGCGTTGTCATCTGGCGGCGCTGCACGTCCGAGACGCGGCCATGCGGGTAGAGGATGAAGACATCGACATTGTCGAGTCCGCGAAACGCCTCGATCGCTGCCGAGCCGGTATCGCCCGAAGTTGCGCCCACGATCGTGACACGCGCACCCGAGCGGGCAAGGGCTGCCTGAAAGAGCTGCCCGATAAGCTGCATGGCGAAATCCTTGAAGGCCAGTGTCGGCCCGTGGAACAGCTCCAGCAGGAAATGATTGGGCGCGAGTTGCTTTATCGGCGCGCGCGCCGGATGGCCAAACCCTGCATAAGCTTTCGCGATCAGGCCACGAAATTCATCATCGCCGAAGGCAGTGCCGATAAAGGGCCGCATCACCAGATAGGCTTGCTCCTCATAGCTCTGCCCGGCGAGCCCGGCGATTTCGGCCTGCGTCATCGGCGGCACATGTTCGGGCAGATAGAGCCCGCCATCGCGCGCAAGGCCCGTGAGCATCGTGGCTTCGAAATCGAGCACAGGAGCCGCCCCGCGCGTGGAGATATACTGCATGTCTCGCCTATCCTTCAGTCGGATTGCGTTCTGATACGCCACAGAAAGAAGACTGTCATCCCCGCCCATGCCAAGGCCATCAAAAACCACTGCACGGCATACCCCATATGCGGGTCGGGGATCGAGACGTCATAGACCGGGACCGGGCTGAGGATCGGATGCGCTGGATCGGAACTGCGCAGCACGACGAGGATTTCCTCGGTGTCGAGTAGTTGCGCAATATCGGGCACATCGCGCCCGAATGCGAGGTTCCGTGAAGCATCATATTCGGGCGTGTGCCGGTTCGTGTCGCGCGGCCAGTGCAGATTGCCCGAAAGCTGCGCGGGCTCTCCATTGCTCAGATCGAGTGTACCGCGCGCAGCCTCTGGCAGGAAGCCGCGCTCGACGATGAGACGCCGCCCATCCTCGGCCTCGAAGGCCTGCAGCAGATGAAAGCCTGGCCCCTCCGCGCGCCGCGCCGAGAGCACGAAGACATGCTCGGGCAGAAACCGCCCGGAGAGCTCGACCGGAAGATAGCGGTCTTCCTCGGGCTCAAGCGCACTCGGCAAGGGGCGGGGTGTCTCATAAATCCGCGCCTCCAATTCCGCGATCAATTCGGCTTTCTCCTCAGCCCGGTCGAGTTGCCACAGCCCAAGCGAGACCAGAATTCCGCAGCCCAACAGCCCGAACAGTGCAGGGACGATCATGCGACGCAGCATTCCGACCTTGTCTCCTTTCAACGAAAAGGCGCGCACCTTGCGGCGCGCGCCTTGCAATGGTTTCGCCGCGTGCCGGGTTACATGCCCCAGATATAGACGGCGAAGAACAGGAACAACCACACCACATCGACGAAGTGCCAGTACCAAGCCGCTGCCTCGAAGCCGACATGGCGCTCGGCCGTGAAATGCCCGGCGCGCAATCGGAACCAGCATATCGCGAGGAAGATCGTGCCGATGATCACATGAACTCCGTGGAACCCTGTGGCCATGAAGAAATTGGCATAGAACACATCACCCGAGAAATCATAGCCGCGCTGGGTGATCAGATAGAAATACTCGTATCCCTGCAGGAAGGTGAAGGCGATGCCCAGAAAGATCCCGATGAGCAAGGTGATTTCGACAGTCTTGCGATCGCCGTCATGCACCAGTTCATGATGCGCCAAGGTGACCATCGCACCCGACAGGAGCAACACAAGCGTGTTGATCAGCGGCAGATCAAAGGCATTGACTGAATAGATTACCGGCTCGAGATACTCGGTCCCGACATAAGTATACATCGGGTACATGGCGTGTTTGAAGAAGCTCCAGAACCATGCCGCGAAGAACATCACCTCCGAAATGATGAAGAGGATGAACCCGTAACGCAGGCCGATCACCACTACAGGCGTGTGATCGCCCTGATGCGACTCGACGACCACATCTTTCCACCACTCGAAACTTACATAAATCACCCCCGCAAGGCCCGCGAGGAACAGCCACGGCCCGCTGTCATGCATCCAGAGAACGGCCCCGAACAGCATCACAAAGGCTGAAACCGCGGCCACAAATGGCCAGATTGACGGCGGCAGGACGTGGTAATCGTGATTCTTGGCGTTTGCCATGTCGTTATGTTCCCTCGGGTCTAGGCGCGGGTCTGTGCCCGCTTTCAGTTTGTCATTGCGGATTCGGGTGCGACATAGTCGTCCGGGATATCCGTGGCATGGAAGGTGTAGGAGAGCGTGATCGTATGCACGTCCCGCGCCTCACGGTCATTGATGATGTCGGGATCGACAAAATAGGTGACCGGCATCAGGACCGACTCTCCGGGTTGCAGAACCTGCAACTCGAAGCAGAAGCAATCGATCTTGGTAAAGAAGCGGCCAGCCTCATAGGGGGAGACGTTGTAGCTTGCCGTGCCTGCGATGGGCTCGTCCGTGGGATTATAGGCCTCGTAAAACGCAAGCCCCACCTCACCGATCTGCAGTTCGGTCACGCGATCCACAGGGCGGAATTCCCATGGAAAATCGCGCGCGACCGAGGCGTCAAACCGCACGCGCATGGTCTGGTCGAGCACTTCGCCCGATGCGGCTTCGGCTGTATTGGTTGTGCCCCCATAACCGGTCACGCGACAGAACAAGTCATAAAGCGGCACGGCGGCCCAGCCCATGCCGAACATGAACGCAACCACCGCTGTTGCCTGAACAGTGGTTTTCTGGATTCCGGAAAGCTTGTGCCAGACTTGGATCATCGTTGCTGAAACCTCACATGATCAGGATCGAGGGAAGGGCGATAGGTGTGGTCGAAGGCTTGCAAAGTGCTGCCGCCGGAGACCTTGGCAATGGTCAGGCCGAACACGAGCCCGATGAACCCGACCAGCACGATTGCAAGCCCGATATTGCGCCCCGAGCGGCGCTTGTGGAGTTCATGTTCGCGGGTGATGGCCATCAGAAGACCTCCAGAATCTTGAAATGCTGCGCAAATTCCGCGTAGCGCGCAAAATTGGCGAGCGCGGCCTCAGCGAGGATCGCGCCGAAATGGACGAAAAGATAGGCGAGCGAGAAGCGGAAGACCCGTTTCTCGACAGCGTAGGCATCGGCCTCGGCCTGTGCCTCACCACGCCGCCAGATCGCCCATGCGCCTTGCAGAAAGACAAGGTTCAGCCCGAGCGCCAGCGCCAGATAGAGCGGCCCGCCGATCGAGGTGAAGCCGGCAGCCAGCGCGAAGGGGAAGAGCGCGAGCGTGTAGACTAGGATGTGCGCGCGTGTCGCCTTGCGGCCATGCGTGACCGTCAGCATTGGCACGCGCGCCTTGTGATAGTCGGATTTCATGAACAGCGCCAAGGCCCAGAAATGCGGCGGGGTCCACATGAAGATCAGCATGAACATGAGGCAGGCCTCGAGGCTGATGCTGCCCGTGACCGCCACCCAGCCGATCATCGGCGGGAAAGCCCCGGCCGCGCCACCGATCACGATGTTCTGCGGCGTGGCGCGCTTGAGCCACATCGAGTAGATCACGGCGTAGAAGAAGATGGTGAAGGCCAGAAGGAAGCCCGCAAGCGCGTTGGTCGCGAGCCAGAGCATGATCACCGCGATACCCGAGAGCGCCACGCCAAGCGCCATCGCTTCCTGCGGCGCCACCTTCCCAGCGGGGATGGGGCGTCGGGAAGTGCGCTTCATCACCTGGTCGATATCGGCATCCCACCACATGTTGAGCGCGCCAGATGCCCCTGCCCCCAATGCAATGAAGATGATCGCGGCCAGAGCCTCCACCGGGTGCAGGGCGCCGGGCGCGACCAGCAGCCCCACCAGGGCGGTGAAGACCACAAGCGACATGACACGGGGCTTGAGAAGCGCGACATAATCGCTGAACCCCGCCTCGCCGGTATCGGCCTGCGTCATGTCAATGCGGATATCGCTCATCGGACACCTCTTTCAGACCGCGCCAGCCGCACGGCTGCCACCCTCAGTCAGCCTGTGCGACCTCGATATGCCGCTGCATCCATTCGGGTGCTGCCGCGAAATCCGCACCCTGACGCTCAAGCCATGCAATATACTCTTCCTCGCTCACCACCTTGACCGTGATCGGCATGTAAGCGTGGTTGATCCCGCAGAGCTCGGAGCACTGGCCGAAATAGATGCCCTCTTCCTCGGCATTGAACCACAGTTCTGCCAGACGGCCCGGGATGCCGTCCTGCTTCACGCCGAAGGCAGGAATGGTCCAGGAGTGGATCACATCACCAGCCGTGACCTGCAGCACGATATCGCGGCCCACAGGCACCACCATGGAGGTGTCGGTCGCCAGCAAATAGAGATCATCGGTGTAGCCGAAATCCGCCAGTTCATCGCGCTCGAGCATGAATTGCGAGAACATCACATCATGATCGACATATTCGTAATCCCAATACCACTGCAGCCCTGTCACCTTGATGGTAACATCCGCCTCGGGCATGATTTGCTGATGGCGCAGCGCCGGGAAAGTAAAGAGCGCGATGAAGAGCAGGATCAGCGCGGGAACGACGGTCCAGGCCACTTCGATCGGGGTGTTGTGGGTGAACCGCGCGGGCTCGGGATTGCTCTTGCGATTGTAGAAAACGATCACCCAGACCAGCAGCGCCGACACGAAAAGCGTGATCGGCACGATGATCCAGAGCATGAGATTGTCGAGGAAGATGACCTCGCGCATCAACTCGGTGAACGGGGTCTGCAGCGCCGTGCCGCCAGGTGTCGGCGCCCCCAGAACTGGCAGGTCAGGGAGAAACTCTTCGGCAGTCGCGCTGGCCGCTGCCAGGAGGGTCGCAGCGGCGGCGAAGGGCGAAAGGGCTTTGGTAAGTCGCATCGTCTGTTCCCGTTTTCTTGCAGCTCAAGGCCGCGGCTTCCAACGGACCCCGAACCGCGCATCGGCATGCAATGGAATTCCGTTGAGGTTTTCGTTCGTAAAACCATATTACACATGTCAGAACAAGCAAAACCGATGCGACACATCGCCGTTTGTTGATTTGGATCAAGGACTGCATGTCAGACCACCCCGTCGCGCAGCACAAGGCAGCGGCGCAGAAGTAAAGGCAGACACAATGAGCGACACGGATTTCCGCCCCTTCGAGACCGCCTTCGACAAGGACGCAGCGCTCTCGATCCTGCGAGACGCGACCGCAGGCGCGGATGACGGAGAGGTTTTCGCCGAGAAGCGCGTCTCCGAATCGCTCCTGCTGGATGATCAGCGTATCAAGTCCGCCAGCTACAACGCCTCCGAAGGCTTCGGGTTGCGCGCAGTGCATGGTGAGGTGGCGGGTTATGCGCATTCCACGCATATGACGATGGAGGCGCTGCGTCGCGCGGCCGAAACTGCGCGGCTTGCCGTTGGCGATGGTGGCGGGACATTGGCCGTCCCCCCCCGCGCAACCAATCAGCGCCTCTATTCGGATGCCGATCCGATTGCCGGGGCGACGTTTTCGGTTAAACTCGATCTGCTGCGCGAGATCGACGAGTATCTGCGCGCGCTCGATCCAAAAGTAGTGCAGGTGTCGGCCTCGATGGCCGCGAGCCTTCAGCAGGTGGAAATCCTGCGCCCAGAAGGCGTGCATCTGCGCGACACACGGCCGATGTGCAGGCTCAACATCTCGGTCATCGTCGAGGAGAACGGCCGCCGCGAATCGGGCAGTGCGGGCGGGGGTGGGCGAACCGGGCTCGAAGGTCTGATGGCGCGCGAAAGCTGGCAGGGCATGGCGCAGGAAGCGCTGCGCATCGCGCTGGTCAATCTGCGCGCCGAACCTGCCCCGGCGGGTGTGTTCGATATCGTGCTGGGCCCCGGATGGCCCGGCATCCTGCTGCACGAGGCCGTCGGGCACGGGCTGGAGGGCGATTTCAACCGCAAGGGGACATCGGCCTTTGCCGGGTTGATGGGCCAGCAGGTGGCCTCAAAAGGCGTGACCGTGCTCGATGACGGCACAATCCCGGATCGGCGCGGCTCTGTGAGCATCGATGATGAGGGCACGCCATCCGGGCGCAATGTGCTGATCGAGGATGGCGTTCTGGTGGGGTACATGCAGGATCGCCAGAATGCGCGGCTGATGGGCGTGGAGGCGACAGGCAATGGCCGCCGCGAAAGTTATGCCCATGCGCCAATGCCCCGCATGACCAACACCTATATGCTCGGGGGCGACGCTAACCCTGCGGATCTGGTCGCCGAGCTAAAGGACGGCATTCATGCGGTCGGGTTCGGTGGCGGGCAGGTCGATATCACCAATGGCAAATTCGTCTTCTCCTGCACTGAGGCCTACCGGGTTAAGAACGGCAAGGTTATCGCTCCGGTCAAGGGCGCGACGCTTATTGGCGACGGCGCCACCGCGCTGACCAGGATTCGCGTGCTCGGCAACGACATGGCGCTTGATCCGGGGATGGGCACGTGTGGGAAGGCGGGGCAATGGGTGCCGGTGGGCGTGGGCCAGCCCTCTTTGCTCATCGGCGGACTGACAGTTGGCGGGAGTGCCGCCTGATGGCACTCTTCCGGTCAGCCCGACGCGGCGACCGGGTCATGACAACGCGCAACTGGATCAGAGCCTATGCGCTCATATGGCTCTTGCCTGTGCCTCTTGGCATCATCCTCTCGGCTTTCGCGGTCCTGCTGCGCTTGCCGTTCGAACTGCTTGAAGCAGAAATCTCCGCAGAGACAGCGATTTCCGTGATCTTCGGACTGGGGGTTTTCCTGATCCTGATGCCGATATTCTCCTGGACCGGTCTCGTCCTTTCCTTCCCGATACTCTGGCTCGTGCTGCGCCTCGGGCTCGGCGGATTGGTCACATTTGCACTTGGCGGTGTTCTCGCGGCTACCATGTCGTCTGTCGCGCTTGGGGGCATGGCGATTGAAATTCCGATTGTCTTCGGAATTCTCTCCGCGCTCACCTTCCGATGGCTCCTTCTGCGCCGGACGCCAGAGATTTTTGTGCCCAGCGCAATGCAGCAAAATGGCGGTGTCTGAACCTGTCCTCATCCTAGATACACGCCGGGGTGTCCCGAGGTATTTCTTCATCATGCTGGTCTGCCTTGTCGCATGGGGCGTTTTCGGGCTTGCCGGATGGGACCTGGTCCTTGGCCGCAATCCAAATGTGCCGGATCGTGGTTTGTCGCTGATCGCGCGCTTGGGCATAGCATTCCTCATCATCGTGATCGCCGCAGCGCTACCTTGCGCATTACTGCTGTTCGGGGCGCGCTATATCGTGACATTGCGCCAAGACGGGTCCGATCTCGAAATCGCCACCCTGCGGCCCTGGGGGCTGCACCGGTCACGGGTTCCACTGGCCGATGAGCGCCTCGGCCAGCATTACGCGCCGGTTGTCTCCGGACGTCAGCATGTCGACGCGCCCGGACAGACACTCAGAATCGCAGGCTTCATCTTCCCCTTCGTGATCGATCTGCAAGCTTCGCATTATGACGAGCAGACCCTGCGCCGCGCCATCGCCGCCGCCCGGCGCGAAAAAAATGATGCGGGATGAAAAAACTGCGTATTCATCTGAAATCTTTACCTCATCTTAACCAACGTGGTGCAGTTTGGCACATGAATGAGGCGAGGCGGATGGAATGGCGAAAGATTTGTTTTCTTCTCACCCACCCTTCACCCCACCCACGAAGGAAGAAGACAGGCTGCTCTGGCTTCGCCTCATTCGCTCCCCCCGCGTTGGTCCGAAAACATTTCACCGCCTGATGGCAGAGCATGGTGACGCTGGTGCGGCGCTCGAAGCGCTGCCAGCCATCGCCAAGGCCGCCGGGGTTGATGACTATACGCCCTGCACCGCCGAGCGCGCGCAGGCGGAAATCGAGATCGCGCGCGCAAAAGGCGCGCGGATGTTGTGTTTCGGAACCGACGCCTATCCGCATACGCTCGCCAGCATTGCAGACCCACCGCCTGTGCTCTGGTGCATGGGCCAACGCGGGCCGATCCTGCGCCCGATGGTGGCGCTGGTGGGGGCGCGCAACGCCTCAAGCCTTGGCACGCGCATGGCCCGCAGCCTCGCCGAAGGGCTCGGACAGGCCGGGTATACCATTGTGTCCGGGCTTGCCCGCGGGGTCGATGCGGCCGCGCATCATGGCAGTCTGAAGACTGGCACGATCGCAGTCATGGGCGGCGGGGTCGATGTGATTTACCCTGCCGAAAACGCCATTCTCGCAGCGGCGATTGCTGATCAGGGGCTGCGCCTGTCCGAACAGCCCATGAGCCTGCATCCGCAGGGACGACATTTCCCGCCGCGCAACCGGATCATCTCGGGCCTCGCGCTGGCAGTCGTGGTGGTCGAGGCGGCAGAGAAATCGGGCAGCCTGATAACCGCGCGCGATGCGCTGGATCAGGGGCGCGAGGTGATGGCAGTGCCCGGCCACCCGGTCGATGGGCGCGCGGGCGGGTGCAACCGGCTGATCCGCGAGGGCGCAACGCTTGTGCGCCATGTCGAGGATGTGCTGGAGGTGCTGGAACGCCTGCAAGAGCCCGAACGCCCTGCCCCGGCGGTCGTCCCGCCGACACCGGAACGCGCGGCACCCGCCGATCTCGAACAGGCGCTGCTCGATCTGCTCGGGCCGACCCCGGTCGCCGAAGATCAGATCATTCGCGACATGGCCTTGTCGGCCTCGGTCGTTTCTCCGGCTCTCGTCATGCTGGAAATTCAAGGCAGCGTGCGCCGCCACCCCGGAGGTTTGATCAGCCGCGTCTGATATGCCTGCGCCACGTCGCAAGCCCTGCCTTCACGTCACCGCCGCCGAACAGCCCGCACTGCACATGCCAAATGTGGGTGCATTGACATTTCATCACCTCCTCACACATGTATGGCGACCCGCAAGATGCCGGACGCAGTGGATTTATCAGAGGAATTTCATGGCAGTTGTCGTCGTAGAGTCGCCCGCCAAGGCCAAGACAATCAACAAATATCTCGGCTCGGACCATACGGTTCTGGCGTCTTACGGCCATGTGCGCGACCTGCCGCCCAAGGATGGATCGGTCGATCCGGACCATGAATTCGCGATGCAATGGGAAGTCGCGAGCGACTCGCGCAAACACGTCAAGGCGATTGCCGACGCGCTGAAAGACGACCCCGAACTCATCCTCGCCACGGACCCTGACCGCGAGGGCGAAGCGATTTCGTGGCATCTGACCGAGGCGCTGGCGAAGTCACGGGCGCTGAAGAAGGACACGCCCGTGAAACGGGTCGTGTTCAACGCGATCACGAAATCGGCCGTCACGGATGCGATGAAGAACCCGCGCGAGGTCGATATGCCGCTGGTGCATGCCTATCTCGCGCGCCGCGCGCTGGATTATCTGGTGGGATTCAATCTCTCGCCCGTGCTCTGGCGCAAGCTGCCGGGCGCGAAATCGGCCGGGCGCGTGCAATCGGTCTGCCTGCGCCTGATCGTCGAGCGCGAGATGGAAATCGAGGCGTTTCGGGCTAAGGAGTATTGGAGCGTCACCGCCGGTCTGACCACCCCGCGCGGGCAGGAATTCAGCGCGAAGCTTGTCAGCCTCGGTGGCAAGCGCTTGGACAAATTCGATATTGCGACATCAGAATCCGCCGAAATCGCGGTGCAGGCGGTCCAGTCACGGTCACTTTCCGTAGATTCGGTCGAGGCCAAGCCTGCCAGCCGCAACCCCTCTGCCCCGTTCATGACCTCGACCCTGCAGCAAGAGGCCAGCCGCAAGTTCGGCATGGGCGCCAAGCAGTGCATGAGCACGGCGCAGCGGTTATACGAAGCGGGCTACATCACCTACATGCGAACCGATGGCATCGACATGGCGCCCGAAGCCGTCATGGCCGCGCGGGATGTCATCAAGGATCGCTACGGCGCGGATTACGTGCCCAAGAGCCCGCGCATGTACAAGAACAAGGCCAAGAACGCGCAGGAAGCGCATGAATGCATCCGGCCCACGGATATGGCGAGCAGCCCCGACAAGCTGAAGATCTCCGACAGCGACCAGCGCAAACTTTACGACCTGATCTGGAAGCGCACGATCGCCTGCCAGATGGAAGCCGCGCGGCTGGAGCGCACCACGGTCGAGATCGGCTCCAGGGACAAGCAGGTGGGGCTGCGCGCAACCGGGCAGGTGGTTTTGTTCGACGGCTTCCTCAAGGTCTACGAGGAAGGCCGCGATGATGTGGTCGATGATGACGACAAGCGCTTGCCGCAGATGTCGGAAGGCGACGCGCTGGACAAGCGCAGCGTCACGCCCGAGCAGCATTTCACCCAGCCGCCCCCGCGCTACACCGAAGCCACGCTGGTCAAGAAGATGGAGGAGCTCGGGATCGGGCGACCCTCAACCTATGCCAGCATCATCACGACAATTCAGGATCGTGGCTATGTCACCAAGGACAAGAACCGCCTGATTGCGGCCGACAAGGGGCGTCTCGTCACGATCTTTCTGGTCAATTATTTCCGCCGCTATCTGGAATATGATTTCACCGCTGACCTCGAGGCACAGCTTGACGATGTCTCCGCTGGCGACCGCGATTATCGCGAAGTGCTGGACCGCTTCTGGCGCGACTTCTCCGCCGCGATTGCCGAGACATCTGATCTTCGCATCACCGAGGTGCTCGAGAAAATCGACGAGGTGCTGGCGCCGCATCTCTACCCGCCGCGTGAGGATGGCAGCGACCCGCGCGTGTGCCCGAAATGCGGTGCGGGGCGGCTGAACCTGAAGACCGCGCGCTCGGGCGGGGCCTTCATCGGCTGCAACAATTACCCCGAATGCCGCTACACCCGCCCGCTCGGTGGCGATGAGGGCGATGCCGAACTGGCAGGCGATGGTAAACTGCTCGGCCACGATCAAGGAGACCCGATAACGCTGCGCACGGGCCGGTTTGGCCCGTATGTGCAGCGCGGCGAGGCCACGGAAGATGTGCCCAAACCGCCCCGAGCCTCGCTGCCCAAGGGCTGGGATATCGACAGCATCGATCTGGAGCGCGCGCTGATGCTTCTGTCGCTGCCGCGCCCGATCGGCCCGCACCCGGAGGATGGCGAATTGATCGAGGCGGGGATCGGGCGCTATGGGCCGTATGTCAAACACGGTCGGAAATATGCCAACCTGCCCGAGGTCGATGAGGTCTTCACCATCGGCATGAACCGCGCTGTAGAGGTGCTGGCCTCCAAACCCACACGCGGTCGCGCAGCCGCGGCGGCCCCGCTCAAGACGCTTGGCGAACATCCCGATGGCGGCGAGATCGCGGTCATGAAAGGGCGATACGGGCCATATGTGAAATGGGACAAGATCAACGCGACTTTGCCCAAGGAGCTTGAGCCCGAGGATGTAACGCTCGATCAGGCGCTGGAACTGATCGCAGCGAAGGCGGCGACAAAGGGCAAGAAGAAGACCCCGGCCCGAAAGACGGCCGCAAAGAAGCCCGCTGCCAAGAAGAAAACCGCCAAGGCCGCGAAATAGACCGAGACAAGCGCAGAGGTTGACTTCGCTGCAATGCCGCGTCAGGTAATTTGCAATCATGCGACCGAGGGGAGTGACGAGATGAAGAAAGTCTATGGCTCTGCAGCCGAAGCCCTGGACGGGCTCTTGTTTGACGGAATGACAATCGCGGCAGGAGGCTTCGGGCTTTGCGGCATCCCCGAATTGCTCATCGACGCGATCCGCGAGGCAGGGACCAAGGATATCGCGATTGCTTCCAACAATTGCGGTGTCGATGATTTCGGCCTTGGAGTGCTGCTCAAGACACGCCAAATCCGCAAGATGATGTCGTCTTATGTGGGCGAGAATGCCGAATTCATGCGTCAGTATCTCTCTGGGGAACTGGAGCTGGAATTCAACCCGCAAGGCACGCTCGCCGAGCGGATGCGCGCAGGTGGCGCTGGTATTCCGGGCTTCTACACACGGACGGGCGTCGGCACACAGATCGCCGAGGGCAAGGAACACAAGGAATTCGGTGGCGAGACCTTCATTCTGGAGCGCGCCATCATGGCCGATCTGTCCATCGTGAAAGCGTGGAAGGCCGACACGACCGGCAACGCGATCTTCCGCAAGACGGCGCGCAACTTCAACCCGCCCGCGGCCAAATGCGGCAAGGTCTGCGTGATGGAAGTGGAGCAGATCGTGGAACCGGGAGAGCTGGACCCCGATCACATCCATCTGCCCGGCATCTACGTGCATCGCCTCATTCAGGGGCAGCACGAGAAACGTATCGAAAAGCGCACTGTGCGCGCGGCTTGAGGAGGGATTGAAAATGGCTTGGGACCGTGACCAGATGGCCGCCCGCGCGGCGCAGGAACTTCAGGACGGGATGTATGTGAACCTCGGCATCGGGATCCCGACGCTGGTGGCAAACTACATTCCCGAAGGCGTGCAGGTCACGCTTCAATCGGAAAACGGGATGCTGGGCATCGGCCCTTTCCCGACCGAAAACGAGGTCGATGCCGACCTGATCAACGCGGGCAAGCAGACGGTCACTGCCCTGCCCCACACCGCCTATTTCGACAGCAGCGAATCCTTCGCCATGATCCGTGGTGGCAAGATCAACATGGCGATCCTGGGCGCGATGGAAGTGGCCGAAAACGGCGATATCGCCAACTGGATGATTCCCGGCAAGCTGGTCAAGGGCATGGGCGGCGCGATGGATCTGGTCGCGGGCGTGGAGCGCGTGATCGTGGTGATGGATCACACCAACAAGGCCGGTGAATCCAAGCTGCTCAAGGAATGCACCCTGCCGCTGACCGCGCAGGGCGTGGTGAAGCGCATCATTACCAATCTGGGCGTTCTCGACGTGGTCGAAGGCGGCTTGAAGATCGTCGAGACTGCCGATGGCGTGACGGAAGACGATATTCGCGCCGCCACTGTGGCCGCGATCGTCAACTGAAACAGCGCCGGGCGGGCACTCAGCCCGCTTGGCCTAGCTTGAAGACACATCCATCCGTGGGCAATTCGGGAACGGTGGCGCAGAGACCCCGCGCGACCATCCAGGCGGCCAGAACCTTGGGCACATAATCGCGTGTCTCGGCGAAGGGCGGGACACCGTTGTTGCGCCTGACCGCGCCTTCGCCCGCGTTATAGGCCGCGAGTGCGAGCACGACATCATTGTCGAAATGCCCGAGCAACCAGTCGAGATATTCGATGCCGCCTCGGATATTCTCCGCAGGATCGAACGAATCACTCACGCCGAAGCGCTCTGCTGTTGCCGGGATGAGTTGCATCAGCCCCTGCGCGCCCGCAGAGCTGACAGCCTCGGCGCGTCCGGCGGATTCGACCGCGATCACGGCAAGGGCGAGCGCCGGTGAGACATTGGTGCCGACAGAGGCGCGCAGGATCTGCGGCCCATGGGCGCTGACGATACTTTGTAGCGATTGCATCCGCGGCGCGCGTACGGGCTGGCCGTCACGGGGCGCATTCAAAGCCGCCACCGCCGACAGGAAGCGGCCCGAGCTATCCTCCAGCCGCGGCGAAACGCGCTCCCAGAACCAGACGTAGTTGCTTTGTGCGGGTGCGTCCGAGGGGCTCGAAGGCGTCGTCACCGGGGCGCGCGGCGTGGCAGCTGCGAGCCGCCGGGCCTGTTCCTCGGGGTCTATCTGAACCGTAATACGCGGGCCACTGCCTGGCGGTGTGACCTGCACCCTTCGGAAACTGAAATCATCTGTCTCGACCGGGTCTGCGTATGCCGGATCGGACATGCAGAGACATGCCGATGCCAACAGAAACGATGCGGAAAACCGTGCTCGGAGCGACCAAAGATAACGCATGGGGATTAACTGCTCGTTGTATTTTTCAATGTAGTATGGAGCGAGTCGACAGATTTGGCGACATTTTTGCAGGTCAGCGTACCGCCAAGCCCCGTTGTGTTGCAGTGCTGCATGCCGGGACGCAACTGTGCCAGCAGAGCAGACCAAGGGAGTCTCCGTCTTTTTTCGAGGCAGAAAGTGGGTTGGTGAGAATAAAAGTGAAAAGTACCAAAAAAGAGCTTTTCTCGCCGCAATCAGGACACGTTTCGACGGCTATATGGGTCTCAGCCAAGCGGGCAACATCAAACGGCTGAGATACCGCAGAGGCTGAGTAGAAACGTTCAAAATGGAGAGTAACATGAACTTTTTCGCAAACATCAAGAACTTCGCTGCAGATGAATCGGGCGCTGTGACCGTTGACTGGGTTGTGCTGACAGCCGCCATCGTTGGTCTGGGCGTTGCCATGATCGGCACGATCAGCACTGCAGTCAACGGCCTCGGCGAACGCATCGCTGAAGCAGTCGACGATGAGCTGACCGACTAAGACAGAGCACACAGCGCTGCGTGAATTCTTCGTCGCGCTGTCCCTCTGAAGCTTCTGGAAGATCGCAAGCCAAGCTTGCGGTCTTTTCATTTTGGTTCTGCTTTCCTTCTCGAAGGTTCTGCTTTCCTTCTGGAAAATGAGAGGCAATGCTGCATGGATGTAGCTGCGAACACGAAATGCAGCGTCGCGGATCACGTCGCCTTGTTCCTCCCAGACCACCACCAGACTCAGGGTCGTCGTTATCGCTGCCCTTGCGAACGAGACCTTTGTTCACCCTCGGCGCGCCCAAAGCCACGCCCTTCGCGGAAAACGCTAAGCCCGCGAACCGGGCCGATAAAGTTCAACGACCACATGCGGCTCTGACACCTGGTCTCATGAAGTCAGCTGACGTGGGGTCCCTCTCGTGATCAAACACCCTTCGCAGATTCTTAATGAAGATCGGATACCAGATTATTTCGGGATAGAGCACTATCCGAAAGGGTGAGATGTGCGATCATTGAAACGAATCAGGTGCTTTTCAAAAGATGACACAGGGACAGTCAGCGGTGACTGGATCGTTCTCTCGGTCGCTCTGATCGGGGTCGGCGCGATGGTCCTGTTGGCGCTTATCCCACCGGTGGACAATCTTTCGGGCAGAATGGCGAGTACGCTCGATGACGCCCGGGACAGGATTTCGGAATGATACACAACGCCTTGGTGTTCCGTTTCAGCCGCGACAATCGCAGCGCATCCCGCCCCGGAGCGAGCCGTTTCGCGGCTTACTGATGGGTCGTGACCAAATTCACCTTCATTCCCGCGACCGAAAAGATGCCGCGGATTGGTTGAACAGCACCTGGTTGTTGTCTGCCCGGTGCTCTCCCCTGTTCTGGTCGGATTTGTGCAGATCGATCGCACGCTGCACTGCCGGGCGTTCCTTTAGACGCGCGCGCCAGTCGGCGACGCGCGGAAATGCGTCGAGGGAGGCGCTCAGCGGTTTGGCGATGAACGCCCAGGGGAAGGCCAGCATGTCGGCAATGGAATATGTCTCGAGGATGTAGTCGCGACCCTCCAGCCGATTCTCGAGCACGCCGAGATTGCGGTCATACTCGCCAAGATACCGCTTGAAGCCGTAACCGCGTTCGCCCTCCGGCGCGTAATTGCGGAAATGGCTGAGCTGCCCGGCCATCGGCCCCTGATTGCCCACCTGCCAGAACAGCCACTCCATCAACTCCTTGCGCGCGCGCAGATCGGTGGCTGGCGGCGCAAACTCTCCGGTCTTGTCGGCGAGATACAGCAGAATCGCGGCCGATTCGAACACTGTCACCGGCGCGGTGTCCCAGCCAGCGCCCGGGTCGTGATCGACGATGGCCGGGATCTTGGCATTTGGGCTGATCTTCAGAAATTCGGGGGCGAATTGGTCCCCTTCGCTCAGTCGCATAAGCACTGGCCGATAATCGAGGCCCGTCTCTTCGAGCATGATCGCAGCTTTCCAGCCATTGGGCGTGGGCGCGTAGTAGAGGTCGATCATTCAGGCATGTCCTGTGCGTCCGTGGCGATGCCATCGGCAATCAGCCGGTTAATTGTCTGCGCGTCATAGCCAGCCTGCGCCAGCACGTCGCGGGTATCTTCGCCCAGTCGGCGGGCGGGGCGCGGCGCGCCGGGCGGCGTGGTCGAGAAGCGGGCGGGGGCGCGGGTCTGGCGGATCGGCCCTGCTTGCGGATGATCCTGCTCCAAAATGATCCCATTAGCTGCGACCTGCGGGTGGCGATACACCTGATCACGGGTCAGAACGGGAGCGCAGGGCACGTCATGCGCGCTGAGACGTTGCATCCAGTTCTCGGTCGTGTCCTTGAGCAACTCCGCTTGCGTCAACTCCAGCCGCGCGGGTTTGTTCTCCTCGCGCGCAGCGACCGTGGCGAAGCGCGGGTCCTCCAGCCAGTCGGGGCGGTTCAAAGCCGCCGCCAGCCCTGCCCATGTGCTGTCAGTATGCGCCGAGACTGCCATCCAGCCATCCGCCGTCTGGTAAATCAATTCGACGAAACTTTGCGCGTCTGCCGCTTTATCTGGCGGAACCTCGTCACCAACAAAGGTATGGCCCGCCATGTCAGAACTCCACAGGAAGGCGAGAACCGTGTCGAGCATCGACACCTGCACATGGCTCCCCTCGCCAGTGCTGGCGCGTGCGAGCAGCGCGGCAGTGATGGCCTGCGCGGTCTGGATCCCGGTCAGCTTGTCGGGCAGGATCGTGCGCACCAGACGGGGCCGCGCCCCGCCGCCCTGCACGCTTGCAAGCCCCGACAGCGCCTGAATCAGTGGATCATAGACAGGCTTGCGCGCCCAGTCTCCCTCGAACCCGAAGCCCGCGATGGAGGTGTAGATGATGTCGGGCCTGACCGCGCGCACTGCCGCCTCGCCAAGCCCGATCCGGTCGATGACACCGGGACGAAAATTCTGCACGAACACATCCGCTGTCGCACAAAGCCGCAACGCGGCTTCCAGACCGCGCTCATGCTTCAGGTTGAGCGTGACCGACTTCTTGCCGCGATTGTTGTTGAGAAACGAGGCCGAAAAGCCCCCGCGCCGTCCCGCGACCTGGCGGCTGAGATCGCCCCCGTCGGGGTGCTCGATCTTAATGACCTCCGCGCCCTGATCGGCGAGCGTCATTGTCGCCAGCGGACCCGAAATCATTGTCGTCAGGTCGATCACCCGAAATCCCTGCAAGGGTCCGCTCATCTGGCTGCTCTCCATGTCCAGGCGACACGCTCCGCTGTCAGCTTTTCACTGCCCGCTGATTGTCAGTGTCGCCCTGTCGTTCTACCGAGTCGAGGTCTAATTCCGCATCTTGATCCCGTCATCCCAGCGAAACCCGACACCGCCGCCTTGCCAGACGCCCTCACCAATCGGGTTGGGGCCGTCGATCGCGGCGTGCTGGGGCAGGCCGAAACGCGGGGCGAGGTCTTGCATGCCCTTGACCGTACTGCGATGCATGATCCGCAGACCCTGTTGCGCCACTGGCATATGCGCTTCGGGGGAGGCGCGATGCGCAACCGCCAGATTGTCGATGAAGACGCAATCATTCTCGCGATATTCGAACGCGACAGCATAGCCGTTTTCCAGCCCAGCATTCAGGATGTCGTTGTATTCAATGCAGAGCGCCTTCAATTCATCTGCATGCAGCAGGCGGAACGCGTCCTGATCGGGCAGCTTTTCGAGCACAGCGCCAGTCATGCCCAGATGCAACCAGATGCATTTTTGCCCTGTCAGCGGATGCTCATGCACGAGCGGATGCACCACGCCCGAAGCCGAGTTTACGGACGACATGCGGCTCCAGCGTTCCTTGCGATCCTCGGGCAATGCCTCATAGGCCAGGCCCTGATGGGCGAAATGCGTGCCGCCGCCTTTTTCGGGAGGCCGGATGATGTGGTAGCCTGAATGCGAGAATGTGGCGGGCAGGAAACTTCCGTCATTGTGCCATTGCGGCCCGACATCGGGGATGCCATGGCGTTCGTCATTCGACAGACGGAAGATATGCGGGTTGCCACCCGGCGTCTGCGGGTGCACGCCGTGGGTGCTGTGCAACTCGCGCCCGCCCCAAAGGCAGCTTGCGCGCAGGAAATCATCCGGCTCCAGTTGCTTTTCATTCTTGAAAACCAGAAAGCCGCGCTCGGCCATGATCCGTTCCAGAACACTACGAACATCTTCCGGTAGCGCTGTCTGCGAGGTCAGATCGAACCCGGAGACCTGCGCGCCAATCGGCTCGAGCGCCGTGATCTTGCCGCCAGCTTCCTCAATGAGGGCTTCGTGTGTCGGATCGATCGGTGGGAGTTTCGATGCTAATGTGGTCAATACGTGCCTCCTATTCTTCTCGGGACGTAAGAAGAACGCCGAAGCGTTTAAAGTGGTCAGTATGATTTTCGCGCGTTGCTGGCGGGCGCTGCGCCAAAATGGCGAGGCGACAAACCGTGCTCGCTGCGTCCGCGATTGTAGGAAACGCGCCGCAGTGGGGCGCGCTTCCAAACACATTGCGCTCCGGCCGCATGACGCAGCTTTGCGACATGATCAGCCCATCACGCCGCGCCCGCAGCCGCACTCAACCGCTGTCGCGCGATGGCTTCAGCGTTTCAGTGGCAGGCGGCTCGCCCACTGTGGCGGCGGTCACATTCTCGGTCAGGATCGCCTTGACGATGGCAAAGAGCATCGCGAAGCACAGGATGAAGATCGGCAGTCCTACGACCGTGATCACCTGCTGCAACGCGACCAGCCCGGCCTCGCCCGCCAGAACGATCAGCATGGCGGCGACCGCGCCTTCCGAAACGCCCCAGAACACCCGCTGACGGGTCGGCCCGGGCGTGGTCTCGCCCGTGCAGAGCATATCGACCACCAGCGAGGCCGAGTCCGACGAAGTCGCGAAGAAGATCGCGACGATCACCACCGCAAGGCCCTGAATGAGCTGCGTCGCCGGGTAGTTCTCGAAAAAGGCGAACATGGCGAATTCCGGGCCACGCCCCACGGCTTCCGCGATCTGGCCCGCGCTGTCGCCAAGTGCTGCGCGCGCGGTCTCACCGATGCCGTCGATCTCCATTGCCGACCAGCCGAAGATCGCGAACCAGACCAGCGTGAACGCCGAGGGCGCGAGCAGCACGCCGAGGACGAACTCGCGGATCGTCCGGCCCTTGGAGATGCGCGCGACGAAAATGCCGATGAACGGTGACCATGTCACTGTCCAGGCCCAGTAGAAGACCGTCCAGCCGCCCTGCCAGCCCCAGCCGTCATCCGACTCATAGCTGGCCATCATGTCGTTCCAGAAAGCCATCGGGAAGATGTTGGAAGCGTAGATGCCCACAGTCTCGATGATGCCGCGCAGCAGGAACACGGTCGAGCCGGTCAGCAGCACGAAGAGCATGAGCCCGGTCGCCATGCCGATATTGATGTTCGACAGGGTCTTCACCCCCTTGTCGAGCCCGACGACAATCGACCCGGTCGCCACGGCTGTCAGCACGGTGATGATGATCACCTTCGCGGTCACACTATCGGGCACCCCCATCAGCTCGGAGAGGCCCGCATTGATCTGGCTGGTCCCCAGCCCGATCGAAACGGCAACCCCGAACAGCGTGCCAAGGATCGCCGCGATGTCGATGGCCTTGCCGATGGGACCATAAATTCCGTCGCCAAGGAACGGATAAAAGACCGAACTCACCCGGATCGGCAGCTTGTAGCGGTAGATGAAATAGGCGAAGGCTAGCCCGGGCAGCGTGAAAATCGTCCAGGTGTGCAGGCCCAGATGATAGAGCGAGAAGCCCATCGCCTCGCGCGCGGCTTCAACCGAATGCGGCGCGGTGTCGGCATAGGGGGGCGCGCTGAAATGCAGGATCGGCTCGGCCACGCCCCAGAACATCAGCACAGTGCCAATGCCGCCCGCGAACAGCATGGTGAACCACGACAGGTTGGAATACTCGGGCCGCGAGTCCGGGTCGCCCAGCCGGATATTGCCGTATTTGCTCAGCGCGATCCAGACGAGGAAGGTCAGCCAGACATTCACGCCCATGATGAAGAACCAGCCCAGATTGGTCACGATCCAGCCGCGCGCATCGGCGAAGAAGTCACCGATGGCCTCGGGTGCTATGATCAGGGCCAGCAGGAAGAAGATCATCAACCCGGCGGAGACGAAAAAGATGGTCGGGTTGGTGCGTAACCCGAGTTGCTGTGCCAGACGTTCCATGATGGCCTCCCCCAGTTGGATTTCATTTCAGCGCCGCCTGGCGCAAATTTTGCGTGCGGAGCATTCCGGCACAGCAAATGCAGTACGAGGAAGCTACGTGCGCCTCTTGTGAGGCTGTCAGTCATGAATTCACGTTGCAATAATTATCTTTTTCTCATGTATCTTTTTCGCATGGTCGTATCGCCCCTCTGCCTCGCCCCGCTTTCGTCCGCTATGTACGTTTAGCGCCCTGGACGTCTTGCACATGAGCTGCATCGCCCGCTTCAGGCGTCCCTCCGGGCGCAAAACGTGCCCCCGGTTGTGACAAGGACATGCCAAGACGCACAGAAGTTACGCAAGGATCGGCTGAAAATTACGGCATACCAAGATTTCTTTCTGCGCATAGGATGAAAAAATGTTTCTTCTGAGTTGAAATATCAAAAAACCGCTGCTAGCGTCGGGTTCGTTTTCTCTCGCCGAAGGAGTGACATGGATGTGCGGGATTGTTGGGCTTTTCCTCAAGGACAAATCTCTTGAGCTGCAACTAGGTGCCTTGTTGACCGACATGCTTGTGACGATGACGGATCGCGGACCGGACAGCGCCGGGATCGCTATCTATGGCGACCGTGCGTCGGCAGGGGCGAAGCTGACGGTCCAGTCGGATCAGGCGGATGCGGATTTCGACACACTCGCTGCGGATCTGGGCCGCGCGCTTGGCGTAGAGATCAGCATGCGCCGCAAGGATACCCATGCCGTGCTCGAGCTGCCCGCGAGCAAAGTCGCTGAGGCGCGCGCGAAACTCGCGGAATTGCGCCCCGGGATGCGCGTGATGAGCGATGGCGCGACAATCGAGATCTACAAGGAAGTCGGGCTCCCCAAAGACGTTGCGCAGCGCTTCGCGCTGTCGGCCATGACCGGCACGCATGGCATCGGGCATACACGCATGGCGACCGAATCCGCTGTGACGACCCAAGGGGCGCACCCTTTCTCGACCGGCGCGGATCAGTGCCTTGTCCATAACGGCTCGCTGTCGAACCACAATAACTGGCGGCGCAGGCTGAGGCGCGAGGGCATCCGCATCGACAGCATGAACGACACCGAAGTCGGCGCCGCCTATCTGACATGGAAGATGCGCGAAGGTGCGTCTCTGGGCGAGGCGCTGGAAGGCGCGCTCGATGATCTCGACGGGTTTTTTACCTTCGTGGTCGGCACGCGCGACGGCTTCGGCGTGGTGCGCGACCCCATCGCCTGCAAACCCGCTGTCATGGCCGAAACCGATCAATATGTGGCCTTCGGGTCCGAATATCGCGCGCTGGTGAACCTGCCCGGCATCGAGACCGCCCGCGTCTGGGAACCCGAGCCCGCAACTGTCTATTTCTGGAGCCATTGAGCCATGCAGAGCATCGACCTGTCCACCACCCCCCTGCGCGAGATGAACGCGACCCTTCAGGCGCAGAAGGACCAGACCAACGCAACACACTGGGAGATCCATAACCCGCGCGGCGCGCATGCCATCGCGGTCGGGTTGGATGCGCCAATCGAGGTAACAGTGCGCGGCTCCACGGGCTATTATTGCGCAGGCATGAACAAACAGGCGACTGTCCATGTCACCGGTTCTGTCGGCCCGGGCGTGGCCGAGAACATGATGTCGGGAACTGTCATCATCGACGGAGATGCCAGCCAGTATGCAGGTGCGACCGGGCGCGGCGGGCTGCTGGTGATCAAGGGAAATGCGGCTTCGCGCTGCGGAATCTCGATGAAGGGCATCGATATCGTGGTGCAGGGCAATATCGGGCATATGTCGGCCTTCATGGGACAGGCGGGCAATCTCGTCGTCTGCGGCGATGCGGGCGATGCTCTGGGCGATTCGCTTTATGAGGCGCGGCTTTTCGTACGCGGAACGGTCAAAAGCCTTGGCGCGGATTGCATCGAGAAGGAAATGCGGCCCGAACATCTGGAGATTCTGCGCGATCTTTTGGCACGCGCGGGCATCGACGCCACGCCGGAGGAGTTTCGCCGCTATGGTTCCGCGCGCAAGCTCTATAATTTCGATATCGACAATGCTGCGGCCTATTGAGGGACAAGACCCATGACCACGCATGACAAGACGATCCCGCAGACGGTCCCGATCCAGTCCGCGACCTTCTCCAACCCGATCAATGCCGAAATCCGCCGTGCTGCCGCGACCGGCATCTATGACATTCGCGGCGGTGGCGCGAAGCGCCGCGTGCCGCATTTCGACGATCTGCTGTTTCTCGGCGCCTCGATCAGCCGCTACCCGCTCGAAGGGTATCGCGAGAAATGCGACACGCGCGTCACGCTAGGCACACGCTTTGCGAAAAAGCCCATCGAGCTGGACATCCCCGTCACCATCGCAGGCATGAGCTTCGGCGCGCTCTCGGCGCAGGCCAAGGAGGCGCTCGGGCGCGGGGCCTCGGCGGCGGGCACCTCGACCACGACAGGCGATGGCGGCATGACCCCGGAAGAGCGCGGGCATTCCACCAAGCTCGTCTATCAATACCTGCCCTCGCGCTATGGCATGAACCCCGATGATCTGCGCCGCGCCGATGCGATCGAGGTCGTGGTCGGGCAAGGTGCGAAACCCGGCGGTGGCGGCATGCTGCTGGGCCAGAAGATCAGTGACCGCGTGGCCGAGATGCGCACGCTGCCCAAGGGGATCGACCAGCGCTCGGCCTGCCGGCACCCGGACTGGACCGGGCCGGACGATCTGGAAATCAAGATCCTCGAGTTACGCGAGATCACCGGCTGGCAAGTGCCGATCTATGTGAAAGTCGGTGGCACGCGTCCCTATTACGACACGGCGCTGGCAGTGAAGGCGGGGGCCGATGTTGTTGTGCTGGACGGGATGCAGGGCGGCACGGCCGCCACGCAGGATGTGTTCATCGAGCATGTCGGCCTGCCGACACTCGCTTGCATCCGACCCGCCGTGCGCGCCTTGCAGGACATGGGCCTGCATCGCGAGGTGCAGCTTGTCGTCTCGGGCGGCATTCGCACCGGCGCGGATGTGGCCAAGGCGCTGGCGCTCGGCGCGGATGCGGTCGCCATTGGCACGGCGGCGCTGATTGCCTTGGGCGACAATGATCCGAAATGGGAGGCCGAATACCAGAAGCTCGGCACCACCACGGGTGCCTATGATGACTGGCATGAAGGGCGCGACCCCGCCGGCATCACGACACAGGATCCCGAACTGGCAGCAAGGCTCGACCCGATAGAGGCCGGGCGACGGCTGCGCAACTATCTGAAAGTGATGACGCTGGAGGCGCAGACCATCGCGCGGGCCTGCGGGCACAATCATCTGCACAATCTAGAGCCCGAAGACCTCTGCGCACTGACGATGGAGGCCGCCGCCATGGCGCAGGTGCCGCTGGCGGGCACGGACTGGTATCCGGGCAAGCCGGGCAGCGGCTATTGAACGAACAGGCGGATCAGACACTCTCTGATCCGCCTTTTTTCCAGCAATCAAGACCAACAGGGACAGGGAAATGACCACCGATCTGGCACAATTCGCAGCCGAACGCGGCATCAAATACTTCATGATCTCCTTCACCGATCTCTTCGGCGGCCAGCGCGCGAAACTGGTGCCCGCGCAGGCCATCGCCGATATGCAGGTCGAAGGCGCGGGCTTTGCGGGCTTTGCGACATGGCTCGACATGACGCCCGCACATCCCGACATGCTGGCCGTGCCCGACCCGGCCTCGGTCATCCAGATCCCGTGGAAGCCCGAAGTCGCTTGGGTGGCGGCGAATTGCATGATGGAAGGCGAGGATGTGGCCCAGGCCCCGCGCAATGTGTTGCGCCGCCAGATCGCCGAGGCCGCAGCACTCGGGCTGACTGTCAAGACCGGGATCGAGGCGGAGTTCTTCCTGCTCACCCCCGATGGCAAGACGATCTCCGACCCGATGGATACCGCCGAGAAGCCCTGCTACGACCAGCAGGCAGTCATGCGGCGCTATGATGTGGTGCGCGAGATCTGCGACTATATGCTCGATCTGGGCTGGAATCCCTATCAGAACGACCATGAGGACGCCAATGGCCAGTTCGAGATGAACTGGGATTTCGCCGATGCGCTGGTCACGGCGGACCGCCACAGCTTCTTCAAATTCATGGTGAAATCCGTGGCCGAGGCGCATGGCTTCCGCGCGACCTTCATGCCCAAACCGGTCGAGGGGCTGACCGGCAATGGCTGCCATGTCCATATCTCGGTCTGGAACAAGGAGGGCCGAAACGCCTTTGCCACGGATAACGGCACGGGGCCAACCGGAGAGCTTGGTCTGTCGGAGCAGGGCGCGCATTTCCTTGGCGGGATCATGAAACATGCCAGTGCACTCGCGGCCATCACCAACCCGACCGTGAACAGCTACAAGCGCATCAACGCGCCCCGCACCGTTTCAGGCGCGACATGGGCGCCCAATTCGGTGACATGGACCGGCAACAACCGCACCCATATGGTGCGCGTGCCGGGGCCGGGCCGGTTCGAGCTGCGCCTGCCCGATGGCGCGGCCAACCCCTATCTCCTGCAAGCCGTGGTCATCGCCGCGGGGATGAGCGGTATTCGCTCCAAGGCAGATCCGGGCAGGCGCTGGGACATTGACATGTATGCCGAGGGCCACAAGGTCGAGGATGCCCCCAAACTGCCGCTCAACCTGCTTGATGCGCTGCGCGCCTATGAGGCCGACGCGGAACTGACCGCGATGATGGGCAACGAGTTCTCGCGCGCTTTCCTCAAGCTGAAGCGGCAGGAGTGGAACTCTTTCGTGTCGCATTTCAGCCGCTGGGAGCGTGAGCATACGCTGGATATCTGAGCATTCCAAGTCAGCCGCTTTGCGGATAGGCGATGATCGACAAGTAACGCGCAGGCAGGCGCTCCAGCCCTTCGGGCCCGTGCGGGGCGTCAGCGTCGAAAAACAGAGTGTCGCCGGGGCGCAGGTGATAGAGCTTGTCCCCATGCCGATAGAGCAACTCGCCCTCCAGCATGTAGATCGTCTCGATACCGCCATGCTGGAAGGTGGGAAAGACATCCGATTCGGTGGTGAGCGTGATGAGATAGGGCTCGACCATGACCCCGCTCGCATTGGCCCCGATATGACCCAGCAGATTATACTGATGCCCCGCCCGCGTGCCCGCGCGCTCGATCTCCACCCCCTCCCCTGCCCGCGTGTGGACCGCCTCGCGATGTTCCTCGAAACGGTGAAAGAACGCGGTCAGCGGCACGCTGAGCACATGCGCGAGCGTCTGCAAGGTGGTGAGCGACGGCGAGGTATTGCCATTCTCGATCTTGGACAGCATGCCGATAGAGATACCCGTCAGCCCGGCCAACTCCGCGACCGTCATGTTCTTCTGCTTGCGAAAGGCGCGCAATTCGCGGCCGATCGCGAGTTCGAGATTGTTCTCGCGCGGCTCGCGCGGGCGATGGGGATCCTGGCTCAATCTGGCTTTGCGTTGCGGCGGATCATCGTGTTGGATTGGCTGCGACATGATAGCTCCCCGACCGACGCGACACCCCCGGTGTGATCCGAGAGGCAAGACAGATGTTCCCCGAGAGTTTAGAACGCAGCACAGGAAATGAACATATCCAACTGGGGTTTCTGGTCTTTCCGGGCTTCCCGATGGCCTGCCTGACCTCGATGATCGAGCCTTTGCGCGCAGCCAATGAGATCTCGCGCAAGGCAGCTTTCGGCTGGACCGTGATTTCCGAGAGCGGCGCACCAGTGGATAGCAGCGCGAAGGTGCGATTTCATCCCGATTGCGCACTAGCCGATGCGCAGGTGAATTACCTGATCCTGCTCAGCCCCCCCGATGCGGGTTTCGCCAATCCGCGACAGGGCAATGGCATTCTGCGCGCTTTGGACCGGCATGGCGCCATTTTGGGCGGTGTCAGTGGCGGGGTGTTTCCGCTGGCCCGCTCAGGCGTAATGACCGGGCATGTCACTTCCGTCCATTGGTGCTATGCAAGCGCCTTCAGCGATGAATTTCCGAGCCTTGCCACCACCGACGAAGTCATCATGCCCGACCGCCGCCGCGTGACTGTTTCCGGCGCGGCGGCGGCCTTTGACCTCGCATTGATGCTGATCGACAAGCGCCTCGGGGCCGAGGTGATGACCGAGGTCGCCTGCTGGTTCCAGCATCCGCTTGTCCGTGGCGAAGGGGTGCGCCAGAAAATCCCCGCTCCGCGGGTGGCCGTGACCACCGACATGCTGCCCGAGCCGCTCGCACAGGCCGTGAAGGTGATGTCGGAAAACCTCGAGGATCCCATCGGGATCGCCGATATCTGCGCGCAGATCGACATCTCCCCGCGCCATCTGGAGCGGCTGTTCAAGAAGCTGACCGGGAAAAGCCCGCTGATCTATTACCGCAACATGCGCTTGGCCGCTGCACGCCAGTTGGTGATGTATTCCAACCGCTCAATGCGCGAGATTGCCGAGGCCATCGGCTATTCCAGCGCGACGCCTTTCCGCGCGCGCTATGCAGAGGTCTATGGGCTCTCGCCCGATGATGACCGGCGCAAGGTCAATATGTTCCGCGTGCGCGACAATGCGCCCCTGCCATCTGGCGAAGTGCCCGTCAGAATACCGATTTCGCCGCCGTGATCAGCGCATGATGCAGACTTTGCGCAGAAGAGCGCGGGCTGTAGAGCGTGAACTGCTCCGTATGGCAGATGACAAAGCAGCCCATATGCTCGATCAGCGTGCGGCGCGCATGACCCGCTTGCATCTTGCCCATGTCCAGATTGCACAAGCGCTCCATCAGTCGCGACAGATTCTCTCCGCTCAGATCAAACCGCGCCCAGGCGCCGGTCTGGTCTGTCACGCTCGCAGTATCTGCGCAGGTCGCTTTGACCCGGGCGGCAAGGTCGGGATGGGATGCATAGAGTGCCTCGACCATCCAGACATCCGGCCCGATCCAGAACGCCGAAAGCGTTTCACCGCTCGCATATGCGGCAATACCGGGGGCCTCTGCGCCAAGCAGCTTTTCCAACGCTGACCGACAAGCGGTTTCCTGCCCCTGTCGCGCGGCGACAGAGGCCAGCGCCCAATCCGGCGACTCGGTGATCGTGACAGGGCCGATCGTGTCGCAGCGCGGCTCTGTTACGCCAAGGGCGGTGAGGGGGACGAGGTCATGCACGGAGGCGCTCTCCTTCCGGGTCGACAAAATGGGCCGACACGATCTCGATCTCGACATCCTCGCCGGTAAGCGGGCTGGCCGCGCGCAGGTGCTCCCCCATCCGCTCCTGCCCGTTCTTCAGGAACCCGATGGCGATATGGCTCTCCAGCGTCGGCGAGTAGCAGGCCGAGGTGACATAGCCCAGATCATTCGCGGCCACAGCTTTCGCGCCTGTCTCCAGCAGATGCGCCCCGGCCGGGATGCGGGCCTGCGGATCCTTCGGGCGAAACCCGACAAGGTTCAGCGCGTCCGATGTCGTCAGCCCCTCACGCCGCGACAGCACCGCGCCGATGCTGTCTTTCTTCGTGCTGACCATGCGGCCCATCCCGAGATTGAGCGCTGTGGTCGTGCCGTTCAACTCGTTGCCCGCTGCATGGCCCTTCTCGATGCGCATGACGCCCAGCGCTTCGGTGCCGTAGGGCGTGACATCGAATTCAGCACCCTCGGCCATGATGCGCCGGATCAGCGCATCGCCATAGCGCGTGGGCACCGCAAGCTCATAGGCGAGCTCGCCTGAAAACGAGATCCGGAAAAGCCGCGCCGGGCAGCCATTGCAGATGGTGATTTCCGCACAGGCCATGAAGGGGAAAGCCTCATTCGATACATCGATGCCCGGATCGACGAGCTTTTGCAGCAGCCTGCGCGCATTGGGGCCGGCGATGGCGTATTGCGCCCAGGCTTCCGTCGTGGAGATGAGTTGCACGTCCATCTCGTGCCAAAGGCATTGGCGGGCAAACTCCATATGGCGATAGACTGGCACTGCGTTGGCCGTCGTGGTCGTGACGACGAAATGATCCTCGGCCAGCCGCGCCGCCGTGCCGTCATCGAAGGCGATGCCATCCTCGCGCAGCATCAGCCCATAGCGCACGCGGCCCACGGCAAGCTTGGCGAAGCCGTTGCAATAGATGCGATTCAGGAAGGCCGCCGCGTCACGCCCCTGCACATCGATCTTGCCCAAGGTGGTCACATCGCAGACCCCGACCGAGCCGCGTGTCGCGCGGACTTCGCGATCCACGCTTTCGCGCCATGTCGTCTCGCCCGGGCGCGGAAACCATTGCGCGCGCAGCCACATGCCCACCTCGACAAACACCGCGCCCTGTTCTCTGGCCCAGTGGTGGCTTGGCGTGAGCCGCGTCGGGCGAAACTGCGGCCCCGTCGCACGGCCTGCGAGCGCGCCCATCGCAACAGGGGTATAGGGCGGGCGGAACATGGTGGTGCCGGTCTGGGCGATGGTCTGGCCCGTGAGTTCGGCCATGACCGCCAGCCCGCCCATATTAGAGGTCTTGCCCTGATCGGTTGCCATGCCAAGCGTGGTGTAGCGTTTCAGATGCTCCACCGCGCGGAAGCCTTCCTGATGCGCGAGTTTCACGTCCTTGACCGTCACATCGTTCTGGAAATCAAGCCAGGCGCGCTTGTCGGTTTTCACATGCCAGAAAGGGGTGATCTTTACGGGAGCATCCTCAGCCTGCGGCAGATCGGGGCGTGTGGCCGTGATGCCAAGGTCGGAGAGCGCCTGCGCGGCTTTCTCGGCCCCGGTTGCCAGCGCTGCATGGGTGCTGAACTGACCCCCTGCCGCGCCTGCGATACGCATGCCCGGCGGCAGATCACCTGCGGGGGTGAAAGCGGCAATGCGTGCGTCCCAGGCAGGCCGCCCGCGCTGGTGGCAGGTAAGCGCGACATTGGGGTTCCAGCCGCCCGCAACGCCCAGCGCGCCAACAGCAAGTTTGCGGGTTCGGCCATTGGCGAGCCTGACCGTGATCGCAGTCAGGCCCAACCGCCCGGCGGTGTCGATCACCTGCGCGCCTGCCAGCAATTCGGTGCCTGCGACGGCGGGGGCATCGGGCCGCGTGTCGATCAGCGCCGCAACCTTGACGCCCTTGGCAATCAGATCAGTGGCCGTGCGATGGCCGTCATCATTATTCGTGAACACGGCGACAGTTTCGGCAGGCGCGACGGCCCAACGATTGACATAGGCACGCAGGGCGCTGGCCGTCATGATGCCGGGGCGGTCGTTATTGGCGAAGGCGATGGGCCGCTCCAGCGCGCCCGCGCAAAGCAGCGTGCGCTGGGTGTAGATACGCCAGAGGGTCTGCCGGGGTTTGCCCTCGGGGGGCGTCGGCAGATGGTCAGCGACCCGCTCGACGGCGCCATAGATGCCGTGGTCAAAGGCCCCGAAAACAGTCATGCGCGGCATGAGCCTGACATTGGGCAGGCTGGCCAATTCCGCGACAGTCTGCGCGGCCCAATTACTGCCTGCCATGTCGCTGAGCGCATAAGTTTCCGCATTGAGCCGCCCGCCCATGCGGAAATCCTCATCCGCCACGATCACCCGCGCACCGGCGCGGCCTGCCGTGAGCGCGGCCATGAGACCGGACGGACCAGCACCGATGATCAGCAGATCGCAATGCAGGAAACCCTTGTCATAGGCATCCGGGTCGGGCTTGGTGGCGATCACGCCAAGTCCTGCTGCGCGGCGGATGATCGGCTCGTAAAGCTTTTCCCAGAAAGCTGCGGGCCACATGAAGGTTTTATAGTAAAAACCCGCGGTCAGGAAATTCGAAAGCCGATCATTTATCGCCAGCGCGTCGAATTTCAGGCTCGGCCATGCGTTTTGCGGCGCTGCGCGCAACCCGTCGAAAAGTTCGGTCACCGTGGCGCGGGTATTAGGTTCCTGCCGCCCGCCGCTGCGTAGCTCGACCAGCGCATTGGGCTCGTCGCTGCCTGCGGTCAGAACCCCGCGCGGGCGGTGATACTTGAACGACCGGCCCATGAGCCGCACGCCATTCGCCATGAGTGCCGAGGCCAGCGTGTCGCCGGGATGGCCCTTGTAGTATCGGCCATCAAAGCGGAAGCTGAGTTGCCTCGCGCGGTCGATCTGGCCGCCTGTGCTGAGCCTCATGCGCTGCGCCCCATGTTTCGCGCGACATCGCGCGCAAGTTCGACCTTCGTGATTTCATGCGTCACGGTGTTGCGGGTGACGACAAGCCAGGAGCGGTCGCCCTGCTCATGGAACCACAATTCACGATGCACGCCTGCCGGATTGTCACGCAGATAAAGGTAGTCGTGGAAGGCAGCCTCAGCGTTTTCAGACATGCCATCGGGGCGCGCGATCAGGCGCGCATCGCCCTTGTAGGTGAACTCCTGCGCGTCGCAGGGGCCAAGGAGTGGGTGATTGATGATCATGGCTGCTCTCGCAAACGCTGTGCCGGGGCGCGGCGGTGTGTTTGAGTATTTTTGGCAAGATGAAACATGAGGGGGGTTCAGTGCAGATTGGGCTGTGCGCCCATGCCTTTTTCGTCGATCATGCGCCCGCGTTCGAAACGGTCGAAGCGGTAGGCCGTGGCGGTCTTGTGCGGCTGGTCCGTGGCCAGCAGATGCGCGAAGCACCAGCCCGAGGCGGGGGTGGCCTTGAACCCGCCATAGCACCAGCCGCCATTAAAATAGAGCCCGTCGATATGGGTTCGGTCGATGATGGGCGAGCCATCCATGCTCATATCCATGATCCCGCCCCAGAGCCGCAGCAGACGCACGCGGCCAAGACCGGGGAAGAGCGCCATGCCGCCTTCGGCCACATCTTCGATCACAGGCAGGTTGCCGCGTTGGGCATAGGAGTTGTAGCCGTCGATATCGCCGCCGAAGACAAGGCCCCCCTTGTCGGACTGGCTGCAATAGAAATGGCCTGCGCCAAAGGTGATGACGCCGGGCAGCACCGGCTTCAGCCCCTCACTGACGAAGGCTTGCAGGACATGGGATTCGATGGGCAACCGCATGCCAGCCATCGCCATCACGCGCGAGGAGTTGCCCGCCACCGCGACGCCCACCTTGCCTGCGCCGATGAAGCCGCGCGAGGTCTCGACGCCAAGGCATGTGCCGTTTTCGATGCGAAAGCCGGTGACCTCACAATTCTGGATGATGTCCACGCCGCGGCTGTCGGCCCCGCGCGCATAGCCCCAGGCGACGGCATCATGGCGCACAGTCCCGCCGCGACGCTGGGCGAGCCCGCCCTTGATCGGGAAGCGGGCATTGTCGAAATCGAGAAACGGGTATTCGCGGCGCACATCTTCGCGGCTCAGAAGCTCGGCATCCGCGCCATTCAGGATCATGGCATTCCCGCGGCGGATGAACGCGTCGCGCTGCGCGTCGGAATGGATCAGGTTCAGGATGCCGCGCTGGCTGACCATGGCGTTATAATTGAAATCCTGCTCCAGCCCTTCCCAGAGCTTGAGCGAGAACTCATAAAACGGCTCATTACCGTCGAGCATGTAATTCGAGCGGATGATGGTCGTGTTGCGCCCGACATTGCCGCCGCCGATCCAGCCCTTCTCGATCACCGCGATCCGGTGCTGGCGGAACTCCTTGGCCAGATAATAGGCTGTGGCCAGCCCATGCCCGCCACCGCCCACGATGACGATGTCATAGTGCGGCTGCGGATCAGGGTCGCGCCAGGCTGGCTGCCAGCCCTTATGGCCGGTCAGGGCCTCTTTGAGAATACGAAAGCCGGAATAGCGCATGGCAACCCTTCTATGTTGCTCTCCAGATTAGTCGATCCTGCTGCGTCGCGCAGTGCGGGATCTGCCAGGAGTGGCGTCAAATGCGACTCACGGCTTCGGGAAAGCCCGCGCGCGCAGGCCGATCTGCATCCTTGCGATACCCTGCCATTCATGCCACGACATCGGGGCGAATTTTCATCAAGCCATGACCATGCCACCCCATCGCAAGACCACGCTTTCAGATGTCGCACAGGCCGCGAACTGCTCGATCGCGACAGTCTCGCGCGCCATGTCGCAGCCTGCGCTGGTTCAGCCCGAGACACTCGAGCGCATCCGACGGGCGGCCGTCACGCTGGGCTATGTTCCCAACCGGAAGGCGCGCGCGCTCGCCTCGGGGCATTCGGACACGGTCGGAGTGGTGGTTCCCACGCTCAACTCCCCGATCTTTTCCGCCACCTTGCAGGAGATGCAGCGCGCCTTTGCCGCGCAGGGCTACCAGCTTCTGATTGCCTCGCATGAATATGATGTCGGGCATGAAGCTGCGGCGCTCGGCCAGCTCATCTCGCATGGCGCGGACGGGCTGGTCGTTGTCGGCGCGGCCCGCCCCGACTCGACATGGAGCATGATCGAGGTCGCGAACCTGCCCCTTGTGCAGATGTGGGAAGGGCGTGCGGGGCATGACCGCGTCACTGTCGATAATCACGGGGCCGGATATGCAATCGCGCGGCACCTCCTCGATCTGGGGCACCGGCAATTCGGGGTCGTCTGCGGCCATCTGCACAACAATGACCGCCAGCAGGGTCGTGTCGCGGGGATCCGGGCTGCGCTTGCAGAAGCCGGTCTCGACCTGCCGCGCACGCAGATCAGCGAGCAGGCCCTGACCATCGGCGCGGGCCGTTCAGGATGCATGACCTTGCTGCAAATGCAGCCGCGCCCGACCGCGATCATCGGAACTGTCGATCTGCTGGCCATCGGCGCGATGATCGAAGCACAGGCGCGCGGGATCGCGGTTCCGCAAGAAATGTCCTTCGCGGGCATCGACAATGTCGATGTCGCCGCCCATCTCGCGCCCTCGCTGACGACAGTTGATATTCCGGCCGCTCAGATCGGCGCCGAGACCGCCGCGCTGTTGTTGCGCCGCATCCGCGAGGGGGCCGGCGGTGGGGCTGACGTGCAGTCCTTGCCTGTGTCGCTGGTCGTGCGCCATTCGACAGCGCCGCCGGGTTGAGTGGCCACGCATAGAAAGCCCGGCCGACGTGGTTGCGTCGGGGCGCGCTTTGTCATTTCGCGCCCCGGCTTTTTCGACTTAGCTACACCCGCTCGTCCCGCCAAAGGTGTTGCACTTCATGCAGGTGCCGTTGCGCACCAGCGTGTAGGTGCCGCGTCGACTTCTCGCCTGACATCGGTCGCTCTTGGGAAAGTCATTTCTCGATCTGAATTGAGGTCAATCGAAGTAAACTTCTTCGAACCGTATCGCAACAAATCTAATCGACAGCCCAAGCCTTCGCGCTAGCGCGGCCGGCTGACCGGCATTGAACTCTGGCGTCTTTCTCACAAGGTACCTTGGCAGTAATAAATTTGCTGCAAATTGATGCGCCTCGTTCTCCAATCGACGGCCTAGTTTAACCGTCCCAAGAATAGTCTCAGTTGCGGACTTCTGCGCTAGCGATCTTTTTCCTAAAGGAAAGCTGACAATGTTTCCAATGCCATGCGAACGAACAATAGGCTTCCATTTTTTCAGATTGTCCACGAATTCGGGTTCGTTCCGATGAAGAACGAAGTGCCCTACTTCATGAGCGACAGTGAAACGTTTTCGCTCAGGACTCTTCGCTCGATTGAGGAAAATCACGAAGCCAGTCGGTGACCCGAGACTCGGGTCAAAGCCAATGTAGCCATCTTCGTCTTCTGCTAGATCGCGTTCAAACACCTTTAGGCCGAGTTCGTTGGCGAGTTTGACCGGGTCTCCGCCGAGCGTTTGACAAAACTCCCTAAGCTTTTCACGGTGCACTGCAGAAATGCGCTTGTCGCGTTTGAAATCGAGCACTGACATTTCAACCTGCCCTGGATGCTGATCGCTCTTTTTCAATAGCGTTCACTTGCTGAAGCAGTACGCGCAGAGCTTTCTCACTTTCTTCGAGCTCTTTGAGGCGCTTGGCGGGGACAACCCGCCAAGCAAACAAATATGTCGTAACCCGCCGAGCAGTCGGTTTTGAGTGACGCCATACCCAAAGCGCTACACGATAGATCAATATCCCGGCTGCGGCAGTCACCCAATCACCGATCATTCTTACTCCCCTCAGCTACACCCGCTCGTCCCGCCGCAGGTGTTGCACTTCATGCAGGTGCCGTTGCGCACCAGCGTGTAGTTGCCACATTCGCCGCAGGGGTCGCCCTCATAGCCCTGCATCCGGGCCTTGGTGCGGGCGTCCATCGGCGCGACGGTCACGGTCTCCGCACTTGCCTCATAGGCCACGGCTGTTGACCCGTCCGAGGCGAATGCCGCTGCCTGCCCGCCCTGCAACACCGTCAGCTCAGTCGGCAGCCGCTTGCGCAGATAACCGGTGGAGCTGATCTGGCGCAGCACTTCCAGCGAACGGGTGGCCGCTTCATCCGACGGCTCCGCGACATTGGCCACGCCCTCATTCTCGCCTGCGCCCAGATCGTCAAACGCTGTTCCCGCCGGTTTGACATGCGCCAGATCGGTGCGGTCGAGATAGCTCACCGCCAGTTCGCGGAAGATATAGTCGAGGATCGAGGTTGCGTTCTTGATGCTGTCGTTGCCCTGCACCATGCCCGCAGGCTCGAAGCGCGTGAAGGTGAAGGCGTCCACGAACTCCTCCAGCGGCACGCCATATTGCAGACCCACCGACACGGCGATGGCGAAGTTGTTCATCATCGCCCGGAAGCCCGCGCCTTCCTTGTGCATGTCGATGAAGATCTCGCCCAGCTTGCCGTCGCCGTATTCGCCCGTGCGCAGATAGACCTTGTGCCCGCCGACGATGGCTTTCTGCGTGTAGCCCTTGCGCCGTTCGGGCAGTTTCTCGCGCGCGCGGCGGACCACTTCCTTGACGATCACCTTCTCGACGATCTTCTCGGCAATCACCTGCGCCTTTTGCTGCGGCGCGCCGGATTCGAGGATTTCCTCGGCCTCCTCGTCATCCTCGATCAGCGCGGCGGCGAGCGGCTGGCTGAGCTTGGAGCCATCGCGGTAGAGCGCATTGGCCTTGATGCCCAGCGACCAGCTCAGCTCATAGGCGGCCAGCGTTTCCTCGATCGTGGCCGAATTCGGCATGTTGATGGTCTTGGAAATCGCCCCCGAGATGAAGCTCTGCGCGGCGGCCATCATGTGAATATGGCTGTCCACCGACAGGAAGCGCGTGCCCTTCTTGCCGCAGGGATTGGCGCAGTCGAAGACACCGTAATGCTCGGGCTTGAGATGTGGTGCACCCTCAAGCGTCATCGTGCCGCAGACATGGTCATTCGCGGCCTCGATCTGCGCGCGGGTAAAGCCCAGATGCCGCAGCATGTCGAAGGTCGGGTTGTTCAACTCCGCCGCCGGAATGCCCAGCGTCTCGCGGCAGAAAGCCTCGCCCAGCGTCCACTGGTTGAAGACAAAGCGGATGTCGAAGGCAGAGGGCAGCGCGGCCTCGACCTTGGCGATTTCCTCCGCCCCGAAGCCATGCCCGATCAGGCTGGTATGGTTGATCCCCGGCGCCTGCCCGAGCGAGCCGTGACCCACCGCATAGGCGATGATCTCACCGATCTCGCTTTCGCGATAGCCCAGCTTGCGCAGCGCCGCAGGAACCGACTGGTTGATAATCTTGAAATACCCGCCACCTGCCAGCTTCTTGAACTTCACCAGCGCGAAATCTGGCTCGATGCCGGTCGTGTCGCAATCCATCACCAGTCCGATCGTGCCGGTGGGTGCGATGACAGTGGCCTGCGCATTGCGGTAACCATGCTTTTCGCCAAGGCCAAGCGCCTCGTCCCAGGCCGCCCGCGCCAGCGTCACCAGCCGCGCATCAGGGCAGTTGGAGGCGTCAAGCGCAACAGGCGCGACATTCACATCCTCGTAGCTGTCGTCACCATGCGCTGCGCGACGATGGTTGCGGATCACGCGCAGCATGTGGTCGGCGTTTTTCGCATAGCCCGGGAACGCCCCCAACTCTGCTGCCATCTCGGCCGAAGTCGCATAGGACACGCCCGTCATCAGCGCGGTCAGCGCCCCGCAGAGCGCGCGGCCCTCGTCGGAATCGTAGCCGAAGCCCATATTCATCAAGAGCCCGCCGATATTGGCATAGCCCAGCCCCAGCGTGCGGAACTCGTAGGAGCGCTGCGCGATCTCGCGCGACGGGAACTGCGCCATCATCACGCTGATCTCGAGCGTGATTGTCCAGAGCCGCGTTGCATGCATATAGGCTTCGGCGTCGAAGCGCTTGCCGTCGTAGAATTTCAGCAGGTTAATCGAGGCAAGATTGCAGGCCGTGTCATCGAGGAACATGTATTCCGAGCACGGGTTCGAGCCCCGGATCGCTCCATCCGCCGGACAGGTATGCCAACTATTGACCGTGTCGTGGAACTGGATGCCCGGATCGGCGCAGGCCCATGCGGCATGGCCAACCTGCTCCCACAACTCGCGCGCCTTCACGGTCTTGGCGACCTTGCCATCAGTGCGGCGCAGAAGCTCCCATTCGGCATCGTCGCGCACGGCCTTGAGGAAAGCATCGGTCACGCGCACCGAGTTGTTAGAATTCTGGCCCGAAACCGTGACATAGGCTTCCGAGTCCCAGTCGGTGTCATAGGTCGGGAATTCGATGCTGTCATAGCCTTGGCGGGCATATTGCAGCACGCGGCCGACATAAGTTTCGGGGATCATGGCCTTCTTTGCAGCCTTGATCGCCCCTTTCAAAGCAGGGTTTCGGGCGGGGTCAACGGCATCCTCCGTGCTGCCGTCCCATGCCCGGATCGCGCCGAAAATATCGTTCAGACGCGCTTCGTGCAATTTGGATCCGGCAACAAGAGAGGCGACCTTCTGTTCTTCGATCACCTTCCAGTTGATGAATTCCTCGATATCGGGATGGTCCATGTCACAGATAACCATCTTGGCCGCGCGGCGCGTGGTCCCGCCCGACTTGATCGCGCCCGCGGCCCGATCACCGATTTTCAGGAAACCCATCAACCCGGAGGATTTACCGCCGCCCGACAGTTTCTCGCCTTCCCCACGCAGCGAGCTGAAATTGGTCCCTGTCCCGGAACCATATTTGAACAGGCGCGCCTCACGCACCCAGAGATCCATGATCCCGCCGTCATTGACCAGATCATCGCTGACGGACTGGATGAAACAGGCATGCGGCTGGGGGTGTTCATAGCTTGATTTCGACTTCACCAGTTCATGGGTGAAGGGGTCGACATAGAAATGCCCCTGGCTCGGCCCGTCGATGCCATAGGCCCAGTGCAGGCCAGTGTTGAACCATTGCGGGCTGTTGGGCGCGGCCATCTGCGCGGCGAGCATGAAGCGCATCTCGTCGAAATAGGCGCTCGCGTCGGACTCGGTGGCGAAATAGCCGCCCTTCCAGCCCCAGTAGCACCATGCGCCCGCCAGCCGGTCGAACACCTGCTTGGCCGAGGTCTCGCCGATATAGCGCTCCTCTTCGGGCAGCTCTGCCAACGCCTCTTCATCGGCCACCGAGCGCCACAGGAATTCGGGCACGCCGTCTTCCGCCACGGGCTTCAGCCGCGCGGGCACACCAGCCTTGCGGAAATATTTCTGCGCGATCACGTCCGAGGCGACCTGGCTCCAGCTCTTCGGCACCTCGACCTTGTCATTGCGGAACACAACCGTCCCGTCCGGGTTTCGGATCTCGGAAATGGTCGTGGTAAATTCCAGCGCCGCATATGCGTCTTCCCCTGCCGTCGTGAAATGCCGCTCGATGATCATGTGCCTATCGCCCTTCGTTCTCTGACCCGTGTTCCGCCGTTTCCCGGCATGTGTGTCGCGGCTCAACGCGGCCCGGACTCGCACCTCCGACCACATGCCGACCGGAGGAGACCGGCGACAGATGCGACAGGATGGCGTAATATCTGAGCCGCGCCCCACTGCTGATTGAGCTTCAAACCATATGTAGTGGTGGTGGCTGCGACAGGACACAATCTGGCGTATAATCGGGGTAGGCGTCAACGAAAAAGATGGCGGCACGCGCGAGAAAATTCACTTGACCTTAACACCTTTCGTGACAGCGCGGATAAACCCCTGAAACGACTCAAAAGTTAACGTCGGCACGCGCCAGAACGCAAAAAGACCGTTGCCCCGAGGCAACGGTCTTTTTGATTGGAGCGGGCGATGAGATTCGAACTCACGACCCTTACCTTGGCAAGGTAATGCTCTACCCCTGAGCTACGCCCGCTTCCTACAGCGTGTCGGCGATTTACAAACTATCCAGCGCCCCTGCAAGAGCGAAATCGGCCTCGCCGCGATTTTTTCACCCGGCCCGGCGGGTTCACAAACGGTTTACATTTCTAACCTACTCTAACGCCATTGCGTGGTTTCACGACAGGGACAGGGCATCATGCAGCGACATCTGACCGACAGTTTTTCCAATCGCTACAGCGCTGAGGTGCAAATCCTGCGCGACCTGCGCGTCTTGCGCCAACTCGAGGGCGCCATCGACGACCCCGCGTCCGACCCGGCACCAAGTGCAGACCGCATGGGCGGACGCGGCGCCTTCCAGAACCGATACATCGCGCGGGCATTGGGTCTTGCCCTGCGCGATGTCAGTCGCGGAAATGTCGGCTGTCCTTGATCTGGTCCCAGGCCCAGACAACCTCTTGCAGCCGGTCTTCATCGCTGCGCGCCCCCGCGTTGCGGTCCGGATGCAGGTCCTTCACCATGCTCTTGTATTGCTTGCGAATCTCTGAACGCGACCAGGTGTCGCGCGCGTCCAGGATTTCCAGCGCCTTGCGTTCGGTCGGCGGCAACTTGCGCGTGCCGCCCACGCGTGCGCGGCGGCCGGGATTTTGCGTCGCCTTCTCGCCCAACACCTGATGCGGATCCTCGATTCCGAGGCGTTGCCAGGCCAGTTGCTCATCATCGCGGCCCAGCGGTTTGCTGGCCCGCCCCCAGACCCGATCACGCTCCATTTCATCAAGCATCTCGGCCTCGGTCTGGCCCTCGAAATAGTTCCACTTCAGATTGTATTCGCGCGCATGATCCTTGCAGAACCACAAATATTCATTGAGCTGATCCGGTGATTTCGGGCAGCGATATTTGCCATCCTCCGTGCAGCCCGGATGCTCGCATTGCCGCACCGATGTCTCCCACGCGCCCGACATCCCCCGGCGCCCGCGCGCGCGCTTCTTCTTGTCGCTCGAGGCACGAATATCGAAATCGAATAAGGGTTTGCGGTCCATAGTGCATCCTGAAACGTCATCATCTTTCCCGGCGCCGGAAAGAGCGGTCCAGCCCTTCCCAACACGGAGGCGACACCTTAGATATCTTTATCGAATGTTTGAAGAGGCAAGTGATCAAGATGCGGATTTGTGATGAGATCGAAGCGCGGCTCCAGACGGCATTCGATCCGCGCCAACTGGAGGTGGAGGATGACAGCGAGAGCCATCGCGGTCATAGCGGCTGGCGCGAAGGGGGCGAGACGCATTTCAGTGTGAGAATCCGCGCGGAGGCCTTCGCCGAGATGTCACGGCTTCAACGGCACCGCGCCGTGCATGCCGCCCTCGGGCCGCAGCTTGTCGAACGCATCCATGCGCTGGCGCTCGATATCGACGCCTGATCCCGGACCGGCAGGCACGATTACTCGTCCCGGCGCGTCACGAATTGCGGCTCGCGGCGTGTGTCGTGGATCGCACGCTCTTCCCCTGCCGGGGCGAAACTCGGCTCCGGGGCACTATGGGGTTGGCTCTGGCTGGTCATCGCCCGCTCGGCCAGCGCTTCGGCCTTGGTCCTGCGGAAAATCAGCAGATGGTTCTGCACGACCGTCGTGCCGGTCAAACCCTTGCGCTCTTCGCTGGGAAGGCACTCGCTGCGCCAATATTCCCACCCCTCGACCGCGAGTTCATTCAGCAGGCTCGTCAGCTCATGCGCATACCGTTCGGCAGGGGTTTTCAGCCCCCTGACCTTTTGCCCACGGCGCGGGGCTGGCAGGGCGAGATACTCGTGAAGCGACATTGGCGACCCTTCGATGGCGGAGACCCAGAGTGAACGCGCGTAGCCCTATCCCAGTCTGCCACGCCGCGCAACCTCGACCGCACCAGCTCAAGGCTGGGTCTTGCCAAGCTCCCTTGCATGCAGCCATGCAGCATGTTGCGGCGCGCGCTTCGTGCGCGACCATTCCTCCAACATATCCCATTTCACCGTATCCAGCCGCGCCAGAAGCGCTTCTTCTTCCGGGTCCGGGCAGGCGAGTTCCACGCGATGCCCGTTCGGATCGAAGAAGTAGATCGAGTGAAAGATCGAATGATCCGTCACGCCAAGGACTTCGACACCGTTGGCTTCCAGATGCGCCTTGAACGCGATCAGCGTGTCGCGGTCCTGCACCTTGAAGGCAATATGCTGCACCCAGGCGGGCGTGTTCGGATCGCGGCCCATCTCGGGCTTGGTCGGCAACTCGAAAAACGCCAGCACATTGCCCGCCCCTGCATCGAGGAAGACATGCATGTAGGGATCGGGTTCATGGGTCGATGGCACACGATCCTCGGCAATTGCGAGGACAAACTCCATCTTCAGCATCTGCGTGTAGAACTCGACTGTCTGCTTCGCATCGCGGCAGCGATAGGCAACATGGTGAATGCGGTCGATCTTCAACTCAGGGGCGGTCATCCCTATTCCCTCCAATATTGTTGCAAATGAAATGATTACCGTTATGCTGGGGCCAGTCCATGATCCAGATCAATTCATTTCATCTGCAACAAAAAAGAGCCCCGCCGATGACGACCACCGCCAGACTTGAGGGCTTCTTTCCCTACAAGCTCGCCGTTGCAGCCGAAGCCTTCTCGCGCAGCCTGATGGCCGTTTACGGGCGCAGATACGGGTTGAGCCGCGAGGAATGGCGCCTGCTGTTTCTGCTGGCGGGGGTGGAGGAGATGACCTCGCTGGAACTCGGCCAGCGCACCACGCTCGACAAGGTGCAGGTCAGCAGAGCGGCGCAAAGGCTGGAGGAGAAGGGCCTGATCACGCGCGCCATCGCCCCGCGTGATCGCCGCTTGCGGCTCTATGCCTGCACCGAAGCCGGGCGCGCGCTGTTCGCGGAAATTCTGCCCCAGGTCGATGCCAGTGCGGAACAGATCCTGCAGGCCATGTCACCTGATGACCGCGAAGCACTGCAGCGTGGATTAACCGCGCTGCTCGCGGCCATCGAACACATTCCCGAGGCAGAGCCTGACGCGGCGCAGTGAGCCGCGGGAAGTAACTTCTATCTCGTCGACCGCGCCCGCGAATCGATAGAATTATGCGCAGGGCGCCTGAAAACGCCTGTTTGATATGCATCCTGTCAAATCTTGGCTTGACCCATCGATCGGAATCGGCGCTAAATTGCCGACGTGCCGCTATGCAACAGTTCGCGGCCACAACTCCCGAAAGTCCGGGACAGACCGCCGCGAAGGCGGCGACAACAGAGAGGTTGAAATGAAAAAATCCGTATTCCTTGGCGCTGTGGCCTCCACAGCGCTCATTGCCGGAGCGGCGCAGGCCCAGCAGACGCTTGAATCCGTCATGGACCGGGGTGAGTTGAACTGCGGCGTCTCCACCGGGCTTGCCGGGTTCTCGGCGCCGGATGCCAACGGCGTTTGGCAGGGCTTCGACGTCGCAGTCTGCCGCGCGGTCGCAGCGGCAATTTTCGACGATCCGATGGCGGTCAATTTCGTGCCGACGACAGGCCAGACACGCTTCTCGGCGCTTGCCTCCGGCGAAGTCGACATGCTGGCGCGCAACACAACATGGACCTTCACGCGCGATGTCGAACTGCGCCTGACCTTTGTGGGCGTCAACTATTATGACGGTCAGGGCTTCATGGTGAACCGCGAGATCGGCGTCAGCTCGGCGATGGAACTCGATGGCGCGACTGTCTGCATCCAGACCGGCACCACCACGGAGCTGAACCTCGCCGACTTCTTCCGCTCCAACAATATGGAGTATGAGCCGGTTCCGATCGAGACCAATGCCGAGGCGCAGCAGCAATATCTCGCCGGGGCCTGTGACGTCTACACGACCGACGTATCCGGCCTCGCTGCGACGCGCGCAAGCTTCGAGACCCCGGATGATCACGTGATCCTTCCCGAGATCATCTCGAAAGAACCGCTCGGGCCCGTGGTCCGCGATGGCGACAAGAATTGGGAAGCGATCGTGCGCTGGACCCTGTTCGCGCTGGTGGCAGCGGAAGAGCTTGGCATCACCTCGGCCAATGTTGCGGAACTCGCACAGGGCACGGACAACCCCGAAACCAACCGCCTGCTCGGCTCTGAAGGCGAGATGGGCGCGCAACTCGGGCTCGACGCCGACTGGGCTGTGCGGGCGATTGCCGCTGGCGGAAATTACGGCGAAATCTTCGCCGCGAATATCGGCGATCAGACCCCGATTGGTCTCGCACGCGGGCTGAACGCGCTCTGGACCCAGGGCGGGCTGCAATACTCCATGCCCTTCCGGTGATCCCAACCCTGAACGCGCGCCTCCGGGCGCGCGTTTCCTGATCAATATCTTTTCAGAGATCCGGCTAATGTTGATGGCGCCGCGTCCGCCGCGCGTGTCAGGAGAGTGTGATGTCCACAGCAACCGAACAGCCACACCGCAAGGTCGAGCCGAAAAAGAGCTTCACTCTGAGCATGCTGCTTTACGATCAGCGCTATCGCTCGATCACGATTCAGGTGTTTTTCCTGTTCCTGCTGATGCTGGCGGCGGCATGGCTGGTCGATAACACGATCAACAACCTGCGCGCCCAGGGGCAGGATTTCAGCTTTCGCTTTCTGAATGCGCCCGCCGGGTATGACATCAGCCAACGCCCCATCGAATACAACAGCCAGATGACGCATGGTCGTGCGGCACTCGTGGGGCTGTTGAACACATTGATTCTTGCTGTCATGGCCTGTGTCCTGGCCACGATCCTCGGCGTCATCGCGGGCGTGCTGCGCCTGTCGAACAACTGGATCGTCGGGAGGCTGATGACTGTATATGTCGAGGTTTTCCGAAACATTCCGACGCTGCTGTGGATCCTGATCTTCGGCGCGATCATGACCGAGGCGATGCCCGCGCCATCAGCCTTCCGCGGCGACGATCCATCGGCGAGCATGCTCTTCAACGAGTCGGTCGCCATCACCAATCGCGGCGTCTACATTCCCGCAATCATCTTCGAGCGCGATCTGGGCACTGTCACACTCGGTCCGGTCTCGCCCTCGATCTCCTGGCTCCTCGTGATCGTGATCGTGGTTGCCTCCGTCTGGGCGAACAAGCTGCTCATCGCGCATGCGACGCGCGTGCAGAACGCGACTGGGGTGCGGCCCAAGACATGGTGGAAATCGATCCTGATCCTGCTGGGGCCTCTGGCGGCGTATTTCATCTTCCTTGGCGCCCATCTCCAGCACCCCGAGCTGCGCGGCTTCAACTTCCGCGACGGGGTGCATCTGCGAAACTCGCTGATCGCGATGTGGCTTGGCCTCGGGATCTACACTGGCGCCTTCATCGCCGAAATCGTCCGCGCGGGCATTCTTGCCATCAGCCGGGGCCAGACCGAAGCCGCCTTCGCGCTGGGGCTACAGCCGGGCAAAACCATGCGCCTCGTGATCCTGCCGCAGGCGTTGCGCGTGATCATTCCGCCGCTGATCTCGAATTATCTCAACATCACCAAGAACACCTCGCTGGGCCTGGCCGTGGGATATATGGATCTGCGCTCGACGCTGGGCGGCATCACCATCAACCAGACCGGGCGCGAGCTGGAAGGGATGATGCTGATGATGCTTATCTATCTGGCAATCAGCCTGACCATTTCGGGCGCGCTCAATGTCTACAACTCCCGCGTCAAGCTGAAGGAGCGATAAGATGAGCAACATCGAATCGCAAACCATCGCCTATGTCCGGGATACGATGATCGCGGAGCAGGAGCCGCCCATAACCGAGAGC
>PWZT01000043.1 GCA_003567315.1 Paracoccaceae bacterium
AGCACAACCCCATCTCGCATGATAGCCTCCATCGCATACGACGTCGGTAACGACGTCAGTAACGACGTAAACTAAGCCAACCACGTCACCCCGAGCAGGCGGCCGAAACCGGGCGGTTACGGACAGCCTTGCTCAACGACGCGCCGGGTTTCTGTCATCCGAGCAGGACACACATCTCCGCGCCCTCGCGCGGGCCTTCGCTTACTCCAGCGACCCGGATCGCGGCTTTGGTCACCTCCGTGCGCGCGTTCTCGCTGCTTTGCCGATCAGATGTCAGAGCAGGAGGCATTGCAGACCACTCATGCGCAGCGCCGCCTCGGTGGGGTCAACGCGGGCATGGAGCAGCGCAAAGGCACCGGGCGGCAAATCGGCTTGCTGGAAGACGGTGGCGAGCGTTGTCGCGAAGATGGCCTGATCCGGAGGTGGGCACCAGATCACGCCCTGGCGGAGCCCGGCCCCCAGCGCGGCGCCGATCTGGCCGGGGTCGGTGTTGCTGGCGCTCAAGAGGACATCCGCAGGCGCAAGCCACTGGCTGCGCAGCCCTTCGGCCAGGGCAAGGCTTGCGGCCAGATCAGGGGCGCGCCCGCTCTGCAAGGCGCTTGCTTGCGCCAAGGTCTCCTGCGCCGCTTCCACGGTGTGCGCCGCGCGCGCAATTGCGGCCTCATCCGCGCCATCCCGCGCGGCTACCGCGCGCGCGACGTCCCGAGGCCCGGCCGGCACGATCTGGCCCGGCACGCGCCCATCGGGCAGCCGCACCGGCAGTGCCGTGCTTGCGAAAGGCGCGCGCCAGCGACCAGTGACATAATGCGCGAACAGGCGCTCGGAGTAATCCTCGAACATGATGTCTGACTAGCAGGCGGCAGGGCGCTGCACCAGCGCGGCTTGCCAAAGCCCGCGCTTTGCGCCACCAGCTAGGCCCATGCAACGCGCGCCAGACATTATCTGCATCGGGGCTGCCCATTGGGACGTGATCGGCCAGAGCCCGTCCCCGGTTGCGCCGGGCGCGGACATGCCCGGCACGATCCATCGCGCGCCGGGTGGCGTTGCGCTCAATATCGCGGTCGGGCTGGCCATCGAAGGGCAGCACACGGCGCTCATTGCCGCGATCGGGACCGATCCTGCGGGCGTGGAGCTTTGCGCATGGGTTGAGGCGGTCGGGGTCGACACTGCGTTGCTGATCCGCCCGGAACGGAGCGATTGCTATCTGGCCATTGAGGGCGCGGGTGGCCTGATCGCCGCCATCGCCGAGTCTGCCATGCTGGAGAGCATCGGCCCCGAAGTGCTTGCCCGGTTGCCCGCCGATGACACGACGACTGTGCTGCTCGACAGCGGCCTCTGCGCGACAACGCTCGCGACCATCGCGGCAGAGATCAACATATCCGACCTGCGCCTCGCGGCCGCCTCACCCGCCAAGGCGGCCCGGCTGGCACCCTTTCTTGCGCGTGATGCCTGTTTCTACCTCAACCGCGCAGAAGCCGAGGCGCTTTGCGCCATGGATTTCCCCGACAGCACCAGCGCCGCTCTCACACTGCGCGCGAAGGGTGCCGCCCGCGCCATCGTGACCGATGGCCCGAACCCGGTCTGCGATGCCAGTGCGGACGGGGTGATCACGGCCATGCCGCCCGCGCTCAGCCCGCGCCGCGTGACAGGCGCGGGCGATCGCTTCACGGCCGCGCATATCGCCGCAGAACGCCGAGGGCAGGGACGCCAAACCGCGCTTCACTACGCGCTTGCCGCCGCCGCCGCCCATATCTCCCGCCAGCCCTGAAGGAGCCCCATGCCGCCCCTGTCATTCTCCCCCGAAATCGCGCAGGCCCGTGCCGATGGCCAGCCGATCGTCGCGCTCGAATCCACCATCATCACGCATGGCATGCCCTATCCGCAAAATCTCGAGACAGCCCGCGCGGTCGAAGCCGATATCCGCAGCGAAGGCGCCGTGCCTGCCACCATCGCCGTGATGAAGGGCCAGATCCATATCGGCCTCGCACCTGAGCGGCTCGCGGCATTGGCCCGGACCAGCGACGCGCTCAAACTCAGCCGCGCCGATCTGGCCGTGGCGTTGGCGCGCGGGCAGACAGGGGCCACGACTGTTGCCGCGACCATGATCTGCGCTGCACTCGCCGGGATCGAGGTCTTTGCGACAGGCGGTATCGGCGGGGTGCATCGCGGCGCAGAGACCAGCTTCGATATCTCCGCCGATCTGCAGGAGCTTGCGCAGACGCGCGTCACTGTCGTTGCCGCAGGGGCCAAGGCGATCCTCGATCTGCCCAAGACGCTGGAAGTGCTCGAAACCCTCGGCGTGCCCGTCATCGCCTGTGGTCAGGATGAACTGCCCGCATTCTGGTCGCGCGAGAGCGGGCTTGCCGCGCCGCTGCGCCTCGACAGCGCGGAAGAGATCGCGGCCGCCCATCGCATGCGCGCGCGCCTTGGCCTGCCCGGCGGCCAGCTTGTCGCCAACCCCATCCCGCAGGCCGACGAGATCCCCGCCAGCACGCTCACGCCGCTGATCGCGAAAGCCATCGCTGAGGCCACTGCACAAGGCATCGCCGCCAAGGCCGTGACCCCCTTCTTGCTGCGCCGGATTCATGAGCTGACCGAAGGCGCCTCGCTCAGCGCCAATATCGCGCTTGTGCGCAACAATGCGCGGCTCGCCGCGCGCATCGCGCAGACGCTCACGCGCGTGCAACTTGCATAAAGCGGGGTGCTGCCCCATGAATGCGCGGCACTAGCCCGAGGGAGCGAATCAGATGAGTTCAGAGCCCGGAAAACGCGGATTGATCGCGTCGCTGCGCGGAAATTTCCTCGCCGGGCTCGCCGTGATCGCGCCGGGCGTGCTGACGCTCTGGCTGGTGTGGAATGTCATCACATGGATCGACGGTCTGGTGCTGAATTTCGTGCCGCGCCGGTTTCACCCGCAGGTTTTCATCGGCTGGGACGTGCCGGGTGTGGGCGTGGTCGTCTTCCTGATCTTCACCCTCGTGATGGGCTATTTCACCAAGGGGCTGATCGGGCGCACGCTGGTCAATTGGGGCGAACGCATCGTCGAGACGATGCCCGTCATCCGCTCGATCTACAATGCGGCCAAGCAGATCGCCGAGACAGTCATCGCGCGCAAGACCCCGAGCTTCGAGCGCGCCTGCCTCGTGCAATATCCGCGCAAGGGCATCTGGGCGATGGCCTTCATCTCCACCCAGACGCGCGGCGAGATCGGCGAGCATCTGGCAGAGCAGGGCGAGTTGGTCTCGATCTTCCTGCCGACAACGCCGAACCCGACTTCGGGCTTTCTGCTGTTTGTCCCGCGCGCCGACATAATAGAGCTCGACATGCAGATCGAGGATGCCGCGAAACTCGTGATCTCGGCGGGGCTCATCTATCCCGACCCGCGCAAACTCCGCCCAGGCGTCAGCCAAACATCTCCTGAAGGCTCAGCGTCGCGCGCGTATTCAGATCCGCCTTATGAGCGTCGATGAACTGCGTGCAGGCCTTGCGCCCGGCCTCCTTGAGCGAATGCAGCAGGTAAGGCGTGGGCGTGAGCTTGCTCGTGACCGACAGGGTCGTCATCAGCCCGTCATCGGCCACCATATGCACCAGCACATCCTTCATCGTGCCGCGCTCCATCCGCCCCTCGGCGATCAGTTCCTTGACGAAATGGATCGCGCGCAATTCGCGCAACAGCGATGAGTTGAAGCTGATCTCATTGATCCGGTTCTGGATTTCCTGCGGGGTCTGCGGGATGTCCTCGCGCCGCAACGGGTTGATATTCACCACGACAACATCATCCGGCAAATCGGCGCGGAACAAGGGAAACAGCGCCGGGTTCCCGGTGTAGCCGCCATCCCAGAACGCCTCGCGTTGTCCTGTCCTCGGATCGTCGATCTCCACGGCCTGAAACAGCGTCGGCAGACAGGCCGAGGCCATGATCACCTCGCCCGAGACCTCGAGCCCGGAAAAGACACGGATCTTGCCACTGCGCACATTGGTCGCGGCGATATGCAGTTCCGGCCCGTCACTGGCGCAGACCTGATCGAAATTGAGCGAGCGCACCACGGGCTCCAGCGGATTGCGATAGAGCGCGCCATACTGGTAGGGGCTCGTGACAAGGGCCGCCACATCCATCGGCGAGACCGGCATCATCGATTCGACCCAGGAATTGACCATGCCCACAGGCGGCAGTGCCTGCGCGATCCAGCCGGTGAGGCGCAGATCATGCACCGCGCCCACCTGATGCCAGATCCGGTCCAGGAGCGCCCGCGCCCCGTCGCGGCCGCCCTGCGCATAGCCTGCCTTCAGCGCCGCCCCGTTCAGCGCCCCGGCTGAGGTGCCGGTGATCGCGGCGATCTCGATATCGGTCTCCTGCAAGAGCCGGTCGAGCACCCCCCAGGTAAAGGCCCCATGCGCCCCGCCACCCTGCAGGGCCAGATTGATGCGTTTGACCATCGCTCACCTCCATGCAGGGCAAATATCGTGACCCTGTGCTTCATCTTGCAAAATACTCAAATACAGCGCTGGCGGCCCCGCGCGCCGCTCAAAGCGCCGTCCAGCCGCCATCCACCGAAATCGTGGTGCCGGTGATCTGCGCCGCAGCTTCCGAGCACAGAAACACTGCTGTCCCGCCCATCTGCTCGACTGTCGCGAACTCGCCGGAGGGCTGGCGCGCGAGCATGACTTCCTTGATCACGGTGTCGCGGTCCATGTTGTGGGTTTTCATCTGATCGGGGATCTGCTTTTCCACGATCGGGGTCAGCACATAGCCCGGGCAGATCGCATTGCAGGTGACACCGGTCCCCGCCGCCTCGAGCGCGGTAGTCTTGGTCAGCCCGACCACGCCATGTTTGGCCGCCACATAGGCCGACTTGTAGGGGCTCGCGGTCAGACCATGCGCCGAGGCGATATTGATCACCCGCCCCCAGCCTTTTTCATACATGCCCGCAAGGGCGGCCGCGCTGGTATGAAAGGCCGATGAGAGGTTGATCGCGACGATCGCATCCCATTTCTCGACCGGAAATTCCTCGATCCGCGCGACATGCTGGATCCCGGCATTGTTGACCAGAATATCGCACCCGCCCGCTTTCTCGATCAGCGCGCGGCACTCCTCGGCCTTGGACATATCCGCCTGAATGTAGCGCACAGCGGCGCCAGTCTCTTTGGCGATTTCCTCGGCCAGCGCGTGATCCTCGGGCGAATCGGTGAAGGAGTTTATCACCAGATCGGCCCCGGCACGCGCGAGTTCGCGCGCGACCCCCAGCCCGATTCCGGAATTGGACCCTGTCACCACAGCGCGTTTTCCTGCAAGCTGCATCGCTCGTTATCCTCCTGTCATCTCTGCTGCCCTGCAGCATAGCCGCTGCGCGCGCAAAGACCAGAGGGAAGACAGGGGCGAGGGTGCCCGACCCACCGCCAGCACGCGCTAAAAAAAACGCCCGCACAAGGCGGGCGTCAGTTATTGAGGCAGGTTTCATACAGGCAAGAAACCTATCGAGCAGTATCTGATATATAACCATTCCGCCTGAGCCTTCCAAGCTAAAAGTTTGAAAACCTTGGAACCACATTGTAGCGTCTGCGGAAACCACCCCCTTCCAACAGCCCCCGGAGCCGCCGTGATGATACCATATTCGCGCCATTTTTCTGCCATATTCGCGGCGTGTTCTATCATTATCGCCACTGCGCTGCCCGCGGCTGCGCAGCCCATGCATGGCATAGCTATGTATGGCGACCCTGCGCTCCCACCAGATTTTGAGCATCTCCCCCATGTGAACCCTGACGCGCCGCAAGGCGGGCGCATCGTGCAGGGCGAGGTCGGCAGCTTCGACTCCCTCAACCCGCATATCCTGCGCGGCCGCACCCCGTGGCAATTGCAATATCTCGTGTATGAGAGCCTGATGGGCCGGTCCTGGGACGAACCCTTCACGCTGTACGGGCTTCTGGCCGAATCAGTCGAGACCGATGACGCCCGCTCATGGGTCGAATTTACCCTGCGCGAAGAGGCCCGCTTCTCCGATGGCAGCCCTGTGACCGTCGAGGATGTGCTCTGGTCCTACGAGACGCTCGGCACCGATGGCCACCCTCGCTATCACGGCGCCTGGTCGCGTGTGGAGAGCGCCGAGATCACCGGCGAGCGCTCCATCCGCTTCACCTTCACCGAGCCCGACCGCGAATTGCCGCTCATCCTCGGCCTGCGCCCGATCCTGCAAAAAGCCCAATGGGAGGGGCTGAATTTCGCCGAATCGGGCACCTCCGTCATCCCCATCACCACCGCGCCATATGTGATCGACCGATTCGAGACAGGCCGCTACCTCTATCTCAATCGCGATCCCGATTACTGGGGCAATGATCTGCCCTTCATGCGCGGGCAGGCCAATCTCGACGAGATTCGCATGGAATTCTTCGGCGATGGCAACGCCATGTTCCAGGCCTTCACCTCGGGCCTGCTCAACACCATGCGCGAGACCAACGCCAATGCATGGAACACTCGCTACAATTTCCCGGCCGTGCAGGCGGGCGAGATCGTCAAATCCGAGATCCCGCATGAACGCCCCTCGGGCATCGCGGGCTTTGTCATGAACACCCGCAACCCGCTCTTTTCCGACTGGCGCGTGCGCGAGGCGATGATCCATGCCTTCAATTTCGAATATGTCAGCCAGGTCGTGAATGACAATGTGGACCCGCGCATCACCTCTTATTTCTCCAATTCCTTCATGGCGATGGAGCCCGGCCCTGCCACTGGCCGCGTGGCGGATTTCTTGGAGCCCTTCGCGGATGACCTGCTGCCCGGCACGCTGGAGGGCTACACGCTGCCCAGCTCCGACGGTTCCACGGCAAACCGCGCCAATATGCGCGCAGCCTCCAACCTGCTGGCCGAAGCCGGGTGGGAGCCCGACAATGCCGGCATCCTGCGCAACAGCGCGGGCGAGGCGTTCCGCTTCACGCTTCTGTTGCGGCAGGGCTCCAGCGAAAACCTCTCCATCGCCGATATCTACACCGATGCGCTCAAGCGGCTCGGCATGCAGGTCAATGTCACCCAGGTCGATTCGGCCCAATACACCGAACGCACCAACGCGTTCGAGTTCGACATGACCTATATGGTGCGCGCCATGTCGCTCAGCCCCGGGATGGAGCAAATGAGCTATTGGGGCTCCGAGGCCGCTTCCATCCCCGGCTCTCGCAACTGGATGGGCGTGGAAAGCCCCGCGATTGACGCGATGATCGCGCGCCTCCTGAACTCCACCGAGGAGGAGGATTTCATCGCCGCCGCGCAGGCGCTCGACCGTATTCTGACCGCGGGCCGCTTTGTCGTGCCCTTCTGGTTCAACGACCGCGCCCGCATCGCCCATGCGCGCGAGCTGCACTTCCCGGATGAGCTGCCCATCTATGGTGACTGGATCGGTTTCCAGCCGGATGTGTGGTGGTGGGAAGAGTGAGGCGAGCTTGAGGAGCCCTTTGCGTGCAGGATGAGAATGCCCGCCTCGCAGTGACGCTTGCCGCCATTGGCGTGTCGCTCGCGCTTTTCGGCGTGGCGCTGGGCAGTGGGGGCGTGAGCCTTTGGGGCTGGGCCGCCTATCTTGTCGGGGGCGTGCTCTGGGTGACGGCGGCGCTCGGGCTTGGTGACGCCGACAGCCGGAAATTTCTCGCCGGAACCCTGCGCAAATCGACCTACACGCAGATCTACACAACGCTCACCCGCCGCCTGCTCACCCCCCTCTGGAACCGCTACTGCGACCCGGTCCCCGAAAGGACCTGGTGGCCCGGTCAATTCCGCGCGGCCCTGACATGGCGGCTCTATGACCGGGCGCTATTGATAGCGTTCGCGTACCCAGGCGTTTTACTCGCCGGGCAATGGGCAGTCACCGGAGACGATGGGAACTTAGGGAGTGAAGTAGTCCTTCCCAGTGCGCAGTTTTTTCCGGAGCGTGCGACATTTTTTGCAATCCTGTTGATCTTATTTGTTGGCTCTGAGCTTGAGCGAATCTGGATATCTACAATCAATAACTATCCGGCGATTGCAGTGAGCTTCTTGAAGACTCTTTTTGGAGTTTTCCTCGGCGTAGCCTTGTTCTTTGATGCTATGTTAGGAGAAAGACCAATCCTAATAATATGTGCGTTTGGGTTCGCGATATTTCTTGCGTTCCGGGCCTCTGGCCTCTTTGAATTTGCATTCGGTTTTATTGCTGGGGTTGGGATAATTGCAGCCATGACTTTACCAGGCGTGTTACGTGGGACTAGCGCCTTCGCAGTTTTGATAGCGTGCTTAGTCGCAAGCGCCGTAATAATCCTTTCTGATAGACTCGCAAAAAAAATCGACATTCGTTATCACGAATCCTCGTAACAGCAACTATAATATCTTTGATTATTTTCTTTGCAATTGCAATCGATTGGTCCACCATCCCCAAGGGCCGCCGCAGCCTCTTCCTCTTCCTCGCGGTACTGCCCCTTCTGAACGCCCTCTTCGACGTCATCTCCTACGCCGCCACCCTCTCGCTCACCCGGCGCGGATTGCAAGCGCGCCTGCCGATCCTCTACGGGCTGGCCGATCTCGTGCTCGCCTGCGTCCTCTTCCTCGCCCTCGGCGCCACGCTGGTCGCGGCCATCCACGCCCTGAACCTGCTCGCAGGCGTGCCCTTCATCGACCTGCCTGCCCTGTTTGAGGGCGTCACATCCACCCCCGGCGCGTATTTCTGGCTCTACGCCATGCCGTTCTCGACCATCCTGCCAACCGCGCTGCATTTCTCCCTCAGGCTGCTGGGGCTGCAAGGCATCTGGCCGCGCGCGCCCCGCCGCCGCGGGGCGCTCTGGATCGAGGCGGCTGATCGCTCGGCGTTGCACGCATTTTGGGCGAGCTTCGCGCTTGGCATGATCTGGGCCCTGCCGCTGGCTGCGCTTTGCGTGTTTCTCTGGGCGCTCTGGTGGTTCGCTGCACCGGGCGTGATCTGGCTTCTCTCGCGCTACCTCGATGCGCTGATCTGGATTGCGGCCAATCCGGTCGGTGCGATCTGATCCAGAGGGCGGCGCAAGGCGCGCTCGAGGCTGGACAGCGCGACACTGTCGCGGCCTCGCCTCACAATACTTCGGTCAGAGCCGTTGGACGCAGACGGCGGGCCAGTTCCGCAATGTGGTCGGGCCGGGTTTCGCAGCAGCCCCCCACTATGGTTGCACCCTGCGCGATCCAGCCCATCGCAAGGTCGGCATAGCTGACCGGGTCAAGGTCAAGGCGAGCCTTCAAAGTGCTGACATTGGACTCGGCTTGCTTGAACGTCTCGGTTATCCGCGTGAAGGCATTGGCATAGGCCCCTGTCGGCACCCCCGCGCGGGCAAGCACCTCGATTGCAGCGGGCATCACTTCGGGGACAGAGCAATTCGCGACCAACGCAGCCGCACCTTCGCCCACTGCAACCGGCAGAACATCCGAAACCCGTTCGCCCGACCTGAGCCGAGTGCCGTCGCTGTCATCCACCGTGACCGCCAGCCAGACCGGCACCCCGGCGGCTTGCGCCCCGCGCAGGGCTGCCCGCGCATGCGCGATAGAGGCGACGGTTTCGCAGATGACAAGGTCAACACGCCCCTGCATCAGCAGGGCGCATTCGGCGTAGAGCGGTATCGCGGTTGCCAGCTCCGGGTGGGCATCGGGACGGTAACTGCCATTCAGCGGGCCTAGGGCACCAGCGATCAGCCCGCAACCATGCGCCGCGCGCGCTGTTTCGGCGGCATGAAGCGCGAGATGGTAGAGCGCTTCGAACTCGCCCTCGAATGCGGTGCCCCTCAATCGGTCGCGATGCAACGCGTAGGTGTTGGCAGTTGCGATATTGGCACCAGCGGCGAAGTAATCGGCGTGGATCTCGGTCACCAGATGCGGATGGTCGCGCATCACGCGCGTGGACCATTGATGCGTTGGCGTATCACCCGACCGGCGCAGCAATTCCTGCCCCATGCCGCCATCGAGGAGTGTTATCTCGCTCATCAAGGCCTTCGCTTTTCTTGCGTTGTTTGCCAATCGGCAGCTAGCGGTACTGGTATGGAGTTCAATCCCGATGAATGCAAAATCCGCGCGGTGGTCTGTCGCAGGACCGGCATGACCCGTTCTGTCGCGCTGGACGATCCTGTACGAGAACATCGCCAGCGAGACTGTGATCCACACAAACGGGGGCGCGCAATATCGCCCATCTCGGTGCGCATCTCAGTGGCGCATGTTTCGCCGAAGTCAACGGCTGGGTCAGGCCGGGACGTTCCGTGAGGCATGCGCGTCACGCCGGTTCGGGCTCGGCCCGATATTTCGCCAGTGCTGCGCGCCCCAACCGCAGCCGCACGCCCAGACTGCCCGTTCCCGCAAGCACGGGTCGCTTGCGCAGGCTGATATCCAGCGCCAGGATTTCCGGGTGGGCGGCGCAAGCCGCGATGATCTGGCTCATCAGGTACTCCTGCGTTTCATATGGTCGATCCTGAGCAAGGCGATCAATTTCGGCGATCAGAGGGTCATAGTCGAAGACACGTCCCATGGCATCGGCGTTGATCAGCACAAGCTCGGGCGCGATTTCCAGCGTCAGGTCGAGCAGATGCGCGTCAGGCACCACATCGCCTGGCCCGTAAGTGCCGATTGAGGTGGTGATCTGCAAATCGCGCAGTTCGACCGTGGCGATCCGGTCCCCGGTGGCAAGCTCGTTCATGGCGCTCATTCGGCTGACCCGCTTTCCTTCGAGCATTCTGCCGTGCCCGGCTCCTGCGCGGAAAGCGCGCGCGTCAGCAGTTTCTTGTAGCGGCGCTGGCGGCGGCGCGCGCGGGCGCCATCGGCGCGCCATCCCGCGCGCTTGTCCTGTACCAGAAATTCCAGATCATCCGCATCTTCGATGCGCCGGGCATCGCGTGGGGTCGTGCGTGGTGGCATCGGGTCCATCCTGTGCAATCTTTTTCTGCCACTGCTATGTGGCCTGCTTTCGCAGGCTGCCAAGCCCTGCATGCAGACATCTGGTCAAGCGAGCAAGAATACCATCGCCGGTATGCTGGTAGAATCCTGTCCGCGAGCAGGGCCCTTCACAGCACTGCTGAGTGAGCGCGCAGGTGGCTTTGCAAGATCAATGGTTCTGGAGAAACGCAAAATGTCCGGAGCGAAAGGCAGCTTTGGGCCGGCACGTCGATCCTGTCGTCTTCCTCGTAAGGGGTGGACTGCCGCCTGTAACCTTGCGTTATTGCCTGCGCAGCATTCTTGGATATTTCGAACTGGGATATGTCGACATGGATTAGGAAAAAGCATTGCTACAGCTTCGGCAAACGACTTCCCAAACAGTGCAGACAGCAGGGCGAACGCAAAGCACTTGCCATTCATTTGTGTATCACACGCATGAGTGCGTCATGCAGGTCGTCACGCCGAAATGGTTTGGGCAATGTGCCGATGAATCCGGCGGCAAGATAGGCCTCGATCTGATCTGGCATCACATTTGCTGTCGCCGCTACGGCGCGTGGCGGTGGCGCTCCGGATGCGGCTGCCTCTTGCTGCATCTGGTTCAATGCTTCCAACCCGTCCATGACCGGCATGGAAATATCCAGCAGCACGAGATCGAACTCGCTCTGTCGCCAAAATGCGACAGCTTCCGCCCCGTCCTGCGCGAACACGCAGTCCAAACCCAGGTGGGCCATCAGGGCCGCGAGCAGCTTGCGGTTGGTGGCGTTATCGTCAGCCACAAGAACGCGAAGGCCACGCAGGCATTCGGCATCGGGCGAGCGGTCCTCGGTCGTTGCGCCGGATGGCAAGGTGGCGACCGTCGCTTCGATCTCGACCGGGAGCGCGAGATGCAACTCGATGCTTGTGCCTTCGCCGGGTGTGCTTTCTATGCTGATCGTACCGCCCATCATGTCGACCAGCCGTTTCACGATGCTCATGCCCAGCCCGGTGCCGCCGAAACGGCGTACCGTTCCCGCTTCGGCTTGCTCAAAGGGCTTGAAAATGCGCGAAAGCTGTTCTTCCGACATCCCGATGCCTGTGTCGGAAATCCGAAACAGCACAGTCTGTTCATCGACCGGGTTCGCCTGCAGCGATACTGCACCGACCTCCGTAAACTTCACGGCATTTCCCAACAGGTTGTGCAGAATCTGGCGGACGCGCGTTACATCCCCAATGCGGCGCAGTCCAGGGCCCAGAGGGCAATCGATGTTGAGCGCAATCCCCTTGGCGCGCGCATTCGCGCCGTGCAGTGACCCAAGCTCATCAACGAGGATGGAAAGCCCGAACGGTGCGGGGTCGAGCTCCAACTTACCTGCCTCGACCCGGGCAAGATCGAGAATATCGTTGAGCAGGGACAAAAGGCTCCAACCTGAATCGCGGATCGTATCAAGCAGGTCGCGCTGATCTGCCTGTAGTTGCGTGTTGGCCAAAAGGTCAGCCATGCCGAGCACACCGTTCAGCGGCGTACGAATTTCGTGGCTCATATTAGCCAGAAACTCCGACTTGGCACGGTTGGCTGCCTCAGCCGCTTCGCGTGCGCGCACCAAATCAGTGATGTCAACATGAACGCCCGCCAGCCGCAGCGGCGCGCCATTTGCGCCACGCTGCAGCACGCGCCCGCGTGAGAGCAGCCAGACCCACTGCCCGGCCTTATGGCGCATGCGGAATTCGTATTCGAAATTGTCGGTCTCGCCGGCGAAAACACGCGCTATCGCTCCCTCGACATCCGCGCGATCCTCGGGGTGCAACAAACGGCGCCACAGTTCGATCGTGACAGGCGCGAGTTCTTCAGCCGTGCAGCCCAACATTTCAGCCCAACGGTCGTTGACGCGGTTCTCGCCGCTACGCACGTCCCATTCCCAGGTGCCGACCTGCGCTCCCTCGATGATGCCTGCAAGCCGTTCTTCCGTGCGGCTGATGTCGGTGATGTCCACCCGCAGTCCAACACGCCCCCCGTCACTGGTCTCGCGCTCCATGATCTGTAGCACTGTGCCGTCAGCCAGCCGGTTGATCATCGGTGTCCCGGATCGAAAGGCGGATAGACGTTCGCGCAACCATGCCTCCTCGCGGCCGACAGCGTCAGCGTAACATCCCTTTGCCAGACCAGAGCGCAGGATGTCCTCGAACAATGCCCCCTTGACGATCGCCGCGGCGTTGGCGGCATGCATCTCGAGATAGCGTTTGTTGGCGAGAACAAGGCGCTCATCGGCATCGAATTGAACAAAACCGTCATTCAGGGCATGGACGGCAGCGATCAGTTGGGCGCGCGCATCATCTGCGGTTTTGCGTGCAGCCTGAGCGGCATCCTGCGCGGCAATAAGCTCGGTGATGTCGGTTTGTACCGCAATAAACCCGATATGCTGGCCTGCCTGATCAAATCGTGGCTGGATCTCCAGCCGCAGCCAATAGTCCTGCCCCGAGCGGTTGCGATTGAGGATATCCGCCTCGACCGGCTCGATCGCGCGCAGGGCGCGGCCAATGCGCGCAGTCGTCG
>PWZT01000051.1 GCA_003567315.1 Paracoccaceae bacterium
CATCTCGAGGAAATTCACCGCGGATGAGGGCAGGAAATTGCACCCCACAGGCCAAGGTTGCGCCTGCCACCAGGCATGCGCCTGTTCCGTCGTCCAGCGGGGGCGGGGGGCGGGTGTCATGGGGGGCATGTCCGGGATTTGCAGGCGGTGCAGCCCGTGCGCGAGGTCGCGCACGGGCCAAGGAGGTTTCTCAGCGGTCGAGCAGGTCCTGAACATCCATCTGTGCATCGGCAAGCGCGGCATCGACAGATTTGCCGGTCAGCCAGATCGCCTGAAGCTCTCGGTTGAGCACGTCCTGAATGGCACCGTAGCGGCGTGAGGGCGGCGTGTCGCGGGCGATATCCGCTGTGCCTGCGAATTCCTCGCGATGGGGCAGCGCGGCGAATTCCTCGCTCTCGAGCACCGATGTGCGCACAGCCAGATGGCCAGTGCGCGCCCAGTCCAGATTGTGGTCGTTGATGAAGGCCAGAACCTGAAGCGCAGCGGCATATGTGTCGGGGTCATTCGCCTGCACCGGCGAGGGGATCGCCCACATATGGCTGTCGGCCCAGGTCGCGCCCTCATCGAAGAGCGTGGGGAAATCGGCCACGAAATAGTTGTTCAGCCCCTCGTCATCGCGCGCGGCTTCGGCGGCGTAGAAATCCACCACCCATGTGCCATTGACCAGTATCGCCGCCTCGCCATTGAGAAACGCCTGCTGGCTGTCGGCATAGTTGAGCTGCGGGTTCGACAGCCCCTCATCGAACAACTGCGTGATCGAACTGATCGCGTTGCGGGTCTGTTCAGTGTCGATGGTCGCGGTGTCGTTCTCGAAGATATTCGCGCCCTGCTGCCAGATCAGCGCCAGCGCCACCCGCACCCCGATGGGGAATTGCGCGAAATCGGCGGCGAGGTAGTCCTGCCCGGTCGCTTCCTGCACCATCTGGGCGTGTTCGAGCATCTCCTCGGGCGAGGAGGGCAGGATCGGTTCGCCATCCTCGACCAGCCCGGCGGCTTCCATCAGATCGAGATTCACATGCCACAAATTGGCGTGGATATCCATCGGCACCCCGATGATGCGGTCGTTATAGGTGACCGCTTCCAGGGCTGCGGCCTCCCAGTCGGACACATCGATGCCCGCGCCCTCCAGATCATCGGTCAGATCGGCCAGCGCGCCGATATTGGCGAATTCCGGCACCCGGTGACGGTGCATCACATGCACATTGGGCGGTGTGCCCCCGGCATAGGCGGCGACGATCTGGTCGTAGTAATTGCCCCAGTCGGTCGGCAGCGTGTTGATCGAGATGCCATCGAGTTGGGCATCGGCGGCATTGATGATAGACTGGATGATGCAGGCCTCGCCCACCGAGGCCGAAGTATCCGTACCCGCATCCTCGCAATCGCCGAAGAAGCGGCCCAGAGTCACCTCCTGCGCGACAGCGCTGGTGGCCAGAAGTGTGAGCGCGGTTGCGCCTAGCATTGCATGTTTCATCCACTTTCCTCCCTTGGATGGTATCGAAATGTCAGCCCTTGGTGCCGCCTGCCGTCATGGCGCGCACGACATAGCGCTGGAAGATCAGGAACAGCACGACCACCGGCAGCGAGGCGACCACACCCGAGGCCATGACCCGGCCCAACCCTTCGGCCTGCGCGAAATTCGCCTGGATCGAGGCAAGGCCGAGCGTGATGGTGAAGAACTCACGCTGCTGCGCCGAGACCAGCGGCCAGAGATAGTCGTTCCAGGCATAGAGAAAGGTCAAAATGGCGAGCGTCATCATCGCCGGGCGCGCGAGCGGCAGCATCACGTACCAGAAGATCTGCAGCCAGCCCACGCCATCGATGCGCGCGGCCTCCTCGATGTCCTTGGGGATGGCCTTGAAGAACTGCATCATCAGGAACACCCCGATGGGCACCGCCACGCGCGGCATGATCAGCGCGTGATGGCTGTTATGCCAGCCCCAATCCGAGAACATGGTGTAGAGCGGAATGAACACCGCCTGTTCGGGCACCATCAGCCCCATCAGGCAGATGATGATGATCGGGGTCTTGAACGGAAACTCCAGCCGCGCGAGCGCGTACCCTGCGGTGGTCGAGACCGCGAGCACTGCCAGCGTCATGCCGACCGAGACGATCACCGAGTTGAGAAACCACATCGGCACCTGCCCGAAGCGGAACAGCGCGATGTAATTGTCAGGCGTGAAAGGGAACGGGATCAGCCCCAGCGCCGTGCTCGAAGTAGTCCGCGCAAGCAGATCATTGGGCTGGAAGGACAGCGAGACCATCCAGATCGTCGGCACAAGCCAGATGAAGGCGGGGATCGAGAGCCCGAAGATCAGCCAGTAGTAACTGCGGTTCATTGATCCTTCTCCCGTCCCAGCACGAATTGCACGATGGAAAAGCCGCCCATGATCACGAAGAGGAACACGGCCATGGCCGAAGCGCGCCCCAACTCACTATCTCGGAACGCGGTCTGGTAGATGTATCGCACCAGCACCTGCGTGGTGTCATTTGGCCCGCCACTGGTCATCAGATGCGACTGCCCGAAGACCTGGAAATGCAGGATGATCTGCAACACCACGACCAGCGTGATGGTGCGCTTGAGATTGGGCAGGGTGATATACCAGAAGGCTTTCGCGCCGGTGGCATTGTCGAGCGCACCGGCCTCGTAGAGATCCTTCGAGATATCCTGAATACCGGCCAGAAACAGGATCATGGCGATGCCCAGCGACCACCAGATCGTGGCGATCACGATGGCGGCCATCGCAAACCCTTCGGCCGTCAGCCAGACGATGGGCGAGCCGCCGAACAACTCGGTCACATTGGCGATCAGCCCTTGCCGGGGCGAGAACATGATCTGCCAGATCAGCGTGACGACAGTGACCGACAGCACCTGGCTGAGGAAGAAGAGCGTGCGCAACACGGATTTCGCGCGCGTCTCGCCATCCAGCGCCGCTGCGAGCAACATGGCGGTGATCGTGACACCGGGCACCGCCAGCCCCACAAAGAGGATCGTGTTGCCGACCGTGGGCCAGAACCGGCGGTCGAACCAGCGCCCGCCTTCGCCCGGATGAAACC
>PWZT01000090.1 GCA_003567315.1 Paracoccaceae bacterium
CATGGCTCATGTCGCAGCGACATCGTGTCACGCTCTTTGAGGCAGAGCCACACCTCGGTGGCCATGCGCGCACGATTCTTGCGGGCAAGCGCGGCGACCAGCCAGTCGATACCGGCTTCATCGTGTTCAACTACAGCAACTACCCCAATCTTACCGCGCTCTTTGACAAGCTCGATGTGCCTGTGGCGAAATCGAACATGTCCTTCGGAGCTTCCTTCGAGGCCGGTCGGTTCGAATATTCGCTCTCGGGCTTCGACGAGATCTTTGCCACCCGCGCCAACCTCGCCAATCCGCGTTACTGGCGGATGATCCGCGACATACTGCATTTCAACAAGCGTGGGCTTCCCGTCGCGCAGGCCGATCCATCGCTCAGCATCGGCGGGCTTCTGGAACGACTGGGCACCGGCGCATGGTTTCGCGAGCGGTATCTGTTGCCCTTCTCCGGGGCGATCTGGTCCACGCCGACTGCGAAAATCCTCGACTTTCCGGCCCACTCCATGATGGAGTTTTTCCGAAATCACGCGCTTCTGGGCTATGAGGGCCAGCATCAATGGTACACTGTGCAGGGCGGCTCCATCGAGTATGTGCGCAGGCTCGAGGCTTATCTCGACCGCGCGGGGGTGAGCTTGCGGGCGGGCACGCCGGTCCAATCGGTGCGGCGCGGCCCGATGGGGGTCTGGGTCAAGGCCCAAGGCGCCGAGGAAGAGCAATTCGACGAGGTGATCTTTGCCACGCATTCGGACGTGAGCCTGCGCCTGCTGTCCGATCCGACCGGGGCCGAGGCCAAGGCGCTGGGGGCAGTGAAATACCAGCCCAATGACGCGATCCTGCATTGCGATGCGGATTTCATGCCAAAGCGGCGCAAATGCTGGTCGAGCTGGGTCTATACCGAGCGCGGCCCGCAGGACCGCGACCGCATTTCGCTGAGCTACTGGATGAACTCGCTCCAGCCGATCCCGCAGGACGATCCGATGTTCATCACGCTCAACGCCAATCACCCGGTGCGCGACGCGTGCATCTATGATACCTATACATTCGACCATCCGGTCTATGACATGGCCGCACTCGAGGCACAGAGCGCCATTCGTGGCTTCAATGGCACCAACCGCACATGGTTCTGCGGGGCATGGATGCGCAGCGGCTTCCACGAGGACGGGTTTGCCAGCGCCGTCGATGTGGCCCGCGCGATGGACGAACGCGCGCGCAAACTCGCAGAGGTGGCATGAGCGCAGTCGAACACATCGCGGGTCAGACATTCCATGGCAGGCGCGGACCCGTGACCAACCGGTTCACCTACGGCGTGGATTATGTACTGTTTGATGCCGAGGCCCCGCTCGATCTGCCGCGCTTTCTCTCGCGCAACCGGCGCAATCTCGCCTCGCTCAGCGACCGCGACCATGGCGGCGCGCCAGGGCGGGGAACGGGTGCCGCCTGGGTGCGCGACGTGCTGGCAGCGCATCAGTTGGAGGGCATGACTGATGGCCCTGTGCAGCTTCTGACCCAGCCGCGCGTGCTGGGGCATCTGTTCAACCCGGTCAGCTTCTGGCTCTGCCATGATAGCGCGGGCGGCTTGCGCGCCGTGATTGCCGAGGTCAACAACACCTATGGCGACCGGCATTCCTATCTTTGCGTCAAGCCCGACCGTTCCATCATCACTGCGCAGGATGAACTGGGCGCGCAAAAAATCTTCCATGTCTCGCCCTTCCAGCCCGTTGCAGGGCAATATGCCTTTCGCTTCGACATAGGCCCTGAGAAAATCGCGATCCGCATCGGTTACCGGCAAGATGACGAAGCGCCCAATGCGGGCCTCGTGGCCACGCTTTCAGGCGTGCGCAAGCCGCTGACGAGTGCCGCGATCCTTGGCGCGATGGTGCGGCGCATGGGCTCGCGCCGGGTGCTGGCGCTGATCCACTGGCAGGCGCTCAAGCTCTGGTGGCGCGGCGCGGGCTTCCGCGCGCGGCCCGAACCGCCTGCGCAAGAGATCAGCCAATGAGCGAGGCCGCGACCATATCCGCGCGCCCGCCGCTTTGGGGTTATTCGCTCTTTGGCGGGCTGCTCGCGATGGCGGGGCTACCGATCTATATCCATGCGCCCTATTTCTATGTCGATAATTACGCTGTCTCGCTGGCCGCGCTTGGCACTGTCCTTTTCGTGCTGCGCGGACTCGATTTCGTGCAGGATCCGGCGCTGGGCTGGCTGGCGGCGAGGCTGAGCCATCTGCGCGGGCTCGCCGTGGCGCTGGCCGCGACTGTCATGGCGGGCGCGATGCTGATGCTCTTCGCCATCCCGCCGTTTTTCATGCCGCTGTTGTGGTTCGCCATCGCGCTGACGCTGCTGTTCTCCTGCTATTCTTTCCTGACGATCTGCTTCTACGCCACGGGCGTTGCGCGCGGCGATGCTTTGGGCGATGGCGGGCATGTCTATCTCGCGGGCTGGCGCGAGACTGGCGCGCTGCTGGGCGTGTGCATCGCCGCCGCTGCGCCGGTCGCGTTGGAGGCTGTGATGCCCGCGCCCTTTCTGGGCTTTGCGCTGGGGTTCGCGCTGCTTGTCGTGCTGGCGGTGACCGCCATGCGCGCAGAATGGCCGCGCTTTCAGGCCGCGCCCGAGGAAACCGGGCTGTCGCTGCGCGAGGTCTTTGCCGACACCACAGCACGCCGCCTACTGATCATTGCGCTGGTCAATGCAACCCCGGTCGCGATCACCTCGACGCTGTTTTTGTTCTACGCCGAAGCCGTGTTGCAGACCGATGGCGTAGAGGGCGCGTTCCTCATCCTTCTGTTCCTGTCCGCCGCCGTCTCCGCCCCGCTCTGGGCGCGGCTGGCCAAGCGTCTGGGCGCAAAAACTGCGCTTCTGTCGGGTATGGCGCTGGCGGCAGTGAGCTTTGCCTTCGTCATCACGCTGGGCGCGGGCGATCTGGCGCTGTTTGCGCTGATCTGCGTGATCTCGGGTGCGGGCATCGGGGCGGATCTGACACTGTTGCCCGCGATCTTCTCGCGCCGGATGGCAGAGCTGTCGCCCGAGGCCGCCAAGGGCTTCGGCCTCTGGGCCTTTGTCACCAAGGCCACGCTCGCACTTGCCGCGCTGATGGTGTTCCCGGCGCTGGGCTTTGTGGGCTTCGAGGCCGGGACCGAGAACAGCCCTGCCGCCATTACCACCCTGATTCTGTTATACGCGGCGTTGCCTTCGGCCCTGAAGGTCATCGCCATAGCGCTTCTGGCGCTGACCCCCTTGAAGGAGAGCTGACCATGAGCACTTTCGTGACGCTTCTGACCGGCATGGCGCTGATGCTCGCGCTTCTCGCACTTGGCCAGCGGTTTCGCGGCTTTCAGGCGCAGAAACCGCAGGACTACGCCAAGGCCGAGCCGCGCGTCGATATTCGCAAGCATCTCTGTGGCCCGATCCGTTGCGAGGGTGTGATCTATGGGCCGATGGGGCGGGTGAGTTCGCGCTTCACAGCGGATATGGAGGGGCGCTGGGACGGCAATCGCGGCGTTCTGGCAGAGCATTTCACCTATGACAGCGGCACCAAGCAGGAGCGCGAATGGCGGCTGACCATCGGCAATGACGGGCGGATCATCGCCGAGGCCGATGATCTGGTCGGCAAGGGCGCGGGCCAGCAGGAGGGCGCGGCGCTACATCTGCGCTACACGATCCGCCTGCCCGAAAGCGCGGGCGGGCATGCGCTGCAGGTCACGGACTGGATGTATCTGGTCGACGACAAGACCATCGTGAACCGCAGCCAGTTTCGCAAATTCGGCATCAAGGTGGCCGAGCTTGTCGCGACGATGCGCCGGGTGGAGCCATGAGGAAACTCTCGGGAAAGACTTACTGGATGATCGGCGCTTCTGAGGGTCTGGGGCGGGCGCTGGCGCTGAAGCTCTCGACAGCGGGCGTGTCGCTGGTGCTGAGTGCGCGGAAAGAGGAAAGTCTCAAGGCGCTGGCCGAGGAATTGCCGGGGCCCGCGCGGATCGTGCTGTGCGATGTCTCCGACCGCGACTCGGTGATCGCGGCGGCGAAAGAGGCCGGCGAGATCGACGGGCTGATCTATCTCGCGGGCGTCTACTGGCCGTTTCCCGCGCAGGAGTGGAACGCGGAGCAGACCGAGGCGATGTTCGACGTGAACCTCACCGGGGCTGCACGGGTGCTGGGGCAGGTCGTGCCTGCGATGGTGGCACGCGGGGCCGGGCATATCGTCATCACAGGCTCGCTTTCGGGCTATCGCGGGCTGCCGGGCTCGATCGGGTATTCCTCGTCGAAGGCCGGGCTGATGCATCTGGCCGAATCGATGCATGCTGATCTGCGCGGCTCCGGGGTGGACGTGCAGCTTGCCAATCCGGGCTTCATCCGCACCCGGCTGACCGACAAGAACGAGTTTCACATGCCGTTTCTGATGGAGCCCGCGCAAGCGGCGGACGAGATGCTGACCCTGATGCGCTCGACAAAGTTCCAGCGGGCCTTTCCGGGTCTTTTCTCGCTGGTGTTTCGCGGCGCGAATTTCCTGCCCGACTGGGCCTATTACCGGATTTTCGGCGCGAAGTGAGTGCGCTGCGGCGTGAGGGTTCCGGTTCTGCTTGCATGGCCGCGCGTGTTGCGCGACAGTTGCAGGGAAAAGGAGGCCAACATGCTCGCCATCAGCCCGCGCAAGATCGTCCATATCATCTACCTCGCCCGCGAAGGCAGCGTCGGCGATGCCGAGGTGCATGCCTTCATAGATGCGCTCAATGAAGATGAGCAGGCCAGTCTGACGGCTGTCGCCTGGGTCGGGCGCGGCGCGTTCGAGGCCGAGGATTATGATGAGGCCGTCGCCACCGCCATGGCCGAGGCGACGACGCCGACGGCGGATTATCTGCTGGGCATGCCACATCTGGCCGAGAATCTCGAGAACGGGCTCGAGGAGCTCGGGATCGATGTGACAGGCGAGGAAGAGGATTTCCTGCGTCAGGGCTCAAGATAAAGCGCCCTCGGGCCGCACCCACCCACCCGCCCCTGCACGCCCCGAGGGCGCTGCCTGCGCTGTCGCGCAGGCAAGGCGTGGCGGATGCGTGATGTTCGCGATCAGGCGGAGGGCGCAGTGCCTTTGTTGCCTTGCCATTCCGCCAGCGCCGGGTTCTGCGTCGCCGGGCTTTGGGTCGGAGTGGTCTTGGCTTGCGCAGGCAGTTGCACGCGCGGCGCGGCCCCGCCCTTGTGACACCGCAGGTGATGCGCCTCGCGCGCGCCGAAATAGAAGGCCACGACTGCACCCAGAAGCCACCAGAGCGGCTCGGGCACAGCACCAAGCGCCTGCATCCGCACCGCGAAGCCGTCCGGGTCGGCCATCGCATAGCTGAACAGCCCAAGCGTGCCCAGCGCCAGAAGCGGTCGCGGCAGGCGGTTCAACCCGTTGACGAAACTGTCGAACCAGCCGCCGCGCCCGTATTGGAACTCGGCCGCGTGGCTGGCATGGGCGGCCTTGTAGGCGTCGTGCCCCAGCTCCAGCGCGCGGGTGGCATTGGGGCGAAAGACCTCGGCCACCGAGGTCACGGTCTGGCCCAGCGCGCGCGCCTCGCGCGCGCCGCCAAAGACCCAGCCAAAGAGCGAGCGGATCATGTCCAGGCCCTCGTGCGCGCGCGGTGCTCGGCATCGCTGAGATGGAAGCGCGCGGAGATGAATTCCTCGGCCCGCGTGATCCAGCCACCCTTGCCACCATCGCGACGGCGCGCGAATCTGCGGCTGGCCGGGCGGCGGTCGGCGATGCGGTAATAGTAATCGCGCCGCGCAATGCCATAGGCATCGACCAGATGGCCCGGCGCCATTTCATAGGCCCTGTGCGCCGCACCAATGGTCTGCGGGCCGATCACCCCGTCCACAGCGATCTCGAGCCCCATCTCCACCATCAGCCGTTGCAGGATGCGCACAGCATTGGCGCCCGCATTCACATACATGTCGAACACGGTCGGCCAGAGCGGCTCGGGCAACTCGGCAATGCGCGGGACGTTGAAATAATGCTCGATATAGATCTCGATGGCCTCTTCGCGGGTAAGCGCGCGCACATCGTCTTCGGTGATGCGCTGGTTGGGGCGCAGGCGGCGCAGCGTGTGGATGGTGACGCCGTAATTCGTGGCCCCGCCCGGATCGGCGGGGTCATTGACGAAGCCGCCTTCGCGCGCGACGATTTCTTCGGCCAGTTGCCGGACTGTCTTCATGGGAGGGCTCCCTTGCCTGATTGGATCTCTGGCAAGATGCCGCAAGAAGGGAAAAACCACGTTAGCAGAGCGTACGCTGCCCCCTTTCCCTGCCTGCACCTTTGGGCTATTTGCCAAACCCAGAGACAAAGGACCGCGCAATGCAATACGAGACCCCCGGCGAGGTGGAGCAGGACTGGAAAGAGGCCATCTCCTCGACCGAAGAGATCCTCGAGGAAGCCCGCAATGGCCGGATGTTCATTCTGGTCGATCACGAGGATCGCGAGAATGAGGGCGATCTGGTGATCCCCGCGCAGATGGCCACGCCCGAGGTGATCAACTTCATGGCGTCGCATGGCAAGGGGCTGATCTGCCTCACCCTGCCCGGTGAGCGGATCGACCAGCTTGGCCTGCCGCTGATGGCCTCGTCCAACTCCTCGCGGCATGAGACAGCGTTCACTGTGTCGATAGAGGCGCGCGAGGGTGTGTCCACGGGCATTTCCGCGCATGACCGCGCGCGCACAGTCGCGGTGGCAATCGACCCGGCCAAGGGCGCGGCCGATATCGCGACGCCGGGGCATGTGTTTCCGCTGCGCGCGCGCGATGGCGGTGTGCTGGTGCGCGCAGGCCATACCGAGGCGGCGGTCGATATCTCGCGGCTGGCGGGGCTGAACCCCTCGGGCGTGATCTGCGAGATCATGAAGGAAGATGGCGCGATGGCGCGGCTGCCCGATCTGGTGGGTTTCGCGCAGCGCCACGGGCTGAAGATCGGCACGATCTCGGATCTGATCGCCTATCGGCGGCGGCATGACAATCTCGTGCGGGTGATGAGCGAGCGCCAGATCACTTCGGCCTTCGGGGGCGAGTGGACGCTGCGGATCTATTCCGACACCACCCAGGGCGCGGAGCATGTGGTGCTGATCAAGGGGGATCTGAGCACGCCCGAGCCAGTGCTGGTGCGGATGCATGCCTTTGACCCGCTGCTCGATCTGGTGGGCGTGGCCGGGGCCAGCCGCGCCGATGAGTTTGGCGATGCGATGCGCCTGATCGGCGCGGAGGGGCGCGGCGTGGTGGTGCTGTTGCGCGACACGCATATGAAGATGTCGACTTCCGAGGCCTCGCCCCAGACGCTGCGGCAATACGGCCTTGGCGCGCAGATCCTGTCCTCGCTGGGGCTGCATGAGTTGATTTTGCTGACCAATTCCGCCACGCCCAAGGTTGTGGGGCTGGATGGCTATGGGCTGTCGATCACCGGCACCCGCAAGATCCCGTCCGCGAGAGGTAGCTGACATGGCCGGAACCGAGACGCATTACAGCCTGCCCCGCCCCGATTTCGACAAGGCGCCTAAGCTGCTGATCGTGGTCGCGCCCTATTACAAGGATATCGCCGATCAGCTTGTCGCTGGCGCGCGCGCCGAGATCGAGGCGGTGGGCGGAACGCATGAGACCATCGACGTGCCGGGCGCGCTGGAAGTGCCCACGGCCATCGGTCAGGCATTCCGCATGTCGAATTTCGATGGTTTCGTGGCGCTGGGCTGCGTGATCCGGGGCGAGACCACGCATTATGAGACCGTCTGCAATGACAGCTCGCGCGCGATCACGCTGCTGGGGCTGCAAGGGGCCTGCATCGGCAATGGCATCCTGACAGTCGAGAACCGCGCGCAGGCCGAGGTCCGCGCGGCCGTGGACGGGCAGAACAAGGGCGGCGGGGCGGCGGCGGCGGCGCTGCATCTGATCGCGCTTGCGCGGCGCTGGTCGGGATCGCGGCGCGCAGTGGGGTTCCTGCCGGAGGCTGAGGAGTTCCAGATCGCCTCGGGCAACAAGGGGCCAGTGGCATGAGCGTGAGCAAGCATCGCCCCTCGCTGCAGGAACGCCGGGCCCGCAAGGGGGCCGCGCGCTTCTATGCGGTGCAGGCGCTGTTTCAGATGGAAGCCTCGGATGTGCCCATTGGCGAGATCACGCGCCAGTTCGAGACCCATCGCATCGGCGCCGAGACCGAGACCGAGACCTGGGCAGAGGCCGATCTCGCCCATTTCCGCCGCCTGATCGAAGCGGTGGTCGCGCGGCAGGCCGCGATTGACCAGATGACCAACCGCGCGCTGGTGGCGAAATGGAAGATCGACCGGATCGACCCGACACTGCGCGCGTTGTTTCGTGCAGCGGGCGGGGAGTTGCTGGGGGCAGAAACCCCTGCGCGGGTGGTGATCTCGGAATTTGTCGAGATCGCGCGCGCCTTCTTCCCCGAGGGGCGCGAGACGAATTTCGTCAATGCGGTGCTCGACCATATGGCGCGCGCAGCCCGCGCGGATGAATTCTGAGCCGCCGCCATGCGGCTGGCGCTGACGCCCGAGACATTGCTGCAAGCCTATCGCATGGGTGTGTTTCCCATGGCCCAAAGCCGCGACGATCCGCGGCTTTACTGGTTCGACCCGGTGCACCGCGGGGTGCTGCCGCTCCACGGGTTTCGCCTGTCGCGCTCGCTCAGGCGGCGCATTCGGGCAGAGCCCTTCCGGCTGAGCCTCGACTGTGCCTTTGATGGGGTCATCGACGGCTGTGCGGCACGCGAGAGCACTTGGATCAATGCCGAGATCGCGCGGCTGTTCCGCGCGCTGCACGCGCGGGGCGACGCGCATTCCATCGAAGTCTGGGAAGATGACGCGCTGGTGGGCGGGGTCTATGGTCTGGCGATCGGGGGCGCGTTTTGCGGCGAGAGCATGTTTTCACGCCGCCGCGATGCCTCCAAGGTCGCGCTGGCCTATCTGGTCACGCATCTGCGCCGCTGCGGGTTCGTGCTCTTCGACACGCAATATCTGACCGACCATCTCGCAAGCCTTGGCGGGCGGGAAATTCCGCGCGCAACCTACCGCGCAAGACTCGCGCAGGCGTTGCAGGCAGATGCGGATTTCGCGCGCTGTCCCTTGCCAAGTGCTCAGGAGGTCTTGCAGTTCAACACCCAGATGTCGTAGCGCGAATGGTCCAGCGCGTTCAGCGCCGGGCTCGAGGCGATCATCCAGCCCGAAAAGATCACCTCATCGGCGCGGCTGTCGAAAATATCGAGCCACGCATAGGCCTCGCCCGCCGGGTTTTCGACCGGATAGCGGCAATCTTCCAGCATCACCACCAGATGCCCGAGTTGCGCGGTGACGCCCTTTTCGAGAATGATTTCCACGGTGCTGCCCGCGACGCGATCCAGCCCGCGTAGCGCGGCGGCATTGCTCGACGATATCCGCTCGGACGCCTGCGGCACCTCGATCTCCTGGGCGCTCGCGACAAGGCCCAATGTGCATGTGCCGATCACTGCAAGAGCTAGGCTGCGCATGATTACCTGCGTCCATTGCGCTTGCTGCGCTGGACCTGCCGCATCACCCGCATCAGCAGCCGGATTGCCTGATTGATGTTCATTCCGGGCTCCAGGCCTCGTAATCCTTGCGCGGCTCGGGGTTCTTGCGCCGGATCGAGCCCTTGGGCGCATAGGCCATCATCGTACCGGTCAGGTTTTCCTGATGCGGCTTTTCCCATTCCTTATGCGCGAGCGGCCGGTCGGTGGGGGGCTCGTCCCATGTGTGGTGGAGCCAGCCATGCCAGTCCGGCGCGATGCGGCTCGCCTCGGATTCGCCGTTATAGATGACCCAGCGCCTCTTGCCGTCGCGCGAGCGGTAGAAGATATTGCCCTGCGCATCCTCGCCGACCTTCACGCCGTAGCGCCATGTGTAGAAAGCCGTGTTGAGCGTGGAAGAGTTCCACCATGTCAGCAGGCGCAGCAGGAATTTCATGAGCCACCTCGGATAGCAGGGCGCAACGGATTTGGCATGGTTATGCACCAGCATGGCAGGGAAATCCAGAGCGAAGCGGCCCGCTCACCAAGTTGCGAGCAGTGGAAACGCGCACGCAGCCGGACTATATCGGCACGAAAGACACTGCATCAGGAGCAAACCCATGCCCCGTTACGAACGCCGCCCCGAAATCATCGACGCGCTGAACCCCGAACAATACCGCATCACGCAGGAAAACGGCACCGAACGGCCATGGAGCGGAGAGTACAACAGCAACAAGCGCGCCGGGATCTATGTCGATATCGTCTCGGGCGAGCCGCTTTTTGCGTCCTCGGACAAATACGAGTCGGGCTGCGGCTGGCCGAGTTTCACCAAGCCCATCCTCCGCGATCACATCGTCGAGCACAGCGACACCAGCCTCGGGATGGTGCGCACCGAAGTGCGTTCGCGTTATGGTGACAGCCATCTCGGCCATGTCTTCCCCGACGGCCCGCAGGATCGTGGCGGGCTGCGCTATTGCATCAACTCCGCCGCCCTGCGCTTCATCCCGCGCGAGGAGATGGAAGCCGAAGGCTATGGCGATCTGCTGGATCAGGTTGACGCCTGAGGCTGGTCCGCACCATTGTCAGGGTTATGTGTAAGGCGAAGCTGACAAGTGGAGCGCACAATGTCCCTCTCGAGCCGTCTTGACAACAGCTATGCGCAGGAGCTTGCGGGTCTCTATGTGCCGTGGCAGGGGCAGGAATGGCCCGCGCCGAGCCTTGCCTTGCTCAATGAGCCCTTGGCACGCGCGCTCGGTCTCGACCCGGGGGCGCTGCGCAGCCCAGAAGGTGTGGGCCTGCTTTCGGGTCATGCGCTTCCCGACACGGCGCGGCCCCTCGCGCAAGCCTATGCGGGGCATCAGTTCGGCGGCTTCTCGCCGCAACTCGGCGATGGGCGCGCGATCCTGGTGGGCGAGGTGATCGACCCCGACGGCGCGCGCTGGGACATTCATCTGAAGGGCTCGGGGCGCACGCCTTTCGCGCGCGGCGGCGATGGGCGCGCAGTGCTTGGGCCAGTGCTGCGCGAATATCTGGTCTCCGAGGCGATGGCGGCGCTCGGCGTGCCCACCACGCGCGCGCTTGCGGCCTGCACCACGGGCGACCGCGTGCTGCGCCAGTTCGGGCTGGAGCCGGGCGCGGTGCTGGCGCGCGTGGCCGCGAGCCATCTGCGCGTGGGCACCTTCCAGTTCTTCGCCGCGCGGGGCGAGCAGGACAAGCTGCGCCTGCTGCTGGATTACGCGATTGCCCGCCATGATCCGGATCTGAGCGAAGCCCAGGATGCCGCGCTGCAATTCCTCGCGCGCGTGGGCAGGCGACAGGCCGAGCTTGTGGCGCAATGGATGGGGCTGGGCTTCATCCATGGGGTGATGAACACCGACAACACCACGATTTCGGGCGAAACCATCGATTACGGCCCCTGCGCCTTCATGGACAGCTATGATCCTGCGACAGTGTTCAGCTCGATCGACCAGATGGGGCGCTACGCCTATGGCAACCAGCCCGCGATCGTGCTGTGGAACCTCGCGCGGCTGGCCGAAGCGCTGCTGCCGCTGATCGACACGTCCGAGGAGCGCGCGATCGGGCAGGCGAGCGAGGTGATCTCGGAAACCCAGACGATTTATCGCCGCGCCTGGGCAGAAGTGTTTTCCCGCAAGCTCGGGCTGGAGGCAGCGGATGCTGACCTGATCGAGGGAATGCATGCACTCTGGGAACGACAAGGTGTTGATTTCACGCGCTTCTTCCAGATTCTGCCGGAGGCGCTGCACGGCAATGACGCACCGCTGCGGGCGCTGTTCGATGCGCCGAGCGGGCTTGACGACTGGCTCGCGCGCTACCGCAAGGCTGTCTCCGATCCGGCGGCGGCCGAGGCGCGGATGCGCGCCGTCAACCCGGTCTATATCCCGCGCAACCATCTGGTCGAGGAAGCGCTGCATGCGGCGAGTTTCAAGGACGATATGGGGCCTTTCAACGCGCTCCTCGAGCGCGTGCAGAAGCCTTTCGCGCATGTGGACGGGATGGAGCGTTTCGCGCAGCCCGCCCCGGCGGACACGCCGCAAGTCGTGACCTATTGCGGAACCTGATACAGGCGCTGCGGGGGTGCGCGGCCCCAAAGCGCCCTCGGGCCGTGCCCACCCACCCGCCCTTGCACACCCGAGGGCGCTGCCCGCGACTTTCGCGCGGGCGGGGGTGTCTCAGGTAGCGTGGCGAAATTGCGAAAGCCTGATATGCCGCTCTATCGAGTTGCGGTGTCAGGGTCTTTGGTCGGGAAGCGCGCGGTCTGAAGTGCTTGTGCCATTTCTTGAGGCGAAACGCGCGTATTTTGGGCAAGATGAAGCCAGGGCATGCGGGGTCGTATCGGCGGGTGCAGGCTGATCGCGAACGGGCCTACACGCGCAGCCGCGTACCCGCATGGCGCGCGCCGCGCAGCTTGCGCGGGATGTCCGGAACCCGCTTCGCCTCCTTGCGCACCAGCGCGGCCCCTTCCTCGGGCGCGGGCAGCGCGACGGGGAGCGTCTGTGCCTGCTGCGAAAATGTCAGCATCGTGTTGCCGCCCGGCAGCCGCGTGGCTGTCATCTCCAGCCGCCCGCCCTGTTTCAGCGTCGCAACGCCGGAGAGGCTGGTTTCCCCATCGCGCACCGAGACGAACTCCGCGAGCCGCGCCCAGAAGGTTGTCGGCAAGCATGCCTCCGACCAGGTCGAGAGCGCCTGCGCGAGCCCGCCATCGGCCAGATCCACGCAAGGGTCGGACTGCCAGAGCTTCGCGTATTGCGCATTGGTCATCAGCGTCTGGCCATTCATCCCGAACACGGCGACCGAGGCGTCGAGCGCATCGAGCGCGTTCTGCGCAGTCTCGATCTCGGCGCGGTAGGAGCGGGTCAGCGCGGCCTCGGAGGTGATGTCCTGCAGGAAGAGCGCGATGGCCCCGTTGGGCTGGGGGCGGCCGGTCACGAGATAGGTCTTGCCGCCGTCGAGGCTCCATTCCTCGGAATAGTCGCCCTGCTCGGCGGCCTGCTCGAGATCAAGGATATTGCGCCGCCATGCGTTGAAATCCCTCGGCTCCGGCAGCATCCGCGCCTCGCGCAGCGAATAGAGGAATTGCTCGAAGCTGGGGCGGGCGGCCAGAAACAGCGGTTCGAGCCCGGTCAGATCGGTCAGCGCCGGGTTGAACACCTGCAAGCGGCGCTCGACATCGAAGAGCGCCAGCCCGATGGGCAGGCAGGCGAAGGTCTGGGTGAGCGTCTGCACCGCCTCGCGCCGCGCGGCCTCGGATTGCACGGCGGCGTCGATGGGGGTGGCGAAATGGGTCACGGCCGCATCGGTCTCGA
>PWZT01000020.1 GCA_003567315.1 Paracoccaceae bacterium
CATGACACCCGCCCCCCGCCCCCGCTGGACGACGGAACAGGCGCATGCCTGGTGGCAGGCGCAACCTTGGCCTGTGGGGTGCAATTTCCTGCCCTCATCCGCGGTGAATTTCCTCGAGATGTGGCGCGAGGAGAGTTTCGACCGCGACACCATCGCGCGCGAACTGGGCTGGGCGGCCGAAATCGGAATGAACGCGATCCGCACCAATCTGCATTATCTGGTCTGGGCGCATGACCGCGATGGGCTCATGGCGCGGTTCGAGTGGTTCCTGCAGACCGCCTCCGCGCGCGGCATGTCGGTGATGCCTGTGCTGTTCGACGATTGTGCCTTCGGTGGGGCCGAGCCGGTCTGGGGCCCGCAACCCGACCCGATCCGCGGCATCCATAACAGCCGCGCCGTCGCCTCACCGGGCCGCGACGCCGTGATGGACCGCAGCCTCTGGCCCGAATTCCGCGCCTATCTTCGGGACATGATCCGCACCCATGCCGATGACCCACGCATCCTTGCCTGGGATCTCTATAACGAGCCCGGCAACCGGATGATCTTTGCCAGCGCGGGCGGCTACCGCGAATACACGCCCGCCCTCACCGCGCACAGCAAGGCGCTGATGGAGGCGAGCTTCGACTGGGCGCGCGCAATCGCGCCGCGCCAACCGCTGACCGTCGCCGCCTGGCGCACGCCCAAGCTGGGACAGGACGCACCCGCCTTCGACGACCCGATCGACCAGCAGGCGCTGGCGCTGTCGGACATCATCAGCTTTCACGCCTATTGCGACCTGGCCCATGCGCGGCGCTATGTGGCCCAGCTTGAAGCCCATGGCCGCCCGATCCTGATCACCGAATGGATGGCGCGCACGATCGACAGCCGCATCACTGACCAGCTGCCCTTCTATCACGCGCACAAGGTCGGCGCCTTCAACTGGGGGCTGGTGAAGGGACGCACCCAGACCGACCAGCCCTGGCCGATGGAGTTGCAGGCCGCGCATGGCCTTGTGCAGGCGCCCGATCGGTGGTTTCACGATCTGCTCTGGCCCGATGGGCGCGCCTATGATCCGGCCGAGCTCGACATCATTGCCACATTGACCGACACCCTGCCACGCGCAGCATCAAGGAGGGGATAACCATGTCCGGCGTCACATTGTCGAACGTCATCAAGAAATACGGCGATATCCAGGTCATCCACGGAATCGACCTCGAGATCGAGAATGGCGAGTTCTGCGTCTTTGTCGGCCCCTCGGGCTGTGGCAAATCCACGCTGATGCGCATGGTCGCGGGGCTGGAGGAAACCACCTCGGGGCAGATCCATATCGGCCCGCGCGATGTGACGACGCTCGACCCCTCGCAGCGCGGCGTGGCCATGGTGTTCCAGACCTATGCGCTCTACCCGCATATGAGCGTGGAGGAGAACATGGGCTTCGGGTTGAAGATGACAGGCCACCCGAAATCCGAGATCAAGGAGAAGGTCGCCGAGGCCGCGCGCATCCTCAAGCTCGAGGCGCTGCTGGACCGCAAGCCCAAGGCGCTTTCGGGCGGGCAGCGCCAGCGCGTGGCCATCGGGCGGACCATCGTGCGCGGGCCGGAGGTGTTCCTCTTCGACGAGCCGCTCTCGAATCTTGACGCCGAATTGCGCGTCGACATGCGCGTCGAGATCGCCTCGCTGCACAAGCAGATCGGCGCGACGATGATCTATGTCACCCATGACCAGGTCGAGGCGATGACGCTGGCCGACAAGATCGTGGTGCTGCGCGCGGGCAAGATCGAGCAGGTCGGCAAGCCGCTCGATCTCTATCGCGACCCGGATAATCGCTTCGTGGCAGGCTTCATCGGCTCACCCTCGATGAATTTTCTGGGCGGAGAGGTCGCGCAGGGCGCGCTCTCCATTCCCGCGCTCAAGCCCGCGCCCGCGCTCGATATCCGCCTGCCCGCCGACGGCACGCAGGTCGAACTCGGCATCCGCCCCGAGCATCTGCGCATCGACCCCGACGGCAGCGGCTTCCGGCTCGATCTGATCGAGAAACTCGGCGGCATCTCCTATGCCTATCTGCATGCCGCGACCGGCGAGCGGCTGATCGTGGCGACCGATGGCGAATCCGAGCTGACCGATGACATGGATGTCGGTATTTCCTTTGATCCGGCCCGCGCCTTTCTCTTTGCGAAAGAGACAGGTCTGCGGTTGCGCTGAGTCGATCTGATCTTCATCTTGCCAGAAATACTCGAATGCGACCTCACCCCATGACGACCGGTCTGACATGACAAAACCCCGCCGCTCCGCTGCATGGTATGGCAAGCTTGACCGGGACGGGTTCATCCACCGCTCCTGGATGAAGGCGCAGGGCTTTCCCGACCACGCTTTCGATGGCCGCCCCATCATCGGCATCTGCAACACATGGTCGGAACTCACGCCCTGCAATTCCGGGCTGCGGGTGCTGGCCGAGGCCGTCAAGCGCGGGGTGTGGGAGGCCGGGGGCTTTCCGGTGGAATTTCCGGTGACAAGCCTGGGTGAGACGCAGATGAAGCCCACGGCGATGCTCTTTCGCAACCTGCTGGCGATGGATGTGGAGGAATGCATCCGCGCTTACGGGATCGACGGCGTGGTGCTCCTGGGCGGGTGTGACAAGACCACGCCAGGGCAGGTGATGGGCGCGGCCTCGGTCGATCTGCCCGCCATCGTGGTCAGTTCCGGCCCGATGCTCAACGGCAAGTGGCGGGGCCGCGACATCGGCTCGGGCACGGATGTGTGGAAGTTTTCCGAAGCCGTGCGCGCGGGCGACATGACGCTTGCCGATTTCATGGCCGCCGAGTCGGGCATGTCGCGCTCGGCGGGGGTGTGCATGACCATGGGCACCGCCTCGACCATGGCCTCGCTGATCGAGGCGATGGGCCTCGCGCTGCCCACCAACGCCGCGCTGCCTGCCGTCGATGCCCGCCGCACGGCGCTCGCGCATCTGACGGGGCGGCGCATCGTCGAGATGGTGGAGGAAGACCTCAAACCCTCCGATATCCTGACGCGCGGCGCCTTCGAGAACGCGATTCTCGCCAATGCCGCCGTGGGCGGGTCCACCAATGCCGTGGTGCATCTGCTGGCGATTGCGGGGCGCGTGGGCGTGGATCTCGGCCTTGCGGATTTCGAGTTGGGCCGCGAGATCCCGCTGCTGGTCAACTGCATGCCCTCGGGCCAGTATCTGATGGAGGATTTCGCCTATGCGGGCGGGGTTCCGGCGGTGCTGGCGCAGCTTCGCGACCACCTCCGCCCCGCCCGCACCGCCTTGGGCCACGACATCAGCGCCTATGCCGAAGGTGCCGAGATCTTCAACGAGGACGTGATCCGCCCACTTTCCAACCCCGTCAAACCCGCCGCCGGGCTGCGCGTTCTGCGCGGCAATCTCGCGCCTGACGGGGCCATCGTGAAACCCTCGGCGGCCACCGACGCGCTCCTGGAGCATGAAGGCCCGGCTTACGTCTTCGAGACCATCGAGGCCATGAAGGCCCAGATCGACCGCGACGACCTGCCCGTGACGCCCGAGACGGTGCTGGTGCTCAAGGGCTGCGGGCCAAAGGGCTATCCCGGCATGCCCGAGGTCGGCAACATGCCGATCCCTGCGAAGCTGGTGAAACAAGGCGTGCGCGACATGGTGCGCGTCTCGGATGCGCGCATGTCGGGCACGGCGTTCGGCACGGTCGTGCTGCATGTCGCCCCCGAGGCGCAGGCGGGCGGCCCGCTCGCGCTGGTGCGCACTGGCGACCGCATCCGCGTCTCGGCCAGCCGCGGCGAACTCGCGCTTTTGGTCGATGACGCGGAGCTGCAAGCCCGCCGCGCCGCATGGACCCCGGAGCCACCACACTACACGCGCGGCTATGCGAAACTCTATGTCGATCATGTCCTGCAGGCCGACAAAGGCGCGGATCTGGATTTTCTGGTGGGCAAGGACACCCGACCTGTCACGAGAGAGAGCCATTGATGACCCTGCCGATTTTTCCCGACCTCAAGGACGCGTCGGTCTTCATCACTGGCGGCGGGTCCGGCATCGGCGCGGCGCTGAGCGAAGCCTTCCTGCGTCAGGGCGCGCGGGTGGCCTTCGTGCAGCGCTCGGATGCCAGCGCCTTCTGCGACGCGATGGAGGCCGCGACCGGCAACCGCCCCCGCTTCATCGCCTGCGACATCACCGATGCGGACGCGCTGCAAGCCGCCATCGCGCAGGCGGCCGAGGCCCATGGCCCGATCTCGGTTCTGGTCAACAATGCCGCCAATGACCAGCGACACAGGCTCGAAGACATCACGCCCGATTTCATGGACTGGTCGCTCGCGATCAATTTCAAATGCTATGTGACTGCCATTCAGGCCGTGGTGCCGGGGATGCGCGCGCAAGGCACAGGCGCGATCGTCAACCTCACCTCGATCAGCTACATGATGGGCAATGCGGGCTATCCGCTCTACACATCGGCCAATTCGGCGCTCAACGGGCTCACGCGCAGCCTCGCGCGCGAGCTGGGGCCTGACCGTATCCGCGTCAATGCACTTGCGCCGGGCTGGGTGATGACCGACAAACAACTCGCGCAATGGGTCACGCCCGAGGCACTGGCCGCGCATCTGGAGCGCCAATGCCTGCCCGACAGGCTGGCCCCGGAGGACATCGCGGGCGCGGCGCTCTTTCTCGCCTCCAGCGCCAGCCGCGCGATGACGGGCCAGGCGCTGGTGGTCGATGGCGGAGTGGTGGTGACAGGATGAGCGGATTGGACTGGATCGCAGCGGATTGGGGCACCTCGCATCTGCGGGTCTGGGGGCTGAGAGGCGACACGGTGCTTCATCAGACCGCGTCAGATCAGGGCATGGGCCAGCTTAGCCGTGACGGGTTCGAACCCGCGCTGCTGGCGCTGGTCGCAGATTGGTTGCCCGAGGGGCAGGTCACGCCCGTGATCATCTGCGGCATGGCAGGCAGCCGTCAGGGCTGGGCCGAGGCGCCCTATCGCGCGGTGCCCTGCACCCCGCTAGACGGCCCGCTCGTACAAGCGCCCTGCCGCGATTTGCGGCTCTCGGTGCATATCGTCCCGGGCTTGCAACAGGCCAAACCGGCGGATGTGATCCGGGGCGAGGAAACGCAGGTCGCGGGGTTTCTGGCACAGCATCCCGGCTGGGACGGGGTCATCTGCCTGCCCGGCACGCACAGCAAATGGGTGCGTGTCAGCGCAGGAGAGGTCGTGAGCTTCCAGACCTTTCTGACCGGCGAGATGTTCGGGCTGCTGTCGGAGCAGTCAGTCCTGCGCCATTCCGTTGCGGGCTGGGCGGATGCGGGCTTCGCCGAGGGCGTGGCGCAGGGCATGGAGCGGCCCGAGCGGCTGATGGCACGGCTGTTTGGCCTGCGCGCCGAGGCGCTGCTAAACGGGCTCGCCGCCGACATCGCGCGGGCGCGGCTGTCGGGGCTCTTGATCGGGGCGGAGCTGGCGGCGGCGAAACCCTACTGGCTGGGCCAGCGCGTGGCCGTGATCGGGGCCGCGCCGCTCGCGCAGCATTACGCGCAGGCGCTTGGCACGCTCTCGGTCCCGGTCACCACGCATGAGAGCCCTGCGATGACCCTTGCCGGGCTCGCCGCCGCCCGCACCCTTCTGCCGCCCGAGGCGCCATCATGCGTGAACTGATCGCCATTCTGCGCGGGATCACCCCCGCTGATGCAGTGCCCATCACCCGCGCGCTGATCGCTGCTGGGATCACCAGGATCGAAGTGCCGCTCAACTCGCCCGAGCCCCTCGAGAGCATCGCGGCGATGGTCGCGGAGTGTGGCGACGCGGCCCAGATCGGCGCGGGCACCGTGCTGGAGGTGGCGCAGGTCGAAGCGGTGGCCGCCACGGGTGCGCGCATGATCGTCTCGCCCGATTGCAACACAGAGGTCATCCGCGCCACGCGCGCGGCGGGGCTTGCGAGCTATCCGGGCGTGTTCACACCCACGGAAGCCTTCGCCGCCCGGCGGGCGGGTGCCACCGGGCTGAAGCTCTTCCCGGCCTTCAAGATGGGCGCGGATGGGCTGCAAGCCATGCGCGCCGTCTTGCCGCCCGAATGCGCGGTCTATGCCGTGGGCGGCGTCGGGCCGGATGATTTCGCGCTGTGGCGCGGGGCGGGCGCGACTGGCGTGGGGCTTGGCACGGCGCTCTATGCGCCGGGCCTGTCAGCCGAAGAGGTGAGCGCCCGCGCGCGCAGCATCGTCGCGGCGTGGGATGCCTGTGCATGACGCCGATCTCGGGCCATCGCTGCGACCTGGGCGAGGGCGCGTTCTGGCATCCCGCGCGCGGCGCGTTCTTCTGGTTCGACATCACGGGCCGCAAGCTGCACAGCCTTGCGCGCAGTCGGGATTTCGAGGAAATGCCGTCGGCGATGGGCTGGGTCAGTGCCGATGAGGTCGTGATCGCGACCGAGACCCGGCTTGCGCTGTTCCATCTCGACCGCGGCACCGCCCGCACGCTCTGCGCGCTCGAGGCCGAGAATCCCGCCACGCGCTCCAATGATGGCCGCGCCGACCCGCAAGGGGGCTTCTGGATCGGCATGATGGGCAAACAGGCGCAGAAGGGCGCGGGCAGCATCTGGCGCTACCACCGTGGCGAGTTGCGCAGGCTCTATGCGGGGCTGAGCATTCCCAACGCGATCAGCTTCGCGCCTGATGGGCAGAGCGCGTGCTTCACGGATACCGTGACCCGCAAGATCATGCGCGTGGCGCTCGATGCCGAGGGCTGGCCCAGGGGCGCGGCGGAGTGCTGGCTGGATCTGAACGAGGCAGAGCTGAACCCCGATGGCGCCGTGTTCGACGCCCATGGCTCTCTCTGGGTCGCGCAATGGGGGGCCGGGCGTGTGGCGGCCTATGGCCCTGACGGACAATTCCTGCATGCGGTGGACGTCCCCGCCCCGCATACCTCCTGCCCGGCCTTCGGCGGGCCAGATCTCGCCACGCTCTACTGCACCACTGCGCGCGAAGGCCGCCAGAACCCCACCCCGCGCGATGGCGCATGTTTCGCCACTCCGGCGCCGGCGCGCGGGATCGCAGAGCACCGTGTTATCGTGCATGACGGCTGATATGCCACCCGCCTGCGCGGCACGCGCAGGCAGCGCCCTCGGGGCGTGCAGGGGCGGGCGGGTGGGCGCGGCCCGAGGGCGCTTTATCCGTCATCCGCGGGACACGCCCGCGCAGGAGGTCAGGCGCCGCTCAGGCAAGCGCCGCCTTTCGCGTCACCTCATCGCCGCGCGGCGATGGCAGGCCGAGCGCCACGCGCAGCGTGGCGATGGCCGCTGTGGTCCCGTCGATCACCGGAACAGACACATGCGGCTGCAGCCGCGCGGCCAGCCCGGCCAGAGGCCCGCCGCCCAGAACAATGCTGCCCACATCATCCTCGCGGGCCGATTTCTGGCACAGCGCGCGCAGTTCCGGCTCCAGCGTCACCTGTATCGCGCCCGGGTCGTCCCAGCTTGCGCCCTCCACCATATGCATGGCGACCAGACGCTCGCCATGCCCGTACCCCTGCGCGGTCTTGCGCAATGCATCGGCCATGGCGGGGGAGAAGGACACGATCGACATGCGCGCGCCCAGCACCGAGGCCATGGCATAGGCCGATTGTGCAATCCCCCCCACCGGCAGGCTGGTCTGCGCGCGCACGGCCACGAGCCCGGTATCGCCGAAAGAGGCGAGGATCACGCCATCGACCGGCGCCGCCCATGCCGCGAGCGTTCGGGTGACAGCGCCTTCGGCCTGTTGCGCGTCCTCGGGCGTGACGATCAGCTCGGGCGCGCCCGTGGCCCGGATCGTCGTGATCTCCTCGCCCGGCTGGCGCGCGGCCTGTGCGGCCTCATCGATGCGCGCAGTGACGCTGGCGGAGGAATTGGGGTTGATGATCAGCAGTCGCATGGCGTTACCCCAATATGACCGATGGCAGCCAAAGCGAGATGGCCGGGAAGATATTGACCAGCGTCAGCGCCACCAGCATTGCGCCGATGAACATCAGCAAGGGCGGGACGATCTTGCCGATCGAGATCCTGGCGATCGAGCAGGTGATCAGCACCACCGAGGCCACTGGCGGCGTCTGCTGCCCGATGCCGAGATTGAGCGTGATGATCAGCCCGAAATGCACCCGGTCGATGCCAAGCTGGTCGGCCAGCGGCAGAAAGATCGGCACCAGCATCAGGATCGCGGGCGTGCCATGCACGATGGTCCCTGCGAGCAGGAAGAACAGGTTGATCGCCAGCAGCACGACCCAGTAATTCTCCGAGATCCCGAGGATCGCATTGGCGATGTCCTGCGGGATGCGCTGGTTGGTCAGATACCAGCCCAGCAGGGTCGAGGTGGCGACGATGAACATCAGCATGGCCGAGCGTTTGCCCGCGATACGCAGCGTATCGACGAAGCTCGCCCAGCTCAGCGTGCGGTAGATCACTGTGGCCATGACGATGGACCACAGCGCGGCCACGGCGCCGGCCTCGGTCGCGGTGAAGATGCCGCCCAGGATGCCCACAAGGATCAGGATCGGCAGGGTCAGCGGCAGCGCCGCATCCTTGCCCGTATCCAGCAGCCGCGCGAAACTGAACGCGCCTTCGGTCGGAAAGCCCTTGTAGACCGCGATGAGATAGGCCGTCATCAGCAGCAGGAAGCAGACCAGAAAGCCCGGCAGGATGCCTGCGGCGAAAAGCTCCGCGATCGAGGCATTGGCGACATAAGCATAGAGGATCAGGTTCAGCGAGGGCGGCACGATGATCGCCATCGTGGCCGAGGTCGAGGTGACCGCTGCCGCAAAAGCCGCCGAGTAGCCCCGCTTCTTCATCTGCGGGATCATCACCGAGCCGATGGCCGCGGCATCCGAGGTGGCGGTGCCGGAAATCTCGGAGAAGAACAGGGACGTCAGGATGTTGACATGCGCGAGCCCGCCGCGGATATGGCCGACGATCGAGGAGGCGAAGGCGATCAGCTTCTCCGCGATCCTGCCCTGATTCATGACCTCGCCCGCGATCATGAACAGAAGCGCTGCGACCAGCAGGTAGTTATTCGCGCCACCGAAGGGGATCAGCCCGATGATCTGGGGCACGACAGCCGGGTCGAGAAAGATCATGACCGTGGCGGTGATGCCCAGCACAAAGGCGATAGGCACACCCATCAGCAACAGGCCGATGAGCAGGATCAGGATGATATAGCCGGGGTCCATGAACATCAGCCGTCTCCCTCTGGCAGCAACTCACCGGGATTGATGCGGCCCATGATCAGGGCGACCAGTCGCACCGAGCAGATCAGGAAGATCAGCGCACCGCCCACAGGCACGGCGCCGCGAAACAGGATCATCGGCAGATCGACCGAGATCAGCGTGCGCCCCAAGAAGCTGATTGCAGCATTGCCACCGAACCAGAACAGCGCGGCGCCGAAGCCCGCCATCAGGATCTGGTTGATGCAGGCCAGCACGCGCTGCACCCCGAGATTGAGGCTGCGCGCGACCGAGTCGAACCCCAGATGCTCGTTGGTGCGCGTCAGATAGGCCGCGCCGATGAAGGTCAGCATGGCCAGGATATGCGCGGGCAGTTCCTCGCCCCATGACACGGAGCTGTTGAGCACGAAGCGCGCGAAGACGGCATAATTCAAGAGCACCAGCAAGATACCGGCGACAGTGATGGTAAACACATCCAGCGCGCGGCACATCAGCCGGTCAAGCCAGAGCACGGCCTTTCCAAGAGTGTCCATAACAATCTCCTGCAAACAGGGCGAGGGAAGGGGCACGGCCCTGCGCCAAAGCGCAAGGCCAGTGGTGCGGCTCAGTCGAGACCCAGCACCTCGCGGGTAACGGCGATCATGTCCGCGCCGATGGCATCCACGAAGAGCGGATCGTCATAAAGTGGCAGCGCTGCGGCCTGAAAGGCCTCGAAATCGACCTCGTTGATCTCGATCTTGTCGGCCAGTTCCTCGAGGATGCGCGCATCGGTCTCCTCACCCCAGTTGAAGGTCCAGGGAGCAGTCTCGGCCGCGATGCGCAGCACTGTCTCGCGCACCTCGGGGGTCTGCGCGTTCAGCCAGGGCTCCCCGAACAGCATGAAGGTCGGCAGATAGACATGGTTCGAGAGCGACATGTAATCCTGCACCTCGTAGAATCGCGCGCTCTCGGCGATCTGCGCAGGGTTTTCCTGCCCGTCGATCACGCCCTGATCGAGGCCCGAATAGACCTCGCCGAAGCTCAGCGGCGTGGCATTCGCGCCCAACGTGTTGAACATGGCGACGCGCTGGCGGTTGGTGGGCGTGCGGATGCGCATGCCGCGCATGTCCTCTGGCGTGACGATGGGGCGGACCTTGTTGGTGATCACGCGAAAGCCATTGTCCCAGAGCGCGGCCAGAACGATCCCGCGCCCCTCGAACCCCTCCGACAAAAGATCGAAAGCCTCGGAGGCGGCGAATTCCTGCACCTTGTCGCGGTTCTCGAACAGATAGGGCAGGTCGAAGATGGCTGTGCGCGGATTGATCTGCACGACCGCCGAAGCCGAGAGCGAAGCGTGATGCGTGCCAAAGCCCAGCCCTTGCAACACATCTTCTTCGGAGCCGAGCGTGTTGCCCATGAAAATCTGCACATCCATTTCCGGCAGTTCGGCCTCGACGCGTTCCTGAAACTCCAGCAGGAAGGCATGGGCGAAGCTGCCCTCGGGCAGCGAGGAGTTGATCTGCAGCACCTGCGCCTGCGCAAGCGCGGGCAGGCAAAGCGCGACGGAAGCGGAAAGCGCGGACAGGCGGAGAGTGAAGGACATCTTGATACCTCGGGTGTTGGTGTGTCGGACAGCCAGCAATGGCAGGGCGAGGATATTAATTTTTCTTGAATTCTATCTACGAAAAATTTTTTTATTTGGGCGATTTTGCCGCTGCACCCCGGAATCCGGGTATTTTTTATGCGATGAGGCAGTCTCTGCTCAGAGATCGGGCGCTGTGAGAGCAGTGATTCTAGAATTCATCCAGCGAATCATGCAGCGCCTCGATGGCCAGCAGACGCTTGCGCCCTGTGGTCCCGGACCGCTCGAGCGTGCGGGTGGCGAGGATATGGCACAGCGTCAGAACCGCCGCGTGATTGAAGAGCGGGCCGGGTGCGGCCGTTTGCACGCGCAGTCGCCAATCCGGTGAAAGCTCGGCCTCGAATGGCGACTGATCGGCGCCTGATTGCGGGATCACATCGCTGATCAGCGCGGCGCGCGCCGGGGCCTGTCGCAATTCGCGACACAGCGCCGGAAGCTGTCGCACTGTGCGCCGCAAGGCAAAGACGATCACCACATCCCCCGCCGCCATGCTGCCGAGGCTTTCGGCCAGTGTCTGCCCGGCGGCAGGCAGGACCGTTACATTGGGTACGGTCTGCCCCACTTGCGCGCCGAGATAGACCGCAAAAGCCTGCGCCGTGCGAAACCCGATGATCCAGACGCGCCCCGCCTTGAGCAGCGCATCGGCCATGTCATCTATCTCGGCCAGCGAGATTGCGGCAAAACTGCTCTCCACATTCTGGCGGCCCTGCGCGATCTGCGCCATCAGCGCCGCCTCGGGCCCCTGATCGCTGGGCGAGACCCGGAACACTGCCGCCCCTGCCTGCTGCGTCGCGCGCGCCGCTTGCCGGGCCTGGTCGAAATTCTCGTATCCCAGACGGCGCACGAAGCGCGTGACCGTGGCATTCGACACATTGGCAAGCTGCGCAAGCTCTGTGGCGGAGTAGCTGGCGATTTCGCCCGGGAAGGACAGGATCGTGTCGGCCAGCCGCCGCTCGCTGGGATGCAGCGAGGGCAGCGCGCTTCGGATGCGGGCGATATAGGAGCCGGAGATGGCACGGGTCATGCTGCCTTGTTAGCCGAGTTCCGGCGCGCATGGCCAGTGATTTGATGCGCGCGCGGCAAACGCAACGCACGCTGCATTGACGGGCTGGTGATCACTTCATGCGATAAAATGCGCGACACCAACCCGCCGAGATCAACAAGGAAAACGACCATGACCAATCCTTTCGCAGGACGCGCCGCCTCGCTCCAGGGACCGGCCACCGATATTCAGCCCGTCACACCCGATGACAGCACTGACCTGCCCAGCGTGGCGCTCGCGCTCTATGTCGAAGGCGGCGGCACAGTTTCCATCGTGACCGTCAAGGGCGAGAGCCGCAGCGTCGCGCTGCCCGATTTCGCGATCCTGCCCGTGGGCGTGCGCCGCGTCTCGGCGACAGGGACCACGGCGAGCGGCATTCACGCGATGGTGCTGTGATGAAGATCACGACGGATTTTTCGCTGACATCGCGCCCCCTGCGCATGCGGGCCGGGGTCTCTCTTGTATCGGATCCCTCATGAGCGGACGCGCCCTGCCATGTCGCCCGGGGGCTGCGGATCGGTACTCTCGCGCTGCGCGCAGATGAGAAAAGCGCCCTCGGGCCGTGCAGGGGTGGGTGGGTGGGCACGGCCCGAGGGCGCTCGCCCTTGCCTTTGGCAAGGGCGAATGGAGCTTCGGTGCGCATGACTTCCAACAGATCGCGTATCAGTCTGGGGTCGCGCAGAAAAACCCCCGCAAACGATATTGCGGGGGTCCATATCCTGAAGCGCCTTGCAGTCGGTGAGCCTTGGCTCAGAAGAAGCCCAGCTTGTTGGGGTTGTAGCTCACCAGCATGTTCTTGGTCTGCTGGTAGTGATCCAGCATCATCTTGTGGTTTTCGCGCCCGACACCGGACTGTTTGTAGCCACCGAAGGCCGCATGCGCCGGATAGGCGTGGTAGTTGTTGACCCAGACGCGGCCCGCCTCGATGTTGCGGCCAAACCGATAGGCGCGGGTGCCGTCGCGGGTCCAGACCCCGGCGCCGAGGCCATACATCGTGTCATTGGCAATCGCGAGCGCCTCGTCCTCGTCCTTGAAGGTCGTCACCGAGACCACAGGGCCGAAGATCTCTTCCTGGAAGACGCGCATCTTGTTGTGGCCCTTCAGGATCGTCGGCTCGATGTAATAGCCGCCCGAAAGCTCTCCATCGAGTTCCCTGGCCTTGCCGCCGGTCAGCACTTCGGCGCCTTCTTCCACCCCGATGGTGAAATAGGACATGATCTTGTCATGCTGCTGCTTGCTGGCCTGCGCGCCGACCATGGTGGCCAGATCGCGCGGATCGCCCTGCTGGATGGCCTTCACCCGGGCGATGCAGCGCGCGATGAATTCCTCGTAGATGTCTTCCTGGATCAGCGCGCGGGAGGGGCAGGTGCAGACCTCACCCTGATTGAAGGCAAAGAGCACGAAGCCTTCCACCGCCTTGTCGAGATAGGCGTCATCCTGCGCCATCACATCCGAGAAGAAGATGTTGGGCGATTTGCCGCCCAGCTCCAGCGTGACCGGGATCAGGTTGACTGTTGCGGCCTCCATGATCTTGCGCCCGGTCGCGGTGGAGCCGGTGAAGGCGATCTTGGCAATGCGGGTGGAGCGCGCCAGCGCGTCACCAGCCTCGGCGCCCAGACCGTTGACGATGTTGAGTGTACCCTCGGGCAACAGATCGCCGATGACTTCCATCAGCACCAGAATCGCGGCCGGGGTCTGCTCGGCGGGCTTGAGCACGATGCAATTGCCAGCGGCCAGCGCCGGGGCGATTTTCCAGGCCGCCATCAGGATCGAGAAGTTCCACGGGATGATCTGGCCGACCACGCCCAGCGGCTCGTGGAAGTGATAGGCGACCGTGTCATTGTCGATCTCCGACATGGTGCCTTCCTGCGCGCGCAGGGTGCCCGCGAAATAGCGGAAATGGTCCACCGCGAGCGGAATATCGGCAGCGGTTGTCTCGCGGATGGGCTTGCCGTTGTCCCATGTCTCGGCCGCGGCGATCAGGTCGAGGTTTTCCTCCATCCGGTCGGCGATCCTGAGCAGGACGTTGGAGCGCTCTGCCGCCGAGGTCTTGCCCCAGGCATCCTTGGCAGCATGCGCCGCATCAAGCGCCAGTTCGACATCGGCCGCGTCCGAACGCGGCACTTCGCAGACCTTCTGGCCGGTGATCGGCGTGATGTTGTCCATGTAACGCCCGGCCACCGGGGCGACAAACTTGCCACCGATGTAATTGTCGTAGCGCGCCTTGAAGGGCGACTGGGTGCGGAAATCCGCCTGGCTCATCTGGTTCATGGTCTTCCTCCGAAAATGCCGCGGCCTTGCAGCGGCTGTGATGTCTGTTGCGCCAAGTCTCGGCGCGGCAGGATCAGAATGGCCCGAGCAGCGGACCTCTCCCCTGCCACCAGACAACACAGGACGCCCCCCGCGCACAATTCGACCAAAGAAGGGTATGAGGTCGTATGCGCCGACCGCGCGCAGCACGCGCGATGGCATCCCGTGCCACATTTGCGCGCGGGTCCAGCCGTCGGCTTCAGTCCTGATGCAACCAGTAGCTGTGATCGCCGCGCTCGGCCTGCGCGGGTGCAGTGCTGCCTTGCATCGAGACCTGACGCAAGAGACGCTGCAGGCGGCGCAGCGACAGCGGCTTGCGCAGCAGCAGCACCGCGCGGTCGGCGGCTTTCTGGACCAGCGCGGGGTCGTGATCGGCGGTGATCAGCACAGCGGGAATGGTGCCGTGGCGGGCGCGCAACTCGGCGATGACATCGAGCCCGTTGGCGCCCGCGTCAAGCTGGTAATCGGCGAGGATGACATCGGGCGGCACACCCAGATCGGCAATCAGCGCCTCGGCCTCTTCGGTCGTGGTGGCCTCGATCGGGCTTGTGCCCCAGTCTTCGAGCACGGCGGTCATGCCCTTGCGCACCTCGGCATCGTTTTCGACCACCAGCACCAGCAACCCGTCGAGCGTGTCATGCAGGCTGTCTTCAGGCGCATGGATGGCCCGGCCCTCAGGGTCGGGGGTCGCGCGCGCCAGCGTGACGCTGAAGACCGTGCCGCGCCCGGGCAATGAGCGCAGCGCGAGCGGATGGCCCAGAAGCGCGCAGGCCTGTTCGACAATCGCCAGCCCCAGCCCCATGCCGCTTTCGCCATGAGCAGGATCCAGCCGGGTGAATTCCTGGAAGATCTCGGCCTGCTTGTCCTCGGGAATGCCGGGGCCGGTGTCCCAGACCTCGATGCGAAGGTGGTCGCCAGTGCCGCGAACGCCCAGCAGCACGCCACCTTTTTTCGTGTAGCGCAAGGCGTTGGACAAGAGGTTTTGCAGCACACGCTTGAGATAGACAGGGTCGGTGCGGACATGCGCGGTCGTGTCGCGCACACGCAAGTCCAGCCCGCGCGCCTTGGCCATGGGCGCGAATTCCTCGCGCAGCCGGTCCAGCAACGCGCCGAGCGGGATGGTCTCGGGCTTGGCGCGGGCCGCGCCGATGTCGAATTTCGAGATATCGAGAAGGGCACCGAGGATCTGCTCCACCGAGCCAAAGGCCGAATTGACCCGTTCGATCAGACGCGCCTGTGCGGGCGGGTGATCCATGGACGACAGCGACGACAGAAACAGCTTGGCGGCGTTGAGCGGTTGCAGCAGATCATGGCTGGCCGAGGCCACGAACCGCGATTTCGAGGCATTGGCGCGCTCGGCCTCGTCGCGGGCGGATTCCAGCTCCAACGTGCGGGCGCGCACGCGCGCCTCGAGCGTCTCGTTGAGGCGGTGCATCTCCTCGATGGCGCGGCGTTCCTTGGTCAGATCGTTGAAGGAGATCACGAAACCCTGATCGGGCATCGCCTGCGCGAAGAGATCGAGGATCGCGCCATCATCCTGCCGGATCTCCAGCCGCAGCGGCGCGCGATGGGGCGGGCCGTTGACCCAGTCGGTCAGAGTGGCGCGGATATTGCTGCGCCCCAATTGCCGGCGCCGCATCAGGCTGTTGAGGATCGCCGTGAAGGGGGTGCCGCTCACCAACAGCTCCACAGGGGGCGAGAACAACTCACGCAGGCGGCGATTCCAGCCTGCGAGCCGCGCCTTCGCGTCGAATATCATCACCCCCTGATCGATATGATCGAGCGTTGCGCGCACCATCTGCGCCTGCTCATCGAGCAGCTTCGCGCGCTCTTCGCGGGCCACGCGCACCATGCCTGTCACATCGGTCTGGGTGACCGCCGTGCCGCCCGAACTCATGCGCTGTTCGGAAATCTGCAGCCACTGATCCTCGACCAGCGCGACCATGAAATTCACATCGCGCCGCCGGTGGTTCTCGAGCCGCTTGGCCACCCAGTCGCGCCGCTCGTTGGCATCGGTGATCTTGAGGCTGGTGCTTTCGGAGACGATGCGCACATAATCGCGAAACGACAGCCCCGGCCCCAGCCTGCGGCGCACATCGGGCAGATCGGCGCAGAAGCGCGAATTCCACATGGTCAGCCGGTCCTGCGCATCGAACATCGCGAAGCCCTCGACCATCGCTTCCAGCGCATCGGCGAGCGCATTGCGCGCGCCCACGGCGTCGCGTTCGGCCTGCGAGAGGCGGGCATTGGTGATGCGCAGCTTGTCGAGCGTTTCGGCCAGATCGCGGGTGCGGGTGCGGATCTGGCTTTCCAGCGCCACCACATGCCCAAGCTGGGCGACCGAACGCGTGGCGCCTTGCGTCAGGCGCTCGGAGCGGTCCATCAGCGCGCGCAGGATCTCGCGCAGGCGGCGGTTTTCCTCCTCGAGGCTCAGATCGTCGGAGAGCAACCGCTCAGACATCCGCACGCTCCTGGCGCGAGGGCGGCGCGTAATCATTGGCGGAGAACTGGTCGGTGTCATCCTCGGGCGGGTAGAAGGCGAGGCCAGTGAAGGTCTGGTTGACATGCAGCATGTTGAACTGCTCGCCATAGGTGTTGAAGCCGCTCACCCCGAAGCGTTCCAGAAGCGCCGAGATACGCTGCGTCTTCTGGCTGTGCTCGGCCTCGATCCGGCGCAGGATGCAATCGCAGGCGAGGATCGCGGGCGCCGCGCCGCCCTCGGCAAGCCGTGACAATTCGCGTTCCAGATGCGCCTCCAGATCCACTCCTTTCGCCAGACGCAGCACCATGCCCGGCTCGATTGCCGAGAAAAAGCGCAAGGTGCCATCTTCCTCGACCCGCTGGATCGCAAGCACATGATGATCCTCGCCGATCTTGGAGACCACGGGATAGGCCGCGAAGATGAAGGGCGAGAGTTGATGCGGATCCTTGCCGAGAATGCGCGCGTATTCGGGGCCCGCAGGCATGCCGTTGATCTCGCGCACAAGCCGCGTTTCGGGGTCGGCATCGGTCACGACCATGCGCTGATCGGTGGGCTCCAGATGATCGAAGCGAAAGGCGCTCACCCGGCAGGGCGTGCGCAGCACCGCCAGCACGGCCGCGTCACTCATGAAGCGGCCCTGATGCATGACATGGGTCTTGCCGAAACGCAGCCCGTCCCCCGCCGAGCCGCCGATCAGCGGGCTCTGGCCCAAGGCTTCCGACAAGGCCCAGGCGAGGCGATCTTCCATCAGCGACAGCCCGTCGCTGAGCAGGAACGCCACCTCATTGGCCCAGTCGGCGGTAGAGAACGTGACCTCCGCGCGCAACTCGAAGGCAAGATCGCGCGCGCGGTCGGGGTCAAAGCTGTGCAGATCGGTGATGTAGCCCGTGGCCACGCGAAAGAGATTGCGCGGCAGTCCAAGCGCCACGATGCTGCCGGAAAGATAGCCGCCCGCGCCGATTTCACCCGCCGTGGTGCAGCCGATCACATGCGTCTGGTTGGCGATGGGCGCGCAGGCGCCTTCGATGGTTTTCAGATCATGCCCCTCGCCCACGAAGAGGATCAGCAGCGCCAGCGATTTCGCGCTGATCTGGTCCAGAACATCCGCGATAGCGGCCTCGGTGTCAGGATTGTCCGACTGAGACCGCATGATCAGCGCGCTCGATACTGGCATCCGGTGGCCCCTCCCCTGGCTTTCGGATCATGTCACGCGCAGTTTACTGCAATCCCCGGTCGAGGCAATCGGGCGCGATGCCACGGCTGCGGTCAGGACGGATGCTGGTCGCGCAATATCTGCGCGAAACTCGCCGAATTGGCGATGCGGACAGCCTGCGTGCGGCTCTGCGCGCCGAGCTTGCGCAGGATCGCGGTCACATGCGCCTTCACCGTGGTTTCCGAGATCGACAATTCATACGCGATCTGCTTGTTCAGAAGCCCCTCGCAGATGAGTGCCAGAATGCGCGCCTGCTGCGGGGTCAGATCGGACAGGCGATCGATCGCGCCGTGTTCGGCTTCGGAGGATTTGTCCTTGGCCGGGGGCGTGTAACCCTGCGGCAGATAGGTTCCGCCCTGCACCGCTGCGCGAATGGCAGTGATGAACGCGTCACCGGGGCTGTGCTTGGGGACAAACCCTGCGGCACCCGCATGCAGCACCGCGGTGATGATGCGATCCTCGGACATCGACGAGACCACGATCACCGGCACGCCCGGCGCGCAATTGCGCAGCCGGGTCAGCCCGTCGAGTCCGGCGACATCGGGCAGGTTCAGGTCGAGCACGATGGCATCGGGGTCCAGCCCGTCGCGCAAGCGCGCTAGCGCGGCCTCCAGCGAACTCGCCGTCTCGATCCCGTTGACACCCGTGGCCTCTGAAAGCGTCATCTGGAGCGCTTCGCAAAACAATGGATGGTCATCGATCACCAGTATCATGTCGTCCCCCTTCCTGATGACCGCATCCATTGTGATCAGTGCTTCACGCATATTGAACCTGCAAAGTGATTGGGTCTGTCATCCGCTCGTGATACCACCTTACCGCGTATCCGTCGCGATGCCTTCCCCTTCTTAGGTCGCATATGGCCCCGGGCGCAGGTCTCAGAACAGGGGCGCGTATTTCCATGCATCCGCGTCCGGTGTCACTGCATCGAGATCATACTCGGCCTCCTGCAGACGACGCGCGATCCCCAGCCCCTGTTCGGCCGCGCGGTCCACCAGCGCGCGCCCGCCCTCGATATCCTGCGCCACGCCGCGCCCGCGGATCATGTCGATGCCGTGGTTATAGGCGCCCACCGCATCGCCCTTCTCGGCGGCGCGGCGGCTCCATTCGGTCGCGCGGTCGGGGTCTTCATCGGCGCCGAGCCCGTTATGGTCGAGCTGGCTCATCCAGTTCATGGCCTGCGTCCAGCCGGCATTGGCGCAGGCCTCGAAGATGATGCGCGCCTGTTCGTGCCGCCCGCCCTTGGTCGCCAGATAGCCATTGGCGCAGACGATCATGTCCACATCACCGCGCCGCGCGCGCTCGACCAGCCGCTCCAGCGTCATTTCCTCGGGGTTGGTGGTGCCATATTGCGAGAAATCCTCCTCCTCGGCGATGGCGGGCAGGGCAAGAAGCAGCAGAGGGGCGAGAAAACGCATGAGCGAGCCTTTCGGTTAACGGGCCTTGCGGGTCAGCATGCCCCGCGCCGGATCAAAGCCCCAAAGCGCCAGCGCCATGAAGAGCGCGAAGGTCAGCCCGACCCAGCCCAGCGCCTCGAGATTCATGCGCTCATAGAGCGCGAAACGGATCAGTTCCACGGCATGGGTGAAAGGGTTGGCCGCGCAGATGTCGCGCAAGAGCGTCGAGGACTCGGCCATCCGCCAGAGCGGGTAGAGCGCCGTGGACAGGAAAAACACCGGGAAGATCACGAAATTCATCACGCCCGCGAAATTCTCCAACTGCCGGATGGTCGAGGCGAGGAACAGCCCCATCGCCCCCAGCATCAGCCCTGCGACGATCATCGCGGGCAGCACCCAGAGATAACCCATCGGCGGCAGGCGGATGCCGAAGGCATAGGCGATAGCAAGGAACGCGTAAGCCTGCAGCACCGACACCAGCACCCCGGCCAGCAGCTTGCAGAACAATATCCACCAGCGCGGCAGCGGTGCCGTCAGCAAGAGCCGCATCGAGCCCATTTCGCGGTCATAGACAAGGCTCAGCGCCGATTGCATGGCGTTGAACAGCAAGATCATCGCGACGAGGCCCGGAACGATATAGACCTCATAGGTGATATATGTCTGATAGGGCGGCGTGATCGACAGGCCCAGCGCCGCGCGAAACCCCGCCGCAAAGACCAAGAGCCATACCAACGGGCGCACGAGGGCTGCCAGAAACCGCTCGCGCTGGGTCACGAAGCGCAGCGCCTCGCGGGTCAGGATGGCCGTGAGCGCGCGCAGATAGGGGGTCATGCGGCCAGATCCTCGGTCAGGGTCAGGAAATGCTGCGCCAGCCCGCCGCCGGGCGCGATCTGGCCCGCCTGCCCGCGTTGCAGGATTTCGCCGCGATGCAGGATCAGCGCGGTGTCGCTGGCGCCGACCTCATCGACCAGATGCGTGGCCCAGAGCACGGCGATCCCCTCCTCACGCGCAAGGCCATGCACATGCGCCGTGATGGCCGCGCGCGACCGCGCATCGAGCCCCACGGTCGGCTCATCGAGCAGCAACAGGCGCGGGCGGTGCATCAGCGCGCGCGCAATCTCCAGCCGCCGCCGATGCCCGCCATTGAGCGCGCGCGCCTTCTCGCCCGCGCGCTCAGCCATGTCGAGCCGGTCCAGCACCTCATCCGCACGGGCGCGCGCCTCGCGGGGCGAAAGCCCCTGCAGCGCGCCGAAATAGGCCAGATTGCGCGCCACGCTGAGGTCGAGATCGAGCGTCATCTGCTGGAACACCACCCCCATCTGTGCAAGTGCGGCGCGCGGGTGGGCCTGCAGATCCTGCCCCATCACGGCGATCCGCCCCTGCCGGGCCACAAACAACCGAGTGAGCAGCGCAAAGAGGGTGGATTTGCCTGCACCGTTCGGCCCCAGCAGCGCACAGAACTCGCCCGGTTCAACGCGAAAAGAGACGCGTTTCAGCGCCTCTTTCCGCCCGTAGCGGAAACTCAGATCAGTGACCGCGAGGGCGCTCATTAGCTTCCCGCAGGCCGGTAGGCAGCCCCCCAGGGGAAGCGGCCCACCTGAATAGTCTTGATCGGCTCCTCGCGGACCAGATCAATCACGGTCACATCGCCCGACACCCCATTGGTGGTAAAGAGCAGCGTTTCGTCATTCGACATCGCCATATGCCAGACCCGGCGACCCACCTGATGATACTTCAACACCTCATACGTCTCGATATCCACCACCGCGATCCGGTTGGCAGGCCCGAGCGCGACATAGGCGCGGGTCATGTCCTCGGTCAGCCGGAAGCCCACGGGCTGGATGTCATGCGGGTGCACATCGGGGATCTCGAAGCGGATCTCGGTGATTTCCTCGAAGGTTTCGGTGTCGAAGACATGCAACCCGCCGCCGATTTCGGCGCTGACGAAGAGGCGCTTGTCATCGGTGGTGAATTCGGCGTCGCGCGGGCGTGAGCCGACCAGCGAGTTCTCGAAGATCTCATGGGTTTCGGTGTCGATCCAATGCGCCATGTTTGTGGTTTCGGAGGTGGTGATGGCGATGGTTCCCGCATGGTTGATCGCCTTGCCCTCGGGCTCGATCCCCACGGGGATCTGGGCCACGATGCGGCGTTCCTCGACATCCAGAACCGAGGTGATGTTGTCATCCTCGTTCGAGATCCAGATATGGCGGCCATCGGGATGCAGCGTGAAGGTCTCGGGGTTCTCGCCCGAGGGCAGATTGTGCAGGATCTCGCGGGTTTCCACATCGATCACCTGGATCGTGTCATCATCCGAGGCGCAGAGATAGGCCACCGAATAGTCATGGCTGAACATGATCCCGCGCGGACGGGCACCCACCTCGATCGTGTCCACGACTTCCATCGTTTGCACATCGATGATGCTGACGGTCTGATCGCGCTCATTCGAGATCCAGACCTCCTGAGCCAGCGCGGGGGCGGAGAGCGCCATCAGCGCAAGGGCGGAAACAGTTGTTCTGATCATTGGTCTGGTCCTTTCATTCAAAAGCCGTGCAGGCCGTTTCGGGCCGGTCGCGGCCCAGCGTGTCGAGTGTGCTGGATTGGTGCAGAAAGCCCTCCATCGGCGGCATGGCCACAAGGGCTGTGCGCGTGGCCACAGGCATGGGCTGGCGCATCTGGCCATTCCAGTCGCGGAAGGTGATCGCCGCGCCCTTGAAGGCGGCAAGCTCGAAATCCGCGCCGAGGATGTAGGCGCGCAGCGTGTCGGGGTCGGCGCTGGAGGTGCGGGTCACGGCCTCGCCCACACTGCGCATAGCTGCCCATGTCGCATAATCGACCGGGCGCATGGACCGCTCCGCCATGCGGCGGAAGCGCTCCTGAAGCTGGGCCGCGCCATACGCCTCCACCCGGTCGGACCAGGCATCGGGTCGCGCCCCGGCCGAGCCCGCGACAGGGCGCGGCTCCCAGGCGTTGAACTCCAGATAGGGGCCGAAATCACCGGCCTCATCGGCCACCAGCATCACATGATGGCTGGGAAAATCCTGGGTGAAGCGCGGAAATTCCTGCCCGATATTGCGCCGCATGTCCGAGGACATGTCCCATTCGCGCTCGGCCCGGATCCGCGCGCCGAATTTGGTGGCGGACCCGCGCAGCGCCTCGGCGAATGCGATGTCGGCCTCGCGCTGGCCCGTGATCATGACCAGATCGGTCCAGCGTTTCGAGACGAGGAACTGCATCAGCGCATCCGCGCGCATCGCGTAGCTGGGCATCGTGTGCAGCAGATTGGCACGGCAGGCCTCTTCGCGCAGCGCCTCGGATTCAGCACTGGCATTGAAGATCAGCGCGCCCTCGGCTTCGGGCAGGTCGGCGAGTGCGAGCATCTCTTCGGCGGGCGCATTGACCACGAGGATGCGATGTTCGGCCAGCGCAGCGCGCGCCGCGTCCAGCCAGTCATCGCCGATGGGCACCACGACTTCGGAGACGCTATAGGCATGGCCCATGAAACTGCCGGTCTGCGCATTATCCGCGAGCCCCAGCCGCGCGCCCATCAGGCCGATATCCTCGGGCGGGCGGTCCAGATTGGTCAGCACGGCTGGGCGTTCGACCTGCTGCTCCAGATAAGCGATGGGGATGTCGATGCCGGCAGCCGCCTGGCCTGCCGCAACGCAGATGGCAGCCGCCGACAAAGGCACGGTCTTGCAGGGCATGTATCCTCCTCCCAAAGGTTCCCACCACGCTACCCCGGCCCAGACGGCGCTGAAAATACGACCTTTGGCGCATAGACCATCGTCGTATTTCGCGCAGCCCGCCGCTCTGCTTGGCTGGAGCGCATCATGCTTGCCGGAGGAGATTGACATGACGCGTATCCCGACCCTTGCCGCAGCCGCGCTTCTGGCGCTGCCGGGCGCGGCCCATGCTGTGGGGGGCGATCTGGCCACCCTGCCCGAGACGCTCGAGACACTGGAAATCGGACAGGGCGACAATGGCTTCGGCGTCAGTGTCAGCGAATACCACATGCAGACCGGACAGGCCTATCGGCTGACCATCGCGGCGGTGGGCTGGCATGAATGCAACTGGGAGGCGCTCGATTTCTTCAAGAACACATGGATCCGCAAGATCGAGGCCGCTGGCATGGAGATCAAGGTGGCCTTTCTCTACGAGTTGGAGATGGACATGGATGGCGAGGTCGAGTTGTTCTTCGTGCCGATCCGTCCGGGCAGCTACACATGGGGCTGTCGCGGGCTGGAGGATCGCGGCCTGACCGGCACATTCATCGTCGAGTGAGGACGCAGCTCGCTCTCGGTCTTGCGCTGACCCTGCCTGCGCATGGGATGGCCGCGCCCGAGGCAGCGCGGGTGGTGACTCTGACCATGCTGGCGCATCAGCCAATGGCCGAGTTGCGCGACACCGACTGCCCAGAAGATCCGCAGCATGCGCATGTCGCGGCCATTTCGGATGCGCGCGCAAGCCTCGCGCCATCGCATGTCATGCTCCAGCGCGATGAGCCTGTGCGGCTGGAGCTGCGGTTTCTTCCCGCGATCGACGCGACGCTGACCCTGCGCGACCCGGTCGGAGTGCGGGTGACCGAGACAGCGATGATCTCGCAAGGCACACCTGCGCTAACCTTCGTACCCGCGCAAGCCGGGCTTTACAGCTTGAGCGCCGGACCGGAATGGCCCGGGCTTTTCGTTCATGTTCTGGTGCTGGAATAGCGCCGCCTACGCCCTTGGTCGCATGGCCGATGGTCGAATAGCCGGGGTTGAACTGACCCGATACGGTCAACCCGGATCACACGATACACCGGAGGAGACAGATGACATATCCCGCCAAGACCCTGCCCATGGCCGCCCTCGCGCTGGCCCTTTCTGCCACGACCGCAATGAGCCACGGCGATGTGACGCCGCAGCCGGTCAACACCGACGGCCTGCCCGAGCTGACCGATGGCTGGGAGTTCGAAAATCCGTTTCGCGACCCTGATGGCGATTACTGGGAGCGCGCCTTGCGCGTGGGCGACAGTGGCTATGGCCAGAACTGCGCGCGCTGCCACGGGCTCGAGGCCGTCTCGGGCGGGCTGGCCCCGGATCTGCGCTTCCTGATGGCCGAGGAAATGGATGATGAATGGTATATGGAGCGCGTGCGCCGCGGCTCGGGCGACCGGATGCCGGCCTATGAAGAGCTGATGAACCAGGAAGCGATGTGGGCGATCCGCACCTATATCGAGGCGCGCCCCGACCCTGACGGCATGGCCGAATTCATGCCGCGCCTGCGCGAAATCCGTGACGGGCTGCGCGACAAGCAGGAAGCGATTGCCGAAGGCACTGCCACGGCCGAGGATTACGCCGATGAGATTGCCGCGCTGCATGTCGAGCTGGCCGAGATTGCCGAGGCCGTGCCCACCTTGTCCGGTGCCCCCAAGGCCGACAGTATCGCGCGCCGCGCCGCCGTGATTCTGGAACGCGGGGGCGAGCGGTTCCTGCGCAACGCCGATGAGACGCTGACCATCGGCCTGTCGGTCTCGCGTTGATCGCTTGCCAAAGGAGATACCGATGAGTCCGAGACCCTCCCTGTCGGCCATGGTGCTGACAACTGTCCTGACCCTTGCCGGGTCAGGACTTTTTGCCCGTGAATACCCCTCCGACGATACCGGGCGCGACCGCGTCGGCGTGGATTACGACGAGATCATGGAACGCGGCTATATCGAGATCGGGGTCTATCAGGACTTCGCCCCCTATTCCTGGCGGAATGGCACCGGGCAGCTTGTGGGCGTCGATGTCGATCTCGCGCAGTTAATCGCGGAGGATCTGGGCGTCGATCTACGCCTGACCGACCTGCCCGCCGATGAGGATGTGGACACCGACCTGCGCAACTATGTGTGGCGCGGGCATTACATGGGCCGCCGGATCGTCAATGTGCTGATGCGCGTGCCCTATAACCGCGAGCTGGACTATCGCAACGAACTGGCCGCGCTGACCGGGCGCTATTCGCAAGAACGCATGGCGATCGGCTACCGGGTGTCGGCATTCCCCGAGGAGCCGCCCTTTCCCGGCAGCTTCCAGTCGCATCCTGTGGCCGTGGAAACCTATCGCCTGGCCGATTTCTACCTCACCGGGCTGCCCGGCGTTCTGCCCAACATGACGCGGCGGCGCAAGCTGGAGGATGTGATCGGGCTGTTGCGCGATGGCGAGGTCGTGGCGGTGATGGGCCTGCGCGCGCAGCTCGAGCATCATCTGGGCGATGATCCTGACTTCGCTGTGGAAAGCGGACCGATGCCGGGGCTGGCGGTGGGCAACTGGCCCGTCGGGATCGCAACGGCGTTTTATACGGCGCGGATGCTGAGCTATGAGGTCGATGACATTCTGACCGCTGCTGTTCGGGATGGCCGGGTCGCGGCGATCTATGCCGCGCATGGGCTGAGTTGGGAAGAACCGGGGCGTTGAGGCCCGGTTCGGGCGGGGGAGAAGCGCCCATTCAGGGTGCCCACCCCCCCACCCGTGACCCTTCATGGGCGCTGCCCCTGTCTGCGACAGGGGCGGTTTCGTCTGCGGCAGGCGAAAGCACCATCTGCCGGGTGGCCAGCCTTTCGGCCTCGGCCTGCGCATGCGTCACGAAGACAGTCGCCGGGCGTTGCTCGGCGATGACGCTTTCGGTGAGCGCCAGCATGTCCTCGACGAGATCCGCATCCAGCGAGACGAAGGGTTCATCGAGCAGCAGGATATCGGGCCGCGCCGCATAGGCGCGCGCGAGCGAGAGGCGGCGTTGCTGGCCGAGCGAGAGCTGGCCGGGATAGAGCGCGCCCTTGCCCGACAACCCCACACGCGCAAGCGCTGCCTCGGCCTGCGTGGCATCAACGCCGGTCGTCAGCCGCAGATTGTCGCGCGCCGAGCGCCAGGGCAGCAGCGTCGGTTCCTGGAACACCATCGCGAGCCGCCCCTGCCGCCGCACCTGCCCGTCAAACCCTGCATCGAGCCCCGCGATGATGCGCAGGAGCGTCGATTTGCCCACGCCCGAGGGGCCGCGCACGGCCAGCACCTCGCCGCGTGCGACCTGAAACACCAGATCGCGCAGCACCAGCGCATCGCCGAATCGCTTCGCGCGAATGGCAACTGACAGGCTCATGCCCCCCTCCAGCGGCGCGCACGCGCCTCTATGGGTTGCAGGATCAGCGTCTCGATCACCAGCATCACGCCGATGAAACTGAGCGCATAGACCATGACCATGGTCACATCGAACATCTGGAAATGCAGGTGGATACGGAAGCCGATCCCCTGCCCGCGCCCGAGAAACTCCACCACCAGCACGATCTTCCAGATCAGCGACAGCCCCGAGCGCGCGGTCGAGGCCAGATGCGGCGCGAGCTGCGGCAGCAGGATATGGCGCAGGCGGGCCATGCGCGACATGCCGAACACATGCGCCATGTCCGAGAGCTGGCCATTGAGCGCGCGGGCGCCCTCGCGCATCATCGCCGTCACAAGCGGCACCTTGTTGATCGCGACGGCAACCACGGCGGCCATCTCGTTCAGCCCGATCCAGAGAAAGCACAGCACGATCACGACCAGCGCGGGCAGATTGAGGAAGAACACCAGCCACGGGTCAAGCCAGCGGTTGAGCCTGGGCATGAGCCCCATCAGCACACCGAGCACGAGCCCCAGCGACATCGCGAGCGTGAAAGCCTGCACCACGCGCCACAGCGTGATGCCGAGATGCTGCCAGAGCACGCCCGAGGCCGCTTCCGCCACAAGCCGGGGCAGCACGATCTGCGGCCCCGGCAGCACCATCGGATCGGCCTTGCCCCATGCAAGCACCCACCAGAACGCGACCAGCCCGGCCAGCGACAGGGCGCGCACGGCCCATGCGGGCAAGGCGGGCGACACTTTGGCCGCCCCCTCCGCCACGCGCGCGCGCCGCTCTGCGTCGACCAGCGTCACAGGCCCGGCTCAGGAGCCGAACGCCACGAAGACGCCGCTGGGCAATTCGGTGGCAGAGCCCACAAGCTCTTCGCCGCCCAGATCGACCATCAACTGGAACATCGCGCGCGCCGAGTCCTCATCGATCGGCCCGTCACCCGGAATGCCCGCGCGAAATCCCGCCACAAGCGCGTCGAATTGCGCGTCATCGGCTGCGTTCATCATCGGGCGCAGCCGGTCCCAATCCGCGTCCGATGTCGCCAACTGGACCTTGGCCGCCCTTGACGCCGCCGCGAAGGCTTCCACCAGTTCGGGGTTTTCCGCGACCAGCCCGGATTGCACGACATAGCCCAGAAGCGGCATGTCCGGGTCCATGCCGAGCGCCTCGGCGGCCTCTGCGACCGAGATCAGATGCCGCATGCCAGCGGCCTCCTGCCGCGCCATGAAATGCCAGAAATTGATCGCGCCGTCCAACTCGCCCGCAGCAGCCGCCTGAAAGATCAGCGGCGGCGCGCCATAGACCTGTTCGGTCTCGGCCAAGAGGTCGACGCCGTGCTGCGCCATATGTGCGCGCAGGATGATCCAGCTCTTGTCATTGGGCCCGCCGGCAATGCCGATGCGGCCGCCGGCGAGATCCTGCAGGCTCTCAGCCGCGCTTGCAGCAGGCACCATCACCCCACCCACAGCGCGGCTGTAGGGAATGAAGGTGATGTCCTGCCCCGCCGCGCGCTGGCGGGCGACCCAGATCCAGTCATCGACGATCACATCGACCTCGCCGCCCTGAAAGGCGATCTGGCCTGCGGCCTTGCCCGCGACCTCCTGGATCTCGAGCCGGAAGCCCTGCGCCTCGTCAAGCCCGTGATGGCGGATGGTCTCCAGCTCCCATGCGACAGTGCCCCCTGCCTGGCTGGCGATGGTCAGCACTGGCAGATCCGCCAGCGCAGGCAGGCTGGTGAGCGCGAGAATGCCCGCGCCGCGCGCAAGCGTGAAATGGAATGTCATGGTCTGTCCTCCCGTAAACCTGGGCCAAGACTATGGGCGCGCGGCCCGGCTGCCTATTCGACCAAAGGCCAATCCCGTGGCCTTGCCCCCGCACGATAGTCGTAAGACCATTGGCCAATTTCCCGCGCCTCACGGCGTCGTAATACTCCGGACCACCTTAACCGCCGTGACTTCGCCGATCCCCGGTCAAGCCCGGCCCTATGGGAGGAGTGAGGATGAACAGATTCGTACTGGCCGCATGTGCCGGGATCATGGCGGCACCGATGGCGGTCGCGCAGGTGACCGAGGAGGATCTGGCCAATGACCAGAGCATCACCACACAGATCGTGACCAACGGCATGGGCCGGGACTGGCAGCGTTACAGCCCGCTTGACCAGATCAACAAGGACACCGTGCAGAACCTGTTTCCGGCATGGTCCTTCAGCTTCGGCGGCGAGCGCCAGCGCGGCCAGCAGAGCCAGCCGCTGATCTATGACGGGGTGATGTATGTCACCGGCTCCTACAGCCGGGTTTTCGCACTGGACGTCAAGACCGGCGCGAAGCTGTGGCAGCATGATGCGCGCCTGCCCGAGGGCATCCTGCCCTGCTGCGACGTGATCAACCGTGGTGCGGCGATCTATGGCGACAATATCTATTTCGGCACCCTGGATGCGCGCATCGTGGCGCTGAACCGTCACACGGGCGCCGTGGTCTGGAACCGCCGCATCGCCGATTACCGCGAAGGCTACAGCTACACTGCCGCACCGTTGATCGTGAACGGGCTGGTCATCACCGGCAATTCCGGCGGTGAATTTGGCATCGTGGGCGCCGTCGAGGCGCGCGACGCCGAGAATGGTGAATTGGTCTGGCGTCGTCCGGTGATCGAGGGGCATATGGGCGAATTGCATGGTGAGGAAAGCACCATGACGGGCGAGACCAATGCGACATCGCCCGGCGATATGTGGCAGACGGGCGGCGGCGCGCCGTGGCTGGGCGGAAGCTATGATGCCGAGACCGACACGCTTATCTTCGGCACCGGCAACCCCGCGCCGTGGAACAGCCATCTGCGCGAGGGCGACAACCTCTATGCCGCGAGCCGCATCGGCATTGACCCGGCCACGGGCGAGATAAAGTGGCACTTCCAGACAACCCCCTGGGAAGGCTGGGATTATGACGGCGTGAACGAAGTCGTGCCCTTCACGGATGCCGAGGGCAATGGCCGTCTGGCGACCGCGGACCGCAACGGCTTCTTCTATCTGCTCGACCGCGAGGATGGCTCCTTCGTGGACGCCATGCCCTTCGTGAATGACATCTCCTGGGCGAGTGGCATCGACGAGACGGGCCGCCCGATCTTCAACGAGGCGAACCGTCCGGGCAACCCGGCCGAGTCGGCTGATGGCGAGCGCGGCGAGGTCGTCTGGGCCGTTCCGGGCTTCCTTGGTGGCAAGAACTGGCAGCACATGGCCTATTCGCAGCGCACCGGCTATTTCTATGTGCCGGCGAATGAATGGGGCATGGATATCTGGAACGAGCCGATCACCTATCGTCAGGGCGCGGCTTACCTTGGCGCGGGTTTCACCATCAAATCGCTCTTTGACGACCATATCGGATCGTTCAAGGCGATCGACCCCAACACCATGGAAATCAAGTTCGAGGTCCATAACCGCGCGCCGCTCTGGGGCTCGGCCATGGCGACGGCTGGCGGGCTGGTGTTCTACGGAACGCCCGAAGGCTATATCAAGGCCATCGACGACGAGACAGGCGAGGTGCTCTGGCAGTTCCAGACCGGCTCTGGCGTGACCGGCCAGCCGGTGACATGGGAAGACGAGGACGGCGTGCAATGGCTCTCGGTGGTGTCGGGCTGGGGTGGCGCGGTGCCGCTCTGGGGCGGTGAGGTCGCGCAGGAAGTGGCCTATCTCAACCAGGGCGGGTCGGTCTGGACCTTCCGCATCCCCGATCAGCTTCTGGCCATGGCCGACTGACCTGACGCGACACCGACACACTGGTCAACCCGGCCCCCTTACGGGGTCGGGTTTTCGCGGCTCCGACTGCGCCGAAAGTCGTATATGCGCGCGGGGTCTCGTTATCTAGGATAGCCGTCATGATACCCCTGCTGCGCCTTGTTCTGCTCACCCTGATCGGCCTCTTGCCTTTGCAGGCCCACGCGGCGGCGCTGAGCCCCGACGAGATGCAACGCTTTGTGCCCCCGCCCTTCGCGCTGGGCGAGGCGCTGAACGACACGGGGCTCTATCGCGTGCTCAACTCGGGGGGCGATCCGGCGGGATATGCCTTCACCACGCAACCCTACGCGCCCCTGCCGGGGTTTGCGGGCGCGCCGATCAATGCCGTGGTGGTGCTCGACCGCGACGGCACCTTTGTCGATGTGCGCGTGGCCCATCACAACGAGCCCATCTTCATCTCGGGCATGGGCGAGCGCCCGTTTCGCGAGTTCTTCGAGCAATATGCGGGCAAGTCGATCTGGTCGCCCATGACTGTGGGCACGCCGTATGGCAGCGGCTCCAGCAGCTCTTCACTGGTGCATCTCGACGGGGTGACGAAGGCCACGGCCTCGGTTCGGATCGCGCATGAATCGATCATGGCCGCCGCACATTCGGTCGCGCGCGATCATATGCAGGGGCGCATCGCCGCCGCTGCCGCGCGCCCCGATTTCGACCATATGGAGGCGCTGACATGGGAGGATCTGGTGGCGGAAGGCCATGCCAGCCATCTGCGTGTCAGCAATGCCGAGATCGACGCGGCCTTCGCAGGCACCCGCTGGGCGCATTCCGACCCTGATGCAAGCGCCGACCCGGAGGGCGCCTATCTGGATCTGTGGCTGGTCGATGTCACCCCGCCCGCGCTCGCCCGCGCCGCGCTCGCCGACAGCACCCTCGCCGAGATGACGCGCTTTCGCGGCGTCGCGCCCACGGATGAATTCCTGCTGCTGATCGAAGGCGGGCGGCACGGGCTGGTGAGTGACGACTTCGTGCGCAACACCTCGCCCGACATGCTGGGCGCCGAGCAGGGCGGGCTGCCCATCGCGCTGCGCGATGCCGATTTCCTCGTCCATCTCGCCCCCGGCGTGCCCGAGGGGCGCGCGATGATCCTGCGCACGGATCGGCGGCTGGGCTTCAACCCCGCCGAACCCTTCACCCTGCTGGTCGAGGCGGTGCGCGAACATGGCATGATCACCCCCGAAATCGGGCGGGTCACGCTGGAGCTGGCGCACCAGACCGATGCGCGTTTCTTCATTCGCGAGACGCCGCCCAAACCCGTGCCGCCCTGGCTCGAAGCCTTGCAGAACCGCCAGGCCGACTTGATCCTGCTGGCGTTGGGGCTGGCCGCGCTGGTCTGGGCGCTGGGCGCGCGCATGCACCGCTTTGCGGGCGCGCGCCATTTCACCCCGGCGCGGCTCCTGATCCTCGCCGTGATGACCGGGTTTGTGGGCTTCTGGGGACAGGGGCAGCTTTCCATCGTCACCCCGCTGGGCGTGCTGCGCACGGCGCTGGAAGGCGGGAGTTACTTCTTCCTGCTCTATGATCCCTTCTCGCTCATGGTCTGGGCGGCGGCGATTGTCGGCTTCGTGCTCTGGGGGCGGGGGCTCTTCTGTGGCTGGCTCTGCCCCTTTGGCGCGTTGCAGGAATTCGCGCATCATCTGGGCCGCGCCTTGCGCCTGCCGCAGATCGAGCCCTCGCCCGCATGGGACCGTCGGCTGAAATCGCTGCCCTTCATCGCGCTGGCCGGGCTGGTCGCGCTGGTCGCCTTCGCGCCGCAGCATGTCGACACGGCGGCCGAGATCGAGCCCTTCAAGACCGCGATCACCGTCTTCTTCCTGCGCGAGTGGTATTTCGTGGCCTATGCTGTCTTCTGGCTCGCGCTGGGCATGGTGCTGTTCAAGGGGTTCTGCCGCTATCTCTGCCCGCTCGGCGCGGTCATGGCGGTGGGCGGGCTGCTGCGCGGCCGCGACTGGATCGCGCGGCGCAAAGAGTGTGGCAGCCCCTGCCAGCTCTGCCGCGTCAAATGCCCCTATGGCGCGATCGAGAAAAGCGGCAGGATCAAATATTCAGAATGCTTTCAGTGCCTTGAATGTGTTGCGATCCATGACGACACGAAACGCTGCGTGCCGCTGGTGCTGGCTGGAAAACAGGCGTGCCGCCCCCGCCCTGCGGCCCCGATTCCGCCACAGGAGGCGCCCGCATGACCCGCGCGCTGACCCGTCGCCGGTTTCTGAGCATCGCCGCCTGCGCCGGGCTTGCGGGCTCGTCAACAGGGCGCGCTGCGCCGGAGCGGCTGCGCTGGCAGGGCGTCGCGCTGGGGGCGGATGTGAGCATCACGCTTGTCGGCCCTGACGCGATCACCCGCCCGGCGCTGGCCCGCGCGCGGCTGGAAATCGAAGCCCATGAGGCGCGTTTCAGCCTGTTTCGCGCGGATTCCGAGCTGGTTCGGCTGAATGCGCAAGGCTCATTGCCGGATGTCGATGCGCGCTGGCACGCGCTGTTGCGGGCCTGCGACCGCCTTCACCGGGCGACAGGCGGGGCGTTCGACCCGAGCATCCAGCCGCTCTGGCAGGCCCATGCGCGCGGCGGTGATATCGACGCGGCGCGCGCACGTGTCGGCTGGGAGCGCGTGAGACTGCCTGCGCCGGGCCGGCGCGGTCTGCATCTGGGCGCGGGCCAGGCGCTGAGCTTCAACGGCATCGCGCAAGGCGCGGCCACCGACGCGGTGCGCGCGGTGTTGCATGCCGCAGGGCTGAGGCGCGTGCTGATCGATATCGGCGAGACCGCTGCCATTGGCGGGCCGTGGCAGATCGCCCTGTCCGACCCGGAAGCGGGGGAGTTCGGCCGCACAACGCTGCGCGACAACGCAGTTGCGGTCTCGAGCCCCGCGGCGCTTCGCCTTGACGCGCAGAGCTTTCACATTCTCGACCCACGCGGGCAGGCAGCGCCGCAATGGTCCAGCACAGCCGTAACCGCGCATAGCGCGACATTGGCGGACGGGCTCTCGACGGCTGCGTGCTTCATGTCAACGGCAGAGCTGCGTGCCTGCATCCCGAGCCTGCCGGAGGTCGAGACGCTCACGCTTCTGGATCACGGTGGCGGGACGACGCGCCTGCAGAGCGCGGCTCGATCAGGTTGAGGTGTCGCCAGTGGGGCAGCGCGCTGCTGTGAGTGTATCGGATCTTCCCTGCGGGGAAGATCGCCTGACGGCGCTCTCTCTGTGGCGCAGGTATTTCAGCCAGGATGAAGGCAAGGCGCGCAAACTGGTATCGGCTGGCCCTGGCTGGTCGGGGCCGGGGCTGGTGCATGCTTCTCGCGGTGATCGCCTGCCTTACCCCAAGCCTTTCGGCGGCAGGGATTTATCCGCCATCGCCACGCGCCGGGCGCGCAGGACTTCCCAGATATAGAGCGCCATCGCTGTCCAGATCATCGGGAAGGCGATCTGGCGGGCGCCCTCGAAGGGCTCGCGGAACGCAAAGACCGAGATCAGGAAGATGAAGGTGGGGATGGCGTAGCTGGAAATCGCGATGGTCGAAAGCTGCAACCCCTTGGCGCCATTGGCATACAGCATGAGGGGTGCTGCCGTGATAACCCCGCAGCCCAGGAGCAGCACCCAGTCGAGCGTGCTGGCTTGCGCCGTGTAGAGCCCGCCGCCCCAGGCTGCCCAGAGCAGAAAGCCCAGCGCGAAGGGGGTGAGGATCATCGCCTCCAGCGTGAAGCCCTGATTGGGGCCGATGGGCAGGGCACGCTTGAAAAACGCATAGAACCCCCATGAAAACGTGAGCCCCAGCGCGCCGAGCGGCAATTGCCCCGCCTCGAGTGTCAACACCACCACGGCCGCCGCTGCGAGTGCCACCGCCCCCCACTGGCGCGGCGAGAGGCGTTCGCGCAAGAGACCTGCCCCCAGCGCCACGCTGAAGATCGGCATCATGTAATAGCCCAGCGCCGCTTCCATCGCCTGCCCCGACTGGATCAGCCAGACATAGATCCCCCAATTGACCGAGATCAGCGCCGCCGTGACAAAGGCCATCGACAACATGCGCGGCGTGCGCAGTGCCGCGCGCAGATCGGCAGTGCGCCCCAGCCAGACCAGCACGGCGAGCGCCACAGGCACGGCCCAGATGATGCGATGCGCCACCACCTCGGCAGTGGGCACATGCTCCAGCGCGCGGAAATAGAACGGCAACAGCCCCCAGATGAAAAACGCCCCGCCCGCGAAGGCGAAGCCGCGCGGCGTGTCTTCACTCATCGCCCAGCCCCTTGCGCACAGCGGCCATGAAGGCCTCGCCGCGTTGCTCGAAATCGGGGTATTGATCGAAACTCGCCGCCGCAGGCGCCAGCAGCACCACATCGCCGGGTGCGGCCTCGCGCATGGCCGCAGCGACCGCGCGCTCCATGGTTTCGCAGATCTCATGCGGGGTCTCGCCCAGTTGCAGCGCGAAATCGCGCGCGGAGTGGCCGATCAGATAGGCTTTGGCGACATGCGCGAGATGCGGCGCGAGTGAGGCGATGCCGCCCTCCTTGCCCAGCCCCCCCGCAATCCAGCGGATGCGCTCGAACGCCTGCAACGCTTGCGCCGCGCTCTCGGTATTGGTGGCTTTCGAATCGTTGACATAACGCACCCCGCCCACCTCGGCGACCAACTGGCTGCGATGCGGGAGCCCCGTGAAACTCGCCAGCGCATCCTCAATCAGGCGCGGCGCGAGGCCAAGGCTGCGCGCGACGGCATAGGCCGCGCAGGCGTTCTGGTGGTTATGCGCGCCGGGCAGACCCTTGAGCGAGCGCAGATCGATCGAGGCCACCTGCTTGCCGCGCCGGTATTCGGCGAGATAGCCCTTGCGCGCAAAGACATTCCAGCCCGGCCCTGCGAGCTTTTGCCCCGAGGAGATGCGGATCACGCGGGTATCCTCGGGCGCCTGCGCAAGTTGGCCCGCGAGATACTGGCCCTCGATCTCATCCACGCCGATCACCGCGCGATCGGGGCCCCCTTCGGCGAAAAGCCTGCGCTTGGCGGCGAAATAGCCGCCCATGCCGCCATGCCGGTCCAGATGATCGGGCGAGAGATTGGTAAATACCGCGATATCGGGGGTCAGCGCGCGGGCGAGATCGGTCTGGTAGCTCGAAAGCTCCAGCACCACGACCTCGCCATCTGCGGGCGGGTCGATCGCGAGCACGCCTGTGCCGATATTGCCCGCCATCTGCGCGGGCCGCCCGGCCTCGATCAGGATATGGTGAATGAGTGCCGTGGTGGTCGATTTCCCGTTGGAGCCTGTGACCGCGACTAACTTGGGCGGCTGGTCGAATTCCATGGTGGCGCTGGTCGAGAAGCTGCGGAAGAAAAGCCCGATATCGTTATCGACGGGCACGCCTGCGGCAAGCGCCGTGGCGATGATGCGATTAGGCGCGGGGTAGAGATGCGGGATGCCAGGGCTGGTGATCAGCGCCGCAACCCTCGACCAATCGACGCGCGCCAGATCGGTCAGCGCGAGCCCTGTGGCCTCGGCCTTGGCGCGCGCCTCGGGGCTTTCGTCCCAGGCGAGCGGGATCGCACCGCCTGCACTGAGCGCCGCGCAGGTGGCCAGCCCCGAACGGCCCAGCCCCAGCACGGCGACCTGCTGCCCCTCATGGCCCTGCACTGCAATCATCTGCTGCCCCCTTCACATTTCCGCCCATTCTCTGCGCCAAGAGCGCGCAAGGCGCAAGGGCCAGCCCTGCGCGGCCGTGCGCGCCATTGAGGCCCGCATCTTTCTGCGCTAGCATTGCCGCAGCGCAGCATCGTGAGGCATCATGCTCGGAATACTCGTCATAATCGCAGCCCTCGGGGCGCTGATCTTCCTTGCCTATCGCGGCATGAGCCTTCTGCTGCTGACCCCGGCGCTCGCGACCATCGCCGTGCTCGCGGCCGAAGGTGGGCCACTGCTCGCGAGCTATACGCAGATCTTCATGGAGGCCACGGGCGGGTTCATCATCCAGTTCTTCCCGCTCTTTCTGCTGGGCGCGGTGTTCGGCAAGCTGATGGAGGCCTCGGGCTCGGCCCGGGTGCTGGCGGATGCGACAATCCGCTGGCTGGGGGCGAAGCGCGCGATCCTTGCGGTGATCCTGTCCTGCGCGGTGATGACATATGGCGGGGTGTCGCTGTTCGTGGTGGCCTTCGCGGTCTGGCCCATTGCCTCGGCGCTGTTTCGCGAGGCGGAACTGCCCAAGCGTCTGATCCCGGCCACCATCGCGCTCGGGGCCTTCACCTTCACCATGACTGCCCTGCCAGGCACGCCCGCGATCCAGAACGCGATCCCGATGCCCTATTTCGGCACCACGCCTTTCGCCGCGCCGGGCCTTGGCGTGCTGACAGGGCTCTTCATGCTGGGCCTGGGCTGGGCGTGGCTGGAGCGGCGCGCTGGCGTCTTGGGGCCGGGCTACGGGGCCGAGGATGACAGCCCGGAGGAGGCGCGCGCGGGCGATGCGCCGATACTGCTCGTGGCCGCCGCGCCGCTGGTGCTGGTGCTGGTGCTGAACATCGCCTTCACCTTCGTCATAATCCCGGCGATGGAGACCGGCTATCTGGCAGAGCCCGAATTCGGCGAGACCGATATCGGTGCGCTGCGCGGGGTCTGGTCGATCATCGCCGCGCTGACCTTCGCCTCGCTGGCGCTGATCGCGCTCAACTGGCGGCGGTTGGCGCAGGGGCTCTCGGACACGCTCGATGCGGGCGCGAAGGATTCGCTCAAGCCCATCTTCAACACCGCGTCGCTGGTGGGGTTCGGGGCCGTTATCGCCTCGCTCTCGGCCTTCACGCTGATCCGCGACTGGGTGGTGACCGTGGGCGGCGACAACCCGTTGATCTCGCTCGCCATCGGCACGAGCCTGCTTGCGGGCATGACCGGCTCGGCCTCGGGGGGCATGTCGATCGCGCTCTCGACCCTCGGCGAAACCTATCTGGAAATGGGGCTCGCGGCCGGGATTTCACCGGAATTGCTGCATCGCGTGACGGCGGTGGCGACAGGGGGGCTGGATGCGCTGCCGCATAATGGCGCGGTGATCACGCTGCTGACCATTTGCGGGCTGACGCACAAGGAAGCCTACAAGGATATCGCCGTCGTCGCGGTGCTGATCCCGATCCTCGCACTGGTGGCGCTTGTTACGCTGGGCACGCTGTTCGGCAGCTTCTGAGGACGGCGCGGCTCAGGCCACCTTCTCCAGCGCAACGCGGGGCTGCACCCCGAGCGCGTGGCACACATCGCGGGTCAGATGCGCGCGGTTGAGCGTGTAGAAATGGAGATCCTCGACACCCTCGGAGATCAGCTTGTCGCAAAGTTCGGTGCACAGCGCCGTTGCCAGCAAATCCTCGCGCCCGTCGCGCTTGGCCTTTTCGAACGCGTCATCGAGCCATTGCGGCACTGTCGCGCCCGTTGCGAGGGCAAATTTGCGAATGCCGCTCCAATTCTCGATCGGGATGATGCCCGGCACGATCTTGCCGGTGATCCCGGCGCGTGCGCAGGCATCGCGAAACCGCAGGAAGGTCTCGGGCTCGAAGAAGAATTGCGTGATGGCGCTGTCCGCCCCGGCCTCGAATTTGCGCTTGAGCCAGCGCACATCGGCGAGATCATCCGCTGCCTCCGGGTGCGGCTCGGGATAGGCGCCCACGCGCAGGGTGAAGCGGTCCGTTGCCGCAAGCGCCTCGATCAACTCCACCGAATCGGCAAAGCCGTCGGGGTTGGGCGTGAACCGCCCCTGCCCTTTCGGAGGATCGCCGCGCAGCGCCACGATCTCGCGCACACCGGCCTCGGAATAGCTCTGCGCGATGGCGAGCGTTTCCGCGCGTGTGGCATCGACGCAGGTCAGATGGGCGGCGACGTTCAGATCAAACTGCGCGCCGATGGTCGTGACCGCCTCATGCGTCAGCGCCCGCGTCGTGCCCCCGGCGCCATAGGTTACCGACACGAATTCCGGTGTCAGCGGCGCGAGCGTGCGCACAGTGTCCCAGAGCCGGAAACTGGCCTCCAGCGATTTCGGCGGGAAGAACTCGAAAGACACGCGCGGGGTTGGCATGAGGGCACTCCATGATTGACGTGCCTCTTGTGCCACGCGCCGCAATGTGAAACCAATTCATTATCCTCAACAACATTATGAACCTGACATGCATATCGAGTTCCGACATCTGCGCACGATCAAGGCCATCAACGATGCCGGTGGGCTCGCACGCGCGGCGGATTTGCTGAACATGACGCAATCGGCGCTGTCGCATCAGGTCAAGGGGATCGAGGAACAGGCGGGGGTGGAGTTGTTCGTGCGCCGCTCCAAGCCACTGAAACTCTCGGCCGCCGGGCTCAAGATGTTGCGCGCGGCAGAGGAGATCCTGCCCCGTGTCGCGGCCCTGGAGGAAGAATTCACCGGGCTGCGCAAGGGCTCGTCGGGCCGTCTGCATATCGCCATCGAATGCCATGCCTGTTTCGACTGGCTGTTTCCCGTGCTCGAGCAGTTTCGCAAGGCCTGGGCCGATGTCGATGTCGATATCCGCCCCGGGCTGGCCTTTGACGCCCTGCCCGCGCTGCGCCGCGAAGAAGTCGATCTGGTGATTTCCTCCGACCCCGAAGAGATCGAGGGCGTGCAATTCATCCCCCTGTTCGACTATGAGCCCGTGTTTGTCGCCGCCTCCACGCATCCGCTGGCGGAAAAACCCTTCATCGAGGCCGAGGATTTCCGCGATCAGGTGCTGATCACCTACCCGGTAGAGCGCACGCGGCTCGATGTGTTCTCGCAGCTTCTCACCCCCGCCAAGGTCGAGCCGCGCGCGATCCGGCAGGTGGAGTTGACAGCGGTGATCCTGCTGCTGGTCGCGTCTGGTCGCGGGGTGTCAGTGCTGCCCGACTGGGTGCTGCGCGAGGTGCGCTATCATTCGGATTACGTGACCAAACCGCTGACGGCGGGCGGGCTGACGCGGCGGCTCTATGCGGCAGTGCGCGAGGAGGATGCGGCCAAGCCATATATGGCGCATGTGTTGCGGCTAGCGCGGACGGAGCCGGTGAAGTTGCAGCGGGGAAGTTCGGGGGCAAAGTCCGCCTGAGCGCAAGGCGGATATTTGGTGCGGGTGGTCGGAGTCGAACCGACACTCCTTGCGGAAAGGGTGTTTGAGACCCTCGCGTCTACCATTCCGCCACACCCGCACATATGCTGCGTATGTAACCTGCCCGCGCCGGGCCCGCAACTGCTCTTGCGGCTCTGCGGGCGGAATTTGTGTTGAGACCGCGTGCCCGCATTCGGGGCGTTCTGCAAGATTGACCTTTTGCCGCAAATCGCTTACACAGCCGCCACTTGTTGCTATGCAGCAATTCCGTGGCGGGGCGTGAAAAAGCAGGCGTCCCATAGTATTCGGCGGTCCGACACCGCCCAAGATGGACGCATATGACCCAATTTTCCGACCTGAAGCTGGACCCCAAGGTCCTCAAGGCCATCCATGAAGCTGGCTATACCACCCCGACACCGATCCAGGCTGAGGCCATCCCCCACGCGCTCGAAGGGCGCGATGTGCTGGGGATCGCGCAGACCGGGACAGGCAAGACCGCCTCTTTCGTGCTGCCGCTGATCACGCGGCTCGGGCGCGGGCGGGCGCGGGCGCGGATGCCGCGCAGCCTCGTGCTGGCGCCGACACGGGAACTCGCCGCACAGGTGGCCGAGAATTTCGACACTTACGCCAAGCACACGCGGCTGAGCAAGGCGCTGCTGATCGGCGGCGTGGCCTTTGGCGAGCAGGACAAGCTGATCGATCGCGGCGTGGATGTGCTGATCGCCACACCTGGCCGCCTGCTCGACCATTTCGAGCGTGGCAAGCTGCTCTTGACCGGCGTCGAGGTCATGGTCGTGGATGAAGCTGACCGGATGCTGGATATGGGCTTCATTCCCGATATCGAGCGGATCTTCAACCTGACCCCCTTCACCCGGCAGACCTTTTTCTATTCGGCCACAATGGCGCCCGAGATCGAGCGGATCACCAACACCTTCCTGTCCAACCCGGCGCGGATCGAGATTGCGCGGCAGGCCACGGCCTCGGAGACGATTGCGCAGGAATTGATCGAACTTCCCGCCGCGCGCCGCGATGTGGCGGCGAAAGCCAAGCGCGAGGCTTTGCGCGCGATCATCACGGCGGAAGGCGACAAGCTCGAAAACGCGGTGATCTTCTGCAATCGCAAGGTCGATGTGGATATCCTCGCAAAATCACTCAGCAAGCACAAATTCGACGCGGCCCCGATTCATGGCGATCTCGACCAGTCGGTGCGCACGCGCACGCTCGAAAAATTCCGCGCGGGCGAGTTGCGGCTTCTGATCGCCTCGGACGTGGCGGCGCGCGGGCTTGATGTGCCCTCGGTCAGCCATGTATTCAATTTCGACCTGCCCTCGCATCCCGAGGATTACGTCCACCGCATCGGGCGCACGGGCCGTGCCGGGCGTGATGGCAAGGCGATTTCGCTGATGGTACCCGCCGATCAGAAATATCTCGACGCGATCGAGGCGCTGTTGCAAAAGCCCCTGCCGCGCGGCACAGCACCCGAAGCTGCGCTCTCCGAGCCCAGAAAGGCCAAGCCGCGCGCTGCCAGGAAGGCACCGGAAAAGCCGGTCGAGGTGGCTGCGGAAGCACCCGCGCCGACACCGGCAGAAGCTCCTGCGCAGGCGACATTGCACAAGATCGAGGACGCCAAGGCCGCGCGTGGGCGCAACAAGGACAAGCGCGATGC
>PWZT01000054.1 GCA_003567315.1 Paracoccaceae bacterium
ACTGGGTCTGGGGACAACGTCGACCGATCGCCCAAGAAAAAACCCGGCCATATGGCCGGGTCGATACGCTTACTCATACCAAGATGGAAGGGGCCTTGCGCTCAGCCCTTTTTCGCCGGGCAGGTATTCAGCCCGATGATCGAATAGAGCGGGCAGGTCTGCATCAGACCCGTTGCCAACGGCACGATCCCGATCAGAAACACCCAGCGGAGGCCGGACTCAGGGAAGAGGAAAAACCCGAGGATGAGCGCCAGACCAACAACGATCCGGGCGATGCGATCAATTCCACCGACATTCTTTGCCAACATGTGCGACCTCCAGTGTCACGAATAAATATGTTTACCTTCGAATATGTATATATCACTCTGGCACTGGAATGCAAGCCTGTGGCTATGCCGGGGTGTTGCGGGCGCGCGCGCTCATGCGTTGCGGCCACGCGCGGCGAAGCGCGGCAACAGCGCCGAGAAATCGCGCCCCTTGCCATCCTCCTGCTCGACAAAGCGGGCAAAAAGCTCGGTGACATGCTGGCCCATGGGCGTATCCGCATCGGCCTCTTCGGCGGCCTGTTGCGACAGCCGCAGATCCTTGAGCATCAGCTCCGCCGCGAAGCCGGGTTTGTAGTCGTTATCCGCCGGGCTTTGCGGGCCGATCCCGGGGGCGGGGCAATAGGCATTCATGCTCCAGCTATAGCCCGAGGAAGTCGAGACCACATCGAACATCTTCTGCCGGTCCAGCCCGAGCTTGTCGGCCAGCGCAAACGCCTCGCAGGTGACCGCCATGGTCACGCCAAGGATCATGTTGTTGCAGATCTTCGCCGCCTGCCCGGAACCGGCCGCGCCGCAATGCACGGCCTTTTGCCCCATGATTTCGAAGAGCGGCAGCACCTTGGCGAAGGCGTCCTCCGAGCCGCCGACCATGAAGGTCAGCGTGCCCGCTGCCGCGCCGCCGACCCCGCCCGAGACAGGCGCATCCAGCGCGCCAAGCCCCGCCGCCGCAGCCTGAGCTGCCACATCGCGCGCAGAAGCCACGTCAACTGTCGAGCAGTCGCAGAGCACAGCCCCTGCCTGCATCGCCGGGGTCACCTCGCCCGCGACCGCACGCAGGATTTCGCCATTGGGCAGCATCGTGAGCACGACCTCCGCGCCCTCGGCGGCCTTTGTGGCGCTGTCGGCAGCGGTCACGCCAGCCGGGCAGGGCGCAGTCAGATCGAAACCGGCGACCTCATGCCCCGCCTTCGCCAGATTGGCCGCCATCGGCCCGCCCATATTCCCAAGCCCGATAAAGCCGATCTTCATCCCTGTTCCTCCTCCTGGTCGTCGAAACTCAATTCATCCGCCCCGAGCGAGGCGAGCATGTTTTCTACCTCTTCCGGCGTCACGTCGGCGGAGCGCGCATGCTGCCAGCGCGGGGTGCGATCCTTGTCGATGATGGCCGCGCGGATGCCTTCGAGAAAATCCGCCTGCTCCATCGAGCGCCATGTGAAGCGATATTCCTGCGCCAGCGCCGCGCGGATGGTGCTGTCGCGCCCGAGATTGCGCAGCATCGCGAGCGTGCAGGCCATCGAGAGCGGCGCATTGCGGCGCAGCGTCTTGAGCGTTTGCGCGGCGAACTCCGCCGGTTCATCGCTCAGCGCCTCTTCGATGGCCGCGAGGTCGGGCCGCGCAAACACACGGTCGATCACATCGGCCTGCGCGGCCAGTGCAGGCTCGGGCGGCGTTGCGCCCTTCAGGCTTGCGACATCACCCGAGGCGATCAGCGCGGCCTTGGCGTCCTCCCACGCCGCCTCCGGCAGGAACAGATCCGCGAAGCCCGCAAGGATCGCATCGCCCGGCCCCATCCGCGCGCCGGTCAGCCCCAGATAGGCCCCGAGCCCGCCGGGGGCACGCGCCAGAAGATGGCTCCCGCCCACATCCGGGATCAGCCCGATCCCGCATTCGGGCATCGCGATCTGGCTGGTTTCGCCCACGATCCGGTAGCGCGCATGGCAGCCCACACCGACACCGCCGCCCATCACAAAGCCTTGCAGGAAGCTCACCACGGGTTTGGCGTATTCCGCGAGCCGCGCATTCATGCGGTATTCATCGGCCCAGAAGCGGCGTCCATAGCTGTAATCGGCAGCGCGGCCCGTGGCGTACATCTCCGCGATGTCACCGCCCGCGCAAAAGGCCTTCGCGCCCTCGGCGTCGATCAGCACCAGCGCCACGGCCTCGTCATCGGCCCAGGCCTTCAGCGCCGCATCAATCGCAAGGCACATCTCGTAGCTCAGCGCATTCAGCGCCTTGGGTCGGGTCAGCGTGATCCGCCCCGCACGCCCCTCGATGCGGATATGAATATCCGCCATCAGCGTGCCCCGATCATCTGCCGCGCCACGATCAGGCGCATGATCTCGTTGGTGCCTTCGAGGATCTGATGCACGCGCAGATCGCGCACCAGCTTCTCGACCCCGTAATCGCCCAGATAACCATAACCGCCATGCAGTTGCAGGCATTGATCCGCGATCCGGCTGCCCGCCTCGGTCACGAATTTCTTGGCCATGGCGCAGAACTTCGTTGCATCCGGCGCGCCCTGATCGAGCTTCCACGCGGCTTGGCGCAGCAAGACCCGCGCGGCCTGCAATTCGATCTCCATATCCGCGAGCCGGAATTGCAGCGCCTGAAACTGGTCGATGGTTTTGCCGAACGCCTTGCGCTCGCCCATATAGGCCAGCGTCGCATCAAGGGCCGCCTGCGCCCCGCCCAGCGAGCAGGCCGCGATATTGAGCCGCCCGCCATCGAGCCCGGCCATCGCGTAGCGGAAACCGTGGCCTTCCTCGCCCAGAAGCGCCGCCGCGCTCACCCGGCAATCATCGAACTGCACCTGCCGCGTGGGTTGCGAGCGCCAGCCCATCTTGTCCTCGAGCCCGCCGAAACTCAGCCCCTCGGTGCCATCCATCACCACCAGCGCGGAAATCCCCTTTGGCCCGTCCTCGCCAGTGCGCGCCATGACGATATAGCCATCCGAATAACCGCCGCCCGAGATGAAAGCCTTGGTGCCATTGAGCACATAGCCCTCATTGTCGCGGACCGCCCGCGTCTTGAGCGCGGCGGCATCCGAGCCCGAGCCCGGTTCGGTCAGGCAATAGGACATAAAGCAGTCGAGCGAGATAACGCGCGGCAGCAATTCCGCGCGCATCGCGTCCGAGCCGAATTTGTCGATCATCGCCGCGCACATGTTGTGGATCGACAGGAACGACGCGACCGAGGGGCAGGATTGCGAGAGCGCCTCGAAGATCAGCGTGGCCTCCAGCCGCGAGAGCCCCGCGCCGCCTGATTCCTCACGCACATACAGCCCGCCGAACCCCAGTTCGGCGAATTTGCCCCAGAGATCTTTCGGGATCGTGCCTTCGGCCTCCCAGGCGCGTGCATGGGGCGCGATATGCTCGGCCCCGAACTCGCGCGCCATGTCGAAAATCGCCTGCGCCTCCTCGCTCAAGCTGAAATCCATGCGCTCCTCCCAATTTGCGGTGCGGTCGGGTTAGGCCGCAACTGTTGCAGAAGTTTTGCAAGTCTCACGCGGGGGCAGGTTGCGGCCTGATGTCGTGCGGGTCCATGTCCGGGCGAAACCTGTCAAGTGTAAACGCTACGGGCGTGTATCACCCGATCTGCAGGGCCAGACCCGTGATGCCCGGCTCGGTCAAGACAACCCCGCTGCTCGCTGGCTTCATCTTGCCTGAAATACTCCACGGGGGGTGCGGGGGGTGTGAAACCCCCCGCCGCCGCGATCAGTCCATGGCCTTGAAGTTGAAGGCCGCCCCCTGCTTGATCCCCGAGGGCCAGCGCGAGGTCACGGTCTTGGTGCGCGAGTAGAACTTGAACGCATCCGGCCCGTGCTGGTTGAGATCGCCGAAGCCCGATTTCTTCCAGCCGCCGAAAGTGTGATAGGCCAGCGGCACCGGGATAGGCACATTGATCCCCACCATCCCGATATTGATGCGATTGGCGAAATCGCGGGCGGCATCGCCATCGCGGGTGAAAATCGCGGTGCCATTGCCATATTCATGGTCCATCGCCAGCCCGATCGCTTCCTCATAGCTCGCCGCGCGCACCATCGAAAGCACGGGCCCGAAGATCTCCTTGCGGTAAATCTCCATCTCGGGCGTCACATGGTCAAAGAGATGCGGGCCTACGAAAAACCCGTCCTCATAGCCCTGCAGCTTGAAATCGCGCCCATCGACCACGAGTTCCGCGCCCTGTTCGATACCGGATTCGACCAGCCGCAGGATGTTCTCCTTCGCGGCGGCCGTCACGACGGGGCCGTAATCGACATCATCGCCAGCGGTATAGGGGCCGACCTTCAGCGCCTCGATCTTGGGCACCAGCCGCTCGCGCAGCGCGTCTGCCGTGCCATCGCCCACAGGGACCGCGACCGAGATCGCCATGCAGCGCTCGCCCGCCGCGCCATAGCCTGCGCCTACCAGCGCATCGGCGGCCTGGTCCATATCGGCATCGGGCATGATGATCATGTGGTTCTTGGCACCGCCGAAGCACTGCACGCGCTTGCCCGCCGCGCAGCCGCGCGAATAGATGTAATGCGCAATCGGGGTGGAGCCGACAAAGCCCACAGCCTGAATGGTCTCATTGTCGAGGATCGCATCCACCGACTCCTTGTCGCCATTGACGACTTGCAGCACGCCATCGGGCAGGCCCGCTTCCTTGAAAATCTCGGCCAGCATCAGCGGCACGCTCGGGTCGCGCTCCGAGGGCTTCAGGATCATCGCATTGCCGCAGGCCAGTGCCGGGCCCATTTTCCACAGCGGGATCATGGCCGGGAAGTTGAAGGGCGTGATGCCCGCGACCACGCCCAGCGGCTGGCGCATCGAATACATGTCGATGCCGGGGCCTGCGCTGTCGGTGAACTCGCCCTTCAATAGATGCGGTGCGCCGATGCAGAACTCGATCACCTCCAGCCCGCGCTGCACATCGCCCTTGGCATCGACAAAGGTCTTGCCATGCTCGGAAGACAGCTTCTCGGCGAGCTTGTCCATATCGCGGTTGATCAGCGCCACAGCGGCCATCATCACACGCGCGCGCTTCTGCGGGTTGGTCGCGCCCCAGGCGCGCTGCGCTTCGGCCGCGCGGGCCACGGCGTGATCCAGCTCGTCTTTCGAGGCCAGCGGCACCCGCGCCTGCACCTCACCCGTGGCCGGGTTGAACACATCGGCAAAGCGCCCCGATGTGCCTGCAACGCGCTTGCCGTCGATCCAATGCGATAGCTCTTCCATGTCATCCTCCTCAGACTGATCTGGGGTGCAGGATAGGTTTGCAATTTCGCCTTGGGAATAGGTAATATCTCAAACAAGCCTTGCAGAATTGCAATAGAGGGCCGGGATGGACTGGGACGACATGCGCATCTTTCTGGCGCTCGCGCGCGCCGAGAGCCTTGGGCGTGCCGGGGTTGCTTTGCGGATGGACCCGGCCACGGTCGGGCGGCGTGTGGCGCGGCTGGAAGAAGGGCTCGGGCGGCGGCTCTTTACACGTTCGCATCAGGGCTATGCGCTGACCGATGAAGGCGCGCGGCTTCTGCCGCATGCACAGGCGGCCGAGACCGCGATGGTCGCGGCCACCCAGGCCGCGAGCGAGGAAAGCCGGGGCCTGAGCGGGCAGATCCGCGTGGGCGCCCCGGATGGCTGCGCGAATTACCTGCTGCCGCAGGTGGTGGCGCGGATCTGCGCGGAAAACCCGGGGCTCGATGTGCAGATCATCGCGCTGCCGCGCGTCTTCAACCTGTCGCGGCGCGAGGCGGATATGGCGATTGGCGTCTCCGCCCCGCAGGCCGGGCGGCTGAGCGTGCAGAAGATCAGCGATTACCGGCTTCATCTCGCGGCGTCCGAGGCGTATCTCGCGCAAGCCGCGCCGATCGCGCGGCTTGCGGATCTGCGGGCGCATCGCATCATCGGCTATATCCCCGACATGATCTTCGACAGCGAGCTGGATTATCTGGCCGAACTGGGGCTGGAGCGGGTGGCGCTCGCCTCCAATTCGGTTGCGGTGCAGTTCAACTTCCTGCGCCACGGGGCCGGGCTTGGCGTGGTGCATGATTTCGCGCTCCCATCCGCGCCGGGGCTGCGCCGTATCCTGCCTGACGCCTTCAGCCTCAAGCGCAGTTTTTATCTGATCCGCCATCTCGATGATCGCCGCGTCACGCGCCTCAACCGGTTCGCCGAGGCTCTGACGCGCGGGCTGCGCCGCGAGCTTGCGCATCTGGAGCGGCAGGTCAGTGGCGCGGAGGCGTCCTGAGCCTTCGGAAAGGCTGTTTTTCTTGACAATACAGGGCCAGGCTGCGCATCAACACTGTTAACGAAGCGGCAACAAAAAGACCGCAGGATCGAGCAGTATGAAGCGCTACGCATTGGCATGGGGGCTTGTGTGCCTTGTCGGGATAACCGGCGCATCCGCGCAGGAGCCGACATTGGCTCAGGCCGAGCGGCAGTTGGTCGCTGAGGACACCGCTGCCGCGCGGCAGACGGCTGAAGGGCTGTCGAGTGCCGATGGCGACGCGGAAATCCAGCGCCTGTGGCTGCTCGCGCTCTCGCATATGCGCGAAGACGCGCCCAGGGCGGCGCTGCCGCATCTGGAGCGGCTGGTCACACTTGCGCCGGACACAGCCCGCTTCCGGCTGGAGCTTGCCCGCGCGCTCTATCTGATCGAGGATAACGAGCGCGCCTATCATCATTTCCAATTCGCGCTGGGCGGTTCGTTGAGCCTGTCCGAGATTGCCACTGTGCATGAATATCTGCACGCGATGGAGCGGCGCAAACCCTGGCAGGGGCATGCCCGTGTGGCCGTGGTCAGCCAGAGCAACCCGTGGCATCGCTCGGGCGAGGATTTCGTCGATATCGGCGGCAAGCTGCTCTTGCCCGTGCCGGAGGTTGAAAGCGCAACCGGGCTGGAGATCGGGCTCGGCGCGACACATCTGCCGCGGCTGTCGCGGGATTTGCATGCCCGGCTGCATCTGATGGCCACCGGGCAGATTTTCGAAAAAAGCGACCTCAACCGCTGGCATCTGCGCGGCGAGATGGGGCTGCTTTCGCTGGGTGATCATGGCCGTCAGATCGGTGGCGGGGTGAGCCTGCAGGCGGCCTATGGCGCGAGCGGGCGCATCATGCATGGCGTCGGCATCTATGCCAGCTTCCAGCAGCGCTTTGGTGATCGCACGCGGCTTGCCATGCGCATGACCGCGGATCAGCTCAGCTATCGCGGGCTACCCCAGCTTGGCGGGCCGCGCATCACGACCGCAATGGAATTGTCGCGCATCGTCTCGCCGCAATTGCGGCTTCAAGGCGGCGTGCAGCTTGCGCATCACCACACCGAGGCCGCGTTTCACCGTCGCAGCACGGGCGCCGTGTCTCTGGGCGGCGAATATGCGCTGCGCGGGGGGATGATCGCGGGGCTGGAGGCGCGCTACACGCATATCCGCGTGGCTGAGGCCAATCCGCTGCAATTGCAATACGGGCCCGAGCGGAGCAACCGTATGGGCATCACGGCGCGGCTGATGCATCGCGACTATACGATGCGCGGCTTCGCGCCCGTGCTGATCATGGGCTATGAGCGGCAGTCGAGCAATGTGCCGCGCCAGTCCTTCGACAATCTCCGCGTCTCGCTGGGGGCCACGCGGAATTTTTGAGCGGGGCGATGGGCTGTGCGGCGGTTCGGCGCGGTGCGTGGGTCGCAGATGATGCAAAAGCGCCCTCGGGCCGCACCCGCCCACCCATCCCTGTACGCCCCGAGGGCGCTGCCCACGCTGACGCGAGGGCGATTGGTTGTTCAGTGCGGATAAGCGGCGAGCGGTTCAGAGATCAATCTCCGCCCAGATCGGCACATGGTCCGAGGGTTTCTCGCCCGCGCGCGTCTCGGCGTCGATGCGGCAGTCGCGCAGCAGATCCGCAGCATAGGCGTTCAGCAGGACATGATCGATGCGGATGCCGTCATTGCGCTCGAACGCGCCGGCCTGATAATCCCAGAAGGTATACTGCCCCGGCCCCGGATGACGCACGCGCAGCGCATCGGTGAACCCCAAGGCGACAAGACGCCGGAACGCCTTGCGTGAGGGCAGGCGAAACAGCGCATCCTCGCGCCAGGCATCGGGTCGTGCGGCATCCTCGGCTTGCGGGATGATGTTGCAATCGCCCATCACCGCGAGCGGCATTTCGAGCGCCAGAAGCGCGCGCAACCGCGCCTCCATGCGTGCCATCCAGGCAAGCTTGTAGGCATATTTTCCGCCCGCCACGGGCGCGCCATCATCGTCGAGTTCCACGGGGTTGCCATTGGGCAGATAGAGCCCCACGACCCGCAGCGCTCCCTTGTCAGTGCTCACTGTCGCCTCGATCCAGCGCGCCTGCGTGTCGCTGTCATCGCCGGGCAGGCCGCGCGTGACGTCTTCCAGCGGCAGTTTGGAGAGGATCGCCACGCCGTTGAACCCCTTTTGACCATGCGTTTCAAGGTTGTAGCCCTTGTCCTCGATCAGGGCGCGCGGGAAGGTTTCATCGGTTGACTTGATCTCCTGCAGCACTGCGAGATCAGGCGCAGCGCTGTCGAGCCAGCGCTCGAGCGCCGCGGCGCGGGCCTTGATGCCGTTGATGTTGAAACTCGCGATCTTCATGGGGCTGCATCCTGTGCTCTGTGCGCGCAGACCCTGCCACCGCGCGCGGTCATCGGCAAGGCCCGTGGCGTGTCGGCTTGATCGCGCAGATTCTCCGGGCGCATGAATTATGTGCGTTGTGATCAAATTGCGTGCAGCAGCTGGTGTTCGAGCGGCCCCGTCCCGCCAAGGCACGCGCCTGCGAATTGCACCTGCCTGCCGCCGTCGCAATCTCAGGCGCAGGTAGGGGCGTATGACAGCATATTCACCGATTCATCTGCACCAACGCAGCGCGGGCATCGCCAATGCGCGGTTCGGAATGCGCAACGGGCAGGCACGGCTGATGGATCTGCGCCAGCAAGGCTCGGCCAAGCTCTTTGTGCTGGACCAGCGCGAGGCGGTTTTCCTGAACACCTCGGGCGGGCTGACCGGAGGCGACACGCTGGAGTATGGGCTGACACTCGCGCCGGGCGCGCGCATCACGGCCACCACGCAAACGGCCGAGCGCGCCTATCGCAGCACCACGGGCGCGGCGCAGATTTCAGTGCAGATGACAGTGGGCGCGGGGGGGCATCTCGACTGGGTGCCGCAGGAAACGATCCTGTTCGAGCGCGCACAGGCCCGGCGGCGCACCGAGATCACGCTTGGTGAGGGCGCGACCTTTCTGATGGCCGAAACCCTCGTGCTGGGCCGCGCGGCGATGGATGAGACTGTCACCACGCTCGATTTCCACGACTGGCGCATGATCCGGCGCGGGGACACGCCCCTGCACGCGGAGGCGCTCAGGCTCGATGTGGCGCGGCTGGAGACCGGCGCGGCAGGGATGGATGGCGCGCGCGCGATCGCGACCGTGGTGCTCATCGCACCCGATGCCGCCGACGCGCTGGCGCCAGTGCGCGCGGCCCTGGGCGATGAGATCCGCGCCGCGGCCTCGGCGCTCGAGGGCCGTCTCGTGATCCGGCTGATGGCGCGTGACGGCTGGCCGCTGCGGCGCAAGCTTGCTCAAATCCTCACCCTTCTGCGCCGCGCGCCCCTTCCGCGCGTCTGGCAAATCTGACGGAGGCTCCATGAACCTGACCCCCCGCGAAAAGGACAAGCTTCTGGTCTCGCTCGCCGCCATGGTCGCGCGCAACCGGCTCGCGCGCGGTGTGAAGCTCAATCACCCCGAGGCCATCGCGCTGATCACCGATTTCGTGGTCGAGGGCGCGCGCGATGGCCGCCCGGTCGCCGATCTGATGCAGGCGGGCGCGCATGTCATCACTGCCGATCAATGCATGGCCGGCGTGCCCGAGATGATCCATTCGGTGCAGGTCGAGGCGACATTTCCCGATGGCACCAAACTCGTCACTGTTCACCACCCCATCCGCTGAAAGGTTCTGACCCATGCGCTTTCTTCTCCCCCTGTTCCTGCTAATGCCCGGTCTGGCCATGGCGCATCCGGGCCATGACGGTGCCGATGGGTTCGCCTCGGGTCTGGCCCATCCGCTTCTGGGTCTGGACCACCTGATCGCGATGCTCGCCGTGGGCGTGCTGGCGGCGCTGCTGGGCGGGCATGCGCGCTGGGCGGTCCCGGGGGGCTTTCTGGCCGGGATGCTTGTCTTCGGTCTGATCAGTGTGGGCGGGGCCGAGAGCGATCTGGCGGAGCATGTCATCATCGCCTCGGTCATTCTGCTGGGCGTGGCGGTCGCGCTGGTGGTGCGCCTGCCGCTCGCGGTGATCGTGGGGTTTGCCGCGCTTTTCGGCGCGGCGCATGGCTATGCGCATGGCTCCGAAGGCCCGGGGGAGTTGGGCTATCTCGCAGGCTTCATGCTGGCCACTGCCGCGCTGCATGGCGCAGGCTATGCGCTGGGCGGTTGGGTCGCGGCGCGCTCGCCGCTTGTTCTGCGCGGTTCGGGCGCGGCGATCTCGCTCGCAGGCCTTGCACTGGCATTCGGATAGGGGGGTGCGCGATGATTCCGGGTGAAATCCTCACGCCTGATGCGGAGCTGGAGCTGAACGCGGATTTGCCCGTGACGACGCTGGAGGTCTCCAACACCGGCGACAGGCCGGTGCAGGTCGGCAGTCACTATCATTTCGCCGAGGCCAATATCGGCCTCGCTTTCGACCGCGCGGCGGCGCGGGGGCTGCGGCTGGATATCCCCGCAGGCACGGCTGTGCGCTTCGAGCCCGGCCAGACCCGCGAGGTGCGGCTTGTGCCCTATCGCGGGGGGCAGGCGGTCTATGGGTTCAATGCCAAGGTTATGGGGGCGCTCTGATGTCATACCGGATTTCCCGCGCGGCCTATGCCGATATGTTCGGCCCCACTGTGGGCGACAAGGTCCGGCTGGGCGACACTGATCTGATCATCGAGGTCGAGCGCGACCTGATTGCCGAGCGCGGCGGCTATGGCGAAGAGGTCAAGTTCGGCGGCGGCAAGGTGATCCGCGACGGGATGGGCCAGAGTCAGGTCACGCGGGCGGATGGCGCGATGGACACGGTCATCACCAATGCGCTGATCGTGGATCACTCTGGCATCTACAAAGCCGATGTGGGGCTGCGAGACGGGCGGATCCACAAGATCGGCAAGGCGGGCAACCCCGACACGCAGCCCGGGGTCAATGTCATCATCGGCCCGGGCACCGAGATCATCGCCGCCGAGGGCAAGATCCTGACCGCAGGCGGCTTTGACGCGCATATCCATTATATCTGCCCGCAACAGATCGACGATGCGCTGCATTCGGGCCTGACCACCATGCTCGGCGGCGGAACTGGCCCCGCACATGGCACGCTGGCCACCACCTGCACGCCGGGGCCGTGGCATATCGGGCGGATGCTGCAGGCGGCGGATGCGTTCGCGATGAATCTGGCTTTCGCGGGCAAGGGCAATGCGTCGCTGCCAGCGGCTTTGCACGAGCAGGTCCGCGCCGGGGCCTGCGCGCTGAAACTGCACGAGGATTGGGGCACGACGCCTGCAGCCATCGATTGCTGCCTGACGGTCGCGGAAGAGACCGACACGCAGGTGATGATCCACACGGATACACTCAATGAATCGGGCTTCGTGGAAAACACGCTCAAGGCCATCGGGGGCCGCACGATCCATTCTTTCCACACGGAAGGGGCGGGCGGCGGGCATGCGCCCGACATCATCAAGGTGGTGAGCAGCCAGAACATCCTGCCAAGCTCCACCAACCCGACCATGCCCTACACGGTCAACACTATCGAGGAACATCTCGATATGCTGATGGTGTGCCACCATCTCGACCCCAAGGTGCCCGAGGATGTGGCCTTCGCCGAATCCCGCATCCGGCGCGAGACGATCGCGGCGGAGGATATCCTGCATGATATGGGCGCGTTCAGTGTGATTTCGTCCGACAGTCAGGCCATGGGCCGGATCGGCGAGGTCATCACCCGCACATGGCAGACCGCGCACAAGATGAAGCTGCAACGCGGGCGGCTGGAGGGCGAGCAGGGCGCGAATGACAATCTCCGGGTGCGCCGCTATGTGGCGAAATACACCATCAACCCGGCCATCGTGCATGGGATCTCGGGCCATATCGGCTCGATCGAGGAAGGCAAACGCGCCGATCTGTGCCTCTGGTCGCCTGCGTTTTTCGGCGCGAAACCCGAGATGGTGCTGATCGGTGGGTCCATCGTCGTGGCGCAGATGGGCGATCCCAACGCCTCGATCCCGACGCCGCAGCCGATGCATTCGCGCCCCATGTTCGGCGCGTTCGGGCGCGCGGTGGAGCGCGCGGCGGTCACCTTCGTCAGCCAGGCCGCGCAGGATGCGGGGATCCGCGAGAGCCTCGGGCTCGCCAAGGACACGCTTGCGGTCGCGGGCTGTCGCGGGGTGCAGAAAGCCGACATGCGGCTCAATGACGCAACCCCGCAGATCGAGGTGGACCCGGAAACCTATGAGGTGCGCGCGGACGGTGAATTGCTCACCTGTGAGCCCGCGCAGGAATTGCCGCTGGCGCAACGCTATTTCCTGTTTTGAGTGGCCCGGTTGTGGCTTTTCTGCACCGCAGCAAATCGTGAATGGACCGTGCGGGTCTGAAACGGCTTATTCATGTTACTCTGCGATAAGGGAGGAGCTTGCTGCCAGATGGAGATGCCCATGCCGCTTCGTCCCGCCAATTCCCCGCTCAGCCCGGGCCAGTCCCATCAACTTGACTGGTTCCTTGCCAGCACCGGGCTCGGGTGCAACCCGGCCCATAGCCGCGCCGCGCGCGAGGCCGAGTTCGCCAAGCTCGACGCCCTGCCCGATGGGGCGCTCCGTTCGATGGGCCTCTCACGCCGTGGGCTGGCCGCGCATGTTTACCGCGATCTTTTCCCGAAAGGTGTCTCATGACCGATCTTCCGCCGCTTCGCCGATTGCTCAAGTCACGCCCCGAACGCTGTGACGGGGCCGTGATTCTCGATTACGACGCCCGCATGGTGCGCCGCAAACGGCTGATGACCGCTGAGGGGCGCGGTTTCCTCGTCGATCTCGCCGAAGTCACCAATCTTGATGCCTGGTGGGGGTTCGAGCTGGAAGACGGCACCTGCCTCGAGATCGTGCCCGCCGATGAGGCGCTGGTCGAGGTCACGGGCGATCTGCCGCGTCTGGCCTGGCATATCGGCAACCGCCACACGCCCTGCCAGATCGAAGCCGGGCGGCTGCTGATCCGGCATGATCATGTGATCGAGGCGATGCTGGCGCAGCTTGGCGCGCGGCTGCGCCGGATCACGGGCCCGTTCACGCCCGAGGGTGGCGCTTACGGGCATGGCCGCACGATGGGCCATGATCACGGCCACAGCCACCATCATCACCACGCGCATTGACCGATGCTCTCGCCCGAGGCGCTGACGCTGCAGCACTGGCTCTCCCCGGCTTTCCCGACCGGGGCCTTCGCCTATAGCCACGGGCTGGAACAGGGGATCGCACGCGGCGATGTAACGGATGCGGCCGGGCTGGAGGTCTGGCTCAGTGAGGTGCTGCGCTTCGGCAGTGGCTGGCAGGATGCAGTGCTGCTTTCGCTTGCTTTGCGCGACGGGGCCGATCTCGACGCGCTGGAGGCGTTGACCGTGGCGCTTCAGTCCTCGGCCGAGCGCTTGCAGGAAACGCGCGAGCAGGGCGCGGCTTTTGCCCGCGTGGTGGGGCAGACCACCGGGCGCGCGCTGCCGCCGCGCTGCCTGCCGATTGCCGTGGCCGAGGCCGCAGCGCCGCTGGGGCTGCCGCGCGCGCAGGTCATCGCGGCCTATATGCAGGCCTTTTTGACCAATCTCGTGACCATCGCCATCCGCCATGTGCCGCTGGGGCAGGGGGCGGGGCATGGCGTGCTCGCGCGGCTGCTGAGGGGCGTGCCAGAGCTTGCAAAGAGGGCCGCTGGAGCGCAGAGTGCGGATCTTGGCAATTCCTGCCTTGGGGCCGACATGGCCGCGATGGAACACGAAACTAAAGAAGTGAGGCTGTTTCGCACATGAGCAAGCACGGACCTTTGCGCGTGGGCATTGGTGGCCCTGTGGGCGCGGGCAAGACCACGCTGACCGAACATCTCGCCCGCGCGCTCGCGCCGCGCTGTTCCATGGCGGTGATCACCAATGACATCTACACGCGCGAGGATGCCGAGGCGCTGATGCGCGCGCAAGTGCTGCCGCTCGACCGCATTCGCGGGGTCGAGACGGGCGGCTGTCCGCATACGGCTATCCGCGAGGATGCGAGCATCAATCTCGCGGCCGTCGCGGATCTGACCCGGCAGATGCCCGATCTCGATCTGATCCTGATCGAATCGGGGGGTGACAATCTCGCGGCCACGTTCTCGCCCGAGCTTGCGGATCTGACCATCTATGTGATCGACACGGCCGCCGGGCAGGACATTCCGCGCAAACGCGGCCCTGGGCTTGCGAAATCGGATCTGCTGGTGGTCAACAAGACCGATCTTGCGCCGTATGTTGGTGTCGATCTGATCCAGCTCGAGGCCGATACCCAGCTTGCGCGCGCGGCGCGGCCCTATGTGCTGGCGCGGCTGCGCGAAGGTGTGGGCGTGCCCGAAATCGTGGCCTTTCTGGAGCGCGAGGGTGGGCTTTCGCTGCGGGCTCCGGCGGTGTGAGCAGGCCGGTGGGGTGAAAAAAGCGCCCTCGGGCCGCACCCACCCGCCCGCCCTTGCACGCCCCGAGGGCGCTGCGCGCTGCGCGCGCGGGCCGAGAAAACAGTTTCGGGACTCGAGCCGATCAGCCTGGCAGCGCCTCCGCCGTGAGCTGGCCCGCATGATGTCCGGTGATGCGCGCGGCGATGCGCGCCCCGACACTCTGCGGCTGCGCGACGCGCACTTCGGTGAATTGCGGCGTCCGGCCCATATCGGGCGCCTCCATCAAGACATCATGCGTCGCGCCGCGTTGCGCCTCCAGATGCCGCTGCAAGGCCCTCGCGCCTGCCTCCCGCAGCCGCGCCGCGCGTGCTTTCACCACGGCGCGGGGCAGTTGCGGCATCCGCGCGGCAGGCGTGCCTTTGCGCGGGCTGAAGGGGAAGACATGCAGGAAGGTCAGGTCACACGCCGCGACCAGCTCCAGCGAGTTCTCGAACATCGCCTCGGTCTCGGTCGGAAAGCCTGCGATGATATCCGCGCCGAAGACCATGTCGGGCCTGAGCCGCCGTGCCTCCGTGCAGAAGCGGATCGCATCATCGCGCAGATGGCGGCGCTTCATGCGTTTGAGGATCATGTCATCGCCCGCTTGCAGCGAGAGATGCAGATGCGGCATCAGGCGGGGCTCGGTGGCGATCGCCTCCATCAGCGCCTCATCCGCCTCGATCGAATCGATCGAGGAAATCCGCAGCCGTTCGACATCCGTGAGCCGCAGGATGCGGCGCACCAGATCGCCCAGCCGCGGGGTCGCCGGCAGATCGGCGCCCCATGAGGTCAGATCGACCCCTGTGAGCACGACTTCCAGATAGCCCTGCGCCACCAGCCGGTTGATCTGCTCGACCACCACCCCCGCAGGCACGGAGCGCGAATTGCCGCGCCCGTAAGGGATGATGCAGAAGGTGCAGCGATGATCGCAGCCATTCTGGACCTGCACATAGGCCCGCGCCCGGCTGCCGAACCCGTCGATCAGATGCGCCGCTGTCTCGCGCACCGACATGATGTCATCGACCTGCACCCGCTCGGTCTCGCCAATCAGATCGGGCACCATCTGCGCCCATGTCTCGGGCTGCATCTTCTCGGAGTTGCCGATCACGCGGGTCACTTCGGGCATGGCGGCGAAGGTTTCGGGTTCGGTCTGGGCCGCGCAGCCGGTGACGATGATCGGCGCCTCGGGGTGCGCGCGGTGCAGGCGGCGGATTTCCTGCCGCGCCTTGCGCACGGCCTCGGCAGTCACCGCGCAGGTATTGACGATCTGCGCGGCCCCCAGCCCGGCCTGATCAGCCAGCGCCTTCATCGCCTCGGTCTCATAGGCGTTCAGCCTGCAGCCGAGCGTGGTGAAGCGCGGGGCGCTCATGGATTGGCCTCCAGAAAGGCTCGCGTGAACTGCCCGTCGAAGACATGTGCGACTGGCCCGGTCAGCCAGACGCCATCCTCGCGCCACGCCACCTCCAGCCGCCCGCCATCGGCCTCGATCCGCACATGCCTTCCGGTCAGCCCGCGCAGATGCGCGGCAACAGCCGTCGCGCAGGCGCCCGAGCCGCAGGCGAGCGTGATGCCCGCGCCGCGCTCCCAGACGCGCAGTCGCAGGTGGTCGGGCGCGATCAGCGCTGCGAATTCGACATTCGTGGATTGCGGGAAGAGCGGGTCATGCTCCACTTCCGGGCCGCGTGTGGCAACCGGCGCGGCCTCGGCATCGGGCAGAAAGAAGATGCAATGCGGATTGCCCATGCCCACCGCGACCGGATCGCCGGGAAGGGGCAGGGCCATCAGATCGACCGCGCGGGCAAGCGGCACATCCGCCCAATCGAGGATCGGCGCGCCCATATTCACCCAGATGCGGCCCTCGCGCTGCTCGGCGCGCAGCAGCCCGCGCGCGGTGCGCATCTGCAGGCTTGTGGCCCCGGTTTCGGCCATCACCTGTGCTGCGACACAGCGCGTGGCATTGCCGCATGCGCCAGAGATCGACCCATCGCTGTTCCAGAAATCGAGGCGCAGATCGGCATCCTCTGCGCTTCGGATCTCTGCAAGCTGATCGAAGCCCACGCCGCGATGTCGATCCCCGATAGCTCGGGCGAGCGACGGCGTGATCACGCTGGCCTCGCGCCGACGCGAGTCGATGATGACAAAATCATTGCCTGCGCCATGCATCTTGGCGAAAGGGAGCGAGGTCGGGTCGGTTTGCATGGCCGCGATATAAGATGCCTGCGGCGGTCTGACCAGAGAGCAATCATCCGCGCCCGACGATTTCCCTTGCCATGTGCCAGATTAACCCTTGACCCTATGAAGCGGCTTTTCTAAGTAGCGTTTCAAGCGTGGGCCCGTAGCTCAGTTGGTAGAGCAACTGACTTTTAATCAGTGGGTCACAGGTTCGAATCCTGTCGGGCTCACCATCCATCCTCACAGCCATAACACTGCGACGGGGCGGAAACGTTGCTGTCTGCCTGGTCACGTTTCGAAAATGAAAGACCCCCGCCAGCGGCAGGGGTCAAATTCGTCACATGCCCGGAAAACGCGGTGCTTACATGCGCGACGCGACATTCTCCCAGTTGACCAGCTTCTCGAGGAAGTTGGACAGATAGGCGGGACGCTTGTTGCGGAAGTCGATGTAATAGCTGTGCTCCCACACATCGCAGCCCAGCAACGCGGTCTGGCCGAAGCAGAGCGGGTTCACGCCGTTCTCGGTCTTGGTGACTTTCAGCGAGCCGTCCTTGTCCTTGACCAACCAGCACCAGCCCGAGCCGAACTGACCGGCACCGGCGGCCGCGAACTCTTCCTTGAACTTGTCGACCGACCCGAAGCTTTCGGTCAGCGCCTTTTCCAGCTCGCCCGGCATCTTCTTCTCGCCCGGGCCCATCATCTCCCAGAACTGGTTGTGGTTCCAGTGCTGGCTGGCATTGTTGAAGATGCCCGACTGCGCGACGGCGCCCGACTGATAGGTGCCGGTGATGATGTCTTCGAGCGACTTGCCTTCCCACTCGGTGCCCGCGATCAGCTTGTTGCCATTATCGACATAGGCCTTGTGGTGAATGTCATGGTGGAACTCCAGCGTCTCGGCGCTCATGCCGAGATCTGCCAGTGCATCATGCGCGTAAGGGAGGTCGGGGAGTTCGAAAGCCATGTTTTCCTCGTCTGTTTGTTGTGGTTTGACTGCCCTGAATAAGAGCCTTCCACCTGCCAAGGTCAAGGGGCTGTCTGTGAATTGGCCTTGCGCTCAGCGATAGAGCGCGGGCTCCGAGCCCGGTGCCGCGGCGGTTTTCAGAAGGTCGAACATGTATTGCGCGACCGAGCGGAAACAGATCACGCGCACCTCCTCCGCCCCGTCTACAAGGATCGCCGCGGCCACCTGTGCTGCGCGCGTGCGGCGCAGGTCTCCGGGGCCGAGCGGGGCGAAATCGACGGGGCAGATCTTGGCCAGCGCATCGCGCCAGCCCGCGCCCGAAAGCCGGAATACCGCGCGGGCATCCGAGACATTGGCGAGCGTCGCGAATTCACCCGCGAGCGCCTCGGACAGGGTTTCGACCAGCGCGGGGGCCTTGTCATGTGGGCAGAGGATCAGCACCTCATCTGGCGACATCCATGCGAGCGCGTGGTCGCCCTCGGTGGTGATCTGGCGCTGCGCGGGCAGGGCGCAGCCTGTGGCCTTTGTCACCGCCTTGGCGAGCGCTTTCGAGCCCAGATCGCCGCGCAGCGTGATCATGCCTTGCAATCCTGCCTCGCGCACAGTGACGAAGCCTTCGTATTCCGCGCCGGGCAGGGCGCTTGTCAGCGTCTCAGACATTCTGCTTCGCCCCTTCCTTGTCATAGACCACCGGATCCACGATCCGCGCCTTGATGTGTTTGTCGCCGTCGCCTGCGAAGGTGATCTCCTCGCCCATCCGCTCCGGCCCGCGCTCTACCAACCCCATCGCGATCCCGCGCCCCAGCGTGGCGGAGAAATAGGTGGAGGTCACGCGGCCTTCGGTGATCGCCTGCCCGTTGGCATTCTTGCCGGGCCGGACCGCCAGCGCGCCATGCGGCAGCACCGAGCCATCGAGTGTCTCGAGCCCCACGAGCTTCCAGCGCATCGGGTCGATCATCGCTTCGCGTTCCATCCCGCGCTTGCCGAGGAAATCGGTCTTCTTCTTGCTGATGGCCCAGTTCAGCCCCAGATCCTGCGGGATCACCGTGCCGTCGGTTTCATCGCCGATCATGATGAAGCCCTTTTCGGCACGTAGAATGTGCAGGGCCTCGGTGCCGTAAGGCATGATGCCCATATCGGCCCCTTCTGCCGTCAGCCTGTCCCAGAAGGCGCGGCCCTGGCTTGCGGGCACGGCGATCTCGAAGCTCAACTCGCCCGAGAAGCTGATGCGGAACACGCGCGTATCAAAGCCGCCGATCTGGCCATCGGCCCATGCCATGAAGGGCAGCGTCTCGGGTGACAGATCCATGCCGCCCAGCCGTTCCAGCAGGGTGCGCGCCTTCGGCCCGACCACGGCGATCTGCGCGAACTGTTCGGTGAGGTTGACCGTGTGGACCTTCCAGTCCCACCATTCGCATTGCAGCCAGTCTTCCATCCAGCCATGGACGTGATCGGCCCCGCCGGAGGTCGTATGGACAAGGAAGGACTGTTCATCGAGCCGCGCCACGACCCCGTCATCCATCAGAAAGCCGTTTTCGTTGCACATCAGCCCGTAGCGGCATTTGCCGGGCTTCAGGTTGCTCATCATGTTGGTGTAGAGCATGTCCATGAAGCGGCCTGCATCCGGCCCGGAGACGAGGATCTTTCCCAAGGTCGAGGCATCGAGCAGCGCCACATTCTCGCGGGCGTTCTTGACCTCGCGATTGACGGCCTGATCGCGCGTCTCACCCGCGCGGCGGTAGGTGTAGGGGCGGCGCCACTGGCCCACTGGCTCCCAATCCGCGCCATTGGCTGCGTGCCAGTCATGCAGCGGCGAGCGGCGCAGCGGCTGGAAAATCGGCCCGCGCGCCTCGCCTGCGATCGCGCCGATCGAGATGGGCGTGTAGGGCGGGCGGAATGTGGTCGTGCCTGTGGCCGGGATCGGTTGACCCAGAGCATCAGAAAGCACGGCGAGGCCATTGATATTGCTCAGTTTACCCTGATCGGTCGCCATGCCGAGCGTGGTGTAGCGTTTGGCATGTTCGACCGATTGATAGCCCTCGCGCGCGGCCAGTTGAATATCGGAGACCTTCACATCGTTCTGGAAATCGAGCCACATCTTCATGCGCAGATCATATTCGGCCTTGCGCGGCATCATCCAGACCGGCTCCATTGGCGCTTCCGGCGCCGCGGCGTCCTGCGCGGGTTTCATGTTTTTCGTTTTGAAACCAGCGGCTTCGCTTGCGTTCTTGCCAGCCTCATGCGCATTGGCCAGCACTGCGCCCATCTCGCCGTCAGCGGAACCGCAGACCCGCACGAAGCCCTTGCCGTCATTGCCCAGCGGCGGGCGGTCAGGGTCGGGGCGGAAATAGCTGCCGGCCTCGTCCCATGTGAGCTTGCCGCCGCAATGGGACCACAGATGCACGACAGGCGACCAGCCGCCCGACATCGCCACGGCATCGCAGGAGAACACGTCTGTATGCGCCGTGCCCTTGCTGTCGATGCGGCAGATCTCGACGCCAGTGACGCGCTTGCCGCCCTTGACCTTGCGAATGCCCTTGCCGGTCAGCACGCGGATGCCGTGGGCGCGGGCGGCCTCGGGCAGTGCGCCTGTCGCCTCTGCGCGCGCATCGACCACGGCCTGTACGCCAACTCCGGCCTTGCGCAGCGCGATGGCCGTGCGATAGGCGTCATCATTATTGGTGACCACGACCACATCGCGCCCCGGCGCGACGGCGTAATTCACCACATAATCGCGCATGGCAGAGGCGAGCATGACGCCGGGAATATCATTACCCGCAAAGGACAAGGGCCGCTCGATCGCACCGGTTGCAGTGATGATCTGGCCCGCACGCATCCGCCAAAGCCTGTGGCGCGGCGCGTCGCTTTCGGGGGCGTGGTCGGTCAGGCGCTCATAGCCCAGCACATAGCCATGATCATGCACGCCCGCGCCCATGCAGCGCAGGCGAAGCTGGACATTCTCCATCGCCTCGAGGGTTTCAACTGTGGCCTTGACCCAGTCATCGGCGGGTTTGCCGTCGATCTCGACCCCATCCACAGGCGCGCGACCGCCCCAATGGGCGGTTTGCTCCCAGAGCGCCACGCGCGCACCAGATTGCGCGGCTGTGAGCGCCGCCTGCAGGCCCGCTATACCGCCGCCGATGACCAGCACATCGCAGAAGCCATAGATCTGCTCGTAGCGATCCGGGTCGCGGGCCTTCTCGGAGGGCGCCTTGCCGAGGCCCGCCGAGCGGCGGATGATCGGCTCATAGACATGCTTCCAGAAGGCACGCGGTTGCAGGAAGGTCTTGTAATAGAAGCCCGCTGTCAGGAATTGCGGCACCAGATTGTTTAGCGCCAGCACGTCGAAATCGAGGCTCGGCCAATGGTTCTGGCTCTCGGCCACAAGCCCGTCGAACAGCTCGGTCGTGGTGGCGCGCTGGTTGGGCTCGAACCGGTCACCCTTGCCCAGACCCACCAGCGCGTTGGGCTCCTCGGCCCCTGCGGCGACAACGCCGCGCGGGCGGTGATACTTGAACGACCGGCCCAGCAGGGTCTGGCCATTGGCAAGCAGACTTGCGGCGAGCGTATCGCCGGCAAAGCCTGTCATGTGCTTGCCGTTGAAGGTGAATTTCCGGGGCGCGTTGCGGTCGATCAACCGGCCCCCCTGCGCGAGGCGATGGCTCATGCGTAGCCCTCCCAATCCGGGCGTCTGGCCTTGATTTTCTCGACGATCTCTGCGGGCGGTTCGGTGGTCTGCGCCGGATAGGTGCCAAAGACCTCGAGCATCACAGTGTCCCGTGCCGCAAGGAACCACTTGCCGCAGCCATAGGCGTGCCGCCAGCGCTCGAAATGCACGCCGCGCGGGTTCTTGCGATTGAACATGTAGGATTCGTAATCCTCATCCGCCGAGCCGGGGCCGAAACGCTTGAGATGCGCTTCGCCGCCCGGGGCGAATTCGGTTTCTTCGGCAGTGACGCCGCAACAGGGGCAAGTCAGCAGCAGCATGGCGCGGCCCTCCTTGTGGCAGGGCGCGCCTGCCACTCAGTCTGTGGGGATAGTGAATGCGGGCGGGCGCGTGTCCACCAACGGCCCGGCGAGCCCGCCGGATGTCTGCGCCCACATGATACCTGCGATGGCCAGCGGCACGAAGATGCCAACAGCGAAGCCCGCGAGTTTCTGGCCGTTCGCCTGTGCCCGCGCGATGATGTTTCCGTTTTTTCTGCGCATGGTGCCTCCATGGTTTGTTGCTTCGCAGATATAGACTTGCGCGCGAAAATCACGAGAGGCGTGTTGAAGATTACGCGAGATTTGGCCGAGGCCGCGATCATGCCCATCAATGCGCCACCCCTGCGGCCACGCTTTCGTCGATGAAGCGACCTTCGCGGAACCGCGACAGCGTGAAGGCATCGGTCAGCGGGCTGTGGCCCTTGGCCATCAGCTCCGCCATCGCCCAGCCCGAGCCCGGCGTGGCCTTGAACCCGCCTGTGCCCCAGCCGCAATTGATGAAGCAATTGCCCAGCGGGGTTTTCGAGATGATGGGCGAGCGGTCGCCGGTCATGTCCACGATCCCGCCCCATTGGCGCAGCATCTTGAGGCGCGAGATCATCGGAAAGGTCTCGACCAGCGCGCGCACGGTTTCCTCGACATGGTGCCACGAGCCGCGCTGGGTGTAGTTGTTGAATCCGTCAGCACCACCGCCGATGACCATTTCGCCCTTGTCGGATTGCGACATATAGCCATGCACCGTGTTGGCCATCACGACCACATCCATGCAGGGCTTGATCGGCTCGGAGACCAGCGCCTGAAGGGCTACCGATTCCACTGGCAGGCGGAACCCCGCCATATCGGCCAGCGCGCCGGAATGACCCGCGACCACGATGCCGAGTTTCTTGCAGCCGATCGTGCCCTTTGTCGTGTTGACGGCTGTGACCTCGCCCCCGGCTGACTCAACGCCCGTGACGGCGCATTGCTCGATCACATGCATGCCCATGTCGGAGCAGGCCCGCGCATAACCCCAGGCGACGGCATCATGGCGCGCCGTGCCCGCGCGCGCCTGCCAGAGCGCGCCCAGCACCGGGTAGCGCGGCCCGTCGAGATTGATGATCGGCACGAGCTTCTTGACTTCGGCGGGCGAGATGAAGCGCGTATCGACCCCTTGCAGCGCATTGGCGCGTTCGGTGCGCAGATAGCCGCGTTTCTCATGCTCGGTCTGGGCGAGCATCATCACGCCGCGCGGCGAGAACATGATGTTGTAGTTGAGCTGCTGCGAGAGCGTCTCGTAGAGCGCGCGGGATTTCTCGTAGATCGCGGCGGAGGGGTCTTGCAGATAGTTCGAGCGGATGATGGTGGTATTGCGCCCGGTATTGCCGCCGCCGAGCCAGCCTTTCTCGATCACCGCGACATTGCGGATGCCGAAGCGATGGCCGAGGTAATAGGCGGTCGCCAGCCCATGCCCGCCTGCGCCCACGATCACCACATCGTAGTGGTCACGCGGCTCGGGGCTTTTCCAGGCCTCGCCCCAGCCCTTGTGCTGGCGAAAGGCCTCTCGGGCGATGGCGAAGGCGGAATAACGGGGCATGGCAGCGTCGCTCCTGCAGCGGAATCTGGGTGCTATGTGGCTTACACAAGCGCGCGCGGGTTTGCCAGATACGGCATGATGAAGGTCAAAAACGAAATCGCATCTGCCTGCGACCGGGCGTCGCGTTTTGCGCGATTGTGAGGCGAAACCGGGGGATTCCGGCTTTTGTCGCAGGCCAGGACAGGCTAGACAAGCGGCGCTGGATCAGGAGGTTCGATGAGCATTATTCTCCAGGCGGCCGGATTTGTCGTGATCGCGCTCCTTGTGGGGGGTGTCCTGTTGCGGGCGATGGCTCAGGCCGGGCAGGCGGCTGCCGCCGATGGGACCGATCGTGCGATGCGGGTCTATCGCGACCAGTTGTCCGAAGTGGAGCGCGATCTTGCGCGCGGCACGATCAGCGAGGCCGAGGCCGAACGTCTGCGGCTGGAGATCTCGCGCCGCATTCTCGATCTCGACAAGGACCGAGAAGGGCGCCGGGTGGGCGGGCCATCGCCCAAGCCGATGCGCTATACCGCGCTGGCGGTCATCGTCGTGGCCGTTCTGGGCAGCGGTGCGCTTTACATGAGCTATGGCGCGCCGGGCTATCGCGACATGCCGTTGCTGGAGCGCCATGCCGAGGCTGAGGAAAGACGGCAGTCGCGCCCGCGTCAGGCCGAGCTTGAGGCGCAGGTGACGAGCCGCTTCACCGAGCCGGTCGAGTTCGAAGGCCGTGCGGATCTGGAGCCGATGGTAGAGCAATTGCGCGAGGCGCTCGCCGACCGTCCTCTTGATATTCGCGGCCATAGTCTGCTTGCGCAGAACGAGGCGCGGCTGGGCAATTTCCGTGCGGCCATCGAGGCGCAGGAGCGCGTCATCGAATTGCGCGGGGACGAGGCGACAGGAGAGGATTATGCCTATCTGGTCGATCTGATGGTGATCGCCGCCGGGGGTTTCGTGTCGCCCGAGGCGGAGGCCATGATCGAGCAGACGCTGCGGCGCGATGCGTCGAACGGGGTCGCTCTATACTATTCGGGGCGTCTCTATGCGCAGACCGGGCGGCCCGACATGACCTTCCGCATCTGGCGCAGGCTGCATGACATCAGCCCCGGCGATGCCCCCTGGATGGGCGAAATTCGTTCCGCGCTGCCGGAGTTGGCGCAAATCTCGGGCGAGCCGCGCTTCCAGTTGCCGCCGCGCCCGGCACCGGCCGGGGCGCGCGTGCCCGATGAGATCGATATCGAGGCCGCCGAGGAGCTGGATCCCGAAGAGCGCGACGAGATGATCGCGGGCATGGTTGACGGCTTGATGGCGCGGCTTGCGAATGACGGCGGCACGGCGGACGAATGGGCACAGCTTATCCGCGCGCTGGGCGTGCTCGAGCGCGAGGATGATGCAGTCGCCATTCTGCAGGAGGCGCGCACGGTCTTTGCGGCACGCGCCGAGGATCTGGCATTGATCAATGCCGCCGCCGATGAAGCCAATCTCAGCACGCCCGGCCCCTGATGCCAGTGCTCGACCCGTTCGAGACCTTTGCGGCCAGTCTGCGCCCGATGCAGGCGCTGGCCGGGCTGGATTTTGGCGAGAAGACCATAGGGGTGGCGGTGTCTGACCGGCTGCGTTCGATCGCCTCGCCGCTGGCCACGATCCGGCGCAAGAAATTCGGGGTCGATGCGGCGGCGCTTCTGAAGATCGTGTCTGAGCGTGAGATCGGCGGGCTGGTGCTGGGGCTGCCGCGCAACATGGATGGCTCGGAAGGGCCGCGCTGCCAGTCCACCCGGGCCTTCGCGCGCAATCTTGCGGCGCTGACCGATTTGCCCATCGGGTTCTGGGATGAGCGGCTTTCGACCGTGGCGGCCGAGCGCGCGCTTCTGGAGGCTGACACGTCGCGGCGCAGACGTGCCGAAGTGATCGACCATGTGGCAGCGGGGGTCATTTTGCAGGGTGCGCTGGATCGTTTGGCGGTCATGGGGCGCGAAAATAGCTAGAATTGGCGTTTTCGGGCTGGCAAGCCGATGCGCGATGGTTAGATTGCCCGCAGGCGAGAACGAGCAGGTGCAATGAAAGATCGGGCCGAGGCGAAGCAGGAGATTGAAAGCCCCTGCGTGCAGATTTGCGTCATCCATCCCGAGACGCGGCTCTGCGCGGGGTGTTTGCGCAGTATCGAGGAGATCACGGCCTGGTCGCGCATGACCCCGGAAGCGCGGCGCGAGATCATGGCGGAATTGCCTGCGCGACAAGGCCAGCATGCCCAGCGCCGTGGTGGCAGGGCGGGGCGCATGGCGCGGCGTTTTGATTGATCCGCCAGTCAAGTTTGTGACTTGAATCCCGGTGGCAGGCCAGTAATCTGTCAGCATTGTGTAACAGTCGTTGCAATTCTGTTACCCACACGCATGATACAAGCCAAGGGACCAGAGGGTCTACGGATCGCGCGCGGACGCATGCCTGCGCGCCACTGGCTGAACAACTTGGAGAAAGAACATGAACAATACTCGAAACCGCCATGGTGTCACGCGGCGCGGTCTGCTCAAAGGGGCGACCGCGATGGGCGCCGCCGGTCTGATCCTGCCCGCGAGTTACCGCGCCGCGCGCGCCGAGCCGCAGCAGGGTGGCACATTCCGCATCGGTCTGGGGCATGGCAACTCCACCGACAGCTACGATCCCGGGCTGATCGACAACCTTTATTCGCAGGTCTTTGCTGCCGCGCGTCATAACCAGCTCATCGAGGTGGATGCGGATGGCCAGTTGATCCCCGAAATCGCGGAAAGCTGGGAGTCGGATGACGGCCAGACATGGGTGTTCCGTATCCGCCAGGGTGTCACCTTCCACTCCGGCAAGGATGTCACGGTCGAGGATGTGCTGGCCTCGCTCAACCATCATCGCGGCGAGGATGCGACCTCGGCGATCAAGCAGTTCTTCGATCCGGTGACGGATATCAGCATCGACGGGCAGAATATCGTGGTCACGCTGGAAGCGCCGAACGGTGATTTCGCCTATCTGATGTCGGATTATCATATCGCGATCATGCCCAGCATCGATGGCCGGATCGACCCGACCTCCTCGGATGGTTGCGGCCCTTATGTGGTGGAGAGCTTCGAGCCCGGTGTGGAGGCGACGTTGAACCGCTTCCCGGATTACTGGAAGCCCGATCGCGGCCATTTCGACCGGGTGGAGATCCTCGCGATCCTCGATTCGGCGGCGCGGCTGAATGCGCTGATGACCGGGCAGGTGGATCTGATCGACCAGATCGACCCGGCCACGATCAGCATGCTTGAGGCACAGGGCGCGGCCAATATCCTCTCGATCCCGGGCAATGCGCATTATGTCTTCCCGATGGACAGCCGCGAAGCACCTTTCAACGACAATAATGTGCGGCTGGCGCTGAAATACGCCATCGACCGTCAGCAGATGGTGGATACGATCCTCGGCGGGCATGGGGCTGTGTCCAATGACAACCCCATCGGCCCGGCCAACCGCTATTTCTACGCGGATATGGAGGCCAAGACCTTCGACCCCGACCGCGCGCGACACTATCTGCGCAAGGCCGATATGGAGTCGCTGACCGTCAATCTGCATGTGGCCGATGCCGCCTTCGCGGGGGCCGTGGATGCGGGCGCCCTCTATGCAGAGACTGCGGCGCAATCCGGTATCACCATCAACCTCGTGCGCGAGCCCAATGATGGCTATTGGGACAATGTCTGGATGCAGAAACCCTTCGTGGCGAGCTACTGGGGCGGACGCGCGGTCGAGGACCATATGTTCACCACGGGCTATGCTGCGGGCGCGGCTTGGAATGACAGCTTCTGGGAGCATGATCGGTTCAACGAATTGCTGGTGAAAGCCCGCTCGGAAGTGGATGAGGATCTGCGCCGCGAGATGTATCAGGAGATGCAGCGCATCGTGTCCTTCGAGGGTGCGGTCGTGATCCCGATGTACAACAATTACGTGATGGCCACGGCGACCAATGTGGCGACCCCCGATCAGGTTTCGGCCAACTGGAACCTCGACGGGTTCCGCTGCGTCGAGCGCTGGTGGTTCGCCTGATCTGACTGCCCCGCCCCCTTGCGTTCGGGGGCGGGGTGTTTCGCCCGGTTGCGGGCGCAAGAGCAATAAACAGGGGGGACAATGCACGCCGTCCTCATCATGATCCTGCAGCGGCTCGCGCTGGGGCTGCTGACGCTCTTCGTCGTGTCGGTGGTCATCTTCGGCGCGACCGAGCTTCTGCCCGGCGATCTCGCCTCGACACTGCTGGGGCAGGCCGCCACGCCCGAGACCGTGGCTGCGCTGCGCCGCCAGCTTGGGCTCGATCAGCCTGCGCCCGTGCGCTACTGGGCCTGGCTGACAGGGGTGCTGCAAGGCGATTTCGGCACGTCGCTGGCCACGCGCCGCCCGATCGCCGATATGCTGGCCGCGCGGCTGGGCAACACGATCTTCCTTGCGCTCTATGCGGCGGCGCTTGCCGTGCCGCTCGCGCTGATCCTCGGGATCCTTGCAGCACTCTGGCGCAATTCGCTGTTCGACCGCGTGGCCAATGCCGGGGCGCTGTCGGCGATTTCCTTCCCGGAATTCTTCATCGCCTATATCCTGATCTATCTGCTGGCGCAGAGTGGCTATTTCCCCTCGATGGTCCGGCTTTCACCCGCCATGTCGCTGGGCGACAAGCTTTATGCCAGCTTTCTGCCCGCGCTGACGCTCACGCTCGTCGTCACTGCGCATATGATGCGCATGACGCGGGCCGCGATCATAAACCTGCTGGCCTCGCCCTATATCGAGATGGCGCGGCTGAAGGGGGTCTCGCCCCTGCGCATCGTGCTGCGCCACGCGCTGCCCAATGCGCTCGCGCCCATCATCAATGTGATCGCGATCAATCTGGCCTATCTGATCACTGGTGTGGTCGTGGTCGAAGTGGTGTTCGTCTATCCGGGGCTGGGGCAGTTGATGGTGGATTCGGTCTCCAAGCGCGACATTGCCGTGGTGCAGGCCATCGCGCTGATTTTCGCCTCGGCCTATGTCCTGCTGAACCTGACAGCGGATGTGCTCTCGACGCTGACCAACCCGCGCCTGATGCGGAGGAAATAGGCGATGGGTGTGCTGATTTTCCTCGTCCTCTTCATCGCCGCGAGCATCCCGCTCTCCTGGAGCTTTCGCGCAGGGCTTGCGCGCGTGCTCCCGCGCCACATGAAGAGTGCCGCTCGGGACATGCCGCTGACGGCTGCTTTCGGGATCATGGTGATCGCGGTCTATATCCTAGTCGCTATCTTCGCGCCGCTGCTCGCCCCGTTTCCGGAGCGCGCAGTGGTCGGCACGCAGTTCCAGCCCTGGGACAGCACGCATCTTCTGGGCACGGACCGGCTCGGGCGCGACATGCTTTCGCGGCTGATCTATGGCGCGCGCAATACGGTCGGCATCGCCTTCGCCACCACGGCGCTGGCTTTCCTCGTGGGCTCGCTGTTGGGCATTCTTGCAGCATTGCGCGGCGGTTGGCTCGATCAGGGGCTTTCGCGCTTCGTCGATGCGCTGATGGCCATTCCTTCGCTGATCTTCGCGCTGCTGCTGCTCACGATCTTCGGCACCTCTGTGCTGACGCTGATCCTTGTCATCGCCGCCGTTGATGCAACGCGTGTTTACCGGATTGCGCGCTCGGTCGGCGAGGGGATCGTGGTGATGGATTATATCGAGGCCGCACGCCTGCGCGGCGAGGGCAACTGGTATCTGATCCGGCGCGAGATCCTACCCAATGCGCTGGCCCCCCTCGTGGCCGAGTTCGGGCTGCGCTTCTGCTTCGTGTTCCTGACGATTTCCTCGCTGTCGTTCCTCGGGCTTGGCATCCAGCCGCCCACGGCTGACTGGGGCTCGATGGTGCGCGACAATGCCACGCTGATCACCTTCGGCAATGTCACTCCGCTGCTGCCCGCGGGCGCGATTGCGCTGCTGACCGTGGCGGTGAATTTCGTGGTGGACTGGCAGCTTTACCGCGCCTCGGGCCTGAAGGAGCAAGTCGGATGACAGGCGAGGTACTGCTGGAAATCCGCGATCTGCATATCGAGGGGCGCGCCGGGGATGACTGGCTGCCGATCATCGAGGGCGTGGATCTGACGCTGCGCAAGGGCGAGGTGCTGGGGCTGATCGGCGAGTCGGGCGCGGGCAAATCGACGCTGGGGCTCGCGGCCATGGGCTTTGCTCGGGACGGTTGCCGCATCTCCAGAGGCGAGATCCGATTCGACGGGATCGATCTGCGAAAAGCGCCCGAGACGCAGAAACGCCGCCTGCGCGGTCAGCGCATCGCCTATGTGGCGCAATCAGCCGCGGCGAGTTTCAACCCCGCGCATAAGCTGATCGACCAGTATTGCGAAGTCCCTGTGCTCAAGGGCATAGCGCGCAAGACAGCGGCGGCGGAGGCGGTCACGCTCTACCGCAAGATGCAGCTTCCCGCGCCCGAGGAAATCGGCTTTCGCTACCCGCATCAGGTCTCGGGCGGGCAGTTGCAGCGCGCGATGACCGCCATGGCCATGGCCTGCCATCCCGATCTGATCATCTTCGACGAGCCGACCACGGCGCTCGATGTCACCACCCAGATCGAGGTTCTGGCTGCGATCCGCGATATCGTGCGCGATTACGACACGGCCGCGATCTATATCACGCATGACCTTGCCGTGGTCGCGCAGATGGCTGACCGGATCAAGATCCTGCTGCGCGGGTGCGAGGTGGAAGAGGCCGACACGCGCAGCATGCTGGCCGCCCCTAGGGCCGATTACACCAAAAGCCTCTGGGCCGTGCGCAGTTTCGCGCGCCCCGAGACACCCGCGCCTGCCGGGCCGCCGCTGCTGTCGGTGCAGGGGGTGACGGCTGGCTATGGCAAGGCAGATATCCTGCATGATGTAAGCTTCGACATCCATCCGGGGCGCACTCTGGCCGTGGTCGGCGAGAGCGGCTCAGGCAAATCGACTGTGGCGCGGGTCATCACCGGGCTCTTGCCGCCGCGCGCGGGCGCAGTGCTGCTGGAAGGTCAGGCGCTGCCGCCCGATTATCGCGCCCGCACGCGCGATCAGCTGCGCCAGTGCCAGATGATCTACCAGATGGCCGATACGGCGCTGAACCCGAAGCTGCGACTGCGCGAATTGATCGGACGGCCCGCGCAGATGTATCTCGGCCTGCAGGGGCGCAAGCTGCGCGAGCGGGTGCGCGAATTGCTCGACCTGATCGAACTCGAGCCTGACAGTTTCATCGACCGGCTGCCATCGGAGCTTTCCGGCGGGCAGAAACAGCGCATCGGCATCGCCCGCGCGCTCGCCGCCGAGCCGAAGCTCATCATCTGCGACGAGGTCACCTCCGCGCTCGATCAGATCGTGCAGGAGGGGATCTTGCGGCTCCTCGACCGGCTACAGCGCGAATTGGGGCTGGCCTATATGTTCATCACACATGATCTGGCGACCGTGCGCGCGATTGCCGATGATGTGGTGGTCATGCAGCATGGCCGCATCGTCGAGCAAGGCCCCAAGCCACGCGTCTTTGCGCCCCCGCATGAACCCTATACCGAGTTGCTGCTCTCCTCGGTCCCGCAGATGGACCCGGACTGGCTGACCAATCTGCTCAAGGCGCGCGCCTGACCGGCCTTCATCTTGCCCCAAATACTCTCGGGGATTTTCAAGGGGCATGAATGCCTCTTGAAGCAGGGGGTTTGGGGGGCGGCAGCCCTCCAAGCCACCCTCACGCCTCGACCCCACCCATTTCGCAGATAACCCGCCACTCCGCCTCCGTCACTGGCTGCACCGAGAGCCGCGACTGGCGCAAGAGCGCCATCTCCGCCAGGCGCGGTTCGGCCTTGCAATCCGCCAGCGTCACCGGGCGGGGCAGGGGGGGGACGGCCTTCACATCCACGCATTCCCAGCGCGGGTCATCGGTGGTGCTGTCGGGATGGGCTTCGGCGATCACCTCGCAGATGCCGACCACGGCCTTGTCCTTCTGGCTGTGATAGAAAAACGCCTGATCGCCCAGTGACATCTCGCGCATCATGTTGCGGGCCTGATAATTGCGCACCCCGTCCCATTCCTCGCCGGCATCGCCCTTGGCGACCAGATCCGCCCAGGAAAACGCATCCGGCTCGGATTTCATCAGCCAGTAGCGCATCAGCCGATGACCTTCTTCCATTCCTGCAACCGCACGCTCTCGAAGAGCCCGGCCAAGGCGTACGGATCCTGCGCGCCCCAGGCCTTGGCGGCTTCCATGTCGGGCAGGTCAAGCACGATCAGCGAGCCTGCCATCTCGCCCGCCTCATTGAGAAGTGGGCCAGCCTGCACCACACAGCCGGTTTCGGCCACATAGGCGAGATGCGCCTCGCGCGTGGCTTTGCGCAACTCCAGCGCGCCGGGTTTGTCAGTGCAGAGCATCATGTAGAGCGGCATGGATCGGTCCTTTCATTCATCGGTCAATGGGCGAGCCAGCAGCGCGGAGAGCGCCTCGGGCAAGATCAGATAGCCTTCGATCAGCGCGGCCACCATGCGCGTGATCGGCATATCGATCTCACGCGACTGCGCCAGCCGTGCCACAGCGCGCGCGGTCGCGGCCCCTTCGACCGTGGTTGCGCCATCGAAACTCTCACCGCGCCCCAAGGCAAGCCCGTAGCGGAAATTACGCGATTTCTCCGACCCGCAGGTGAGGATCAGATCACCGAGCCCCGAAAGCCCCGCCAGCGTTTCGGGCTGCGCGCCGAGGCTGAGTGCGAGGCGCTGCATTTCGGCATAGCCGCGTGCCATCAGCGCTGCGCGTGCCGACTCGCCCAGGGACGCCCCAATCGCGACCCCGGCGGCGATGGCAATGACGTTTTTCAGTGCGCCGCCCAGTTCCGCCCCGATCACATCTTCATTGCGGTAGAGCCGCAGCGCCTGCGTGGACAGGCGCTCCTGCAACACCCGCCCAAGCTCAGGCTCTGCGCAGGCCAGCGTCAGCGCCGTTGGCAGGCCGCGCGCGATATCCTGTGCGAAGCTCGGCCCGGTCAGAAGCGCGGCGTCGGTTTCGGGCAGCACCGCGCCGATCACGCCGACAGGGCCGATCATCAACTCCAGATCCACGCCCTTGGAGCAGGCGACAAGCGTGCGGTCCTTGAGCCAGTCGCGATGCTCTTCAAGAAAGCCACGGGTTCGCTGCATCGGAATGGCGATGAGCAGAATCTCGGCATCAATCTGCGCCAGCTCCGACGTGATCTCGATATTCTCCGGCAAGGGTACGCCGGGCAGTTTCCTGGCATTTTCGCGCAGGCTGCGCATCGCCTCGGCCTGCCCGGCATCGCGACACCAGAGCTGGACATCGCCCAAGCTGCAGGCGAGCGCCGTGCCGAAGGCCCCGGCGCCCAGAATGGCTGTCTTCATGCTTTCGCCCCTTTCTTGCCGGACCCGAGCATCGGGGCCGTGCGGTCATCCAATGGCCAGCGCGGCCGTGCCGTGAAACCCTGCCCGGGCGCGATGCCCGCGCGCAACTGCTCGATCCCGGCCCAGGCGATCATGGCGGCATTATCGGTGCAAAGGCTCAAGGGGGGTGCAAGAAAGCGCACGCTTGCTGCATTCGCAACCGCTTCAAGGGCGCCGCGCAGCGTCTGATTTGCCGCCACGCCGCCAGCGACAGCGATGACGGGCGCGGTCGGGGCGCTGTGTTCCATATAAATTTTCAACGCCCGCTGTGTTTTCGTGGCGAGAAGGTCCGCCACGGCGGCCTGAAAGCTTGCGCACAGATCCGCGCGATCCGCGCGGCGCAGCCCGCCATGCTCTGCGACCAGCGCGTCGCGGGTGCGCAGAACGGCTGTCTTGAGGCCCGAGAAGGACATATCGCAGCCGGGTCGATCCATCAGCGGGCGGGGTAGCGCGAAGCGTTTGGGGTTACCCTCGCGCGCCTCGATCTCGACAGAGGGACCGCCGGGTTGGGGCAGGGCGAGGAGGCGTGCGACCTTGTCGAACGCCTCGCCCGGTGCATCGTCGATCGTCCCGCCCAGCCGGGTGAATCGGTCTGGACCTTCGACCAGCAGGAACTGGCAATGCCCGCCCGAGACCAGCAGCATCAGATACGGAAAGGCGATACCGTCGGTGAGGCGTGGCGTCAGCGCGTGGCCTGCAAGATGGTTCACGCCGATCAGTGGCAGCCCGGTTGCCGCAGAAAGCCCGCGCGCGAGCATGACGCTGGAGAGCACCCCGCCGATCAGCCCCGGCCCGGCGGTCACGGCGATGGCGTCCAGGGTGTTCAGCCTCAGATCTGCCTGAGCGAGCGCGGCCTCTACTGCGAGATCAAGCTTCTCGGCATGCGCGCGCGCTGCAATTTCGGGCACAACGCCGCCGAAATCAGCATGCAGCGCCGCCTGCCCCCAGACCACATTCGACAGGATTTCAGGGCGCGCGGGCGCGGCATGGCGGATGATGGCGCTTGCCGTGTCATCGCAAGAGCTTTCGATCCCGAGAACGGTCAGGGGGCGTGCAGGGTCGTGCAGTGGCAGGCTCATGCGGCGCTCTGGTTGCCAAAGAGATGGGTTTGGAGCTACCACTGCGGTCGCGGGGGGACAATCCCGCCTGCGCATTTCCGCTGCAAACCGGGATGAATGATGCCCCCGCGCCCCTGCCTGCTTCTGACCCGTCCGCGCGCTGACTCCTCGCGCTTTGCAGAAGCTGCACGGCGCGCGGGGTGGGATCATGAAGTACTCATCGCACCCTTGATGCAGATCGTGCTGCACCCTCCCGCGCCTGCGCAGCTTGCGCGCGCGCGCACGCTTGTCTTCACGTCGCAACACGCCGTTGCCGCTGTGGCGGATGTAGCGCCGCGCGAGGCTGTTGTCTGGGCGGTCGGGCCACATACGGCGCAAGCCGCGCGGGCCGCGGGGTTTGCGGATGTGCATGTCGCGCAAGGTGATGCGACATCCTTGTTGCAGGCGCTTGCGGCCGCGCCACCGCCCGAACCTGTCCTGCATCTGCGCGGCAAGCACGCCGCGACAGATATCGCCGAGGCGTTGCGCGCGTCGGGACATGCGGCCTCTTCGCTCATCGTTTACGCGCAAGCGGCGCGCGCGCTGGAGCCTGCGGCGGCGACGCGGCTCGAAGACGGAGGCGATGTCGTGCTGACGGCCTTCTCGCCGCGCTCTGCGGCTCTGCTCGCCGAGGCGCTTGCGCCGCTGTCGCTGCATGCTGCGCGGCTGCATCTGGTCGCGATCAGTGCAGCGGCGGCGGCGCCGCTGGATGAGCTGACGGGGGCGCGATGTCGCATCGCATCGCACCCTGACGTGCCGGCGATGCTGGATGCGCTGATCGCGACACAGGCGGCGCTTGAGCCTTGGGAAAAGCCGCGATAGAGTGCAGCATAACAAAATTTCTGTTGCGCTGCAGCACAAGGGAATGGGGAGAAGACATTGGCGCGGAAAACCACACGCAGCGGGCCTGCAGCGGGAAAATCTCGGACCCGAGCGCGAAAGCGCACTTCATCCGCTGTCACCTCTGACAAACCTGCGGCCGAAACAGATAACACTGAAGCCGAAAGCTCGGTGACGGAAGGTGGTGATCGCTCCGGGGTCACGTCGGATCAGGCCGAGGGCAAGCAGGTTGAGGCGCCCGAAACGGTTGACAAGACGGATGGTGCCGACACGCCTGTTTCGGAGGCTGCGGAAATCTCCGAAAGCGGTGATGGGCAAGGTGATGCACAGCCGCTGCAAGACACAGCCAGCGCTGAAACCCAGTCAGACCTTGCGTCGGCGCAGGCTGACGAAACGGCAGATGCAAAGACTGCGGCGCAAGGCACCGAGGATGCATCGGCCCTGACCGAGGCAGGGCCAACGCCCCCAGCCACCGAGGCGAGCGCCGATGATACGGGGCGCATCGGGTCAGAGACGCAGATGCCCGAAGCGACAACGGAGGATCCGACCAGCGCCGAAGCCGAGCAAAGTGACGCGGATGCTCCGGCGCAGGATGCGGGCTCTGATATGTTGGCCGAAACGAGCCTGCGCGACACCTCTGATTCTGGCATATCTGCCGATGCGGGTGGTGCGTCCGAGGGTGTGGATACAGTTGTTGCGGCGTCCGGGGTGGACGAAAAACCCTTCGGGTCCGACACCGCCAGCGCGCAAGTGACGCCCGGGTCCTCGGAAGCGACAGCAGCCTCAGAACCAGCATCGTCGTCAAGCAGTGCTCCACCGCCTCTGCCGCCTGCAAGCGAGGCACCGCCACCCGAACGCAAGGGCGGGTTCATTCCGCTGCTGCTTGGCGGGCTGGTCGCGGGCGGGATCGGCTATGGCGTCAGTTTCCTGACCGATGACAGGGCGAATGTCGATGCCGAACTGACCATCCTGCGCGGAGAAATCGCCGGGCTGCGCACGGAGCTGGAGGCGATCCCCGTCGCGGATACCGAAGCGCTGGAAGCCGAGCTTGCGCAATTGCGCGAAGATCTGGCCCAGATGCCACAGCCGGAAACGGTGGTTGAAGGCGACGAGCTTGCTGCGGCGGTCGAGCTGTTGCGAGAGGAATTCGCGCAGCTTGAAGATGTTGATCTGACACCTCTAGAAGCCCGTTTCGCGGAAGTCCAGGAGGCGCTGGAGGCGCAGCAACAAACGCTTGATAGCGCCGAAGAAACAGCGCTTGCGAATTCCGAACAGGTCGCCCGGTTCTCGGAGGACATCTCGCAAGTCTCGGAGCAGATGGCGCATTTTGAGGATCGGCTTGCAGCACTGGATGCCGACATGGCCGATCTGCGTGATCTGGCCGAGCGTCGGGTGACTGAGGCGGAGGCTGCAATCGATGGTGCGCGGGCGCAATCGGGTCTCGACTCGGTGCGCGCCGCAATGGAGACCGGCGCCCCGTATGCCGATGCAGTCGCACGCCTGCAGGGTGCCGGGGTCGAGGTGCCTGAGCCGCTGGTGGCGTCGGCGGAGACAGGCATCGCCACAGTTGAAGAGCTTCAGGAAGGCTTCGACGCGGCCGCGCGCGCTGGCCTCCGGGTCGCGCTGCAGGATGCACCGGCTGACAGCGCGGCTGACAGGCTGGGCAATTTCTTCCGCGCACAGGTCGGGGCGCGCTCGACCGTGCCGCGCGAAGGGGATGATCCCGACGCCGTCCTCTCCCGCGCAGCCGCTGAGGTAGAGGCAGGCGAGATCGAGGCGGCCCTCGCAGAGATCGCCAATCTGTCAGAGGACGCGCAGGCGGCGATGGGGGATTGGCTGTCACAGGCCGAAGCCCGGCTAGCGGCGCGGAACGCCATAGAAGACCTCACCACTGCGATCACGACAGAGTAAGGAAGCACATATGTTCTGGACGATTTTCAAGATCCTGCTCTTCGTGGCTGTCGTGCTTGGCCTTGCCTACGGGGCGGGCGAGTTGATGGACAGCAACCAGACGGTGGGTCTGCGCATTCTGGATATGGAATTCGTGCTCGGCCCGATCCAGGCGATCATCGCGCTTGGCGTCTTTGTCTTTGCGCTATGGCTGGTGCTCAAGCTGCTCGGGCTCGCTGTGGCCGTGCTGCGCTTCATGAATGGCGATGAGACCGCCGTGCGCCGCTTCTTCACGCGCAATCGCGAAAAGCGTGGGCTTGACGCGCTGCTCGCGGCCATGATCGCGCAGGCCGAAGGCGATGGCAAAACTGCGATTGCCAAGGCGGAAAAGGCTGACAAGCTGCTCAATCGTCCCGTGATGACCAAATTGCTGGTCGCACAGAGTGCGGAAATGAAGGGCAATCGTGCGCTCGCCGAGGAAAGCTACAAGGCGCTGCTCACAGATAATCGCACGCGGTTTGCGGCCGTGCAGGGGCTGATGCGCGCCAAGCTGGATGAGGGCGACAAGGACAAGGCGCGCGCATTGGCAAGCAAGGCGCTGGAGATGCAGCCCGCGCATGAGGTCACGCAGAACACGCTTTTGCAATTGCAGACCGAGGCCGAGGATTGGACCGGCGCGCGCAAGACCCTCATGACCAAGAAATCCTCGGGCTATTTACCGCGCGACGTCTGGCGTCGCCGGGATGCGTTGCTGGCCTTGCAGGATGCCGACAGGCATGCCGCCAAGGGCGAGTTGAACCGTGGGCGTGAGGCGGCCATCGAAGCCAATCGCTTGTCGCCCGACTTGATCCCCGCGGCTGTCGCGGCGGCGCAGGCGCTGGTCGCGCAGGGCAAGACGCGCTATGCGACCAAGGTCATCAAGAAAGCCTGGAAGACACAGCCACATCCTGAGCTCGCCTCTGCCTTCGCGGCAATCGAGCCGGACGAGACGCCGATGCAGCGCCGCGCGCGGTTCGAGAAGTTGCTGCGGATGCATCCTGACGCGGATGAGACCAAGCTGCTGCGCGCCGAGTTGCTGATCGCCGCTGAAGACTTCCCGGCCGCGCGCCGCGTTTTGGGAGATATGTGCGACCGTAACCCGACAGTGCGGGCGCTGACAATCATGGCGGCGATCGAGCGGGGCGAGGGTGCGGATGATGCTGTCGTGCGCGGCTGGCTCGCGCGGGCGCTCACTGCGAAACGCGGCCCGCAATGGGTCTGCGGGAATTGCCAACATGTGCATTCGTCCTGGACGGCGATCTGCGATAATTGTTCGGCCTTCGACACGCTTGAGTGGCGCGAGGCCCCGGACAGTGCCGGACCTTCCGCGACCCAGACCGAGCTGTTGCCGCTGATCGTCGGGAGCCTCCCGAAACCGGCGGAGGGGGCGTCCGAGGCTGACGCGGAGGTTGTCGAGGGCGATGTGACAGAAAGCGACCCGGAGGAGAAAAAATCTGCCTGAAGGGTCTGGTCGGTCAAAAAATACGGTGCTAGAGACTAACGCGTTGTAACGGGTGGCCGCTTTGCTCTGCCGGACGATCTGGCGCTGGGGCGGGCACTTGATGCAACCATGACAGAAAAGAGGCGCGGTCTCTTTGTCTTGGGCACGTGACTGGTCGCAACCCAGTGTTTTGAAGGAAAGCCGCTGTAGCTCAGTTGGTAGAGCACGTCATTCGTAATGATGGGGTCGGGGGTTCGAGTCCCTTCAGCGGCACCACTTCTCAAGCGCTAATTGTCTTCATTCTGTGAACAATCGGGGTTCGAGAGCACGGCTGTTGCATTCTCTTCCCGGCTTCGGCACAAGTATCATACGCGGGCGCGCATCGTGAATTAAACGCAAGATTAAGAAATAATGCGATAATTGCCCGGGGCAGGAAGTCGCAGAATGAAGGTGGCAGGAACATGGGTGTGCTCGGTCAGTTCCGATTGCGAGCAGAGCGTCACATCAAGCTGTTTCGCTGCCTGCGGAAGTCCGCCGCATTGAAAACCCATCACAGCCGCACCGACATGATCAGGCAAGATGACATTCTTGCCTTCCTCACCTTGCGTAACGAGTTGATCCGGCTGCCTTATTTTCTTGACTATTACCGCGCGCAGGGGGTGCGGCATTTTCTGATCGTCGATAATGGCTCCACCGATGGCACGACCGAATATCTTGAATCGCAGCGCGATGTGTCGCTCTGGACGACGACCGCAAGCTACAAGAATGCCAGTTTCGGCGTGGATTGGATCAACCATCTGCTCTGGCTCTACGGGGCGGGCCATTGGGTGCTCGTGCTCGATGTTGATGAGTTTCTGGTCTATCCGTTTTGCGACACCCGCCCGCTGCGCGCCTTGACCGACTGGCTCGACAGCCAGGGGCGCCGCTCCTTCGGTGCGATGCTGCTCGATATGTATCCCAAGGGTCCGGTCTCGGCGCAGCCCTACCAATCCGGCCAGAACCCTTTCGAAATCGCGCGCTGGTTTGATAGCGGGAATTACACCATCCGCCGGAACGCGCGATATCAGAACCTCTGGATTCAAGGTGGCGTGCGCCAGCGGGTCATCATGGCTGACGAACCGAAAAAGGCCCCTGCGCTCAACAAGATCCCGCTTGTGCGCTGGTCGCGAAAATACGCCTATAAGAGCTCGACCCACATGATCCTGCCGCGCGGGCTCAACAAGGTCTATGACGATTCCGGGGGCGAATTTGCCTCGGGTGTGCTACTGCATGCCAAGTTTCTCGACACCATCATCGACAAGACACGCGAAGAACTGGAGCGCGGCCAGCATTACGCGGGAAGCCGGGAATACCGAGCCTATGAGGCGAGCCTTGCACGGGCGCAGGATCTGTGGTGCGAGTGGTCGACTGAGTATATCAACTGGCGACAATTGGAAATCATCGGGCTGATGTCGAAAGGAGACTGGGCATGAGTGACGGCCCCGGCGCTCTGGGCATCATCATGCTGTGCCACACGGCGCTGCGTCGGGCCGCACAGGTGGCGCGGTTCTGGCTGGAGGCAGGCTGCCCTGTCGTGATCCATGTGGACCGCGCGATCAAGGATGCCGAGTTGCAGGCGATGCAGGCCGATCTGGGCCAGCATCCTTTGCTGCGCTTCAGCCCGCGCCATCGCTGTGACTGGGGCTCCTGGCGGCTGATCGAGGCCACGCAGGATGCCGCCGAGATCCTGTTACGCGACTTCCCCGAGACAGGCCATGTCATGCTCACCTCCGGCGCCTGTCTGCCCCTGCGCCCGGCCCAAGAGATGCAGGCATATCTGGCAAAGCATCCGCAAACGGATTTCATCGAATCCGTTGCCATCGAGCATGCGAACTGGATCACGGGCGGGCTCTCGCTGGAGCGTTTCACCCTGTATTTCCCCTTCAACTGGCACCGCCAGCGATGGGCGTTTGATCAATTCGTGGAAGTGCAGCGCAAATTGCGTATCCGGCGTGAGATACCGCGTCCGCTACGGCCGCATATGGGCTCGCAGTGGTGGTGCCTGACGCGCGACACCTTGGCCGCGATCCTGAACGACCCGAAGCGCAAGCGCTACGAGCGGTTTTTCCGGCGCAACTGGATCCCCGATGAAAGCTATTTCCAGACGCTCGCGCGGCTGCATGCGCGCCAGATCGAGAGCCGGTCGCTGACGCTGGTCAAATTCGACCGCAACGGGCGGCCCAATCTGTTCTACGATGACCATCTGCAACTCCTGCGCCGCTCGGATTGTTTCATGGCGCGCAAGATCTGGCCCGAAGCGGAACAGCTCTATGCGTTTTTCCTCTCCGATCAGCCCAGGACACTCCCGCCTGTCGCCGCCGAACCCGCCAAGATAGACCGCTACTTCGAGCTGGCCGAGCGCCAGCGGATCGAAGGGCGCGCCGGGCTCTACATGCAAAGCCGATTTCCGCGCGATGACAGCGGCGCCGACAAGACCGCCGGTCCTTATTCCCTGTTCTCGGGCTTCGATCATCTGTTCCCGGATTTCGACCACTGGCTCGGGCAGGTCAGCGGCACCCGACCGCATGGCCATCTTTACGCGCCCGAGCGCGTGCAATTTCATGGCGGCGCGAAAATCTGGCACGGGGCGCTGAGCGACTCGGCGGCGATCCGCGACTACAACCCGCGCATGTTTCTGACCAATCTGCTCTGGGCCACGCGCGGCGAACGCCAATGCTTCAGCTATGGGGCCGAAGACACGATGGACCACGAGGTCAACTGGTTCATGGCCACGGATGCGAACGCGTCCATTGCGCTGATCCGAGGGGCATGGCTCTTGCCGATGGCGCAGCGCGGGACGGTTTCCGACGAAGCGATCGCGCAGGTGAGCCGCCTGCAGAAGCGCGAGGAAGACTGGCTCGAGATTTTGCGCTCGCGCTGGGCATTGGCGCGGCTTCATGTCTGGAGCGTGGCCGAGGTTCTGCATGCACCCGATCGCGTCTTGCTCAAAGCCGTTGAGGATTTCGCCGATCCGGCGGCTCTGAGCGCACATGGCTTGCCTGCGCCGCGTCTCCCGGATGAGTTGGAGAGTTATCTCCGGGCGCTGCGCAACAAGGGCATGTCCTCGCAATTCGTCAAGACATTTCAGGGATAGGCGAAGGGTCTTCCATGTCGATATCGCATGCTTTCCGCAGCTTCGTCGTGCTCGCCGAGATGCGTACGGGCTCCAACCTGCTCGAAGCCTGCCTCAACAGTTTCGAGGGGCTTTCCTGCCATGGCGAGGTCTTCAACCCCCATTTCATCGCCTATCCCAAGACAGAGGCATTGTTTGGATTTGACAAGGCGGCGCGCGACGCCGACCCGCTCGCGATGCTTCATCAGTTCCCGAAGCAGCCCGGGCTATCCGGGTTTCGCTTTTTCCATGACCATGACGGGCGGGTGTTCGAGCCCTTCATGCGGGACGCGAGCTGCGCGAAGATCGTGCTGACACGCAATCATCTCGACTCCTATGTCTCGCTCAAGATTGCCCGGGAAACCCAGCAATGGCGGCTGGGCGATGTGACGCAGCGCCGGATTGCGAAAGTGGTGTTTGATCCGGCTGAGTTCGCCGAGCATGTGAGCTTGTTGCAGGATTTCCAGTTGCGCGTGCAGAAGCTGTTGCAAAACACGGGGCAGACGGCGTTCTATCTCGCCTACGAGGACATTCTGGACCTGGATGTGCTCAATGGTCTGGCGCAATGGCTGGGGGGGGAGGGGCGGATCGAGGCCTTGCCGCGCAGGCTCAAGCGACAGAACCCCGAGCCGCTGGAAGACAAGCTGGTGAACCCTGAGGCCGTGGCGGATGGGCTGGCGCGGATAGACCGGTTCAACCTCTCGCGCAGCCCCAGTTTCGAGCCGCGCCATGCACCGATGAATTGGGCCTTCCGGGCCTGTAACACTGTGCCGCTTGTCTATGCGCCGCTTCCGGGCGGGTCGGATCGCGCGATCCTGAAATGGATGGCCGAGATCGACGGGAGCAGCCATCGCGATCTGCGGGCGGATTTCAACCCAAGGACATGGCGCGACTGGCAGCGCGACAACCCCCGGCGAATGACGTTTTCAGTGCTCCAGCATCCCCTGCGGCGAGCACATGACGTGTTTGTCGATCAGGTTCTTTTGGGCAAGCGCGTGAATGTGCGCGATTTCATCGAACGCAGCCGGGGTGTGGAACTGCCGCGCGCGGAAGCGGAGCTGGCCGATTGGCCGCAGGACGCGCATCGCAGCGCCTTCCTCGGGTATCTGGCTTTCGTCAAGGCCAATCTGAATGGTCAGACCTCGTTGAAGACACGCCCGATCTGGGCCAGTCAGGCGCGGCTGATCGAAGCGATCACGGGCCAATGCCCGCTCCATCGGCTGGTGCGCGATGAAGACCTTGCGCGAGAGTTGCCGTCCCTGGGTCAGCCGCTCGGCGTGTCGTTCCCTGACTATGACGCGTCCCGGAAACCGCCCCCCAAGCTGGATCTGGCCACGATTTACGACGCGCAGGTAGAGGCCGCCTGCCGGGCCGCCTATATCCGCGATTACGATATGCTCGGCTTTGCCGATTGGTCGCCCGCGTGATCAGGCGGCCTTGCTGGCCTCGGTGCTGCTGAGGATCGCAAAGATCTTTGCCGGATCGTCATTGGCGCGAAGTTTTTCGCAGGTTTGCCCATTGCGCAGCGTGCGGGAGATGAAGGCCAGCGCCTTGAGATGCTCGACCCCCGCCTCGCGCGGGGCGAAAAGCGCAAAGACCAGATCAACAGGCGCCTTGTCCACGGAGCCGTAATCGAGCGGCTTTTCCAGACGAAAGAACACCCCCAGCACCTGATCAATCGCCTCGAGCCGCGCATGCGGGACAGCGACGCCATGCCCCACGCCGGTTGGCCCCAATGTCTCGCGCTCCTGCAGTGCGCCGATGACTGTCTCGCTGTTGAGGCCGTACACGCTCTGCGCAGTTTCAGCGATGCTCTGGAAGAGGCGTTTCTTACTGGTTGCCGAAGCAACATAGCGGACGGCCTTGGCGTTGAGAAGCGAAGACATTTCCATCTGGGCACTCTCCAGCGGCTGAAACAGGAAATTACCCCCCGGACATCATGCCCGAGGGTGGGGTGACGGACATGGTGGGTTATTGTGGATCGATCCAGCCGATATTGCCGTCATCACGGCGATAGACGACATTCAGCCCGCCATGGCGCTCGTTGCGGAAAACCAGAACTGGCGAATGAGCGAGTTCCATCTGCATCACGGCCTCTCCTGCGCTCAGAGATGGAATACGCGTTTCCATCTCTGCGATTATGATCGGCTGGAGCGAGTCGGGCTCGTCCGCAACCTCGGCTTCGTCAGACGCGAGTATATAGGACGACGCATCCGCGAACTCAACCGGCTTGGCACGTTCGCGGTGATGATCCTTCAGCCGACGCTTGTAGCGGCGCAACTGTTTGTCGAGTTTCTCGCGGCAGGATTCGAATGCCGCATAGATCTCATGCGCTTGCGCCCGGGCAGCGGCGGTCAGACCAGTAGAAAGATGCAGCGTCGCTTCACAGACATGATTATGCGCGTCGCGCGAGAAGATCACCACGGCTTCGGTCGGGCGTTGCTGGTATTTCTCGACCAACTCGCCGAATTCGGCCTTCACATGTGTCTGTAATGCTTCACCAATATCAATCTGTTTGCCGCTGATCTGATAACGCATGCGCTTCTCCTTGCTGTGGTGGCAGGTTATCGCCCTGCCGGGTAGTGTTGCGCTGCTTGCCCCGAATGAAGCGGGTCGTACCCTCCCTGTTGCGTATCGGGGCCTGCCTCCTTCACGCATTTGGCACCGGATTGCGCGAGGATGTCAATGCTTTCCGACATGGTACCCATGCGTAGCCAGCGCCTATTGCAGGCGGAAATCGGTCCCCAGATAGACCCGGCGCACCTCCGGGTCGGCCACAACCTCTGCGGGTGTGCCTTCCTTCAGGACACCGCCATCATGCAGGATATAGGCGCGGTCCACGATGGCGAGTGTCTCACGCACATTGTGGTCGGTGATCAGCACGCCAAGCCCGCGGGTCTTGAGGTCTGCGACAAGGCCGCGAATCTCACCCACAGCGATGGGATCGACCCCTGCGAAAGGCTCGTCGAGCAGCACATAACGCGGATTTGCCGCCAGCGCCCGCGCGATCTCGACGCGCCGCCTTTCGCCGCCAGAGAGCGCCAGCGCGGGCGAATCGCGTAGATGCTCGATCGAGAATTCCTGCATGAGACCCTGCAACTTCTGCTTGCGTTGCGCGCGATCGGGTTCGGCGAGTTCGAGGACCGCCATGATGTTCTGCGCCACCGTCAGGCCGCGAAAGATCGACATCTCCTGCGGCAGATACCCAAGGCCCAGCCGCGCGCGCCGATAAAGCGGCAGGCCGGTCGCATCGGCCCCGTCGATCTCGACCGTCCCGCCCTCGTGGCGCACGATGCCCGAAATGCAGTAGAAGCAAGTGGTCTTGCCACAGCCATTCGGCCCCAGTAGCGCCACCACCTCGCCGGGATGCAGGACGAGGGAGAAATCGCGGATTATGACGCGCTTGCCATAGCGTTTCTCCAGATGCGCGACTTCGAGAGCGGCTTGCGGCTGCACAGTAGAGGGCTGTTGCATCAGCTCACGGGTCAGTCTGGATAATCGTGCGGACATTGCCCTCCATGCGGCCTTGTCCCGATTGCAGGTTGAAATCGAGCCGATCGCCCGACAGGACATTTTCGCCCTGCGTCAGAATGACCGAGCCGCGCATCATCACAGTACCGGCGATGACCTCATAGACGGCGTTCTGCGCTTCGGCGGCTTCATCGGCGGTTACCAGCGTCACACCGCCCGAGGCTTCCATGCGCTGAATGCGCCCATCCCCGCCTGCTGCGTAGAATATGCGGATGACAGGGGCTGCGAGCCGCATGTCGCCCTGGCCGATGACTGCATTGCCCGAAAACACTGTCTCGCCCGTCGTGTTGTCCACTTCCAGTTCATCGGAGCGTATCTCGACCGGCAAGCCGCGCACAGAGTCCAGACCGCTGAAGGACAGGCTCATGCCCTGCGCCGCCGCGGACCCCGCGTGCAGCAGCGCCACCAGCGCGATCAGTGCTATGAACATGGCAGCATTCGGCACGCGACAGGCCCCCTCAATTATCTGGCACGTATATCAGCCTTACATTCCCCTTGAAGGCAAGCAGATATCCGCTTTCCGCCGTCGGCGCGCGGCTGAGTTCGAGCCGGTCAGCGGTCAGCTCACCCGCCGGACCTTCGGCCTCAATCCCGCCAAGGCCCTCGACATGCGTGCGCGCCAGTGCGGCACGCAACTCCGGCATGCGGGCGATATAGCCGTCGGATGTCTCGAGAACCACATTGCCGCGCAGGAGCATGGAATCGGCGGCCTCGTCGATCTGCCCGTCATCGCCCCGGAAATTCGCGACGCGCCCTGCCGGAAACTCCAGCCGTCCTTGCGGTGCATCGAGCGTCAGCAGAACGGGTGCGCGCTCGCTCGGGTCAGTCGCAGAGCGCACGGAATTTGCCGTGATGGTCATCGCCGTGTCATCGCTGGTGACAGTGGCGATTCGCGCCGTACCCACGCGCGGCTCGCGGGTGAGGTCCTCGATGTCGATATCGGACATCTCCACTGCGCGCTGCGGGTCGATATTCTCCGAGAACAGAAACACCGTCGATAGCAGGGCCAACGCACCGAGCGGCAGCACGAGACGCGCGATGCGCGAAATCTGAAAGCCGAGGCCGGAGCGTGGGGCAGGCGGTGCCATGGCGGGCCTCAATGCGCGAAGATATCCGTGTCGGGCCAGCCCATCAGGTCAAGCTCTGCCCGGGTCGGCAGAAAGTCAAAGCATCGCTGCGCGAGTTCCGCGCGTCCTTCGCGCGCGAGCATGACCTCGAGCACCTCGCGTAACTTGTGCAGATGCAGCACATCCGAAGCCGCATAGGCCTGTTGCGCATCGCTCAGCGTCGGCGCGCCCCAGTCCGAGCTTTGCTGCTGTTTGGAAATATCTACACCCAGAAGCTCGGCCAGCAAATATTTCAGACCGTGCCTGTCAGTATAGGTGCGCACGAGTTTAGAAGCGATCTTGGTGCAATAGACTGGCGCGGTGGTCACGCCGAAGCTGTGGCGCAGCAGGGCGATGTCGAAGCGGCCGAAATGGAAGAGCTTGAGCACATCGGGGTCGGCCAACAGGCGGGTGAGGTTCGGGGCAGGGCGGATGTCGCGCCCGATCTGCACCAGATGTGCTGTGCCATCGCCGCCCGAAAGCTGCACAAGGCAAAGCCGGTCGCGATGCGGGTTCAGCCCCATGGACTCGCAGTCAATCGCGACGATGGGGCCCAGATCGAGCCCATCGGGCAGATCATCGGCGTAAAGGTGAACGGTCATGCGCGCCTCGGTTTTCCAGCTGCTTCAGCAAGTGGGCTAGGCCGTGCGGGGCAGAAAATCAAGCAGCTTGCCTGACAGGAATGCAGGTGGCTGACGCTGGGTCAGCCTTCGTGATTGCCCGATCCTGGCCTATGCTCTCGCCCAGGAGCCCCAGATGCCGCAGTCCTTCACACCGCGCCAGAGTTACAGCCGCGCCGAGCAGCGGCTTGATGCTGCGATCCATTTCCTCGGGCTGGGGGGTGTGCTGCTGGCAGTGCCTTTGCTGATCGGGGTTGCGCTGATGCGCAGTGCCTCAGACGGCTCGATGGAGTTTCTGCTGGCTGTCAGCATTTATGGCGCATGTTTCGCTGCCATGATTGGCGCCTCGGCGTTGTTCAATCTTAAGCTGCGACCTTCGCTCAACTGGCTTTTCCAACGTCTCGATCATGCCGCCATCTATCTCAAGATCGCAGGCACCTACACGCCCTTCACGCTTGTCACCGGGCAAGGGCTCTGGCTTCTGGCCGGGCTCTGGGGGGCTGCGGCCTTCGGCGTGGCGCTCAAGCTTGTCTCGCCTGTGCGGTTCCGGGCTCTCGCGCTTGGACTCTATCTGGGCATGGGCTGGGTCGGGGTCGTGATCCTGCCCGAACTCGCGCACAGCCTGCCGCTTGCAACGCTGGTGCTTATGGTGCTGGGCGGGCTCGTCTATACCAGCGGTGTCGTGTTTTATCTCTGGGACCGCCTGCCGTATCATTTCGCGATCTGGCATATTTTCGTGCTTGTCGCGAGCTTCCTGTTTTACGCAGCGGTCATGGTGCTAGTGGTTGCCCTCTGACGGCCACTGCCCGCGGTCCCGCAAAACCTTGCGCAGAAGCGTCGGGCAGTCAGTAATCAGACCGTCCACGCCCATATCAAGCAGGCGGTTCATCTCTTCTGCCTCATTGACCGTCCAGACCTGAACTGCGACCCCGGCGTCGTGAGCAGCCCTGACCAGCCTTGGCGTCACAACCGGAATACCCTTCCAGACGGCCGGGATCTGCACAACGCCGAAGCCGCTCAGCCGCATCGGCAGGCCCCAGCCGCGCGCCCAGAGCCGTGCAACCTGCGCATGGGCGGGCGACCACAACAGGCGTGGCCCCAGCCGCGCGACTGCCGCCTCTGTGCAGGCCGGGTCAAAGGCGCCGATACAGACGCGTTCAAGCGCCCCGGCCCGCTCTATCAGATCGCAGAGCGGGGCGATCACGGCACGACTCTTTGTCTCTATTGTCACGAAGAGCCGCGGATACTCGACGAACAGTGTCTTCAACCGGGGAATTTCATTACCGCCCCGCGTGCGGATGCTGCGAAGCTCGGCATAGTCGAGATCCGCGATTCGTCTCGAATCGCCGCACATTCGGGTCAGATCGGCGTCATGATGGATAACCACGACATTGTCGCGCGTGGCATGCACGTCGAGTTCGACATGGGTGTACCCCAGAGCCTGCGAATGGGCGAAGGCTGGAAGCGTGTTCTCTTCGTTTTCCTGCGCGCCACCGCGATGCGCGAAAGCAATCGCCCCGGGGGCTGTGAGAAATGGGTGACGTTGTTGATCGCTCATGACGTTGCATCATGCCCGGTTTCAGGTCCGAGTCGAGACCGGATCACCGCTTGATCGTATCGCTTGTCGGGATTTTATGTCGCTTTGATCTGAGTCATCCACGAGAAAAGTATCCTGTGCCAATTTTGACAGACCAACAGGAGGACAACCATCATGAGGGACACCTCATCAGACACACCCAATGACAGAAGTCAGCCGTGTCGGGTCAGGGAGGGGCACGCAAGTACCATTCACCAGCTTGCGATGCGTTCAATGCGGACAGTGAAAGCCGACAAGGATGCGCTCTGGCCCCGCCGCGTCCGCCCGGTGAGCGCCAGAACCCGAGAGCTTGTCTCCTGAGCGCTCGAAACCTGCAAGGATTGGCCCACCGCTGTTGATGCGACCTAGGGCATGTTGGCAAGGTATCTCGTGCGCTGACATCTTGTGATTGGGCAGGGGGCGGCCGTGGCGATTATGGTGCAGATTTGAGGCTCCGCAACGCGTCAGGCTGGTCGTCAACGCGCCGTTTCGGGAGCGGGTGAAATCATTGGCTCGGTCCTCGAAGCGTCTCGAGATAGCGTCTTCCGCTGGACAAAGGCCAAGGCGGCGCTGCCCCAGCGCTTCGATGCCGACGCCCTCCAGGGCGCGCTGTCGCAGCGGATGGCACGATCTCCGATCAGAATGACACGGCTGAATATCGCGCCAATCTCGTCCGCCTGATGGATTCGCGGGTCATGCGCGCGGCCAGCTGACGCTACGGAACGGCGGTTGACAGACGTGCCGCGCAAAGCTCCGTTCCATTTCCAACTTGGAATTGATCATATCATGCTTAGCTTGTGCAGCAATCCACGCTCACAGGAGGTTGTATGAGTATCGATCTGCATTACTGGCCCACGCCGAATGGCTGGAAAATCTCCATTGCGCTCGAGGAGATGGGGCTCCCTTACAAAGTGCATTACGTCAATATCGGTGCGGGCGACCAGTTCGAGCCTGCGTTCTTGAAGATCGCTCCGAACAACCGGATGCCCGCGATTGTCGATCCCGACGGGCCGGACGGCGCCCCGATCTCGATTTTTGAATCGGGCGCGATCCTGCAATATCTCGCGCGCAAGACCGGGCAATTCGGCGGCGCAACCGAGCGCGAACGGGTCGCGGTCGAACAATGGCTGATGTGGCAGATGGGGGGGCTGGGACCGATGGCCGGCCAGGCGCATCATTTTCTGAAATATGCGCCCTCGATGGACCCGCCGCAGGATCTGCCATATGCCAAGGACCGTTACCGCAACGAGACGGCCCGGTTACTGGGGGTGCTCGACCGTCAGCTTGCCCGGCATGAATATGTTGCGGGCGATTTCTACTCGATTGCGGATCTGGCGATCTGGCCCTGGGCGTCGCTCTGGGAGGGGCAGGAGCAGACGCTCGAAGACAAGCCCAACCTGAAGCGCTGGCTCGATGTCGTTGCCGCGCGCGAGGCAGTGCAGAGCGGGTGTGCGCTTGGGGCCGATAAACGTTCCGATGTGAAGACGGATCGCGCGGCGCAGAAGGTGCTGTTCGGTCAGCGCGACTGATCTTGCGACGGGCGGGCGCCAGCCCGCCCCGACACGCTTATTGCTTGTCTGGTGCCGTGCTGTAACGCTCGAACAGCTTGCCCTGCAGAATGAAGAAGCCGAACAGCATGAGCGGCAGCACGAAGGTGCGGAAATTCACCCAAGCGTCGGTAGACATGGTGCGCCAGACGAATTCATTCGCAAGCGCCATGACCGCGAACATGATCGCCAGACGGCGTGTGAGCACGATCCAACCCTCATGCTTGAGCGGCAGCGCGCCTTCCATGACCAACTCCAGCCAGCTCTGCCCGCGCGCAAGCCCGATGAACAGAAGCACCGCAAAGATCGAGTAGACGGCCGTGGGCTTCATCTTGAAGAACCGCTCGTCATTGAGCCAGACCGTCAACCCGCCGAACAACACGACCATCACCAGCGTGACAAGCTGCAACCGGCTCAGCCGCCCCGAGAGCTTCCAGAGCACGAAGGTCGCCACAGCCATCAGCGGGATGAAAGCCGCTGTCAGCAAGATGAAGGCGTCATACTCGGTTCCGCCGATCTGGTAGCTTTGCCCGCGTGTGCTGATATAGCCGAGAAAGAACAGAAGCACCGGGCCGAGTTCCAGCCCGATTTTCACGGCAGGTGAGACTTGCTTTTCAGACATTCGTGATCCTTGCAAACTGCGCGCTCCCCTGCGGCCTTATCCCGTGTCAGGACGCGAGACGCAACACAACATCACGTCCGCGGCGCGTGTAGCGCAACTCAGAGTCGCCAATCGCGGTCACTTGTCCGCCATCAAGTCGTTCGCCAACCCGAACTGTCACCACGCGTCCATTGGACAGCCGCACCAGCGCCCGACGGTTCGAGGAGGTGCCCATAACCCCGATCAGGTTGACCTGGCGCAGGTTGATCGCGCGGCTCTGGGTCGCTTCGCGTGCGACTGATGCCGAGGTGGGAATGGACGGGACCGCCGCCGCGCGCGCAGTCTGAACCGGCTGCGAAGGCGTTGCGCTCTGCTGGTCGCTCTGCGCCGCTCGCAGCGTGCGCTGCACCACAGCCGCGAACTGGCTCGGGCGCGTGTCCGGTCGCAGCGAGGCCGGAACAGCAAGCTCCGAGGCATCCGCGAAACTGTCCTCGTCCTCCGCTGCCATCCCGGCTGCCTCGGAGAGTTCGTCGGGACGCGTGACCGGGCGCAGAGCCGACAAGGCAACACCGCCCGGCGGCGGTGTCGTCAGGCTGGCCTGATCGTCCTCTTCCGTGGCTTGCGCGGGCGGGGCCGCGTCCGCTTCGGGCGGTGCATCTGTGTCAGGTGTCTGGGGCAGCGTTTGCTCCGCCTCCGGAGCCAGCCCAGCGGGCCGTTCGGGTGGGGTGGCCGCAGGCGTTCCGCTGGAAACTTCTATGTCCAGAGCAGATTCGTCAAAAGGATCGGGTTCGGCAGGCGCGATCTCGTCTTCTGCCACAGCCTGCTCTGCAATGGTCTCAGGCAATTCCTCAACCGGCTCGGGCTCTGGCAGTGCGGCGGCCTCGCGCAGTGCCTCCAGTTGCGCTTCGGACAGAAGACCCTCCGGGCGTTGCGGGGGCACAGCAGCTGGCGTGCCCGGGGTTACCAGGATTTCCAGCGCGGCTTCTGACTCGGGAATATCTCCGCTCGGCAAGGTTTCTTCGGGCCCCTCGGCGATCTCGGCGTCCTCTTGTGCTGCAAGGTCAGCGGCGAGTTCCGAGCGGGTCGGCGGGAGCGGCTCGGTTCCGAAGGGGGCAGGGCTCTCGGGAGAAGATGGAAGCGTCGCCGCCTCTTGTGGCTGTATGAGGGCGACAGACCGAAGTGCTGCAAGGCGCCCCGCGTTTGCATCGGCCTGCGCTGTCGGTGTATCGGCGCCGGGCTCTTGCGTGGGCTCTGATGGCGCCAGTTCGGCATCGGAAAGGTCCAGCGGCGGCTGTTGCGCAGCATCTTCGAGTCCGAGCGCTGCTTCGACCTCGTCCTGAGCAGCAAGCGAAGCCTCGGGTTCGGCCTCGGCGGGTGCGGCAATCTCGGCCTCTGCGGGCGCTGCACTGTCCTCCGCGATCTGTTCGGGCGCGGGCTGGGTAACGTAGAAGAACGCCGCCCAGATCCCAACGGCAACAAGGAGCATTGCGATGCCCCCCAGAACAAGCAGCGCGCGCCTGTTACCTGTGGTCGCTGGCATGTCTTGGTTGCGCGCGCCGAAAATCGTCAGGCGTTCGGCTTCCTTGGGATCCGGCCCGCGATTGCCATGCTCGCGCAGCATCGTGAGCGGGTCTTTGCGTTGCTTTGGATCGGCAGCGGTATCAGCGGGTGACGCAAGTGTTGTGGCCGGAGCTTTTTTAGCAGATTTGGAGGTTAGGGCCGCTTCCGGCGCAGCGGGTGCAGACTTCGCGTCGGTGGCTGACAGCTTATTTCGCGCCGCAGCCGCCTTGCCGGACGCGGCTTTCGCCTTGTTGAAAAGCTTCGTTGCAGGCTGGCTCGACCTGGCCTTCACGCGCGCGAGCAGCGTTGTCAGCGGATTGCTGCGCGCGGCTACCTCTTTCGCAACGCGAGTTGCTGTCTCTGACGGTTTTGCGCTCGCTCGGCGCGAGCGGAATGTCGCGGGTGTTGTATCCCCCTCGCTTTCAGCTTCGGGCGCATTAGCCTTGCCCTGCTGTTTTGGCATGGCAGATTGCTTGATTGCCGCTGCCTTTTCCTTCGCGCCAGTGAGCCGCGCGAGAAGTGCGTTCTTGCGGTCCTGCGCGGCCTTGGCCGCCGCCTGTTTTGCGCCTGTCGGCTTCTTAACGCTCTCGGGTTTGTCAGCGCTTTCGGGCTTGTCAGCGCTTTCGGGCTTGGCCTTGTCCGGGGTCGAGACTGACGGCGCAGGGTCTGCCTTCTGTTCGGTCGGGGCAGGGGCCTCTTCCGTTTCTATCTCCGATTTCGTGCCAGCCGCATTGGGTGATGGCGGCGCGTCAATCGTTTGATCCTGCCCTTTTTCGGCCACGAAGACAGGCTCTACCGCTGGATCGGGCGTTACCTCAGACGGGTCGGCAGAAACGAAGCCCACCTCGCGCACCAGATCGCGCTGCAGGGCGCAGACGGACGGATCGTCGAAAATCTCGCGCGCGGTGCGCGTGGTACAGAAGACAGGCTCCATCGGGTAGCGCGCCTTTGCGGGCGCTGCGACCGCACTGACCGGGTTGAACCCATAGCCACGCGCGAATTCCTCGGCTTCGAGGATGGTTTCGCGCGCTACCACTGCCATGCAGGCGTGGCCGTTCTCCTCGAACCAGTCGATTTCAAGCTCTTCTACCGGATAGGGGGTGCGGCCTTCGAGTTGCGCGCGCAGCATCGCGTCCTGTTCTGCGGGACTACCGGAGCCAAGTTCCAGATCACAATAAAGGATCTGGTCGTCGGGAACTACAATCTTTGTGATGATCCGGTCCGGCTCCAACCGTGCGGCCGCTTCGGCCATTGCGCGCATGTCGCTGTCAAGCGTCGGGCTGTCCGGGGCGACCGCATCAACACGCAACCACCCCGAGGCATCACGGTGCCAGAGGGTGATCCCGTCATCGGTAAGACCAAGTGCGAAATTGGGTTTCATACGACGGCTTTAGCACAGAGTTTGAAGCATTCGGGAGTCACTTTCCCCTGACTTCGAAATTTGAGCGCGAAAAACCGCCCATGCCGAGGCGCATGAGCGATTCTAAGAGCGCGCCTAGCTGCAGGCCGCTGTAAGTGCTTGATCGAGATCGGCAATCAGGTCATCGGCATCTTCCAGCCCGATGGACAGGCGCACAACATCGGGCGCGGCACCGGCTGCGATCTGCTGCGTCTCGGTCAATTGCCGATGTGTGGTCGAGGCCGAATGGATGATCAACGAGCGCGTATCGCCCAGATTGGCGACATGGCTGAAGAGATTGACGGAATCGATCAGCTTCACGCAGGCCTCATAGCCGTCCTTGAGCGAGAAGGTGAAGAGCGACGACGCACCCTTGGGGCAAACCTTCGCCATGCGCGGATAATAAGGCGAGGAGGGCAACCCCGCATAGGTCACATACGCCACGCGCGGGTCACGCTCCAGCCACTCGGCGACCTTCACAGCATTGGCGCAATGCTTTTCCATGCGCAGCGACAGCGTCTCGATCCCCATCAGCGTGTAATGCGCCGCTTGCGGGTTCAGGGTCATGCCCAGATCGCGCAGCCCGATGGCGATGGCGTTGAAGGTGAAGGCGAGCGGGCCGAAAGTTTCATGGAATTTTAGCCCGTGATAGGCGGGCTCGGGCTCGGAGAGCGCCGGGAATTTCCCGTTCGACCAGTCGAATTTGCCCGAGTCGATGATCGCACCGCCCGTGACCGTGCCATTCCCGGTCAGGTATTTCGTGAGCGAATGCACCACCAGCGTCGCGCCATGCTCGATCGGGCGGCAAAGATAGGGCGTGGCCGTGGTGTTATCCACGATCAACGGCACGCCCGCGCGCTCGGCGATGGGCGAAATTGCATCGAGATCGGTGATATACCCGCCCGGATTGGCGATGGATTCGCAAAATACAGCGCGCGTATTGTCGTCGATCGCGGCTTCCACCGCATCGAGATCGTCGAAATCCACGAATTTCGCGCTCCAGCCGAAGCGTCGGATGGTATGGCTGAATTGCGTCACCGTGCCCCCGTAGAGCCGGTTGGAAGCCACGACATTCATGCCCGGCCCCATCAGCGGAAACAGCGCCATGATTTGTGCGGCATGACCCGAAGAGCAGCACACAGCCCCCGCGCCACCTTCAAGCGATGCCATACGCTCCTGCAGTGCGGCTACAGTCGGGTTGGTCAGACGCGAGTAGATGTAGCCCACTTCCTGCAGGTTGAAGAGGGCTGCGGCGTGATCGGCATCGCGAAACACGAAAGCCGTGGACTGGTAGATCGGCACTTGCCGCGCGCCGGTCGCCGGATCGGGCAGGGCACCGGCATGGATCTGGAGTGTCTCGAAGCTGGGGGTCTTTTCGGACATGCGCATATCCTCCATTCTGCAAATCTGCGTTACGCTATGCCAGCGCGCGCGGCAACGCAATCGCGCTTTACGCGGCGCGTCCAGCATAGGTGCCTTGCCTTTAGTCCCGTGGAAGGCTGCGTACACTGCACTGCGTGCGCAGTGTTCACAACAGCACAGTCTATCATTCCGGCTTTTGAATCATGCGCTTCCACGCAACTGCTCAAGCAGCGCACGAGATGGCTGACCTGTCACGGACATTCCCCTCGACTGCTGATATGATCGGATCGCCGCCTCGGAATTCGGCCCGATCACCCCATCCACACCTTGCGTGTGGAACCCTGCCCGTGTCAGCAAACGTTGCAACTCCTGCCGGTCGGCCAGACGCAGACCAAAACGGTCGGGCTGGAAGTTGCCCTGGATCGGGCCGCGCCCACGCAGCCTGTCAGAAAGATGCCCGACACCAATGACATAGAACTCGGAGTTGTTGTAACGCATGAGCGCGGTGAAGTTGCGGAAGATCACGAAGGCAGGCCCGCGCGGCCCATCAGGCAGCAAGAGTGAGGATGGGCCGTGATCCGCAACCGGACCCCCATTCACATCGCGCACGCCCAAGCCGCTCCATTCCGAGACCGCCCGCGTGCTCCCCCGCCCCGCAAGCGACGTGTCGAACCCCTCTGGCAGCCGCACCTCGACGCCCCAGGGCTGCCCACGACGCCAGCCCATGCGAGACAGGTAATTCGCAGCCGAGGCCAGCGCATCGCTCGGGTCGTCCGCCCAGATGTCGCGCCGCCCATTGCCTGTGAAATCAACGGCGTATTCCTGATAGGTCGTCGGGATGAATTGCGTATGCCCCATCGCGCCCGCCCAGGAGCCGCGCAGATTGGCGAGGGTGGTGTCCCCGCGCTGCAGGATACGAAGTGCCGCAAGCAACTGGCTTTCGAAAAACGCCCCGCGCCGCCCATCAAAGGCGAGCGTCGCGAGGGCCGAGATGGCCGGAATATCGCCCCGCTCGGTGCCATAGCGCGACTCCAGCCCCCAGACCGCTGTAATGACCTCGGCTTCGACACCATAGCGCGACTCGATCGCGCGCAGCGTGTCGCTGTGACGCGCCTGTGCCGCGCGCCCTGCGGAAATGCGTTCGTCGGTGACAGCGATGGCGGTAATGTAGTCCTCGAAGGTGCGCGTGAATTCCGCCTGCCTGCGGTCGCGCGCGACAACATCGGGCAGGAAACCCGCGCCCTCAAGCGCCGGGTCCAGAATATTCTGCGCAATTCCGGCGCTCCGCGCGCGCGCGCGAAACTCCGCTTTCCACGCATCGAAGGCTGGATTGGGCTCGGGGCGCATCGGTGACTGACGCGCGGAGGGCGCGCTCATCGGTGCACCGCCTCCCATGCAGGCCGAAAGGGACAGGGCCATGAGCCCGCATATGCTGGAACGTCGTGAAAGATGCATGACACTGCTTGCCTCGTTTTCTTGTTTGATAATCAGAGTAGCGGATTGTTCACGGGCTGTTAAGACAGATGCGCTATACTCGGCATCATCCGGCTTGGTTTATGATGGCGTCCTGTCTAGCATGAGGAGACTGCTCTGGGAGTGATATTCGTGCGCCTTTTGATCCTGATACTCTGCCTCGTCCTGCCGGGGTGCCTCGGCGCCAACACATCGGTATCGCCACGCCCCGAGCCGCGCCCTGCCCAGGCTGAGCAGGGCGATTTCAGCGCGTGGCTTGACGGGTTTGCCAGTCGCGCGCAGGCACAAGGCATTTCGAGCGCCACGCTCGCGCAGGCACGGCCGCATATGCGTTATCGTCCCGAGACGATCCGCCTCGATCAGCGCCAGAGCGAATTTGGCGCGCGGGTCTGGGAGTATCTGGACAACGCGGTCACCACGGGACGAATCGCGCAGGGTCAATCCTTGATGCGCCAGCATTCGGGGGTGCTCTCGCGGATCGAGCAGCGCTATGGCGTACCGCCTGAAATCGTGGTCGCGATATGGGGGATCGAGACCTCCTATGGCGCAGATCGCGGGCGTGTCCCTCTGCTCGCGACGCTGGCCACGCTCGCGCGGGACGGGCGGCGCGGCGCGTTCTTCGAGGACCAGCTCATCGATGCCCTGAAAATCGTGCAGTCGGGCGAGGTCAGCGCGGGTGATCTGATCGGTTCCTGGGCCGGGGCGTTCGGGCATACGCAGTTCATGCCGTCGAGCTTTCTGGCCTATGCCGTTGATTTCACCGGGAATGGAAAGCGAGATTTCTGGAGTGGCGATCCGAGTGACGCGCTTGCCTCTGCGGCCAACTATCTGGCGCGCCGTGGCTGGCAACGCGGCCAGCCATGGGCCGTCGAAGTTATTCTGCCATCCGGGTTCGACCTTGGCCTTACCGGGCAGCAACGCAGCGCATCGGCTTGGGCGCGGGCTGGTCTGCAGACGACGACAGGGGCCGAAATACCGGGAGGCGACGCGCGGCTGATCCTGCCGGGTGGCGCGCGCGGGCCAGCCTTTCTCGCCTATGGGAATTACGATGTTCTGAAAGAATACAATATCTCGGATGCCTATGTGCTGGCCTTGGGCCATCTGTCCGACAGGTTGCGCGGGGCCGGGGCGCTGCGCGGGCAATGGCCCCGGAGTGACCGCGCCCTGACCCTTTCCGAGCGCAAGGAAGTGCAGCGCCGGCTCGTGGCGCTCGGGTTCGATACGGCGGGGATTGACGGGCGGCATGGGCCAGCGACGATCGCGGCGGTTCAGGGATGGCAACGCCAGCAGGGCCTGCCCCCGGATGGTTATATCAATGCCGAGCTTCTGGCGCGTCTGCGGCGTTGATTGCTGAGGGGTGGTGCAGGCCCCAGACCTTGGCCGAATCGCGCGCGATCAGGCGCGCTTCGACACGGCTCAGTACGGCCTGCGCCGCCTGCACATCGCCTTGCGCCTCGCGCAACGCGCGCTGCCAGAGTGTCAACGCCGAGGGCGCGCTCCACGGCAGGGCCGCATGGGCCAGCCAGCGCCGCAACTCACGCGGCAAGCGGTCATAAAGCGCCATCGATGCTGCCCGCCGTCGCTTCAGGCTCGTCGAGAGATTGCAACGCATCTCGGTTACGCGGCCTTGCGCTGGCCCCACCGCGGAAACGGGTCTTCGAGTCCGGCCCAGGCTTGGGGCGCGAAATCCGCCGCGTCGATCAGGCAGTGATCAAGCGCTGCGACCAGCGCATCCCGATCCATACCCGCCCCGATGAAGACCAACTCCTGCCGCCGGTCGCCCCAGGGCTCGACCCAGTTTTCCGCCATTCGGGCGCGGGCCTCGGGATGATCCGGCCAGCGGTCTTTCGGCACAGCAGCCCACCAACCGCCCAGCGGCGTGACGCTGGACATCGCGCCCGCGAGCGAAAATTCCGCCACCCAGTTGGGGCGGGTCGCGATCCAGAAATGGCCTTTCGCGCGGATGACACCGGGGAGGGGGCCATTGAGAAAGGCATGGATTTTCGCCGGATCAAAGGGCCTGCGCGCACGATAGACGAAGCTGGACACGCCATATTCCTCGGTTTCGGGCACATGATCGGCAAAGCCGTACAACTCCTTGGCCCAGAGCGGATGCTCATGCGCGCGGTCGAAATCGAACAGGCCGGTGTCGAAGATCAGACCGGCCTCCAGATGAGAATGGTCGGTCTCGATCAGGCGCGCATCCGGGTTCAACGCCTTGATGATCTTGCGCGCGGCATCGACGCGCTCCGGGCCTGCATCCGAGACCTTGTTGAGCACGATCACATCTGCGAATTCGATCTGATCGGTCAGCAGATTGACCAGAGTTCGTTCATCTTCTGCGCCAAGTGTCTCGCCCCGATCGGACAGGAAGTCATGGCTGGAGAAATCCTTCAGCAGATTGACCGCATCCACGACTGTCACCATCGTATCGAGGCGGGCCACATCCATCAGGCTCTCGCCGATTTCGTCGCGGAACTCGAAGGTCGCGGCAACCGGCAGCGGTTCGGAAATGCCGGTGGACTCGATCAGCAGATAGTCGAATCGCCCTTCGGCCGCGAGCCTGCGCACCTCGGCCAGCAGATCATCGCGCAGCGTACAGCAGATGCAGCCATTGGACATCTCGACGAGCTTTTCCTCGCCACGCTTGAGATCGACCCCGGCCGCGATCAGATCGGCATCGATGTTCACCTCGGACATATCGTTGACGATCACTGCGACGCGCCGACCCTCGCGATTGTTCAGCACATGGTTCAGAAGCGTTGTATTCCCGGCCCCGAGAAAGCCGGAAAGAACAGTCACAGTCAAACGCGCGTCAGGCTGGGGCATGAAGCATCTCCATATATGTTATATCATAACATTTATGGTATGAGATGCCGTGGTGCAAGAGTTGAAATCCCAAGGGTGCGTGAACGCCACGCACCCGAGGAAAAGCCTTTATGCCTTGCCCTTGTAGATATCGACCAGCTTGGCCAGCATCGCCAAGGCATCGTCGCGATCGCGCTGGAAGCTGTTGCGTCCTATGATCGAGCCATTGCCGCCGCCATCGCGGATCGCGCGGGCGTCGTCATAGACCGAATCGGCGCCCTTCTTGGCGCCGCCCGAGAACACCACGATCCGGCGCCCGTTGAAGCTGGCCTCCATGCAATGCTTCACCCGAGCGGCCTGCGTGGCGATGTCGATCTGCTGGTCTTCATAGACCTTTTTCGCCTCAGGTAGCATCAGATGATCGGTCGAAAGCTTGATCTTGATGATATGCGCACCGAGCAGGGCGGCAATCTGTGCGGCATAAGCGGCCACGTCGATGGCCGTCTCGCCCTCCTTGGTGACCCCCTCGCCGCGCGGATAGGACCAGATGACTGTGGCCACACCTTTCGCGGCGGCTTCCTCGCGCATCGCCGAGATTTCCTCGTACATGTCGAGTGCGCAATCGCTGCCCGGATAGATGGTGAAGCCGATGGCCGAACAGCCCAGCCGCAGCGCGTCATCGACACAGGCTGTGACTGCCTGATTCTTGCCCGCTGTGCCTGACATCAGCGAATTGGCCGAGTTCATCTTCAGGATCGTGGGAATCTGGCCTGCATAGGTATCCGCGCCCGCCTCGATCATGCCCAGCGGCGCGGCATAGGCGTTGAGCCCCGCATCGATCGCAAGCTGGTAGTGATAATGCGGATCATAGGCGGCAGGGTTGACGGCAAAGCTGCGCGCGGGGCCGTGCTCGAAGCCCTGATCGACGGGCAGGATAATCATCTTGCCGGACCCGCCGAGCTTGCCATGCATCAGCATGCGGCAGAGATTGGCTTTGACGCCAGGTGTGTCGCCCTCGTAATTGGCGAGGATTTTCTGAACGATGCGGGTCGCGCGCATGGGCTGCTCCTGTCCGGTTGTGATTTTGGAGCAGGGTTAATCCGTGCAATGGAGCAAAACAATGCGTTTTCCGGGCGCAGGCCCCACTATAGCGCTAACACGGCTGCCGGTTCATCTGTGGAGCGGAATCATGGAGCGGGTGAAGGGAATCGAACCCTCGTCGTCAGCTTGGGAAGCTGCTGCTCTACCATTGAGCTACACCCGCGACACTCTGCGCTTAGCCTGCGCCGCGCGATCCGTCAAGCATGGGTTCAGAACGGGATTTCGTCATCCATGTCTGCCGGGCCAGCCGGTACCGATTTGCCATAACTCGAGGAATAACCGTCATCGCGCTGATACCCGCCGCCGCCCCCGCCGGACCCGCCGCCTTCGCCGCGCCCGTCAAGCATGGTCAGCGTGCCCCCGAGCCCTGCGACAACGACATCGGTCGAGTAGCGGTCCTGACCGCTCTGGTCCTGCCATTTGCGGGTCTGCAGTGTCCCTTCGACATAGACCTTGGAGCCTTTGCGCAGATATTGCTCGGCCACGCGCACAAGCCCGTCGCCGCGCAGAACGACATTGTGCCACTCAGTTCGCTCGCGCTGTTCACCGCTCGACTTGTCGCGCCAGCGCTCAGACGTCGCGATACGCAGATTGCACAGTTTCCCGCCATCCGGGAATGTCCGCACCTCCGGATCACGCCCCAGATTGCCGATAAGAATGACCTTGTTGACTGATCCCGCCATATCTTTCCCCTGTCTGCCGTCCACGCCGTTGTCTGCCAGAATCGCCGTGGCTGCAACCGCATTAACCTGTGCTCATGATCGTAAAGAAGTCATGAAAATCCGCAAGCCGGGCCAAGGCAGAACCAAAAGTCTGGAAAAACCAATGCGCGATCGCTAAACTGCCAGCATAATTCCAATGAGCGAGGGAACGGGATGCAAGGCAGGGCGCTTTGTCTGGTGGTCGGGTTGGCTCTGATCTCGGCGGACCACGCGGATGCGCAGGGGCTGAACCTGTCCGGCAATAGCGGGGCCTCGCGGCTTGATTCCGTGCGCGCCGCCGGGCGGTTGATAGATGGGCGGCTCTCGGAGCAGTATTCCAAATCCGTGCGACTTTTGCCCAATGCCGACAACACACCGCAGACGACGATTCCGCGCTATAACGGTCGCTATCAGGGCGAATATCTCGACCTTGCGCGCGCCGCAGCCCGCCGTCACAATATCCCCGAGGATCTCTTCCTGCGCCTTGTCAATCAGGAGAGCCGCTGGAATCCCAATGCGCTGTCGCACAGGGGCGCGATTGGGCTGGCGCAGCTCATGCCCGGCACGGCGCAGATGCTGCGCGTAGACCCGAGCGACCCGCATCAGAACCTCGATGGTGGCGCGCGGTATCTGCGGATGATGTATGAGAAATTCGGCAATTGGCAGCTTGCGCTGGCCGCCTATAACGCGGGCCCGAGGGCGGTCGAGCGACACGGGGGTATCCCGCCCTATGCCGAGACGCAGAATTATGTCCGGGTGATCCTCGGGACAGGCTGAGCGCGAGAGCTTTCGGGGTTGCGACTTTGCGCGCGGGTAATCACAGTGGCGCGACCAAGCAACCCGGAGGCCCGATGCATCTGCCCAAGCTGGACCTTGATTTCGTCCGCGCGCAATTCCCCGCCTTTTCCGAGCCGAGCCTGCAAGGCCAGGCGTTTTTCGAGAATGCCGGGGGCTCCTATACCTGCCAGCCCGTCATTGACCGCCTGACGCGCTTTTATCACAGCCGCAAGGTTCAGCCCTACGGCGCCTATGAAGCCTCACAACTTGCCGGCGCGGAGATGGATGAGGCGCGCACCCGGCTTGCGGCGATGATGGGGGTCGCGCCTGATGAGCTGAGTTTCGGGCCATCGACCACGGCCAATACCTGTGTCCTCGCGCAGGCGTTTGGCGAATGGCTGACGCCGGGTGATGCGATCATCGTGACCGATCAGGACCACGAAGCCAATTCCGGCCCATGGCGGCGGCTTGCTGCGCGTGGGGTCGATGTGCGTGAGTGGACCATCGACCCGGTGACAGGGCATCTCGACCCTGAAAGCCTCTGCGGGTTGGTGGATGACAAGGTGCGGCTGGTGTGTTTTCCGCATTGCTCCAATGTCGTGGGCGAGATCAATCCCGTCGCCGAGATCTGCACGCAACTGCGCGATGCGGGCATCTATTCTTGTGTCGATGGTGTGTCCTACGCGCCGCATGGGTTGCCGGACGTGAATGCGCTTGGGGCGGATATCTATCTGTTTTCCGCCTACAAGACTTATGGGCCGCATCAGGGGCTGATGGTCATTCGCCGCGCGTTGGGCGAGGCGCTGCCCAACCAGGCACATTATTTCAACGCCGACACGCTCTACAAGCGCTTCACCCCCGCAGGCCCCGATCATGCCCAGATCGCCGCCTGTGCGGGCATGGCCGATTATATCGACGCGCTGCATGCGCATCATTTCGGGCAGGGCAATGCCGACCCCAAGACCCGTGCCGCGCAAGTGCATGACCTGATGCGCGCGCAGGAAACCGCGCTGCTGCAACCGCTGCTCGACCATCTCTGCGGGCGCAATGATCTGCGGCTGCTTGGGCCACAAAAGGCTGCGGGGCGGGCCCCGACAGTGGCGGTTGCGCATGACCGCGCCGGGGTGAAGCTGGCGAAGGCGTTGGCCGCTGAGGGGATCATGGCGGGCGGAGGCAGTTTCTACGCCAATCGCGCGCTCGAAGGGCAGGGGATCGACCCCGCGCATGGTGTGTTGCGGCTTTCATTCGTGCATTACACAACCCCGCAAGAACTTGACCACCTGATCACGGCGCTAGATCGCGTATTGTAATTCAGAGCAAGGCCCGCAGATTTGCCCGATACCTCTCCGATCCTGATCTGGTTCCGGCGCGATCTGCGCCTGAGCGATCATCCCGCGCTCGCCGCCGCTGCAAATAGCGGGCGTCCTGTTATAGCGGTTTTTCTGCATGATGAGGTGGTCGAGGGGCTGGGCGCAGCGCCGAAATGGCGGCTTGGGCTGGGTGTGGGGGCATTCGCCGAGCGGCTGGAGGAGATTGGCGCGCGGCTGATCCTGCGTCGTGGCAAGGCGCTTGAGACACTTCGGGCGCTGGTCCGCGAGACCGGTGCCGGGGCCGTGTGGTGGACGCGGCAGTATGACCCTGACCAGATCGCCCGCGACAAGGCGGTCAAGGCCGGGTTGCGCGGGGATGGGATCGAGGCAAGGAGCTTTCCCGGCCATCTGATGTTCGAGCCCTGGGAGGTCGAGACAGGGCAGGGCAAGTTCTATCAGGTTTACACACCCTTCTGGCGTGCTGTGCGCGGCCGCGATGTGGCGGCGCGCATCGCGGCACCTGATCGCTTGGAAGCGCCCGCAAGCTGGCCCGCGAGCGACAGGCTCGAAGACTGGCAGATGGGCCGCGCGATGGATCGCGGCGCGGATGTCGTCGCGCAGTATCTGCATGTGGGCGAGGCGGCCGCGCAGGCTCGGCTCGCCGCCTTCATGCGCCACCGGATCGAGAGCTATGGCCGCGATCGCGACCGGCTCGATCTCGACGCTACCTCGGGCCTGTCCGAAAACCTAACATATGGCGAGATCAGCCCGCTTGCGCTTTGGGAGGCAGGCCAGCGCGCGCTGGAGGCGGGCAAGGCGGGGGCCGAGACCTTCCTCAAGGAAGTTGTCTGGCGCGAGTTTGCCTATCATCTGATCTACCACACCCCGCACATCACGCGAGATAGCTGGCGGGCGGGTTGGGAAAACTTCCCCTGGGAGTCGGAGAACGAGACGACACTGCGCTGGAAACAGGGCCGCACGGGCATAGAGGTGGTCGATGCCGCCATGCGTGAAATGTACGTGACAGGGCGGATGCATAACCGCGCGCGGATGCTGGTGGGATCCTATCTGACCAAGCATATGCTGACCCATTGGCGCGTCGGACAGGAGTGGTTCGCGGAATGCCTGGTGGATTGGGATCCGGCCTCCAATGCGATGGGCTGGCAATGGGTTGCCGGTTCCGGCCCGGATGCGTCACCCTATTTCCGTATCTTCAACCCCGACACGCAGGCGGAGAAATTCGACCCCGCGCGCAACTATCGCCGGCAGTGGCTCGCCGAGCTTTCGAGCGATCCACCCGAGACGGCGCGCGCGTTCTTTCAAGCCTGCCCGCGCGGCTGGAAGCTTGAACCCGATATGGACTACCCCGCCCCACTGGTCGATCTGGCCGAAGGGCGCAACCGGGCCCTCGCGGCCTATGAGCAGAAGAAAACCGGCTGACAAGGCCGCAGCAGGGACATCTTGCAGATGACAGACATGGCATTACCATCCGTACCCATGAACGGGATACTGACCTCGATTGCCGGACAGGCCGACCTGCCGCGTTACTTCGCGCAAGCTTTTGCGCGGGCGGAACGGCTGAACAAGGGGCGACTCGATGTGGTGCTGCCCGATGGCCGGCGCTTCCGCGCGCAAGGCAAGCAGCCGGGCCATGTCGCGGAATTGCATGTGCATGATCCCGACCTCTTCGCGCGGCTCATTCGTGAGGGCGATGTAGGCTTTGCCGAATCCTACATGGAAGGCGGCTGGAGCACACCCGATCTGCAGGCCTTCATGGATCTGATCAATGACGACAACCCTTCGGTATATGACGAGGCCGTGGGCATGGGGCTGGTGCGCGCGCTCGAGCGGTTGCGCCACTGGCTGCGCGCCAACTCCAAGGCGCAGGCGCGCAAGAATATCCGCCATCACTATGATCTGGGCAATGACTTCTACAGCCTCTGGCTGGATGAGAGCATGACCTATTCATCCGCGGTTTTCACCACCGGGCAGGAGAGCCTGGAGGCCGCGCAGGAAGCCAAATATGCCGCCATGGTGGACCGCATGGGCGTGCAACCGGGCGATCATGTGCTGGAGATTGGCTGCGGCTGGGGCGGTTTCGCCGAATACGCTGCCGCCAAGCGCGGGCTCAATGTCACTGGGCTCACGATCTCGCAGGCGCAATACGACTATGCTGTCGCCCGCATGGATCGTCTGGGCCTTGCGGAGCAGGTCGAGATCCGGATGCAGGATTACCGCGACACGCAAGGCCAGTTCGACGGCATCGCTTCCATAGAGATGTTCGAGGCGGTGGGCGAAAAATACTGGCCGCGCTATTTCGAGGCAGTGAAGGAGCGGCTCAAACCCGGTGCGCAGGCCGTGATCCAGATCATCATGGTCTCTGATGCCCGCTTCGAGGCCTATCGCAACCATGTCGATTTCATTCAGAAATACATCTTTCCGGGCGGTATGCTCGGCGCGCCCACCCCCGTTCGGGAGGTCGCCGCAGCGCAGGGGCTGGATTTCCTTGCAAGCCACGATTTCGCCGATAGCTACAGCGAAACCTTGCGCCGCTGGAACGCCACCTTTCAGGAGCGTTGGCCCGAGATCGCGGCGCTGGGCTATGATACACGTTTCAAGCGCATGTGGGAGTTCTACCTGACCTCCTGCGCCGGGTCCTTCCGCTCAGGGCTGTGCGATGTCACGCAGATGGTCTTGCAACGCCCCCTCTCCAGCGCGTAATGCGTCAGATAGCATCAGCGCACACTGACTGTTCAGGTATGTACGATCCTGACGTGATGGAGACCTTGCAATGCCGACATTCACCCGTCTAGCGGCGTTTCTGCTGTTCGGTGCTGCTGCCTTTTTCTTTCTGCGCGAATTCCAATTGCTCGATGGAGGTTTCACGATAGCTCCCGCCGAGACTTATGTCATGGTCGCGCTGAGTGCAGTCATCGGCTGGAGCTATGTCGGAAAGCGCATCAACCAGTCCATCCTCCGGGCCTTCTCCATTGTCTTACAGGGGAGTGCCCTCTCCCTGATCATGATATATGTCACTGCAAGCGTGGTCATTGTGGTCATCGATCCCCCTCGGGGGCGCTATACCAATATGAATATCACGATGAGGCGGCTGAGCTCGGGTCTTCAGGAGAGCCTTGTGCTGATGTTCGATGCGGATTTTCTGACGCTTGTTTTCTCGTCTCTGGCAGCTATCGCTGTGGCGTTGGCACTCGTTTTCCGCTTTGCCGAAGCCCGTCGCATGGCGCGATGACCTGTCTGGTCTTCCTGACGGCACCGCTCGATGATGCCGATTGGTGCCGCGAGGTTCTGGGCGTGGAGCGATCCCTGCGCGCAGATGTGCCGGGATATGGGCTTGAAGGCGCGGAGAAATCGCTGCCAGGCATCTGGCAATCAGAGCGCGCTATGGTTTCGGGGTGCTTGGTGTCGGTCACGCCTGCGATGCTCGAAAGGCTGACTGCGCTTTATGCGACTTTCGGAGCATTTCCCGCCGAAATCGAGGTGCAGGCAACAGGTGGCTGCATGTCTGCCACCGCTTTTATGAATACCAGCACAGGGTCCGCGCAAGCCGCACCTGATCGCGACCGGGCCATCATCCTGCGCCGGGCCAGCGCAGAAATGCTCGCGCTGGCAGCAACGCATGGCCCGGACGCGCTGCGGACGCGTTGGCCGATGGCGCTTTCGCATGCGGCCTCTGTCGCGCGTGCGAAGGCCGCGGCGAACCCAGCGAAGCTCCGCGCGGCATGGGGCAGGGCGGATGTAAAACCGCAAGCGCGCAAAATCCCCTATGCCTGGTTCTTTGGTGTTGTCGAGGAAGAACTGCAATTTCGGCGCTTTGATGGCGCGCTGAGCCCGGCAGTGAAGCGTGCCGGCTTCGTGATGAGCGATGCTGTCACGGTGCTGCCCTATGATCCGGAACGCGACTGCGTGCTGCTGATCGAGCAGTTTCGCTACGCACCGTGGCTACGCGGTGCTGAGAACTGCTGGTCACTGGAGCCGATCGCGGGCCGTGTGGACCCTTTCGAGCGCCCCGAAGATTGCGCCCTGCGCGAAGCGCGCGAGGAAGCCGATCTGGGGCTTGCGCGCGACGGCCTTATCGCTGTCGGCAATGTCTATCCCTCCCCCGGCGCGGTCACGGAGTTCCTCTATCATTATGTGGCGCTCTGCGCGTTGCCGGAAGGTACCGAGACTGTGGCGGGCCTTGAAAGCGAGGCCGAGGATATCCGCAGCCACGTCATATCCTTCGATGAACTGATGAGCCTCATCGCATCGGGTGAGGTACAAAACGGCCCGCTTGTGCTCACGGCCTATTGGCTCGCCGCCCACCGCGAAGGCCTGCGCAGCACGGCGCGAAGCTGAAATGGTTGCGGGCGGTCATTCTTGCGCAGGTTCTCTTGTCGTCTGCCCGCGCGGAAATGCCCTACACCTCGCCCTTGCGCCGCCACGCTGCCCAATCTTCCGGCGTGTCGAGATCTGTTATTGCGCGCGCGCCCTCCAGCGGATGCAGAAGTGGCGGATGGGCGCGCAACAGCGCGCGCGCGCCGCTATCGCCGCGTAAGGTCCGAACCTCGCCAAACAGTCGCCGCGGCAGAATGACCGGATGTCCGGGCGCTCCCTCCTGCGTGCTCGCGCGCAACGGCTGATCGGGCCGCGCGGCCTGCGCGTCGATCAGCGCACGCATATCGCTGCTGGTGATCTCGGGCATGTCGGGCAGGGCGATCATCAGCGCAGACGCCCCGAGGTTTTCCGCCCAGAGCGCGCCTGCGCGCAGTGATGCGGCCATACCCTCGGAAGCCTCCGGCACGGGCAGTAACTCCACATCAAGCCCGCAGAGCAAGCTCCTCCGCGCAGTATCCACGGTAGCAAGGCTCACGGCCACATGGCTGCTCGCCGCTAGCGCCCGCTCTGCCACCAGGCGCAGGAGCGGCGCACCCGCGACATGCATCGCCAGCTTGTCCGCCCCGCGCATCCGCCGCGACGCGCCTGCCGCAGGCAGCAGGATCGCGCAGCCTGTGGCCTCAGCGTTCAGGGATCAGCCCGCGCGGGGCAAAACGCAGCATCAGAAGCAGCGCGATCCCCATCGTGGTCAACCGCATATAGGCCGCTGAATCCAGCAGGTGACGGCGCAGCGCTGAGCCCACATCCATGTTGGAGGTGATCATCTCCATCACCCAGCGCCCCGCCGGTTCCACCTGCACCCAGAGGAACCAGATCACGAAAGCGCCCAGCACCGAGCCCCAGTTATTGCCGGAGCCGCCCACGATCACCATCACCCAGATCAGGAAGGTGAAGCGCAAGGGCTCATAGCTGCCCGGGGTAAGTTGGCCATCCATCGACACCATCATCGCGCCCGCGAGCCCGCACACGGCCGAGCCCAGCACGAAGATATTGAGATGCCGCCGGGTCACATCCTTGCCCATGGCGCGGGCCGAGACCTCATTGTCGCGGATGGCGCGCATCATCCGGCCCCAGGGCGAATTGAGCGCGCGTTCGGCAAGCCATATCAGGATGCCCAGCACGATCAGGAACAGCACCGAATAGCCCAGCCCCGAGATGACCGAAGCCGTTTGCGACAGGCTCCAGCCAAGGCTGTCGGCCAGCGATTGCACCCATGGCAGCGGCTGCAGCTCCACCGGGCGCGGCACGGGGCGGTCGATCCCGGTGACATTGTTGACCCCGCGCGCAAGCCAGCGCTCGTGCTTGAGCACGGCGATCACGATCTCGGAAATCCCGAGTGTCGCAATCGCCAGATAATCCGAGCGCAATCCGAGCGAGACCTTGCCCACCAGCCAGGCGACACCTGCCGCAAAGACGGCGCCCACGGGCCATGACAGGATCACCGGCAGATTGGCACCGCCCAGATAGCCGGTCGCGGCCGGGTTAACCGCCTGCACGGCCTGTTTCGCCGGGCCAAAGACATAGGAGGTGATCAGAAACCCCACTGTAACCACGGCAAACAGCGTAAACCCGCGCAGTTTGCTGGGCGGCATGCGCTTGTAGACGATCACCGCTGCGAGGATGGTGGCCACCCCCAGCATCAGCCCGAGGAGGATACCAAGACCACCCGCGGCCCATGCCTCGGGCACAGGGGGCTGCGCGATCAGCACCACGGCCAGCCCGCCGACCGCCGTGAACCCCATGATCCCGACATTGAAGAGGCCCGCATAGCCCCATTGCATGTTCACCCCGAGCGCCATGATCGCCGAGATCAGGCTCATGTTCAGGATGGTGATCGCCAATTGCGGGCTTTGGAACATTGCCACCATCGCCAGCACGGCCCCCATGATGGCGAAGAGGCCAAGATCGCGCGCGGTCAGGCTCATATCACTTTCCCCTTGAAGATGCCTGTGGGCCGGAACAGGAGCACCAGCACCAGTATCGCGAAGGTCACGGCGAATTTGTAGTCAACGGGCAGGAGCTGCATCATGGTGCTGGGCTCCATCCCCTCGGGCATGAGATAGGTGAGCACCCGCCGCCACGCGAAGGTGATGCCCATCTCGGCAAAGGCCACCACATAGGCCCCGACAATCGCGCCCAGCGGCGAGCCCAGGCCGCCCAGGATCGCGGCCGCGAACATCGGCAGCAGGAGCTGGAAATAGTTGAAGGGCCGGAACCCCTTGTCGAGCCCGTAAAGCGTGCCCGCCAGCACCAGCAGGATCGCCGTGATTGTCCAGGTGATCACCACGACGCGTTCGGGGTTGATGCCCGACAGCAGTGCAAGATCCTCATTGTCGGAATAGGCGCGCATCGACTTGCCCGCGCGGGTGCGGTTGAGAAACCAGAACAGGACCACCATCACGATCAGCGCCGTGACGATCGTCGTCGCCTGCGCGGTGCGCAGCGCCATGCCTTCCGCGAGCCCGCTCCATTCACGGAATTCGCGAATTGTGAAGATGAAGCGCTGGCCATCCTCGAACCGTGTCTCGCTCACCCCCATGAACAGCCGGGTGATCCCGTTGGTGACAAACATCACCCCGAGCGAGGCCATCACGAAAGTCAGCGGCTTCGCCTTCACCTTGCGGAAATATTTGTAGACCAGCCGGTCGGCAGCCAGCAGGTAGAGGACCATCACCAGGATCCCGAACGGAATCGCCAGAAGTGCGGTTGGCAAACCACCAATCGAGACACCCTGCGCCTGCAGGAAGAAGGTGCCGCCAATCACGGCCGCTGTCCCGAGCGCCATCGTGTCGCCATGGGCGAAATGCGCAAAGCGCAGGATCGAGAAGATCAGCGTGATCCCGAGCGCCCCCAGCGCAAGCTGGCTGCCATAGGCAAAGGCGGGGATGAGCATGAAATTCGTCACACTGACGAGTGCGTTGAGAGGTTCCATGCGGCTCAGCCTCCGAGAAAGGATTTGCGGACTTCGGGATCGGCCAGCAGCGCCGCGCCCGTATCCGTGTAGCGGTTCTCGCCCTGCACCATGACATAGCCCTTGTCAGCAATGCCAAGCGCCTGACGCGCGTTCTGCTCCACCATCAGGATCGAGATGCCGGTGCGGGCAATCTCGATGATCCGGTCGAACAATTCATCCATGACGATGGGGCTGACCCCGGCGGTCGGCTCGTCAAGCATCAGCACTGTGGGTTGCGTCATCAGCGCGCGGCCCACAGCGACTTGCTGGCGCTGCCCGCCCGATAACTCACCCGCCGCCTGACGGCGCTTGTCGCGGAGGATGGGAAACAGCTCATAGATCTGCGCCATGGTTTCGCGCGTGTCGTCATCGCGGATGAAGGCGCCCATCTCGAGGTTTTCCTCGACGGTCATGGACGGGAAGATATTGCCGGTCTGCGGCACGAACCCCATCCCCTCGCGCACCCGCGCCTGCGGCGTGAGGCGTGTGATGTCATTGCCCTTCAGCCGCACCGCGCCTTGCCGCAGGTTCAGCATCCCGAAGACTGCCTTCATCGCCGTGGATTTGCCTGCCCCGTTGGGGCCGACGATTACGGCAATCTCGCCTTTCTCGACCGCGATGGTGCAGTCATGCAGGATATCGGGGCCATTGCCATAGCCGCCGGTCATGTTCTCGCCGATCAGAACAGGATCAGACATGGATTACTCCTCTGTGGCCGGGCGCAGCGCTGCGGCCAGATCGCGCGCGGATTGTTCGAACGCGTCCGCGTCCATCGGCTCATTCCCCGACAGCAGCAGGGTCAGCCAGACGTCGTCATCCTCGGTCAGCAGCACGGCGAGCGGGAATTCCGCGCCATCCATCACCTCGGTGAACAGATCAAACGCGATGGTCGCGTGGTCCGTCACGATCATGTCGCGCTGGCGGCGCGCGGGGGCGGCTTCGCCTTCGGCAAGCGCCTCCTCCGTCAGCATCATCTCGATCATGCTCAGCGCAGCATCGGCTGTGGTGAATTCGGCTCTGTCGACAAGCTCGGGAATGGCCTCAAGGTAAAATGGCGGGGCCTCGAATGCGCGGGTTTCGGGGTCGCCCGGGATCGCGACGGCATCGGCCCAGACCCCGCTTTCGGGGCATAGCGCGATCTGTCCGCCCAGCGGCAGGCAGGGCGCATCCGCAAGGGCGGCCGTGGGCAGAAGGGCGGCCACCAGTAGGCTGCGCGCCAGCGCCGCACGGCTCACAGGGTGGCCTCCTCTTCCTTGACCACCTTGTTCTTCAGTCCCGTGCCCAGATACGCCTCGATCACGTCCTCATTGGCCTTGATCTCGTCCAGCGTACCTTTCGCGAGCACCTTGCCCTCGGCCATGCAGATCACCGGGTCGCAGATGCGACCGATGAAATCCATGTCATGCTCGATCACGACGAAAGTGTACCCCTGCTCCTCGTTCAGTCGCACGATGGCATCGGCGATCGTGTTCAGCAGGGTGCGGTTAACCCCCGCGCCGACTTCGTCAAGAAACACGATCTTCGCATCGGTCATCATCGTACGCCCGAGCTCGAGCAGCTTCTTCTGCCCGCCCGAGATCTGGCCCGCCTTCTGATCGGCGATATGGCTGATGGTCAGGAACTCCAGCACCTCATCGGCCCGCGCGCGGATGCGGCGCTCTTCCGCGCGCACCTGCGCGCCATGAAACCAAGCTGACCAGAGGTTTTCACCCGATTGGCGCGGCGGGACCATCATCAGGTTCTCGCGCACGGTCATGGTATGGAACTCATGCGCGATCTGAAAGGTCCGCAGGAGCCCCTTGGCGAACAACTCATGCGGGGGCAGGCCGGTGATATCCTCGCCTTCCATCAGCACCCGGCCCGATGTCGGTGCCAGCACGCCTGCGATCACATTGAAGAGCGTCGTCTTGCCGGCACCATTCGGGCCGATCAGGCCGGTTATCGAGCCTTTTTCGATCTCCAGCGTCGCCCCGTCCACGGCATGAAAGCCGCCGAAATGCTTGTGCAGATCCTGTACTTCGATCATGGCCATGTTTCATTCCCCCGGAATCCGCATGCAGCTTTTGCCATCTGTCGGAAAACGGCCCGGGGTGGTCGTGCCCCGGGCCGGAAGGATCCTGTCGGATCCGCGCTCGGTCAGTGGAAGCGGATCGTCACGAACTCGCCGTCTTCCACCACATATTCGCGATAGGTACCTGCAGCTTCGCCCGGTCCGATCAGTTCCACATCGGTCGCGCCGACATAGTTGATCTCACCGCCGTCACGCAGGATTTCCAGCGCGCGCGCCAGCTCACCTGGCAGGATCTCTTCACCCGGCGCGTTGGCCACGTTCAGGATGTTGGCGGCAATGCCCTCGGGCGTGGCTTCACCTGCGGCCTCTGCCGCCAGTGCCAGCAGGGCAGCGGCGTCATAGCTCTCACCTGTGAACGAGCTTGCCGTGACAACGCCAGCGGCTTCGCCGAGCGCGGCAAAGGCCTCAGCGCCCTCACCCTCGGCGCCCGGCAGCGTGCCGACAGTGCCTTCCAGCGCTTCACCCACAGCCTCGACCAGCTCATCGCCATACATGCCGTCACCGATGAAGAAGGACTCGAACGCGCCCAGCTCCCAGGCCGTGCGCAGCATCGAGCCGCCGCCATCCGTATAGCCAAGGATCACCAGCGCATCGCCCCCGGCTGCAGCGAGCGTGCCCGCTTCGGCCGAATAGTCGCCGCGCCCGTCCTCATGCGGGATCGAGGTCGTCACAGTGCCGCCAGCAGCCTCGAAACTCTCGATGAACGCATTGGCGAAGCCTGCGCCGTAATCATTGTTGGTGAAGGTCACGGCAACTTCATTGATGTCGCGGCTCATCACGATATCGGCCAGCACAGCGCCCTGACGGGCATCCGACGGCGCGGTGCGGAAGAACATGCCGCCCGAATCAACATCGGTGAAGGCAGGCGAGGTCGCCGAAGGCGAGATCATCGGCACGCCTGCCGACATCGCCACGTTCTGCAACACCGACATGGTCACGCCCGAACAATCCGCGCCCATGATCGCGACCACGCCATCAGACGAGATCAGGCGCTCGGCAGCGGCCTGTGCGGCGCTCGAGTCCAGGCAGGTCGAATCCGCGCGGACCGAGCTGATCATTTGTCCGCCGAGGATGCCACCGGCTTCATTGATCTCGTTCCACGCCATCTCGGCCGAATCCGCCATATGCGGCGTGACCGATTCAATCGGCCCGGTGAATCCCAGCAGCACGCCCATCTTGATCTCGTCGGCCATTGCCATGCCCGCCGAGAATGCCAGCGCCGTGCTGGCAAGTAGAAGCTTTTTCATCAGATATCTCCCATCGGTTTGTTATCATGTGACCTGAATGATTTGACACACAGATCCGGCGGTTTTGACCGCCTTGCCCATTGCGTAGCATGGGCTTTTGCCAAGGGGAAGAATTTTTGGCACGCTGCGGTGCAGCCTGCGCAAGGTATTGATGCGGGCGTTACTCCAGCTCGATGGTGCCCGGCGGTTTCGAGGTGCAGTCATAGAACACCCGGTTGATCCCGCGCACCTCATTGATGATCCGCGTGGAGGTCTCGCCCAGAAATTCATGGCTGAAAGGATAATAATCCGCCGTCATCCCGTCCACGCTTGTCACCGCGCGCAGGGCGAGCGCGTAATCATAGGTCCGCCCGTCGCCCATCACGCCCACAGTGCGCATGGGCAGGATCGCGGCGAAAGCCTGCCAGATCTCGTCATAGAGCCCATGGCGGCGGATCTGGTCGATATAAATCGCATCGGCCTTGCGCAGGATCTCGAGCTTTTCGCGCGTGATCTCGCCCGGGCAGCGGATCGCGAGGCCAGGGCCGGGGAAGGGATGGCGGCCAATGAAATGATCCGGAAGGCCCAGTTCGCGACCCAGCGCACGGACCTCATCCTTGAACAACTCGCGCAGGGGCTCCACGAGCTTCAAGCCCATCTTCTCGGGCAACCCGCCGACATTGTGATGGCTCTTGATCGTCACTGACGGCCCGCCCGAGAAAGACACTGATTCGATCACATCCGGGTAAAGCGTGCCCTGTGCGAGAAACTCCGCGCCCTCGATCTCGCCCGCGTATTTCTGAAAAACGTCGATGAACAATTTGCCGATTGTCTTGCGCTTTGTTTCCGGGTCGGAAACCCCCTCCAGCGCGCCAAGGAACAGATCAGCCTCATCGGCATGAATGAGCGGGATGTTGTAATGGTCGCGGAACATGGTGACGACATCCTGCGCCTCGTTCTGGCGCAACAGCCCGTGATCGACGAAAACGCAGGTCAACTGGTCGCCGATGGCCTCATGGATCAGCACCGCCGCGACCGAGGAATCGACCCCGCCCGACAGCCCGCAAATCACCCGCTTGTCGCCCACTTGCTCCCGGATCTTCGCGATGGCCTCGGCGCGATAGGCCCCCATCGTCCAGTCGCCCTTGAACCCCGCCAGCGCCAGAAAATTGCCGAGCATTCGCGCACCCTGCGGAGTGTGATGCACCTCGGGGTGAAACTGCACGGCATAGAAATGCCGGGCCTCATCTGCAATCATGGCGAAAGGCGCGTTTGGCGAGGTGCCGATCACTTCGAACCCCGGCGCAAGCTCGGTCACACGGTCGCCATGGCTCATCCAGACCTGCTCGCGCCCGGTGCCGAACAGCCCCGCGAAAATCCCGTCCTCGCGATGGCCCGCCGCGGGCTCGACCCAGGCCCGCCCGAACTCGGCGTGATGGCCCGATTCGACGCGCCCGCCAAGCTGGTCCATCATCACCTGTTGCCCATAGCAGATGCCGAACACTGGCACGCCCATCTCGAACAGATATTGCGGCGCGCGCGGGCTGCCCGCCTCTGGCACAGATCCGGGACCACCCGACAAGATCACCGCCTTGGGCGCGCGCTCCTTCAGGAATGTCTCATCGACATTCTGAAACGGATGGATCTCGCAATAGACGCGCGCCTCGCGCAGCCGCCGCGCGATCAGTTGCGTGACTTGCGAGCCGAAATCGATGATGAGGCAGAAATCATGCTGGGTCATGGCGCTTCGCTTATGCCAAGCCCGCCGCGCTCGCAAGGGGCTTGGTCAGGCCACGCGCGCAGCCGCCTCGGCGCGGCAGAGCATCCCGAAAAGGTCGCGGGTATCGTCCGGGTCGGCGATCATGTCGAGTTCCTGAAACAGACCCGTTCCCTGCAACCGCGCATGGATATAGCGCAGCGCGCTGAAATCCTCGATGGCAAAGCCCACGGAGTCGAACAGTGTAACCTGCCCGGCCCCTGTCCGCCCCGGAGCCGCCCCGGTGATGACCTCCCAGAGTTCGGTGACCGGGTGATCGGCGGCAAGCTGCTGGATCTCGCCCTCGACACGCGTCTGGGGCGGGTATTCGACAAAGATGCCCGCGCGCAGCAGGATATCGCGGTGCAACTCGGTCTTGCCGGGGCAGTCGCCGCCCACTGCGTTGATATGCACGCCGCCGCCAACCATGTTGTCGGTCAGGATGGTGGCATATTGCTTGTCGGCGGTGCAGGTGGTGATGATCTGCGCGCCAAGGATGGCGTCCTCGGCAGTCTCGCATTGCGTCACGCGAAGACCGCGCCCGGCCAGATTCGCAGCGGTTTTCTGCGTGGCAACCGCGTCGATGTCATAGAGCCGCACTTCCTCGATCCCGCAGATGGCCTTCATCGCCAGCGCCTGAAACTCGGCCTGCGCGCCATTGCCGATCATCGCCATAACGCGCGCATCGCGGGGTGCGAGCCATTTCGCGGCCATGGCGCTGGTCGCGGCGGTGCGCAGCGCAGTCAGGATGGTCATTTCCGACAAGAGCAGCGGATAGCCTGTCGATACATCGGCGAGCACGCCAAAGGCCGTGACTGTCTGCAATCCCTGCCGCATGTTGCCAGGGTGGCCGTTGACATATTTGAACCCGTAATGCTGCCCGTCCGAAGCAGGCATCAACTCGATCACGCCGATATCGGAATGGCTCGCCACGCGCGGGGTCTTGTCGAATTGCGGCCAGCGGCGGAAATCGGCCTCGATGGCCTCGGACAGTTCTACCATGATCTGCTCGATGCCGACATGAAGAACGAGCCGCATCATGTTGTCAACGCTGACAAAGGGAACGAGGGCGGTGCGCGAGGGCAGGGACATGGGCAGGGCTCCTTCAGGCAAAGATTCGGGTGGGGCGGTCAAAGACCTTGCGGCCCATCAGCGAGCCCAGAAGATCGACCATCAACCGCGCGGTGCGCCCGCGCTCGTCCAGAAACGGGTTCAGCTCGACCAGATCGAGCGAGGTCATCAGCCCGGTCTCATGGATCATCTCGCAGACCAGATGCGCCTCGCGGAAGGTCGCGCCACCGGGGACCGTGGTGCCGACCGCAGGCGCGATACCGGGGTCGAGGAAATCGACATCGAGGCTGACATGCAGCATCCCGCCTTTCGCCTGCACAAGGTCGAGAAAGGCGCGCAGGGGCGCGGCGATGCCGTGCTCATCGAGCATGCGCATGTCGGTGACCGCGACCGCGCATTCCGCGAGCGCCGCGTGTTCCGCAGGGTCGACGCTGCGGATACCGAAAAGACAGATGCGTTCGGGTGGCAGCGGCGCCGGGAAGGGCGGGAAAGGCTCGAATCCCGCGCGCCCCGTGGCATAGGCAACCGGCGTGCCATGCAGATTGCCCGAACTGGTGCTGCGCGGCGTGTGGAAATCGCTATGCGCATCGAGCCAGAGCAGGAACAGAGGGCGTTCTGCGCGCGCGGCATGCGCCGCAGCCCCCGCGACGGAACCGAGTGCGACCGAATGATCGCCGCCCATAACGATGGGCAGGCGATCCTTAGCCAGTTCGGCTTCGACGGTCGCGCGGATGGTCGCGGTCCAGCCAAGCGTTTCGGGCAGTTGGTCAAGCGCCGGGTTGGGCGCGGTGCAATCGGGCAGGGTGGCGGGCAGGGCGAGATCGCCCCGGTCGCGCGCGGAATGGCCGAGCGCGGCGAGCGTCTCGCGCAGGCCCGCGACGCGCAGGGCGGCGGGGCCCATCAGGCAGCCAGGCTGGCGCTGGCCGCTATCCACGGGCGCGCCGATCAATGTGGGCGGATTCATGGTGATCTCCTGTGTTCGCGCGGATATGGCGCGCGAATCGAGAAGGTATCAACTGGACATTTTGCAAGACCGGCGCATAAACTGATCAGATTGGTAAGCAAAAGTGACATTATGGACGATACCGATCAGTACCTGATTGCCGAGCTGCGCCGCGACGGGCGGGCCTCCGTCCAGGCCCTCGCTGCACGGCTGGGGGTGAGCCGCGCGACCGTGCGCGCGCGTCTGGCGCGGTTGCAGGCGCAGGGCGAGATACTGGGCTTTACAGTGCTCACGCGCGGCGATGTGGCCGACGCGCCCGTGCGCGGGCTGATGATGATCGGCATCGAGGGGCGCGGCACCGAGCGGATCCGCGCGCGGCTTTCGGGACTGCCGCAGGTGACGGCGGTACATTCGACCAATGGCCGCTGGGATCTGATCGTGGAACTGTCCGCGCAATCGCTGGCCGAGCTTGACACGGTTCTGACCCAGATCCGCGCCTTTGAGGGGATCACGGCATCCGAGACCAACCTGCTTCTGGCCACTCGCCGCCCGCGGTCGCGCTAATACGCCGCGCGATCAGGGTGGGGCGTTGATGCGTGACCGTCGGGGTGGCTTGTGACGCTCAAAGGGGGGGCGCGCCTGACGGCGCGCTGCCTTCGGCGAGAGTATTTTGGGCAAGATGAAGGCGAGGGGCAGGGAGGTATCGGCTGGCGCAGGCTGATCGGGTCTGGAGCAACTCAGCCAGAGGGCTCAAGCGACAGGATTTGCAGATCGGCCACATTGGTCCCCGTCGCCCCGGTGATCAGCAGATCGCCCGCAAGCTGCAACGCGCGGTAGCTGTCGTTATTCGCAAGCAATGCCGCAGGATCGCCGCCCGCTGCGCGAATGCGCGCCACGCTCTCGCCATCGACAATCGCGCCCGCCGCATCGGTCGGCCCGTCGCGGCCATCCGTCCCGCCCGAGAGAAAGCGCCAACCCGTCCGCCCCTCCAGCGCCATTGCCACGCGCAAGGCGAGTTCCTGATTGCGCCCGCCGCGCCCATCGCCGCATAAGGTAACGGTCGTCTCGCCGCCATAGAGCATCAGCGGTGTGCCTGCCTCGACCGCGCGCAGGATCACCTGCGCGGCCTCCTCCACATCCCCAATCAGCGGATGCGCCGCAATCTCGGCCTGGGGCATCTCGCGCGCCATCGCTTCCAGCGATTGCCGATTCGACCCGATCAGCCGGTTATCGGCCCCGCGCGCTGGCAGATCTTCCTCCGCGCGCAGAAGGGCTCTCTGCGCGCCCTCGGGCAGCCGCGTCCACATGCCGGAGGCGCGCAGCATCTCGACCACATGCGGGCGCGGCGCGATAGGGGCCACGGTCGGGCCCGACGCGATCGCGCGCAGATCATCGCCGATCACATCCGACAGTATGAGCGCCGTAACCCGGGCCGGATAGGCGGCCTGCAACAGCCCCCCGCCCTTGAGCCGCGACAGATGCTGGCGGACCGCGTTCATCGCCACGATATCCATGCCGCCTGCGAGCAGGATGCGGTTGACCTCGGCCTTCTCGGCAAGGCTCAAGCCTTCCACTGGCGCGGGCAGAAGCGCCGAGCCCCCGCCCGAGACCAGCACCAGCACATGATCCTGCGCGCCTGCTTCCGCCAAAGCCTCCTCGACCAGCGCGGCCGCGCGCAGGCCGTTCTCATCGGGCACAGGGTGGCCCGCCGCAATGATTTCGGCCCCCGCAACAGGCGCCGCATTCTCGTAATTCGTGACCACCAGCGCGCGCGCGGGCGCAGGCACCATATCCAGCGCGGCCTCTGCCATCGCACAGGCCGCCTTGCCGAGCGCGATCACGAACAGCCGCCCATCGAAAGCGACCGGCATCTCGCGCAAGCTTTCGCGCACGGCGGCGCGCGGCTCGGCAGCCGCGATGCCTGTCTTGAAAAGCGTCATCATTTCATCACGGGTCAGCATCGGCGCGTCCTCCTCCAGATGCCTGTTTTCCCTCAAGCTCTGCCGCAGACAAGCCACAACTTCGTCATGGCGCAGCGCGCGCGTGATTGTTATAGAGCGCGCCAAACTGGGAAAGGGAGTGGCATGTTTGATCTGACAGGAAAATCCGCATTGGTCACAGGTGCCTCGGGCGGTATCGGGGCCGCGATTGCGCGCAGCTTGCATGGCGCAGGCGCCACGGTCGCGCTCTCGGGCACGCGCGAGACCCCCTTGCAGGCCCTCGCCGAAGAGCTTGGCGCGCGCGCCCATGTCCTGCCCTGCAACCTGTCCGACCCGGAGGCCGTCGAGACCCTGCCCAAGGCTGCCAGCCAAGCGATGGGCAGTCTCGATATTCTGGTCAACAATGCCGGGATCACCCGCGACAATCTGATGATGCGCATGTCCGATGAACAATGGCAGCAGGTGCTCGATGTGAATCTGACGGCCAGCATGCGGCTCATGCGCGGCGCGCTGCGCGGCATGATGAAGGCGCGCTGGGGGCGGATCGTGAGTGTCTCGTCAGTGGTGGGCACGATCGGCAATCCGGGGCAGGCGAATTATGTCGCTGCCAAAGCCGGGCTGGTGGGGCTGTCGAAATCGCTCGCGCAGGAGGTCGCCACGCGCGGGATCACGGTCAATTGCGTGGCCCCGGGTTTCATCGAAACACCCATGACCGAGTCCCTGACCGAGGCGCAGCAGCAGACCATCAACGCGCGCATCCCCGCAGGCCGGATGGGCACGCCCGAGGAAATCGCCGCCGGGGTGCTCTATCTCGCCAGCCGTGAAGCAGCCTATGTCACCGGCGCTGTGCTGCATATCAATGGCGGCATGGCCATGATCTGAGCCGCGCGAAATCATTTGAGGCAGCGGGGCGATATGCTATAGGGCATCTGCAGCGCGCCGCGTGGGAGAGGGTTGACCCGTAGCGGCAATGGCCTTAAGGGGCGCGCAAGACCACGCCGCGACCGGTTGTGGACGAGGGAATTCAAATGCCGCGCGGCGGCAAAACCTGAGGGGAAGAACATGAGCGATATCGCGGATCGTGTGAAGAAGATTGTGGTCGAGCATCTGGGCGTTGATGAGAGCAAGATCACCGATGGTGCGTCTTTCATCGATGATCTGGGGGCAGACAGCCTCGACACGGTCGAACTGGTCATGGCGTTCGAGGAAGAATTCGGCATCGAGATCCCGGATGACGCCGCCGAGAATATTCAGACATTCGGCGACGCCGTAAAATTTATCTCGGAAGCCAGCTAAGCCTTTCGCGATCAATTTGCGCAAAACGCCACCTGCCTCGCAGGTGGCGTTTTTCGTTGCGCGCAGCATCGTGATCATGGGCAGGCGGGCTCTTGGCGCAGGCCCGCGCGTGGCGTAAGACAGGAGCCCGGCAGCAAGAAGGACAGGCACGTGCTCGACCAGACCCAGCGCATCATAAACGCAATCGCCAGCGAGATCTCCGCCCGTCCGGCGCAGGTCGCAAGCGCGATCGATCTGCTTGATGGCGGCGCGACCGTGCCCTTCATCGCGCGCTATCGCAAGGAGGTCACGGGCGGGCTGGATGACACGCAATTGCGCACACTCTCCGACCGGCTGGGCTACCTGCGCGAGATGGAGGCGCGGCGCAAGGTGATCCTCGAGTCGATGCGCGCACAGGACAAGCTTACCGAAACACTCGCCCGCGACATCGCGCATGCCGAGACCAAGGCCGCGCTGGAAGACATTTATCTGCCCTACAAGCCCAAGCGCCGCACCAAGGCTATGATCGCGCGCGAGCGTGGGCTCGAGCCGCTGCTGCGCGCGATTCTCGACAATCGCAATGCTGCACCCGAGGCGCTGGCGGAAGCCTATCTCTCCGAGGATGTGCCCGACGCGAAAGCCGCGCTGGAAGGCGCGCGCGATATCTTGACCGAGGAACTGAGCGAGAATGCGGCGCTCTTGGGCAAGCTGCGCGCCTATCTGCGCGAAAACGCCCGTATCTCTGCGCGGGTGCTGCCGGGCAGGGAAGCGGCGGGCGCGAAATTCTCGGATTATTTCGACCATCAGGAGGCATGGGCGAAGATCCCGTCACACCGGGCGCTCGCGATTCTGCGCGCAGCGAAGGAAGAGATCGTCACCATCGATATCGGCCCCGACCCCGAAGAGGGCCTGCCGCGCGTCCACGCGATGATCGCGGCCACCATCGGGATCACGGGCGACGCGCCCGGGGATGCATGGCTGCGCAAGGCGGCGGATTGGACATGGCGCGTCAAGCTCAGCCTTGCGATGTATGCCGATCTGATGGCCGAGCTGCGCCAGCGCGCGCATGAGGATGCGATTGCGGTTTTCGCGCGCAACCTCAAGGATTTGCTGCTCGCGGCCCCTGCTGGCGCGCGTCCAACCATCGGGCTCGACCCGGGCATCCGCACCGGGGTGAAACTCGCCGTGGTCGATGCGACCGGCAAACTGCTCGCCACCGACACGCTCTACCCGTTCCAGCCGCGCAAGGATCTGCGCGGCGCACAGGCGCGGCTCCTTGAGTTGATCGCCGCCCATAAGGTCGAGTTGATCGCCATCGGAAATGGTACTGCGAGCCGCGAGACGCAGGCGATGGTGGCCGAGGCGCTGAAGCTGCTGCCCTCTGGAACCGCGCGGCCGACCAGCGTGATCGTGTCCGAGGCCGGGGCTTCGGTCTATTCGGCCTCCGAGCTTGCCGCGCGCGAATTTCCCGATCTCGATGTGTCGCTGCGCGGCGCGGTCTCCATCGCGCGGCGCTTGCAGGATCCGCTGGCAGAGTTGGTGAAGATCACGCCGCAATCCATCGGTGTGGGCCAGTATCAGCATGATGTGGACCAGCGTCGCCTCGGCCTCGCGCTCGATGCCGTGGTCGAGGATGCGGTGAATGCGGTGGGCGTGGATCTCAACATCGCCTCCGCCCCGCTTCTGGCGCGCGTGGCCGGGCTGGGGCCGTCGCTTGCGCAAGCCATCGTCGCCCATCGCGACGCGCAAGGCGCGTTCCCCAGCCGCAAGGCGCTTCTGAAAGTGTCAGGGCTCGGGTCGAAAGCCTTTCAGCAATGCGCGGGCTTTCTGCGACTGCGCGAGAGTGCAGAGCCGCTTGATGCGACCGCCGTGCACCCGGAAGCTTACGATGTCGCGCGCCGGATCGTGGCGGCCTGCGGGCGCGATATCCGCGCGATCATGGGCGCGCCCGAGGCGCTGAAAGGCCTGCGCGCGCAGGATTTCGTGACGGAAGAATTCGGCCTGCCAACCGTGCGCGACATTTTTGCGGAGTTGGAAAAACCGGGCCGCGACCCGCGCCCGAGTTTCGTGACGGCAAGTTTCGCCGATGGCGTCGAAGAGATCGGCGATCTGCGCGCGGGCATGCTGCTTGAGGGCACTGTTACCAATGTCGCGGCGTTTGGGGCGTTTGTGGATATCGGCGTGCATCAGGACGGGCTGGTACATGTCAGCCAGCTTGCCGACCGGTTTGTGAAGGACCCGCATGAGGTGGTGAAAGCAGGCGATGTGGTGAAAGTGCGCGTGACAGAATTGGATGTCGCGCGCAAACGCATCGGATTTAGCATGCGCAAGGATGGCGCGGCCCCTGCGCCGCGTGACGGGCAAAAGGGCAGGGCAGCGAAGGGCGCGAAACCCCAGCCGGCGCGCAAGCCGCGCGGGGATCAGGGGGCGTTGGGGGCCGCGCTCCAGCAGGCGCTGCGCAAGGGGTAAGCGGCAAAAGCGCCCGTCCGCCGCACCCACCCGCCCGCCCTTGCACGCCGGACGGGCGCTGCCTGTGCCTGTGGCACAGGCGGGATCAACCGCGCGGGACGATCTGCCCCCAGAGGTCGTATTCACCCGCCTCATCCACCTCGACCGTCACGATATCGCCTGCGTTCAGACCGTCCGTGTCCGCATCGATGAAAAGATTGCCGTCGATTTCGGGCGCATCGGCCTTGGTGCGGCAGGTGGCGACGCCCTCCGCGTCGATCTCATCGACGATCACCTCCAGCCGCTGCCCGAGTTTTGCGGCCAGTTTCGCCTCCGAGATCGCCTGCGCTTTTTCCATGAACCGCGCCCAGCGTTCGGCCTTGATCTCATCAGGCACATGATCCGGCAGCGCATTCGAGCGCGCGCCTTGCACATTCTCGTACTGAAAACACCCCACCCGGTCGAGCTGCGCCTCATCGAGCCAGTCGAGCAGATGTTCGAATTCAGCCTCCGTTTCGCCCGGATAGCCCACGATGAAGGTCGAGCGCAGGGTGATCTCGGGGCAGATGCTGCGCCATTCGGCAATCCGGTCGAGCGTTTTTTCACCCGCCGCAGGCCGCGCCATGCGCTTGAGCGTGTCGGGGTGGGAGTGCTGGAACGGGATGTCGAGATAGGGCAGCACCCGCCCCTCCGCCATCAGCGGGATCAGCTCGCGTACATGCGGGTAGGGGTAGATGTAATGCAGCCGCACCCAGGCCCCGAGACTGCCAAGATCGCGGGCAAGATCGGTGATATGCGCGCGATGGCCGCGCGCTTCGGCATGTTTCAGATCGACGCCATAGGCAGAGGTGTCCTGCGAAATCACCAGAAGCTCGCGCACGCCCGCTTCAACGAGCCGCTCCGCCTCGCGCATCACGGCATGGGCAGGGCGCGAGACCAGCCGCCCGCGCATGTCGGGGATGATGCAGAAGCGGCATTTGTGGTTACAGCCCTCGGAGATCTTGAGGTAACTGTAATGGCGCGGCGTGAGGCTCACCGATTGCGCAGGCATCAGGTCGATGAACGGATCCGGCGAGGGGGGCACGGCAGCATGCACTGCATCGAGCACCTGCTCATATTGATGCGGCCCGGTGACGGCGAGCACCTTGGGATGCGCGCCAGTGATATAGTCGGGCTCAGCCCCCAGACAGCCGGTCACGATCACCCGGCCGTTTTCATTCAGCGCCTCGCCGATCGCCTCGAGGCTCTCGGCCTTGGCGCTGTCGAGAAAGCCGCAGGTGTTCACGATCACTGCATCCGCGCCTGCATAATCGGGCGAGATGCCATAGCCCTCCGCCCTGAGCCGCGTGAGGATCCGCTCGCTATCGACCAGCGCCTTGGGACAGCCGAGCGAGACCATGCCGATGGTCGGCTGGCCGGGGCGGGGCGCGTCGCGCATCATGGCACGGGGGGCGAGATCGGGGCGGAGGTCGGGCGGGTTCTGCGTCATGGGCGGCATATACTGCAGCCGGTCCGAGGCGAAAAGCCCCTCGCGGGGGTGCAGCATGGATTATCCGCTGTCAGTCGTCATGCGGCGCGGTGCTGTCACCCGATTTTTTTGCCGCGCGTTCGCGTGGCAGGGTCTTGCGTTGGGGGGTGCGACGCCGGGGCGGTCGCTCCGGCGTCGGGATATTCGCGGAGCATGGCTGGAGGGCTTCTCGACGGCTTGCGGTTATCACGCGTCGGCGGGGCTGCGCTTTCCGGAGTGCGCATGCCTTGTCTTGGGGTGAAGCGCGCCTGACGGCGCGCGGCCTTCGGCGCGCGTATTTTGGGCAAGATGAAGCCAAGGCGCGGGGCCTTATCGGCGGGCGCTGGCTCATCGGGGACAGGTCGAGGGTGTGGACCGTGAGAGTGGTGCAGACATCTCCGCCGGCGTTGCCTGCCTTCGGGGCCATGATGCGGGGAGACACTGTCATCCTGCACGGCGCGTCAGGTGAGGTCAGCCGCTTTTCCTTTCGGGCCTCGTGGCCTTTTACGCGAGGATGCGGCCGCCCGCGCGGCCCCCACGCTCTGCGCCGATATCCGTGCTGGCTGGCTTTGCTTCGTGACAAGCCTCTCGTGCCGCCATGCAGTATGCCAGCCGCATATCGCGCGGCTCATGGTCGGAGCGCGTGGTTATCCGTTCGGGGCGTATCGCGACCCTCGAGGGGCACAAGGCATTGCCATTGCACCATCGTCAGTCTGTGCTCTCCAAGGACGGCGCGGATAGCGGGTCTGTGCGGGGGAGTCCCGCTCAGAACTGTTCAAGCCGCGCCGCGAGGATGACACGCGCGCCCTATGCGTCGCACGGACCGGACCCGCGCTTTTCCAGTATCGGTGTTCCGGATGGCAACTGTCGCCGTGATCGTAGCGCCAAGACGGACACTCCAGTACGTCGCTGCAAGGCGCGTCCGCCTGCACTGCGGCGCACTACGATATAAGCAGAGCGGTTGCCCCCAGTGCCGATATGCGTGCGCGTGTTCGCGCAGGCCAGCGCGCATATCCGGCCGCCCTCACGCCACGGCCAATGCGCGGCCGCCGAGATCAGCGTCGATATGCCAGGCCGCGCGCGGAGCCATGCGCGCGCGTAGCCGCTCCAGCCGCCATGCGGGCGTGACGCTCCCGTCCTGCGCAGCGCAGGGGGTCAGGTGCCAGCGGCTTTCCACCCCCGGCGTGCCGCCCTGCTCGGGCGTGAGCACGCAGCCCCAGAGCGCGCCCGATGCGGCCCCGCTGCGGCGGCGGGCAAGCCCGGTGCCCGCGGCCAGATGCAAGCGGCGCAGCGGGGTCAGGGCCGGGGGGCTCGCAAGCTCCACCACCACCAGCGCGACCGCGCCCGAGCGCAGCGCCTCTTCCGCGCAGCCCAGCGCCTCGGCTTCGCGCGCGGGCGTGAGGGTGATCAGCCCCTCGGGGCTGGTCCAGTCGCGCAAGGCCTGCGGATGCAGATGCTCCGCACTCCAGCCGGGGCGGATCCAGATCACGGGCGCGCCAACCGACAGCCTGCCCATGACCCAGGTTGCCAGCACCCGCCGCGCCGGGCCGCAGAATTCATGCATCCGGCCGGGTGCGAGGGTCAGGATATCTCCCAGCGGGTCAGGATCGCGCGCAAATGTTCTCATAATGTTCTAATCTAGCAAATCCAATGCCGCACGCAACCCTGTTCACGCAGCAGATGCAGCGGCATAGTGCCACTGCCAAGACATACGCTCAAACACAGGAGATTGCCCATGCTGCCCCGCGCCATGCTCGCCATTGCCTTCATCGCCATCGCTGCCTGCACCCCGCGCGAGAGCGCAGAGCCGACATGCCCTGCGCCGCAGATGCAGGATTTGATCGGAGAGCCCCTTGCAGCCATCTCCTTCGACGATCTGCACGCGCCGCATCGCATCATCGGCCCCGACATGGCCGTGACCATGGACTGGAACCCCGACCGGCTGAATATCGAGCATGACGCGGGCGAGATCATCACCCGCATCCATTGCGGCTGAAATCGAGCCTTTCCCCGCGCGCAAAACCCGTTAGATTGCGCAGCGCGAGGCAAACTGGCGAGGATGCAGATGCACAAACAGAAGCTGGGACATTCCGATCTGATGGTATCGGGCTATTGTCTGGGCACGATGACCTATGGCACCCAGACCGACGAGGCAGACGCCCATCGCCAGCTCGACATGGCCGTGGAGGCCGGCATCAACTTCCTCGACACCGCCGAGATGTACCCGGTCAACCCTGTGCGGCTCGAAACCGCAGGCGAGACCGAGGCCATCATCGGGCGCTGGATCGCCAGCCGCAAACCGTCCGATATGATCATCGCCACCAAGATCACGGGCGAGGGCTCCTCGGCTGTCAAGGACGGCGCCCCGATCACTGCCGCGCGGATGCGCGAGGCCGTGGAGGCCTCGCTCAAGCGCCTGCAGGTGGACTGCATCGACATCTACCAGCTTCACTGGCCCAATCGCGGCTCCTTCCATTTCCGCCGCAACTGGAGCTATGACCCCACAAGCCAGAACCGCGCCGAGACCCTCGCCCATATGCGCGAAATCCTCACCTGCGCGCAGGATCTGATCGCGCGAGGCAAGCTGCGCCATATCGCTCTCTCCAATGAGACCGCATGGGGCGTGACCACATGGGCCAATATCGCCGAACGCGAAGGTCTGCCGCGCATGCTCAGCATCCAGAACGAATATTCGCTGCTCTGCCGCCAGTTCGACCTCGACCTCTCCGAGGCCTGCGTGAACGAGAACATCCCGCTGCTCGCCTTCTCGCCCCTCGCCGCCGGGCTGTTGACTGGAAAATACGCAGGCAATGTGATCCCCGACAACTCGCGCCGCAGCTTCAACCCCGATCTCGGCGGGCGTGTCTCCGGCCGGGTGTTCGAGGCCGTCTCGGGCTATCTTGCCATCGCGCAGGAATTCGGGCTCGACCCGGTGCATATGGCCGTGGAATGGACCCGCACCCGCCCGGTGATCACGCTCCCCATCATCGGCGCGACCACCTCCGAGCAACTCGCGCATCTGATCGACGGTATCGACACCCCCATCTCGGACGAGGTGAAAGCGGCGATAGACCAGCTCAACCGCGCCATGCCGATGGTCTACTGAGCCGCCCCGATGCCCTTCACCCATATCCGCGCCATTCTGTTCGACAAGGACGGCACGCTTTTCGACTTCTCGGCAAGCTGGTCGGGCTGGGCCGAGGCGCTGCTCGATGACCTCGCGGATGGTGCCCCCGAGCGCCGCGCGCGGCTGGCCGAGGCGATCAGCTTCGATCTCGGGGCAGGGCGCTTCGACCCGGCCTCACCCGTCATCGCGGGCACGTTGGAGGAGGCGACGGATCTGCTGCTGCCGCATCTGCCGCATATGCGCTTCGCGCGACTGTGCGATTTCCTCGTCGCGAGCGCCACCCGCGCCGAGATGGTCCCGCCGGTCCCTCTCGCGCCGCTGATGGAGCAGTTCACCGCGCGCGGCTTCACGCTGGGCGTGGCCACCAATGACGCGTATGAGGCCGCCGAGATGCATCTGATCCGCGCAGGCATCCACAGCCAGTTCGCGCATGTGCTGGGCTATGACAGCGGCTATACGCCCAAACCCGCGCCCGACATGCTCCTGGGCTTCGCGTCCCGCGCGGGGCTTTCGCCGGAAAGCGTGGTGATGGTGGGCGACAGCACCCATGACCTGATCGCAGGCCGCCGCGCGGGCATGGCCACCATCGGCGTGCTCACTGGCCTCGCGCCCCACGCGGAGCTTGCGCCCCATGCCGATGCGGTGCTGCCGGATATCGGGCATTTGCCGGAGGTGTTGGGTTTGGCGCTATGATGCGGAAGGGCGGGTATGCGGGACTTTTCTGCCGTTCGCTTCATCTGCGCAAAATCTGCTCGCAGTCTAAGCATCAGCGAAGTGGAGGGCGAAAGAGCCGCCATTCGCACCAGCGGCACCTCAGGGC
>PWZT01000093.1 GCA_003567315.1 Paracoccaceae bacterium
AGCGCCAGTCGGTGGCCATCGCCCGCGCGGTCTATTTCAACGCGCGCATCCTGATCATGGACGAACCCACCGCCGCGCTTGGCGTGCACGAGACCAAGATGGTCGCCGATCTGATCATGGAGTTGAAGGCGCAGGGCTTGGGCATATTCCTGATCAGTCATGACACGCGCGAGATGATGTCATTGTGTGACCGGGTGTCGGTGATGAAGAACGGCCAGCTTGTCGGCACCGAACGGGTCGAGGATGTGAGCGAGGATGACATCCTGTCGATGATCATTCTCGGCAAGAAAGCCCCCGAGCAAGTCTGATGTATCTGGGCCTTGATCTTGGAACCTCCGGCCTGAAGGGGTTGGTGATCGGCGAGGGCGGCGCAGTGCGGGCCGAGGCGAGCATGCCCCTGCGCGTGTCGCGCCCCCACCCCGGCTGGTCCGAGCAAGATCCGGCCGACTGGATCACCGCGGCCGAGGGCGTCCTGCGGGCGCTTTCCGGGCAGGTCGATCTGGGCGCGGTGGCGGGGATCGGGCTGTCGGGGCAGATGCATGGCGCGACCGTGCTCGATGCCGCGGACAAGGTGCTGCGGCCCTGTATCCTGTGGAATGACACCCGCGCGCACGCACAGGCCGCAAAGCTGGACGCCGACCCGCAATTCCGCGCGATCAGCGGCAATATCGTCTTTCCCGGCTTCACCGCCCCGAAACTCGTCTGGATGGCCGAGGAGGAGCCGGACCTCTTCGCGCAAGTCGCCCGCGTGCTGCTGCCCAAGGACTATATGCGACTCTGGCTGACAGGTCGCCATGTCGCCGAAATGTCGGACGCGGCCGGGACAAGCTGGCTCGATGTGGGCGCGCGCGATTGGTCGGATGACTTGCTGGCGGCAACCGGGCTTGGCCGCGACCACATGCCCGCGCTGGTCGAGGGGGCCTCCCCCTCGGGCGGGCTGCGCGCCGCACTGGCGCAGGAATTCGGGCTGCGCGCGGGGATCCCTGTGGCGGGCGGGGCGGGCGACAATGCCGCCACGGCCATTGGCCTTGGCATCGCGCGCGGCGGGCAGGGGTTTGTGAGCCTCGGCACCTCGGGCGTGCTGTTTGCCGCGACCGACGGCTATGCGCCGGCGCCCGAAACAGCCGTGCACACATTCTGCCACGCCTTGCCGGACACATGGCACCAGATGGGGGTGATCCTGGCTGCCACGGATGCGCTTAACTGGTTCGCGGGGCTGGCTGGCACTGATGCGGCCAAGCTGACCGGCGCCTTGGGCGCGCTGCAAGCCCCGGGCCGGACGCTCTTCCTGCCCTACCTGGGCGGCGAGCGCACGCCGCTGAATGACGCGAGCATCCGCGCGGCGTTTCTGGGGCTCGAGCACGCCACCGACCGCGACGCCGCGACCCGCGCCGTGCTCGAAGGCGTCGTCTTCGCCCTGCGCGACTGCCGCGACGCGCTCGGGGCGACGGGCACGCGGCTCGAGACGCTGATCGCCGCAGGCGGGGGCGCGCGCTCGGACTACTGGCTCTCCGCGCTGGCCACGGCGCTCGACCTGCCCATCCTCGTGCCGCAGGCGGGCGAATATGGTGCAGCGCTGGGGGCGGCGCGACTGGGGCGTATGGCCGCGACGGGCGAGGGGATTGCGGCGATGCCCCTGCCGCCCATCGCCCGCGAGATCGCCCCTGACGCCGCCCTCACCGACGCCTTCAGCGCCGCACACGGCCGCTACCGGGCCGCACAATCAGCCATCAAGGACCTGACATGACAGAGTTTTTCGCAGACATCCCGAAACTCGCCTATCAAGCGGATGCCACGGACGAGTTCGCCTTTCGCCATTACAACCCCGACGAGGTTATCTTGGGCCGGCGGATGGAAGACCATCTGCGCTTTGCTGTCTGCTACTGGCACAGCTTTGCGTGGCCGGGCGGCGACCCGTTCGGTGGCCAGACCTTCAAGCGCCCCTGGTTCGGCGAGACCATGGATCATGCGCGTCTGAAAGCCGACACGGCGTTCGAGATGTTCCGCATCCTCGGCGTGCCCTTCTTCTGCTTCCACGATGCCGATGTCCGCCCCGAAGGTGGGAGCTTCGCCGAGACGACGCGCAACCTCGAGGAGATCACCGAGTATTTCGCCGCCAAGATGGAGGCAGGCGGGCCGAAGCTGCTGTGGGGCACGGCCAATCTGTTCAGCAACCGCCGTTTCATGGCAGGCGCGGCCACCAACCCCGACCCCGATATCTTCGCCTATGCCGCGGCGACCGTGAAGACCTGCATGGATACCACGCATCGGCTGGACGGGGCGAATTACGTTCTCTGGGGTGGGCGCGAGGGGTATGAGACCCTTTTGAACACCGACCTGCGCCGCGAGATGGAGCAGATGGGCCGCTTCCTGTCGATGGTGGTCGACTACAAGCACAAGATCGGTTTCAAGGGCACGATCCTGGTCGAGCCCAAGCCGCAGGAGCCTACCAAGCACCAGTATGATTACGATGTCGCGACCTGCTACGGGTTCCTGCAGCGCTTCGGGCTGGAGAAGGAGGTCAAGCTGAACATCGAGCAGGGCCACGCCATCCTCGCGGGCCACAGCTTCGAGCACGAACTGGCGCTGGCGGCAAGTCTCGGGGTGCTGGGCTCGATCGACATGAACCGCAATGACTATCAATGCGGCTGGGACACGGATCATTTCCCCAATTCGGTGCCCGAGGTGGCGCTGGCCTATTACGAGATCCTGCGCGCGGGCGGATTCACCACAGGCGGCACGAATTTCGATGCCAAGCTGCGGCGCCAGTCGCTCGACCCGGAGGATCTGATCCTCGCCCATGCGGGCGCGATGGATGTCTGCGCGCGCGGGCTCAAGGCGGCGGCGGCTATGCTGGAGGATGGCAAGCTCGAGGCCGCCCGCGCTGCGCGCTACGCCGGTTGGGACCGGCCCGAAGCGCAGGCGATGCTGGCCAGCGATCTGGAGAGCATCGCGGCGGATGTGGAGGCACGCGGGCTCGACCCGCAGCCAGTCTCGGGGCGGCAGGAGCGGCTCGAAAACCTCGTGAACCGCTTTTTTTGACGCAGATCGGAGAAGCGGTTCCGGCATGAATGCCATGTAGCTGGAAACACTCTCACCAGTCAGCTTCGCTCCTGATCATCCTGCAGCCTGATTTCATCTTGCCCGAAATACTCTCGCCGAAGGCAGCGCGCCGACAGGCGCGCTTCTTTCCATGAAGGAACATGCAAGACGCGCGACAAGTTGCCCACGGGCGACGCGCCAGCGCCTCAACCTGGTCGAGTGATACCCAGACCCCGCTACATACATGTCTCGAACAAAGCGCGGGTGTTTTTGCGTGTCATCTCGATCGGATTGCCCGCGCAGGACGGGTCGAGCAATGCCAGCTCGGTCAGCTCATCCAGCCGCGCGCTTTCGACCCCCAACGCGCCAAGGCCGGTCGGGATTTTGAGGGCAGTGCGCAGCGCCATGACCCGTTCTACAAAACCGTCGAACCCGTCCTCGATGCCCATATATCCCGCCCCGCGCGCGATGCGCGCTTCAATGGCGGGGCGGTTGAAGGCCAGCACCATTGGCATCACCACGGCATTGGTGGTCCCGTGATGGGTGTTATACACTGCCCCCACCGGATGGCTGAGGCTGTGGATCGCCCCGAGCCCCTTCTGAAAAGCGACTGCGCCCATCGCCGCCGCGGACATCATGTTGGCGCGCGCCTCCAGATCATCGGGGGTCGCATAAGCGCGCGGCAGGTTTTCCAGCACCAGCCGCATCCCTTCCAGCGCGATCCCCTGCGACATGGGGTGATAATGCGGCGAGCAGAAGGCTTCCAGACAATGCGCGAGCGCGTCCATGCCGGTCCCGGCGGTGATCGCGGCGGGCATGCCGATGGTCAGCGCCGGATCGCAGATCGTGATCGCGGGCATGAGCTTGGGGTGGAAGATGATCTTCTTGCGATGCGTGGCGCTGTCGGTCAGCACGCCTGCCCGCCCCACCTCGGACCCGGTGCCTGCCGTGGTCGGCACGGCAATCAGGGGCGCGATGGTTGCCGGATTGGCGCGGGTCCACCCGTCGCCGACAACTTCCAGCTCCCAGACGCTGACCGGCTGATCCACCATCAGCGCGATCATCTTGCCGAGATCCAGCGCCGAGCCCCCGCCGAAAGCCACCACCCCGTCATGCCAGCCCGCGCGATAGGCGGTGAGCCCTGCCTCCAGATTGGCCTCGGTCGGGTTCGGATCGACCCTGTCAAAGACCGCGCGGCCCAGCCCCGCTTCCTCCAGCACATCGAGCGCCTGCGCCGTGATCGGCAGGCCAGCCAGCGCGCGGTCGGTCACCAGCAGCGGGCGCGTGATCCCGGCGGCGCGACAGGCGCTCCCGAGTTCGGCAATGCGCCCTGCGCCGAAACGGATTGTTGTGGGGTAGCTCCAGTTCGCATGTGGGGACATGGGTCAGACTTTCTTCAGATAGTAGGATTTGACGCGCGTGAGCGCATGATAGCCTAGGGTGGAGAGCGCCGCGCCGCGTCCGGTGTCCTTGCAGCCGGTCCAGCACAGCGCCGGGTCGAGGTAATCGCAGCGGTTCATCAGCACTGTCCCGGTCTGGAGTTGCGCGCCAATCATGCGTGCCGCCTGCGCATCGCGCGTCCAGATCGAGGCGGTCAGACCGAACGCGCTGTCATTCATCAGCCCGATCGCCTCGGGATCATCACGGACCTTCATGATCCCCACAACCGGGCCGAAGCTCTCTTCGCGCATGACGCGCATCGCATGCGTGACATCGGTCAGGATCTGCGGCGCGAGATACGCCCCGCCATCATCGGCGGGGAAGGCGCGCGGATCGATCAGCGCGTGCGCCCCCATCGCGACGGCCTCGGCGATCTGGTCGCGCACCAGCGCTGCGAAGCGCGCCTGCGCCATCGGGCCCATCGTGGTGTCCTGCTCCAGCGGATTGCCAAGGCGCTGGGCCATCACCCAGGCCACGGCTTTCTCGACAAAGGTATCATAGAGGGACTCATGCACATAGATCCGCTCGATCCCACAACAGCATTGGCCGGAATTGAACATCGCGCCATCCATCAGCCCCTCGACCGCCGCCTCCAGATCGGCATCGGCGCGGACATAGCCCGGATCCTTGCCGCCCAGTTCCAACCCAGTGGCGGTGAATGTGCCCGCTGCCGCGCGCTCGATCGCGCGTCCTCCGCTGACGGAGCCGGTGAAATTGACGAAATCGAAGCTGCGGTCGGCGATCAGCGCCTCGGTCGTGGCATGGTCCAGAACGACATTCTGAAACACCCCCCTTGGCACACCGGCTGCGTGAAACGCCTCCGCCAGCCGCTCCCCGGCAAGCAAGGTCTGGCTGGCATGTTTCAGCACAACGGTATTGCCCGCGATCAGGGCAGGGACGATTGTGTTCACTGCCGTCAGGAAAGGGTAATTCCACGGCGCGATCACGAACACCACACCTTGCGGCTCCCGTGCCAGAAGCCGTGAAAATTGTGCGCTCTCCTCGATCACCGTGTCCGCCAGTGCCTCGGGCGCGATCTCGGCCATGTAGCTCGCACGCTCGCGCACGCCGCCGAATTCCCCGCCGTAGCGAATGGGGCGGCCCATCTGCCATGCGAGTTCCGGCACGATCCGGGGCGCCAGTTCCTCGAGCGCGTCGACCCCCGCCATCACTGTCGCTATACGCGTCTCCAGCGACTGCGCGGCCCATGCGCCTTGCGCGGCGCGCGCCCGGACCACCGCCTCACGCGCCGCCACCAATGGCATTACAGCGCGCTCGGCATAGACCGAACCGTCCACGGGCGAGACCAGACTGATCCTTGTCATCTCATCTCCTGTCACAAGAGCTTCATCTTGCCCTAAATACTCCGGGGTGAATTGGCCGCAGGCCAAGAGGGGCAGCGCCCCTATCCACGCTCGAACAGGCGCTTGCGCTCCCAATCGGTCACCACGCGGTCCTGTTCCTCGATCTCCCAGCGCGCGGCGCGCGTGTAGTGATCGACGACATCCTCCCCGAACGCCGCGCGCAGCATGGCCGAGCCCTCCAGCCGATCCGCGGCATCGCGCAGCGTCTTGGGGATCTCGCGGGCCTGCGCGTTCTGATAGCTGTCGCCTGCGGCTTCCGGCTCCAGCTCCATCCCCTGCGCGATCCCGGCAAGCCCTGCCGCCAGCAATCCCGCGCAGGCGAGATAGGGGTTCAGATCGGCTCCGCCGATGCGGCACTCCACGCGGATCGCCTTGGTGCCTTCCCCGCATATCCGGAACCCGGCGGTGCGATTGTCGAATGACCAGACCGCCTTGGTTGGCGCAAACATGCCCACGCAAAAGCGCTTGTAGCTGTTCACATATGGCGCGAGCAGCGCCGTGATCTCACCGGCATGCGCCAACTGGCCCGCCAGAAACTGCTGCATGACCTGCGACATGCCATGCGCGACATCAGGGTCCAGAAAGGCGGGCTTGCCATCCAGTGTCCAGAGCGATTGATGCACATGGCTCGACGAGCCCGCGCGGCGGTGGTCATATTTCGCCATGAAGGTCAAGGACTTGCCGAGCGCGTGCGCGATTTCCTTCGCCGCCTGCTTGGTGATCACATGGTAATCGGCTGTGTCCAGCATCTCGGCATAGCGGATATTGATCTCTTCCTGCCCGGCCTCGGCCTCGCCCTTGGTGTTCTCGACCGGGATACCCGCGCCATAGAGCCCATTGCGCAAGGCCCGCATCACCGGCTCTTCCTTCGAGGTCTGGAACAGGTGATAGTCCTCGTTATAGCTCGAGATCGGTGTCAGCCGGTCGGTGCCCTGATCGCGCAACTGCTCGTAGCTCTGCTCGAAGATGAAGAATTCGAGCTCAGTCGCGGCCATGGCGACAAAGCCCATCTCGCGGGCGCGCGCGACCTGCCGCTTGAGGATCGCGCGCGGCGAGATGGCCACTTCCGCATGCGTATGATGATCGAGCAGATCGCACAGGACCAGTGCCGTGCCCGGCAACCACGGAAGCGGCCGCAATGTGGTGAGATCGGGCTTCATCGTGTAATCGCCATAGCCCTTGGCCCAGCTTGTCGAGGCATATCCCTCAACTGTCAGCATCTCCATGTCAGTGGCGAGCAGGTAATTGCAGCAATGGGTCTCCGCATGGCCTGCGTCGAGGAAATGCGCGGCGTGGAACCGCTTGCCCATCAGCCGCCCCTGCATGTCGGGCGCGGCGACCAGAACCGTGTCGATCTCGCCTGCGTCGAACGCCGCGCGCAGTTCCGCCAATGTCATGATCCCTGTCTCCCTGTTCATTCATTTTCCAAGGGCGGCTCAAAGGGCCGTCAGCCGCTCCATGAATGTCTGTGCTAACGATTGGCGCCGGATGCGTCCAGCCTCGAGCATCGCGGCCCGACAAGTGTGCAAACTCAGCGCCAATGATCCGGGCTGCGCTTGTGCGGATAGGGCAGGTTGGTCGATACACGGCGACAATACTGCGCCTGCGACAGAAAGCGGATATCGCGCGCCCCCGCGATGAAATACTGCGCAAAGGCCGCGCGTGTCCATTGCGCGGGGCCTGTGTGCCACCAGGCATAGGGCTGCTCGGTCGCCTCGAGCGCGGCACTGATATTCTCCAGCGCCTGCGCACTCACCCCATGCCCGGGGGTCGCGGCCACGAAATTGTTGGCGATGCTACCAAAGCCGCGCTCGATGCAGAGCACGGCGCCCGCGCCTGCCAGCCATTCCGTGACAGCCACGCGCGGGTATTCATCGAGATCGGCGAAGATGCCGCCTTCGCGCAGGAGCCAGGCAACGCGGAAGAAATCCGCGCAGGCGGCGGGCTGTTGCAGCCTTTCGAAGCGCTCTGCCATCGCAGGCCCATATGCACCGCCCAGCCACGCGGCGGCCGTGATCTCATCGAAAACCCGCTGCTCGAAGCCCGGATGCAGCCGCGCCCATTGTGCCTGCGCGCGCGCAATCGCGGGGCTGGCGGGGCCCTGCCAGTAATGCGCGATCTTGCGCGGAATTTGCCTGTCGGGCCCCGGATGAAACTCCAGCGAGCCTTGCGCGTTTGAGCGCAGCAGCAGCAGGGCAGACAGGCCCGGCGATTGCGCGATGCGCTCTGCGCCAGACGCGGCGACGGTTTGCGAAACCGGAACTTCCGCGCGAAAGGCGGGCGCATCGTCATGCGCAGCCGAACAGGCATCTTCCACGATCCGGTCGCGCAGATCCGGGGCCGGCATCTGCCCGATCTGTTGCGACTTGAGCGCCGTGAACCGCGCATTGGCGGCTGTCGCGGCTGCGAAATCGCCGCGCAGAAACGCGATCCGCGTCTCTGTCAGCGGCACGACCATGCGGCTGGGGAAAGCCGCAGATACGCTTTGCAGGGTTTTGGCCGCGCTTGCCGGGTCCGCATGTGTGAGGCTCAACTCGGCATCCTGCAGGGCGCACTCGGCGCGCTGTACCCTATCCGCCGCCAGAGCCTTGGCGCGTTCGAGCGCGCCTTGCGCAGCGTCCATGCGCCCGGCCTGCGCGAAGGCGTCGCTGCGCAGCAGATGCAGCCGCAGTGCTTCGGGCGCAGTTGGCCGCGCGCGCAGTGCAGTCGCGAGCATCCCCAGGGCGCGCGCGGGCAATCCCTGCCGCAGAAGCGCGCGGGCGACGCTCAGATGGCGCTCGGGCGCCTCGCGGGTGTCAGGCACTGCGAATGTCAGACCCGCCCAGTCTTCGACGGACTCGCGCAGACCAAGAGTGAGGTGAAACAGCCAATCATGTCGCGCATGCACGCGTGCAGCCCTGCGCGCATGTTCCAGCAGCGCAGCCGGGTCGGATTGGAGAATCTGACCCGCGCGGAGCCATTGCAGATGGTCGATCGCGCCCCATTCCCAAGGCCGCGCAGTGTCCAGACGCGCCTCGAGCAGCGCGCGCGCGCGCTCACCTTCGCCGCGCTCCAACGCGAGCCGGGTGCGCGCACGGTCGAGCGCTGTGGCGTTCGCGCCCTCTGCGGTTCCCCAAAGGGCAAGCGCCTCCGGGGCCAGAGTGAAATCATTCTCCGAGATCGCGATCTCGAACGCTTGCGCCAGAGCCCGGGCAGGGCGCGTGCCGGGTTGGGCCAGCCAGTCCGAAACGGCTGTTGCGCCCTCTTGACGATAGGCGCGCCGCAGATCGAGGGCGGCGGCCTCCGCCGCCTTGCCATGCGCTGACAGCCAGTCGATATCTGCTTTTGCCGCTTTGAAATCCGCCTGTTTGAGCGCCAGCTCAGCGCGGTACATCATGTCCTCTGCCGCTGTGGGCGAGGTCGGGTCGATCTCGGCCAACACGGCCCGCGCGCGGTCCGGATACCCTGCGCGCAGCCAAGCCCGCGCCAATATTGCCCGCCGTCTGTTCTGTCGCAGCACACAGCGTTGCAGATGATCAAGCGCGTCGCCTGAAGGGCCGCGCGGGCTCAGCTCAAACGCAAAAAGGGCAATGTCGATGGAGTCGGGCCATTTCGTTCGCGCCTGCACCGCGAGACGGCCGGCCCCGACCCCACAGGCCGACAGCGCGCGCATGGCCTTGAGGATATGCCCGTAGCGCGCGCCATTGGCGAGATCCGCAAGGGCTGCATCTTCAAGACGCTGGGGGTCGTCGGGCGGACTGTACCAACAGCTCTGTACAAACCTGTCGCGATTGAAGGCCCATTGCGCCATTGCCCCACCAGGCCCTAACCTGCGATGTCAAGGAACCCCTTGTATTCATTGAACTCGAAATTGAAATACCGCTCTGCCGCCTCGCGCTTGGGCCAGAGAAGGCCATGCAGGAAATACAGAACTTCTGTCTTTACGGGATAGGGGACACTGGCCCAGACGCGCTTGGCCATCCGCTTGTCGAACTCGGCGCGCGCATCGGCGGGCATGGTCTCGATCTCGAGGCCGCAATGAGCGTAAACGCGCGCCATGACCTCATCGGGCTGGGCAACGATATCCTCATAATTCAGCACCAGAATATCGTCGTAATGCTTGGCCCAGCGCAGATAATTGGCCATATACGAACTCATCTCGACGATTTTCGCATGTTTGACGAGGTTAAGGAAATCTTCACCAAATTCGATCTGTGCGTCCTTCTCGCGATCCTTGCCCATGCGCCACAATGTGTGCATCCGCAGCGCGGAAATCGCGCGCACGAGTGGGTCGCGCAGGACAAAGATCACGCGCGCCGATGGGTTGAGTTCCTTGCATTCCGCGATCTGCGCTGCGGACATCAGCGAGTATTCTGGCGTGAAATCCAGTGACAGCAGGTCCGGTTCGGGTGGCGTGAGCAGCGAGCGGTACCAGTCCACCCCACGCTTGCGGTTCCAGTCCCAGAAATGCGCCTCCTTGTTGGTGGAGGTGATGGGTTTGGAGTTCGGGAAGGAATAGGCTCTGGGATGCGCGTTTATCACATGATGCAACCAACTTGTGGAGGCTTTCTGCGCCCCAATGCACAGAATATCCGCGCAGTTTTCCCGTGTGATGATATTCATTCCGTCTCTCCTGTCTCGGCGCCCACTGCCTCTTGCCGGATTTCCTCCAAGGCGGGGGGCAGCGGCCATTTCGCCTCATACGCCTGCAGATGGAAGAGCAGCGCATCGTTTTTTCCAGCCGCGCGTGCAGCCTCGATCGCGAGGCCGCGGCGATGGCGGTTATCGCCGAGATGTATCGCCGCCTCATAGGAGGTCAAAGCGTCAGCGAAACGGTCTGCGCGCGCGTAGAGATCTCCGATCATCCGAAGAGAATATGCTGCATTCTGCCATCTGTCGTCGCGCTGTTCCCGCGCAACCTGTCCAAGATATGGCAGAAAGGCATCGGTAAAGAAAGCGGCGCGTGTGATCTGATTGTAATTCAGCAATAGCCGCAGAACGCTCGATATTTCACGAAGCTGAATTTCAGCACCGCGCTCAAGCGCGGCGCCCATGCGCGTGATCTCCATATCCGCCACCAGCCAGCAGCGCATGAAATCGAGATACTGAAACACGTCGAGCCGGGCGGGCGGGTAGCTGCGCAGATCATCGAGCGTGATCGCCTGCCCGAGCCAGTCGCTTTCGTGAAGTCGCTTTGCGGCTGCAAGCATACGGTCCGAGTTCTTGCGGGCAAGGCGGTGATGGCTCAGCACCTGCGCGTCATTGCCGTCATGGAGGACCGTGGCGATGCACTCATAGTGATGGCGCCGTTCGCTCGCATTCTCCACGCGCTGAAACACGTCGATCCCGCGCTCGCCGCGGATCGCGATTTCCCCGAGGTCATTCGAGTTGGGCACGGGTCTTTTCCGCCATGTCTGACATATCGATATCCGATGTCGTGTAACGCCGGGTCACAGGGGCTCCAGCACCAGGTTTGTGCAGATGAACTGAAAGTTATCTGCATTTCGTGGAAAGATGATCAACAGCTTGGGCTGGATGGCCGTGTGGAGCCAGTCGGCGCTGATGTCACGCGTGACCAGAGCGCCGCTATCCGCGTCGCAATACTGGACCTCGAACCCGTCCATGTGATGCCCGGAACCTTGCTCGTGGTGGTTCTTGCGGCGCATGATCGCAGTTTCGAACAGGTAGCTTGTGCGGCTTTCAAGCGCGATGCGGCATCGCAATCCGCGTTGCAGCGGTGCAAGGCCCGCGATGTTGATTTCCAGCGCCGCCCAGTCCTGCGTCTGTGGCATCTGCAACACCAGTTTGCCCTGCGCGCGCGAGGCATGCATCATCAACCCCAATTGCTCGGCCTTGCAGGACAGTTGCAACCGCTCGGCAAATGTCTGCCCGGGCACCAGATAATGCGCTTGGCCGTGCTCCAGGACAGCGGTCCAGATGTCGAAGACGGACGCATCCGGCGCAGGGCGCTCGAAATGGGGTTTTGATGGCGCCACCGGTTGGGCTTTCATAGCTGGTTCCGCAGCAACTTGCTCGATCAAGGGCTGCACGGGGGTTTCCATCAGTGTCGCCAGTTCGCGTTGAAGCTCGGCCTTGTCCTCATTAAGTTGCGCGCGCAGGCTTTTCATCTCGCCATCGACCTTGTTCCAGATCGCGCTGGTCTCGTAGTTCAATTCGGTCATCAGATCAGCCGCGATGCTGCGAATGATCGACGCCTCTTTCGAATTCTCGGCATAGCTGATGTTGGGACGGGCGAGATCGGCAAAAAGACGCCAGTCATAGGACGGATTGTCGAGCGTGTTCAGCAGCACATTGCGGGTATTGTCCGTGGCGCGTTGCACGCGGCGGTGATGATAAGCGAGGTTGCGGTCGAGAATGGCCACGCGCCAGCGCACCAGAAAGCGATTCATGAAGGCGCGGTCCTCCATGACATCGAATTCCTCGGGAAAGCCCCCCACTTCGAGCACGGCGTCGCGGCGCATCATCCATTGCACCGGGTAGATATCCTGCCGGTAACAGGCATAGGCGAGCGGGTTGAGAAAAAACTCGCCCCG
>PWZT01000005.1 GCA_003567315.1 Paracoccaceae bacterium
TATTGCAGCTCGTCGCGCAGCGACATGGCATCGACCGCCTCGAAGATGGGCGAGAGGCGGCGCACTTCGGGGTCGGCGCCCCGACCGAGTAGCGCGGTGCTGTCCGGCTGCCATTGAGCACATAGAGCTTCTGCGCTTCGGGCGAGGTGAAGGCGATCAGCGCCTCGGCTGCAGCCGCGCGGCGCTCGGGCGCAATATTGGCCGGAATGCCCATGACATAGCCGCCCACAGGCGCCAGCGCTCTGCCTTTCGGCCCGAACGGGTGCGGCAGGTATCCTGTCTTGCCATGCGCGGGCGAGTCGGGGTCGCGCTCGAAATATGGGGCGAGCAGCGTGTAGCCACAGGCCATCGCGATCTTGCCCGAAGCGAAAGGGCGCACCCGCTCATACCAGGACATAGAGAGGATATCGGGCGGCGAATATTCCAGCAATTCCAACCGGTAGTCGCAGGCATCGCGGGCAAGCGGCGTGTCGATGGTCGGCACCATGTCCTGGCGGTCGGCCGTATCGGCATGGAACCCGCCCGCGATCGGGTTGAGGTTCAAGATGGGCTGGCCGAAATCCGCGCAGGTCATCAGGAACTGATGCCCGAGCGCAGTGCCCCGGGCCGCGTTCCAGGCGATCCCATAGCGCCCGCGCTGCGGGTTGTGGAAATGGCGCGCGGCTGCGATCAGCTTCTCGGTGGTCTCGGGCAGGTCGAGCCCCGCCTCGGCAAACAGAACCTTGCGGTAGAACAAAAGCTCCGGCGTTGTCTGGCTGGGCACCCCGTATGGCCGTCCACCCCAATGCGCGGCCATCCACCCGGCCGTATGGAAATCCGGCGGGTCGAGACGATCCGTGTCGAGGCAGGCATCGAGCGGCAGCAGCACGCCCTTCTCGGCGAACTCCCCGATCCAGGGCAGGTCGACCGCGATGATGTCATATTTGCTGACCCGGCGCTCGGCATTGCGCAGCGCCTCGTTGCGCAGCCGGTCGATGGAGAACGCGCGCTGGCTGATATTGGTGCCGATGATTTGTTCAAATAGACGCTTCAGACTCTCCATGACCATTAAGGTCGGGTCGCCATGCACCAAGACGCGCAGGCCACCAGCGATCTGCAAGGGCTCGGACAGCACTTGCGGCGGCGCGATGGACTGGCTGGCCGGAAGGTAGGACGCACCGTAATAATATTCGCCCTCAGCACCCTTCGCCGTGCCGATCATCTCGGCGCTCAGCCGCATCAGCCGGTCAGCGAATTGGCGCCAGCTCTTCATCAGCCGCTCAGCCGGATGCAGTGAAAAGGACCGCCCCGAGCGCGTGCGCACCCGTTGTTCGATCAGCCCCGAATCGAGCAGCTTGTGCAATTTTCGCTGTGCCGTGGCAGCGCCCAGGATCAACAAGTCCCCGGTTGATGGGCCCCGTTGTCGACGAACCACCCGTAGAGTACCCGTCAGTTCTTTGACTGTGCTTGTGCAGAAACCACTGCGGGAAATAGGCCCTCTACGACCGAAACGATGCCGCCAGGGTGCACGCGCAGGTTCATGTGGCGTTTACGGGCTGAAGTCGTCAGCGTAGCGCGCTGTATCTGCCTTGCGTGGACACATCGCGCTCGGCTTGTTGTTTCAACCGCGCCAATGACCGCTTTTCGACCTCCGCCATCACCTCCGCGCGTTCCTGCTCTTCCTGTGTCAGACGCCGACGCCGACGCAGAACGCCGAGCGCAAGACGCATGATGATCAGGAACACGAGCAGTAACATGCCGATGACCACAATGGGCAGTGCGAGATCGATAAGCTGATACAGCATCTCTTCCATCGGGCTGGCTTCCCGTGGTGGTTGAAATCCCGGTGCAAATGCATGCCCGGACTGGTTGCTCAAGGGTCGGCTCATATGAAATATCCCTCTCGAGAATGATTAACGGCGCGATAGTCGCGGCAGAAAGAGACAAGTTTGGGGCAAATATTGGGTTTTTCTGGAAAACTGGCTCATTCGGCTTTCAGCGCAGCATGTCCTCAACCCAAACCATGCGCAGGAATAGATATTTCTTTGGGATAATTGCGATACGGTGAAATCCGGCCTCTGCTAAATCGCGCAGCACCTTGGCGGTCTCAGCGAAATTCCGTGACCTGGAGCCTTTGCGTAATTCAATGAAAACAATCTAGAAATCTCCGAAAGCAGGGAGACCGCCAAGTCGTGCAGCTGTATACTCCATTGCTGAAACAAACGGCTCAATCGCCCAACGCGTACCCGGCGCCGCGCACAGTGCGGATCGGATCGGCGCCCCCGGTCGAGCACAGAGCCTTGCGCAATCTTCCGACATGCACATCAACGGTGCGGGTATCGAGATAGACATCGCGCCCCCACACACGATCCAAGAGCGCATCGCGGGTCCAGACCTTCCCCGGACGTTCCATCAAGGCTGCAAGAAGGCGAAACTCGGTCGGACCCAGATGCAGGCTGGTCCCTGCGCGGGTCACTCTGTGACTGTCTGCCTCCAGCCGAAGATCACCGATTTGCAGAACCTCGCCAGCACTGACCGGGCGCACGCGGCGCAGATTGGCACGCACGCGCGCAATGACCTCGGCCACGGAATAGGGTTTGACGATATAATCATCCGCCCCGGTATCGAGCCCGCGAATACGGTCGCTTTCCTCCGAGCGTGCCGAGACCATGATGACCGCCGCATCACGCCCGGCGCTGGTGGATTTGATCTGGCGGCAGACCTCCAGCCCCGAGAGCCGTGGCAGCATCCAGTCGAGAAGCACGATATCCGGCCCCTGCTCCTCGACCGCGAGAAGCGCTTCCTCACCGTCCTTGGCCGTGGCAACGCGGAACCCGGCCGCCTTGATGTTATAGCTCAGAAGCGCAAGCTGTGCCGGCTCGTCATCCACGATCAGCACCAGCGGCGCAGAAACCCCGCTCATGGCCGTCATTCTCCGGGTGCCTTTATTGTGGCCGTAGAGTGACCTTTCTCACGCTCTTCGGCCACGCGACCTTCCGCCACGAAAATCACATGCTCGGCGCCGTGGGTCACAAGATCGCCCATGCGTTCGATATTCTTGGCGATGAAGACGTAATGCAGACAGGGCGTTATATTGCGCGGGTCCTCCATCATATGCGTGATGAACTCGCGAAACAGCGCATTGGTCATGTCATCGACCTCGATATCGCGTGCGATCACATCCCTTGCAAGCGCCGCATCCAGTCGCGCGAAAGCGTCGAGCATGTCCTTGAGCATCTGCCCGACCAGACGCGCCTGTCGGCGCAGCGCGCCTGCCGCGCCGTCGATCATGGGCGCCGTGACCAGAACCGGCACGCGCTTGGCCATGTTCTTGGCATAGTCGCCCAGCCGTTCCAGCTCCCCAGCCATTTTCATGACCGCCACTGCGGCGCGCAAATCATCGGCCTGTGGTTGGCGCAGCGCCAGAAGACGCACGACCTGGGAATTTATTTCTTCCTCGGCCGCGTCGATCGCTGTGTCGCCCTGCACGGTCTGTGCGGCGAGGTCTTCATCGCGCGTCTCCAGCGCGCGCGAGGCATCGAGGATCGCGGATTCGACCTGGCCGCCCATTTTGAGAACCGACAGGCGGATAGTCTCCAGATCGCGGTCGAAGGCGGAGAGAGTGTGGGGCTTCATGGCGGTAATCCCTTCTGGTCATTCACGTGAGCGGCAGGATGGCCTCAAAGCACGCGCCTTCGTTCGGGCGCGAGCGGATGACCAATCGACCGCGATGGCGGCTGAGAATATGCTTGACGATGGCCAGCCCGAGGCCTGTGCCGCCACTGTCGCGCGAACGCGCCTTGTCGACGCGGTAGAATCGTTCGGTCAGACGAGGAATATAGACCGGCTCGACCCCGTCCCCATAATCGCGGATGCTGACACGCAGCGCAGGACCATCGAACCCGGGAGAGACATCGACCTTCGTCGCCTCGATATCGATACGTCCGCCTGCTGCGCCGTATTTCAGCGCATTCTCGACAAGGTTGTGAAAGACCTGCACAAGCTGGTCGTAATCGCCCGGCATTTCGGGCAGATCATCGGGCACAGCGTAATTCAATGTGATGTCTGCGGTCTCGATCTGCGGGCGTAGTGCGGCCAGTGTTGCCTTGAGGACTGCGCTTATCGACACAGGGCTGCGGGGCCGGATCTTCTCGACCGCCTCGACCCGGCTGAGCGAGAGAAGATCGGCCACCAGCCCGCTCATGCGCGCGGCCTGCTCCGACATGATCCCCAGAAACTCCGTCCGCGCGGCAGGGTCTTCGCCTGCCGGGCCTTGCAGGGTTTCGATAAAGCCTGCCAGCACAGTGAGCGGCGAGCGCAACTCATGGCTGACATTGGCCACGAAGTCGCGCCGCTGCGCTTCGGCGGCCTCGATATCCGATATATCGCTGAAGGAGAGCACGAACATGCCCGCCACACCGTTGCGCGCGACAACGCGCCAGACCGTTTCATGATTTCCCGTTGCCATAACGAAACTGGCGCTGTCATCGCGCTTGTCGGTCAGAACGCGCTCGAGCATTGCCAAGATCTCGGGCTGGCGCAGATGCGCTCTGATCTGCGCATTCTGGATGCGCCCGCCGAACAATTCACGCGCGGGCTGGTTGGCGACCTCAACGAAGCCTTCGCTGTTAATCAGCAGTATCGGCTGCGGCAGCGCCGAGATCAATGCGAGCGTTGTGCTGTCTGTCATCTGCACTCTATGCCTGCCCACCATCCGCGCTGCGACTGATCCACATGCGTAACGGCATATCAGACCTGACGGATCTGATAAGGCATGATCTCGGTGATATGCGGCTCTTGCGCATGTGGCGCTCACAGGTTTGCACCCCGACGGGGCAGATACGTGGGAAGTAATGCGAACATATGACGGTTTCATGACACTGCGCCGCTTGGCGGCACCATGTGCGTCCCGGTCTGTAGCTGTTCTGCCGCAGCTCAGAGCGCCGCCGCCGCGCGCGCGGCCTGATCATACGCCCCCGACAGTGTGCGCAAGAGCGCGGCCATCCGGCTGATATCCGCCGGGTCATGCCCCAATTGCCGCGCGGCCCGCACGACAAGCGCCTCGCGTATCTCCGCGTATCGCGCACAAATCCGCGCGCCATCATCCGTGATCGTGACAGTCTTTTCCTTCCCGTTGCGCCCGGTTTTCACCAGCTTGTGTGACTCCAGCTTCTTGATGGCATAATTGGCCAGATGCGTGTCTTCGATATTCAGCACAAGGCAGATATCGGCCAATGTCTTGGGTCGGTCGCGGTGATTGACCAGATGGACGATCAGCACCTCCAGGGGCGAAAGCCCGGGCATCCCGGCGGCTGTCATGCAGCGTACCATCCAGCGGTGGAAGGCATTATTGGCCATGGTCAGCGCAAACTCCACCTCGGAGAGTGCGGGCAGCGACGAGGAGGCCAGATGCGCCGAACTGACCACCGGGCCGATATCGGGGATGACAGGGCGCGCGCGGCTCATCGGTTCAGCATCGTGTTTGGGAGCCACAGGGCAATCTCCGGAAAGATGGACAGGATCGCAGTGGCCAGCACCAGAATGAGGAAGAAGGGCAGGGCCATGCGGGCGATCTGGAAAATGCCGCGCCCGGTGATGGATTGCAACACGAAGAGGTTGAAACCCACCGGGGGCGTGATCTGGCTCATCTCCACAACCAGCACGAGGAAGATGCCGAACCAGATCGGGTCGATCCCGGCGGCCATCACCATCGGCAGAATCACCGAGGTCGTCAGCACCACGATGGAAATGCCGTCGAGGAAGAAACCCAGCACGATAAAGAATAGCAATAGCGCGGCCAGCAGCGTGTATTGCGAATAGCCCTGCTCGCCGATCCACTGCGCGAGGAAACGCGGGATGCCAGTGTATCCCATCGCCACTGTCAGAAAGGATGCGCCCGCGAGGATAAAGGCGATCATGCAGGTGGTGATCGCGGCCCCGCGCAGGCTTGCCCAGGCGCTCGCCCGGTCCAGCCCGCCCGAGAGGCCCGAGATCATGAGCGCGCCGACGACCCCGATTACCGCCGCCTCGGTGGGCGAGGCGAGCCCTGCATAGATCGAGCCGATGACCGCGATGATCAGCGCCACAGTCGGCCCCAGCGCCTTGATCGCATCCCAGCGGACGGCCCAGCTTGGCGCGGGCTCGGGCGCGGGCAGCTTGTCGCGGTTCAAGAGCGACCAGAGCATGACATAGCCCGCGAACAGCGATGCCAGCAGCACCCCCGGCAGCACCCCGGCCAGAAACAGCCGCGCGATGCTCTGTTCGGTCGCGGCCCCGTAAACGATCAGAATGATGGAGGGCGGGATCAGGAATCCGAACGTGCCCGCGCCCGCAAGCGTCCCGATGGCTATATTGGAATCGTAGCCACGCGATTTGAGTTCGGGCAGTGACATGCGCCCCACTGTCGCTGTGGTCGCGGCAGAGGAGCCCGAGACAGCGGCGAAAAGCGCGCAGCCCATGATATTGGCGTGCAGGAGCCCCCCGGGCAGGCGGCGGGTGAAGGGTGCGAGGCCCCGGAACAGATCGGAGGAGAGGCGCGAGCGAAACAGGATCTCGCCCATCCAGATGAACATGGGCAGCGCGGTCAGGTCCCAGACATTGAGCGAGCCCCAGACCTTGGTGGCAAACACTGCACCGGCAAGCCCCGGGCGCGTGAGCTCCATCGCGACAAACGCGACCGCCATGAGCGAGAAGCCGACCCAGAGCCCGGCCAGCAGAAAACCGAACAGGACGATGACCAGAATGATCGAGAGCGTGAGCAGATCCATCAGTGCCCCCCGCTATCGCGCGCTGTTTCGGCTTGCTGGAACGCCGGATCGCGTCCGCGCAGCGCTGCGACAAGTTCATCCGCGACTGCGATAGCCAGTAGCGTGAAGCCCAGTGTCATCACTCCTTGCGGAATCCATAGTGGCACGCGCACCATGCCGAAAGACACCGAGGCGAAGCGCCATGAATCAAGCGCCTGTCCGCCCGAATGCCATGCCGCAAAGCCTGCGAGCGCCAAGGCTGCCAGCAACACGAGGATCATGAGACCGCGCTGCACCCAGGCCCCGCCAACCCGGAGCAGCAGGCTGACCCGCACATGCCCGCCCGCCCGCAACGTCGCTGGCAGCGCGAGGGTCGCTGCGGCGACAAACAGAAAGCCGCCGAAATCCGAAAGCGACGGAATGGTGAAGCCGATGGGCGAGGCCCCGACGGTGACCAGCGCCCGGTCCAGCACCCGGCCGAGGATTTGAAGCAGCACCATCGCCGCGATGGTCACCATCGCCAGACAGGCAAGGATCAGCCCGCCGCTATACAACCCGTCAAGCGCCTTGCGCATTGCGGCCTCCCTCAAGAGTGGAACAAACAAGCAGGGCCCAAAGGCCCTGCTCTGTCATGCTCAGTCGGCGTGATATGCCTCGAGGATCGCGGCGCCGGCCTCGCCAGCTTCTTCGAGCCACTCATCGGCCATGATTTCACCGATCTCCGACAGGCGCGCAGCCAACTCGTCCGAGGGCTGCATCACCACCATTCCGGCCTCTTCCAGCGCGGCGATCTGCGTGTCGGTTTCAGCGCGTGACATCTCCCAGCCCCGCGCTTCGGCGGCCTCGGCGGCCTCGAGAACCGCTGCCCGCTCTTCGTCAGTCAGCGCGTCCATCACAGAGGCGTTCACGAAAACCATGTTCTTTGGCAGCCATGCCTGCACATCGATGAAGTGGCTGGTGTAATCCCATGCCTGCGAGGACACGCCTGTAGAGGGCGAGGTAATCATCGAGGCCACACGCCCGGTGCTGAAGGCCGTCGGAATATCGCCTGCCTCCACCTGCGTCGGGATCATGCCAAGAAGCTGCGCCATGCGCTCGGTCGCGTTGTTATAGGCGCGGAAGGACACCCCCTCGAGCTGGGCGGGTTCGGTCACTTCCTCGCGCAGAAAAAGCGACTGGCCGGGCCACGGAACTGCAAACAGCAGCGTAAGCCCCTGTTCCTCCAGCGCACCGGACACCGCATCGCGCGAGGCGTCCCAGAGCGCCTCGGCCTCTTCATAGCTTGCGGCGAGGAACGGGATGCTGTCCACGCCGAAAACCGGGTTTTCATTGACCAGCTGCGACATCAGGATCTCGCCGATAGGTGCAAGACCACGGCGCACTGAGTCCTTGATCTGGCCATGCGCGAACAGCGACCCGGCCGAGTGCACTGTGATATCGACGGAGCCATCTGTGGCCTCCCGGACCTCATCAGCAAAGGTCATTATATTCTGTGTATGGAACACTGCGTCACCATAGGGTGTCGGCATGTCCCAGTCATTCTGGGCGAGGGCAGGGCTGGAAATAAGCGCGACTGCGCAGCCCGTGAGCGTTGCACGAATGGTCATGTGAGAACTCCCTGTTCTGGCACCATCTGAATGCGGTGCAGATTAAACGTTGACATTATGTCGCTACTTCGTCAACGTTTTTATTATGATCTACAGACAAACCGCAATAATGCCCGAAAATCAGTCATAAAACCGCCATGACCCATCACGCAGCAGCAGAATCGTCAGGATTTCCAGCCATCACAGCGCTGGGCGTGGATGGGTTTCTTGTGAGCTTTGGCGCAACATTGACCGAGCCTGCGAATCGTGCTGCGCTCGCGTTTCGAGCCGCACTTGAGGCGGCCGATCCGAAGGGGCTTGCGGAGACAGCGCCCTCGCTGACCTCGGTCTATCTGCGCTTCGATCTTGCACAGACCGATCACGAAGCCCTGCGTGCAGCGTTGGAAACCTTGCTCGACAAGCGAGACTGGTATGACGCGCCCTTGCCCGACGGGCGTCGCCTCTGGCATGTGCCCGCAGCTTTCGGCGATGATCACGGCCCGCAGCTTGCTGATGCAGCAGAGCTTGCCGGGTTTGATGCCGCGACGGCCATCGGGTCGATCTGCAACTCGCCCCTTCGTGTCCAGACAATCGGTTTCGCCCCGGGCCAGCCCTATCTGGGCGCGCTGCCCGAGCAATGGGATATTCCCCGCCAGACCGACCTGACCCCGCGCGTGCCCGAAGGTGCGCTGGTGGTCGCGATCCGGCAGGTGGTGCTGTTTTCAGTCACCACACCGACTGGCTGGCGGCATGTCGGCCAGACGGCCCTGCGCCTGTTCCGCCCCGACCAAGACACACCCTTCCTGCTGCGCCCGGGTGATGAGGTGCAGTTTCGCCAGGTATCTGGCGCAGAGCTCGAGACTATCCGCGCCAATGATCCCGATGGCGGTGCCAAGGCGGAGGCGTTGCGCTGATGTCCGACCTCATCCTTCATCGCGTGGGGCCGGGTGTCACGGTCCAGGACCAGGGGCGGCAGGGGTATCTCGCGCAGGGGCTTTCACGCGGCGGGGCTGTTGATTTGCTGGCCCTCGCCGAGGGCGCGGCGCTTCTGGGTCAGGAGCCCGAATTGGCGGCGCTGGAGATTGCGGGCAGTTTCCTGACACTCGAACTGACCGCGCCCACGCGGATCGCGCTGACAGGGGCTTTGATGCGCGCGCGCTGCGACGGCTCCGATCTCGCATGGTATGCCAGCCACACATTGCCCGCCGGCGCGATGCTTGAACTGAGCGCGGCGGCCGGGGGATACAGCTACCTCCATATCGGCGGCGGGATCGAGAGCGAGGCCGTGCTTGGCGCGCGTTCTGCACATCTCGCGGCAGGCGTCTCGGGGATGCTGGAGAACGGGGCGCGGCTGGCAATTGGCGCGGATGCCGGGTCGCGCAGCGGGATGACACTCGACCCGCAACCCCGTTTCGACGGTGGTCGCCTGCGCCTTGTGGAGACGCCGCAAACGCATCTCTTTTCGCAACGCCAGCGAGAGCGATTGACGCGCATGACCTTCCACAAGGATGCACGCGGCAACCGCATGGGGCAGAAACTCGTCTGCGATGGCGAAGGCTTCAAGCTGGAGGCCGGGCTTCGCATCCTGTCGGAAACCATCGTGCCCGGCGATATACAGATCACTGGCGATGGCGCGCCCTTCGTGCTGCTGGCGGAATGTCAGACAACCGGGGGCTATCCGCGCATCGGGACAGTTCTGCCCTGTGATCTGCCGCGCCTTGTTCAGGCCCCTGCCTCTGCCGCCTTGCAGTTCGAATTCGTGAGCCTCGAAGAAGCGGTTGCGCTGGAACGTGCGGAAGCCGCGCGCCGCGCAGAGTTGCCGCAACAGCTTCGCCCGCTGATCCGCGATCCGCATGACATCCGCGACCTTCTGGCCTATCAGTTGATCAGCGGTGTCACGCGCGGCGATGATCTGGAAAGGAAAGCCTGATGATCACACGGATCGATCTGAATGCAGATATGGGCGAGAGCTTCGGCCCGTGGCCCATGGGCGCGGATGTCGAGCTTCTGAAGATCATCACCTCGGCCAATATCGCCTGCGGCTTTCACGCGGGCGATCCCGATGTGATGGCGCAGGCCATGGCGCAGGCGGTCGCAAATGGCGTTGGGATCGGGGCGCATCCGGGTCTGCCCGATCTGCAGGGCTTCGGGCGGCGTCGGATGCAGATTGCGCCAGATGAGGTGCGGCATCTGGTGGCCTATCAACTGGGCGCGGCGCAAGCGATGGCGCGTATGGCTGGCGGGACTGTGCGCCATCTGAAGCTGCACGGTGCACTCGCGAATATGGCGGCAGAGGATGAGGCACTGGCGCGTGCGGCCTATGAGGGCGCGCTTGCGGTGGACCCGGAGATCATCCTGATGGTGATCTCGGGCACGGCCCAGGCCCGCGCCGCGAAGAATTTGGGCGCGCGCATCGCGCAGGAGATATTCGCGGACCGCGCCTATACCGAGGACGGGCTGCTGATGGACCGGCGCCAGCCCGGTGCGGTGATCCACGATGCGGGCGCGGTGTGCGACCGGATCCTCGCCATGCTGCGCGCGGACGCGATCATCACGGCGGAGGGCACGCATATCCCCGCCCAGATAGACACGATCTGCCTGCATGGAGATACTGCAGGCGCGGTCGAGCTTGCCCGCGCGCTGCATGCCGCGTTGCGCGCCGAAGGCGTTGCGCTGCAACCTTTCGCAGGGCAGCGCGCGAAGGCGGTGTGATTACCGCGCAGGCAGGCGTGTGGCCCCGTCAAGGCGGATGGTCGTGCCATTGAGATAGGGGTTCTCGATGATCTGCTGGACCATCAGCGCGAATTCATCGGGGTCGCCGAGCCGTGCCGGGAAGGGGATATTCGCCGTGATGGCGGCCGTTGTCTCCTCTGGCAAAGCCTCCATCATCGGTGTGCGGAACAGCCCCGGCGCTATGGCCACGCAGCGGATGCCGAATTTCGCCTGATCGCGCGCGACCGGCAGGCTTAGGGCTGCAATCCCGCCCTTGGAGGCCGCATAGGCCGCCTGCCCAACCTGCCCATCCTGCCATGCGGCCGAAGAGGTGTTGACGACAACGCCCCGCTCACCAGTCTCCAGCGGGTCGAGCTTGTGCATCTGCGCCATCGCATGAGACATGACATTGAAAGAGCCGATCAGGTTCACGCGGATCACGCGCTCGAACAGCGCGGTCGACGGCGTGCCATCGCGCCCGACCACCCGCGCCGCATCGGCGATGCCCGCGCAGTTTACCGCAATCCGCAGCCTGCCCCGCGCACCGGCAACCGCCTCGGCGACCGCCGCCCCAACCCCGTCCGCATCGCCGACATCGGCCTTGTACGCCCGCCCGCCAATATCCGAAGCGACCGCTTGTGCCCGTGCGAGGTCGAAATCCAGCAGCGCAACCTCTGCCCCTTGCGCGGCCAGATGCCGCGCAGTCGCCGCGCCAAGTCCGCTTCCGCCGCCCGTAACAATCGCCAGATGTCCTGCAATCTGCATTGCTTGCTCTCCTCTTCTTCCCGCATGTTCTATGCGCAAGGGCCTCGATCTGCGCAAAGGCGACGTTACGTCACCTGCTTGCCCACCAGATGCCCGCCCGCTAGGACAAACAAAACCTATCGAGGCCCCCATGCCCCCCAAACGCGCCTGGCAAAGAATGCTTTCGGGCCGCAGGCTCGATCTGCTGGACCCGACCCCGGTCGATATCGAGATCGAGGATATCGCCCATGGCCTCGCATTCGTTGCGCGCTGGAACGGGCAGACAATGGGCGACTGGCCCTATTCCGTTGCCGAGCATTCGCTGCTGGTGGAGCAGATTTTCACGCGGCAGAGCACAAGGCCCGAGCCGCGCTGGCAACTTGCCGCGCTTCTGCATGACGCGCCCGAATATGTGATCGGTGA
>PWZT01000013.1 GCA_003567315.1 Paracoccaceae bacterium
GTATTCATCGACCACCCCCGCGCCCGCGGTGAGGCAGAGGGTGCCCCCCTGCTCAACAAACGAACGCAGGTTGTCGGCAATCCGCGCATCCACCATCCATAAGCGGGGGGCGATGACCAGTCGATATGCGGAGAGATCCTCATGAGGATCCATGGCGTCGATGGCGGTGAGGCGGCGGGACAGTGCCTTGTGGAAGTCCGCGGCTTCCGACACCTGGCCCAGGCTGCGGTCAAAACCCGAGCCTTGAAAACTCCAGCGGGATTCGTAACTAAAGACAATCGCGGCTTTTGCCCGGGGCCGCGTCGGCGAAAGCACATCCCCCAGACGCTTGATTTCAGCGCCGAGGCGCGAAAGATCCGCGTAGAAGCGGTTCGCCTCACCGGAATGGGGCAGGATGCCATCGCCGAATTGCTCCATACCCCAGCGGCATTGCCGCCAGCGGAAGAACACGATCCCGGTTGCCCCGTGGGCAATCGCCATCCAGGCCCAGAGGCGCATGTATCCCGCCGGCGTGTCCACGTTCTGCAGGCGCGTGTGCTGCTCCAGGCACCAGACTTCCCCCCGCGCCCTGCGGTAGGTATCGATCGCCAGCTCCGGAGTCCGGGAGGGGTAATGGTTCATGCCGTTCACATCGACGGTTTTGGCCAAATCATGGCAATCGGTATGCTGGGCATGAATGTTTTGATAGTTCGTCGTGATCAGCTTTCCGGGATCCAGTTCGCGAATCAGAGAGGCGCGCCACAGGGAAAAGTCGACATTCAGGCCGGACATAAACCGCCGGTATTCCACCTGTGACTGAAAATGGCGTCCGGGTGTGGGCACTTCGGCAAAATCCTGAAAGGAGTACGACCAGAAGTGCGTTCCCCATGCCTCGTTCAGCGCCTCGACGGTGCCGTATTTCCGCCGCAGGTACTCCTGGAATTTACCCAGGCAATGCGGACAAAAACAATCATTCGCAGCCCCGATCTCGTTGTCGATTTGCCAGGCGACGATATGTTCATTGCCGGCGAAGTGGCGTATAACGGCTTCATCGATCCGCTGGGATTCCGCAATGAACGCTTCGTGTGCCAGCCCCACATGATAGCGCTCATCAGTCGATTGAGGATTGCCGTTCATCGCGCAGTTCACGATACCCGGCGCTTTCCGGTAGAGCCAGGGGGGAGGGGTGCGGGAGCATGTGCAGAGGATCGTGCGGATGCCATGGCGGCCCAGCAGCGCAATCGCCTCTTCCATCCAGGTAAAATCCAGCGCGCCCGCACTCGGCTCGTATACGCTCCAGGCAAACTCGCCCATCCGCACCACGTTTACACCCGCACGCTGCATCATTTCGGCGTCAACCGCCCAGCGCTCACGCGGCCAATGTTCGGGATAATACTGCACGCCAAATTTCATAGTCGAGCTCGCTTTTAAAGCTCCGGGTTGTTCTGATCCGGAAACGCCATGGGAACCGGTTCAAAGAAGTTCAAGAGGGGAAGATTTAACCATATGTAGAGGACAAAAACAATGCATATTGGATATTTCTAACTCATTAGATGCGTTTACCCTAGGGACCATTCGCTGCGCCAGGCAATCTCGAAGCCGGTATCCGTAAACCGCATGGGCAGCCAGACGTACCGTCCGTCGATCGCGTTTTTCGGCCGCCAGATGTCGAACAGGGCGATATAGGCGTCCTGTTTGCCGGCCACGGGCAGGATAAACGTGCTTTGTCCGCCAAAGGTTTTTTCCGGTCCCAAGCCGTTTTCCGGGTTGGTGCCCACGCAGGGATTGCCCAGCTCCGTCCAGGGGCCCAGGATCGAATCCGCCCTCGCCGCCCGGGCGGGATTGGGTTCCCATCCGGTGCAGTCTGAAGCAATGAGCCAATAGCGTCCGCCGCGTTTGCAGATCGCCGGGGCCTCCATGAACCGTCCGGGAAAGGCTCTCACATAGATCCCGGCATGGTCCAGGTAATCGTCGGTCAGCTGCGAGATGTGCAGGGTGGCATTCGCCTCGGAGGTATATAGATGGTACGCTTTGGCGTCATCATCCACAAACAGGGTCATGTCCCGGCACATCTGTCCGTCTTCGTGATGGGCGAGGTGGAACGCCAGCGGCGTGAGGTTGCCGTTTGGATCATTCGTCCTTGTCCCCACAGCGGCCTTGGCCTGGGCTACGCTGTCTGCATCCCGCTCCTCCGGTAGAAGATTCTGCGGCCAGACGCCGGCGTTGGGACGGAAACTGCGGAGAAAGGTATAGGGACCGGTGACGTTGTCGGACACCGCCACCCCGGCCCGCGCGGCTTTGTATCTCTGACCTTTCAGCTCGAGATGAAACCACATCACGAATTTCCTGGTCTTCGCATTGTAAATGACTTTGGGCCGCTCGATAATACAGCCCCGGATGATATCGCTTGCGGGATCGTCGGATACCGCCAGCGCAATGCCCTCGTCAGTCCAGTTGATCAGATCTTTGGACGAATAGACATGCACGCCCACCTCAGCGTAGTTACCGGCATCGCCTTCGATCTTGTGCTCTCCAAACCAGTAATACTGCCCTTCATGGTAAAGGACCCCTGCGCTGTGGGCATTGATATGAACCCCGTTGTTATCGGGCCATATCGCCCCGGGAATAAATGAA
>PWZT01000010.1 GCA_003567315.1 Paracoccaceae bacterium
AAGAGGCGCGTGCGCATCTGCGCCATGGTTTCTGGTTCCAAAAGCCGCACCCCATCCAGCGATCCATCCCCCAGCAGGAACCGCAGGAAGCGGCCCATATCCGAAGCTGTGCTGGCAATACTGCCCGCCGGGCCGAAACTGCCGATATCGACGCGAAAGGCGGGGTGGTTGACCCCGCCCCGCACCCGGTAGCTGCGCGAGAGCGGCGGCTGGTCGGTGCGGGCGGTCGCCTCGCTGTAGGTCGTGTCCGCCATGCCGAGCGGGTCGAGGATGCGGGTTTGCAGGAACTCCTCGAAGGGCATGCCCGCCACATCCTCGACGATCTGCCCCGCCAGCGCCACGCCCCAGTTGGAATAGGCGGTCACAGCCCCGCGCGGGAAGACCTGCGCCGGGGCCGACGCCGCCAGCGCCTGAGGGCGCGGCAACGCGCCGATGGCGGGGTCGAACAGGGCATATGTATCCTCGAAGCCGGGGCGGTGGCTCATGAGCTGCGCCAGCGTCAGCGGCTCATCCCCCGGCACAGGCGTACCCTCCAGATAGCCCGCGACATCCGCCTGCAGGTCCAGCGCGCCTTCCTCGACCAGCATCATCACACCGAGCCAGGTGAACAGCTTGCTGATCGAGCCGATCTCGAAGCGCACATCGTCCGAGCCAGCGAGCGTGCCTGCCTCAATGTCAGCGTACCCCCAACCGCGCAGGATCACCTCATCGCCGACCACCAGCGCGCCGATGGCACCGGGCACCGCTTGCGTCGCCATGAAGCCCTCGGCCAGCGCGTCAAAGCGGGCGGCAAGGGCATCGCGTTCGGGCATCTCCGCATGGGCTGGCGCGACGCTCACCCAGACGCAGAGCAGAGCAGATATGGCAGTCAGGATCCGTGTGAACATGGTTTTCCCCAATCCTTGCGTTGCGCGTCAAGGCATCTTGCTGGTCAGGCTACACCTGTGCGCGGCGGCGCAGCATGATGCAGGTCAATATACCATCCCGCCGCATGCGACACCGACACGCGCGCTGCGACGCTCAGAAATCTTTGGCACCGGCCTTGCGCCGCGTCTGCCAGATGTCAGCCTGTTCGCGGCGTTGATCGGTCAGGCCAGCGTTATCGAAGACCCATGCAGCGATGGTTTCTGCCTGTTCGAGGATCGCCGTTGCAGGTACCTGCTTCGGGCGGCGATGCTCCATGAGGATCGCGCCATCGACGATGACCGTATCGACATCCGCCGCACTGGCGAAATGCGTGACCCGGTTGAGCGGCATCACCGGCGGGTAGAGATGCGGCTTGAAGCCGTCGAGCAGGATGATGTCCGCTTTCTTGCCCGCCTCCAGCGAGCCCAGGTCACGGTCCAGACCAATTGCGCGCGCCGCGATGATGGCGTCGGTGGTAATGCATGCACTGCGCCATGTGGCGGAACATGTCATAGCCCCGGTCGGGCGCAGCGGCATCCGACCCCAGCGCCACGGTCACGCCGAGATCGAGCAGTTCCGGCACCGGGCACCGGCAGAGGATGGACATGATCGCGCTGGGATCGTGGATCACGCTGGCCCCGCTTTCGCGTAGGGCGGCGAGGTCATCGGGCGTGAGATCGACACAATGCGACAGCGCGGCCCAGGGGCCTAGCTGGCCGAGCGCATGGGCGGTGGCGATGCTGCCAGTGTGATGATCGTGGCGCGGCTGATGACCAGATCATGGAGGTCGGTGCGGACTTGCGTCATGGCAAAATCACCCAGGGCTCCATGTTGCGCGCGGTTGCGCGATGCTCTGGACAGTGAACCAGCTGGCGCGCGGCGCGACAGGCATGCGTCAGATCACCAGCTCTTCCAGCAGCGTCGCGAATTGCGCACCATGCATGTCGCGGTCGAAGCGGCTGCCCTGCACGACCGGGCGGGGCATGGAGAACTTCACGACATGCAGATCCGGGATGTCGAAACGGCGCAGCGCGGCCGGGTCCACCCCGAAAAGGGCGGCCACTGTGTCGGTCTCCAGCGCGGGTGCGACGCGGGCGAAAGCCTCTGGCGAGCCGCAAAATACGTCAACCGTCACCTGAAACGGCCCGGCATTCTTGGCCGCGACCTTGCGCACGACATCACGCAACATGGGCATCCTGTCCGACCTCGCTGATCTCGAGGCGGAAGGCCTCCATGGGGGTGTCCAGCGCCATGACATGATTGAGGGCGAATTCGAAAACGGGGCCGCGGCTGGTCTGTGCTGGCGAATAGGGGAAAGCGAAAGTCGGCAGCGGTTCATCCTCGGTGAGCGGCATGTGCAGCATGTAGGGATTGGCGAGCCGTCCGATCTCGTCGGCCAGATCCTGCGTCTGCGCCGTGATAAGGCACAGCGCGCCCACCTCTGCCGGTGTGCTGGTGCGGGTTTCCAGTGCGCCCAGAGCTGCATTCACCCCGATCAGCCGAAGCTCGATGCTGAAATCGCCGGAGGCGAGGCCAAGCTGATCGCCCACAAGCGCCTGCAGCCTCGTCACCAGCTTGTCGGCCCAGGCCTGCGCATTGGCCAGGTAGCGGGCCTCGCGCAGGATCGCCAGCAGCATGGTCTGATACCCGGCGCGCCGCGCACCCTCGAGCTTGACCGTGTAGGGGCCGGGCACCCATTCGGAGCCCTCCACCCGCACGCGCCGCGCATCGAGCGCATGGTAGCGGGCGCGGGTCACATCCAGATGGCCGCCCGGCTCATAAAGGCGGAACGGGTCGCTGTTTTCATAGAGCATATGTGCCGAGACTGTGTGCGGGCTGCAGGCGGCCTCGGGGGCCATCGGCTCGACCTCGAAGCCTGTGGCGTCGAATGTCACGCGGATGACGCCGCTACCGGGATGTGTGGAGCACAGCGCGCCGCATTCGGCGATCTTGGCGCCATGCCAGCAGGCGCCGGGATTTTCCCCGCGCGCAAGGGGCAGGGCGGCGATGATGGCGGTATCCGTGGTGCGCCCGGCGATGATGATGTCGGCCCCGGTCTGCAGCGCGGCCTGCACCTGCTCGGCACCTGCCAGCGCCACGATATTCGACATCTCCCGCAGCCGCGCCGCGTCGATCTCGGGCGCGGGCGACAGGGGCGTTACCTTGCCTGCCGCCAGCTTCTCAGCCACGAAATCCGCCGCTTGTCCCGAATAGAGCCGCGCCACGCGCAAGCTCTGGCCCAGTTCGGCCGCAAGCTCGCAGGTGATGTCATACATCCAGTCAACTGTGCTGTCGGTCCCGCTGGTGCCTGCCGTGCCGATGATCAGCGGCACGCCGAGTTCGGCGCGCGCCCGCATCAGCGCGCGCCACTCCGCCTTGCTGACCGCGCGCGAATATTTGGATGTCCCGGTGCCCAGCGAATGCGGCCCGCTATCGGTCGAGCCACCATCGATGGCGATGGCATCGCAACCCCGCGCCACGCCATGCGCAAGCGCGTCCTGCGAGAAGCCGAGCCCCAGAACCCCCGAGGGGACAAGAATGGTCGTTGTCATGATGCCTCCGATGGCCTGTCATATCAGCAGAACTCGGAAGGCAGCAATGGGTTGACAGAACCGTGCGCGCCTCCGACACTCCCTTGGATGCGCTGCGCGCGCCACGAGGAGCGGCGCGATCGGAGAACGGCGCGGTGACAAGACTTCATGGGAGGAGACGCAAATGGATTTCACGAAAACGATTGCCGCCGGGGCTGCGGCGGCGCTTGTGCTGGGCTTCGGCGGGCCTGCAGCGGCCGATGATTACCCCACGGGCACGATCAACTGGGTCATCCCCTTCGGCGCGGGGGGCGGGTCAGACCGGCTATCGCGGATGTTCGCCGCCGAGGCCGAGCATCATTTCGGCGGCGCCTCGCTGAATGTCGAAAACCACCCCGGCGCGGGCGCAGTGACCGGCTGGCAGCATGTGCTCAACCAGCCCGCCGATGGCTACACGGTCTTCAACGCAACGCCCACGCCGGTCATCTCACTCCTGAGCGAAGAGGATGCGCCAGTCGATCCGGGCGATATCGAGATACTGGGTTATCTCGCGGCTTTCGCCTCGGTGCTGGTGGTGCGCGAGGATGAATTCCCCGATTGGGACAGCTTCGTGGAGGCGCTTAACGAGCGCCCGGTCACCATCGGCGGCACCAATGCGCTGCTTCTGGGTGCGGCCAATGTGATCGATCAGGCCGGGGCCGAAGCGATCTATGTGCCCTATGGCAGCACGGGCGAGTCGGTGACCGATTTTCTGGGCGGGCATATCGATGTGGCCGCCGTGACCGAATCCACCGCGCTGACCATCGTGCCGGAAAACGGCATCGCGCTGATGAACACCTCGAGCATCGCGCTGCCCGATGATGTGAACGAGGCATTGGGCAATCCGCCCATGGCGACCGATCTGGGCTTCTCGGGGCTCGCCTTCCCGCGCTGGGTCGGCATGCACCCGGACACACCCGAGGAGATCATGGCCACATTCGCCGAGATGTTCGAGGCTGCGGCCACTGATCCTGACGTTCAGGCCGTGTTCGAGGATGCGGGCGAGCCGATCATCTTCCTCAACCGCGAGGACGCTGCCGCGGATTACGAGGCAATGGTCGAGACCATGCGCAACGCCCTCGGTCTCTTGCAGTAACGCAGGATGGGCGACGGCCAGTGGTCGCCGCCCCTTGCGGCTGATGTACGGGGGACAGCATGAGCAACTGGTGGCGCAGCAATCAGGCGATCGGGTTTTATCTGGTGCTGATCATCGGCGCGCTCTTCGCCTATATCTGGTTTCAACCCTGGACACACAGGATCATGCGCGACGGCTTTCGCCTTGGCATGATGCCGATGATCGGCCTTGGCCTGATGATGATCTGCGCGGTGGCGATGCTGGCCGATCCGTTGCGACGCGAAACCCCCGATGCGTTGCAGGATGCGCGGGTCAGCGATGCGTGGCTGCCCGTCGTCATGCTGGGCGGCATCGCGGTCTGTTTCTGGGCGATGTCATGGCTGGGCTTCGTGCTGGCCGCGCCGCCCTTCCTTCTGGCCTTCATGCTGTGGTTCGGGCTGCGACCGGTGCGGCTGGCAGTCATTCTCGCGATCATCGTGCCAGCGGTGGTGTTCGGCTTCTTCACCTTGCTTGGCGTGCGGTTGCCGCGCGGTGTGCTGGCGGGGTTTTTCTGACCTTCGAGAAACGGGGAGCGGCAGATGCAGATCGAGGCCTTCTACGACGCGCTGGCGCTGGTTTTCACCATCGAGACGCTGTTCTGGCTGGTGATCGGCGTGTTTCTGGGCGTGGGTCTTGGGGCCATCCCGGGGCTGACGGCCTCGACCGGGATCGCGCTGATGCTGCCCCTGAGCTTCACGCTCGACATCACTGGCGCGCTGGGGCTGCTGATCGGGCTCTACAAAGGGGCCGTGTTCGGGGGGTCGATATCCGCGATCAGTTTCGCCACGCCCGGAGCGCCGGACAGTGCGGCCACGGTCTATGACGGCTACAAGCTGACCAAGCAGGGGAAGGGGCGCAAGGCCATCCTGACCTCGCTCTATTCCTCGGTCACCGCCGACACTCTCAGCGATATCGTCGTCATACTGGTCGCACCCACCATCGCGCTGCTGGCGTTGCAATTCGGCCCGACCGAACGTCTGTGGCTGATGGTGGTGGCGATCACGCTTCTGGGCACGCTGTCGGGGCGGCATCTGGCCAAGGGGATGATCAGCGCGGGCATAGGGCTGTTTCTGGGCACAATCGGCGCGGACCCGGTCAGCAATGTCGCGCGCAACACTTTCGGGCAGAGCTGGTTGCGCGACGGGATCCACCTCGTGCCGCTGGTGATCGGCATCTTCGCCATGAGTCAGATGCTCGATCAGGGGCTGGAGCTGTTGCGCAAGACCCGCAAGGGCCAGCAGGTCGAGAAATCCGCCAAGGATCTGTTCGGGTCGAAATCCGAAGGTTTGACCTTCCGCGAATATCTATCGTGCTGGCGCGAAATGGGCATCGGCATCGGCGTGGGCACCTTTGTCGGCGCGCTGCCAGGGCTCGGGGCGACGGTGGCCTCCTTCATGTCTTATGGCATCGCCAAGCAGGCGTTTCCGAAAAAGAAGATCGGCGAGGGGTCGATCCACGGAATCGCCGCCGCCGAGGCCGGCAACAACGCCACGGTCGGCCCGACGCTGGTGCCGCTTCTGGCCTTTGGCATCCCCGGCAGCGCCACGGCGGCGCTGATCGGTGCGGCGCTGATCCTGCAGGGCATCACCCCCTCGCCGCGCATGTTCTCGCTGCATGCCGAGGTGATCTATGCGCTGTTCATCATCCTGATCCTCGGCAACCTGTTCAATCTCGGGATCGGGCGGATGTTCGCCTTCCTTTATGCGCGGCTGGGGCAGGTGCCGGGTGAGGTGCTGGTGCCGATCATCATGGTCATGGCGGTGATCGGGGCCTTTGCCGCGCGGGGCGACCCGGCGGATGTGTATATCATGCTGTTGCTTGGCTTTCTGGGTTTCCTGATGCGCCGCGTCGGTATCCCCGAGGCGCCGCTGGTCATCACCTTCCTGATCGCGCCGCTCTTGGAGGAAAACCTGCGCCGCGCGCTCCTGATCAATCGCGGCGATTGGGGCGGTGCGCTCTTCGGCTCTGCGCTGGGGCTGGGGCTTGCGGGCTTTGCCGTGCTGGTTCTGGTCATCACCTTCCGCGTCAATGTCGGCAATCGCCTCGCGCAGATCGGGCATGAAGAGGACAAGACCGGCCGGTGACTGTCCTTTGCCCAGGTCATCGCCGCGCCGCGCGAGCTGAGCGATGCTGACAGGCGCGCGGATCCGGGCGCTGGCCATCGCGGCACTCGGCACGGGCGTTTTCACACTGTTGGGGCTGCCCCTGCCGTTCTTGCTGGGGCCGCTGGCCGCGTGCCTCGTGGCGGCACTTGCGGGTGTGCGGATGCAGGATACCGGGCGCCTTGGCGTTAGTATGCGGTCAATCCTTGGCGTGGCAGTGGGCGCCTCGCTCACGCCTGATCTCCTGGAACGTCTGCCCGCGATGGCGCTTTCAGTGGCGCTGGTGCCCTTGTTCGTGGCCATGATCGGGAGCGTGGGCTACCTGTTTTTCCGCCGCTATTGCCGCTACGACCCGGCGACCGCCTATTACTGCGCCATGCCCGGCGGGTTTCAGGACATGGTTCTGTTCGGACAGGAAGCGGGCGGCAATATCCGCACCCTGTCGCTGGTTCACGCAACCCGCGTGGCGATCATCGTCTCGGTCGCGCCTTTCCTGATCACCGGGCTGTGGGACACACCACTCACCAACGCGCCGGGCGATCCGGCCACCGAGATCGGCCTCGACCAGCTTGCCCTGATGGTGTTCGCGGCACTCGCCGGCTGGGGTATCGCCGCGCGGGTCGGGCTGTTCGGCGCGGCCATCCTCGGGCCGCTGATCATGTCGGGGCTTCTGTCGATGACGGGCATCCTGACAACGCGCCCCCCGGCCGAGGCCGTGATCGCGGCGCAGTTCTTCATCGGGCTCGGGATTGGCGCGCAATATGTCGGCGTGACCCTGGCCGAGCTGCGCCGCGACGTGCTGGCGGGGGCGCAGTTCATGGTCGTGCTCGCCTTGCTGACCCTCATTTTCGCCGAAGGCGTGGCGCTGGCCGGGCTTGCCCCGTCGCTCGAGGCGTTTCTGGCCTTCGCGCCCGGCGGGCAGGCCGAGATGGTGGTTTTGACGCTGGTGGCAGGGGCGGATCTGGCCTTCGTGATCACGCACCACCTTGCGCGTATCGTGCTGGTGATCCTCGGCGCGCCGCTTGTCGCCCATCTGATGCGCCAGCACCGCAAGGGGGATGACTGAAGCAGCGCCTGCATCGCTGAAGCACGCGTAAACCGTTCATTGAAAAGGATTTGTCACTGCGGATGCGCTGCTGCACCCCGGCGACACAGCCAGCCACGATACACGAAGAGGCCGATTTCCCGTCATTGTTTCGCCTCAATCATTGTCTAATCCTGACGTATCAAAAGTATCGTTGCCGATTTGGAGCAGACCCGAAAACCGTTGCGTTAAGCACGCATGCAGAAAGGACCGCCGACCCGTTCAGATCGAGCTACTGGCCCATCGACAGCTTGTGTAGCGAATTTTACGCAATTGAGCGCGTCTGGCCAGATTGCCGACACAGTCGCACCGTATATCAGGCCAGATTGTGGACGGAGGAAGCGTGTTTGTTGCGTTGCATGCATTCAATGAGAGTCAAAAGCCATGAAGTCCCGAGTCAGATCATTCTTTACCAGGCAGGAAGACGGCTCGATCACAGTTGAATTCGTGCTGTGGTTTCCTGTCATCATTCTGATCATGAGCCTGCTGGCCGATTCGACCATGGCGTTTGCACGCCAGTCACATATGTGGCGCGTCTCGACAGAGGTCACCCGGATGCATGCAACAGGCGCATTTTCGTCAACATCCGAAGCCGAAGCATTCGGGGCGTCCTTGTCCCAGGGACGTGTCGGATACACGGTCTCGGTCAATGAAAACAACGGCATGGTCACAACGACCGTATCGGTGCCACTGTCCAGCTCTGCCATCCTCGGTTTCCTATGAGGCAATTCCAGCCATGCGATCACCGCTGCCGTTACCATGGAGCAACAATAACATGCGGTCCTGCCTGTCTTTTGCATCAGAATTGACCCGGCGGCGGCAGTTTTCCGTCAAGCGGTTCGGCCGGGATGAACAAGGTGGGCTTACCATTTTCATGTTGTTCATGATCCTTGTTCTTGTGGTGCTCAGCGGTATCGCCGTGGATTACTCGAACGCCGAGCGGACGCGTTCGCAACTCCAGGCAGCGGCGGATGCCGCTGCGATTGCCGCTGTGACCCGCATATCCGACCCACAGGAGGCGCGGAACAAGGCGATCGAATTCGCGTCTCTGAACGCACCGGCTGCAATCCATGGGCAGGTTCTGGTGGCTGATGATGTTGAATTCGGTCAGTGGGATGCGGACGCTCGTGCCTTCGTGCCCGCGGCGGCCCCGGCCGACGCAGTTCGGGTGACCACACGCCGCGCTGACGTCAACGATAATGCCTTGCCCACATATTTGCTGCGGCTGACTGGACTCATGAATTCCGGAGAGGGAACGGAAGCGTTCAATATATCAGCGCAGGCTGTCATGGCGACGTCTTTCATCCCCGGCACAGCGAAATGCGACGGCAGTGGCCTGTTCTCGTACCGCAAGATCGAGTCCGGCAGCAACAATAGCTATCGTGACGGTTTCTGCCTGTATGGAAGGCGCGGGGTGAAGATCGGCTCGGACAATTCCTTTGAGGATGAAACGTCCATCGAGATGCCCAATCTCAGCGATTTCGAACAGAGCGGCAATAATTCCAATGTCAATCAGGCACTGCGCCAGGGAACGCAGGATATCGACTTCCCGAATAGGGTTCAGGGCATCATCAATGACATGCGATCGGGCGATCTCTCGAGAGCGGGGCTGCCGAGCTATATCACGCAAGTCGTGACAGTTTCGGGGGATATGGATGACGACTACAACTTGCAGCCGGGAACGCTGTATATCGTCAATGGGGATGTGGATCTCGGATCCAACAGAACCATCTCCAATATCGCCATTGTGGCACGCGAAGAAATCGAAACCGGGTCCAATGTGACGCTGAACAACGTGATCTTCGCGACCGAGGATGAAATCGATATGGGCTCGAATCTGACAATCGGAACAAGCAATTATTGTCAGCAAGGCCGCTACAGTTTCTATGCTTTCGCTCTCGATGATATCGAGTTCGGCAGTTCGAGCCGCGTGCGGGGCGCGCAAATCATAAGTCACAGCGAAATCAATTTCGGGTCCGACAATAGATTGTATGGCGTGTATGGTGAAGCGCGCGGGGAGATAAATTATGGAAGCGACGTGACCTTCCGGGGGTGCGAAACAGGGCTTGAGAGCGAAGTCGAGGCGACAATGGTTGAAGGAGAGGCTGGCGGCTTCTCTCTGGTACGTTAGGCCCGGATACAGGAACATTGCACAGCAAGGGTTGATCAGCGATCCTCAAGACAGTGGTATCCGCCGCGCGTGATCCAACGGCCTGGCCAAGCTATCGTGATGCGCTGGAGAGCGTGGGGCGTATCCGACCGCTGCGGGAATCACGAAGCCAGAACGCCTGTCAGTCATCCAAGCTTCATCGTACTCATCGCATCATTGTCATGGCTTTTGTTACATTCGGGATACGCCTCTTGGCCAAGGGTCGCATCCGCGGTCACGACCAACAACTTCGGAGCAACCGCACGGCCCGCAGGCCCTTTGATATGGTCCGGGCGTAGCGCTTGGCGTCGATTAGCGCGGCGGCGCGTGTCATCAACCCGCCGCTCCAGACGCGCGCTGATGCGACCTGTCAACCGATACCAGATGCCAAATGCAGCGATGAGAATGAAGGACACCTGAACAATGACGGCTGCGAGATTGAACGCAGTTGTCAGGCTCGCGAGGATACAATTCGCGGCGAACATCTGCATGAATGGGTAAAGCACGCCATTGCCACAAATGCGACCTGACTGAACCAGAAAGAACCCGCAGACATAGACACAGCTGCCGATCACACCCGTGACCTGAAGCGCGAAATGGAGAGGCTGAGCCTGAAAAGTCGAAACGAGCCAGTCGATCAGGGCAGTCATGGTGAGATCCTTTGACAGCGGTTGAGAGCGTTGGACCTCAAACGATCCGGAGCTTCACTATCGACAGGTCATGTCAGGGCTGCGCGATGTCATCGTCAAACCATCGTCAATGTTCGCGGTGGCTGACAGCGTGCTTCTGCTCGCGTAAAGTTTACACCACGATTCCCGGGCAAGATGGATCAAGAGCGTGGATGAAGAACGCGTCACACTGAAAGTTCTGAGTGGCGCGTGGATTCAGCTGGGCGCGGGCGGGGTGCGGATAACGGCGCGCAAGAAGGTCGCGCTGCTCGCGTATCTGGCGCTGGACCGGCACAGCGCCCCGCGGGATCTGCTGGCGGGCCTGATCTGGGGCGACGTGCCCGATGCCAAGGCGCGGTCCTCGCTGCGGCAGGCGCTGTCGGAACTGCGCAGCCAGCATCCGGCCTTGAATAGGGCGCTCCTGATCGACCGCAGGATGGTCACGCTCGATCCGGCGCATCTGGTCCTGGAGATCGACCAGATCCTCGAGCAGATCCGGCGTGGCCGCCTGCCAGCCGAATTGCGCAGCGGGGGCGAGACGATCAACGACATCCTCTACGGTTTCGAGAGCGTCGGCGCGCGTTATGCCGATTGGGTGCATGAAACCCGCAAGACCTATGGTGATCGCATCCTGACGGCCCTGACCGAGGCCGCAAGTCGCGCGGACTTGCCTGCATCGCTGCGCATGGAATTCGCCGAGGCCGCGCTCTCGCTCGACCCGCTGGGCGAAATTCAGTGTCGCTATGCCATGCGGCTGGCGGCGGATCTGGGCGATATCGGCAAGGCGCTTCAGATCTACGCGGCCTTCTATGCCAAGATGGAAGCCGAGCTGGACATGGAGCCGTCCTACGAGACGCAAGACCTCGCGGCGGAGATCAAGCTGGGCAGCCTCCAGTCACGCCCGCAGCCCCACGCCGATCCCCAGCCCGCGAGCGCCGTGCTGCATGTCACGCCGCGCAAGCATGGCCGCCCGATCCTGGCGGTGTTGCCGATGCAGGCCCGCGGGCCGGAACCGATCGCTGATTTTCTGGCGGAAATGCTGGTCGATAACATCGTGATGCGGATGACGCGGATCCGCGATATTGCGGTCATCTCGCGCGTTTCCATCCGGCATCTCGCCGAACGCCCTGATGTGGCGCAGGTGCTGCAACAGGATCTTGGTGTGCGCTATGTGATCAGCGGAACGATGCGGCGCGAGGGCGAGACCTATTTCCTCAATGTCGAGCTGTCGAGAATCGACGAGGGCCTGACGCTCTGGGTCGAGCAGTATGAAACGCCCGCAGCCGATCTGACGCATGCGCAAAGTCGCATCGCCGATGAGGTCGTCAACCTCATCCTGCCGAATCTGCATCTGGCCGAGTTGCGTGACGCGCATCTGATCGGTCTGGATCATCTGAGCGCCTATCAGCATGTGCTGCGCGCGCAGGAGCTTGTCTACACGCTGCGCCGGGCGAAGTTCGAAGAGGCTGGTGTGCAATTGCAGCACACAGCCGAGAGCTGGCCGGATTTCGCGCCCGCGCAGGTCGTGACAGCGGATTGGTTCAGCTTGCGCATCGGGCAGGGCTGGTCGCCCGAGCCCGCCAGTGATGCGGCCCGGATAACGCGTCATCTCGAAAACGCCCTGCGGCTCGAGCGTCGCAATGGGAGGGCCCTCGCGATGCTGGGCCACAACAAGGCGATCTATGCGCGCCGCCACAATGAGGCCATGATGCTGTTCGAAGACGCCCTCGCGGCCACGCCGGGGGATGCGGAAACCCTGATGTGGACAGGCCCGAGCCTTGCCTTTTCCGGCCAGGAAACCGAAGCCATCGCCAGGCTTGAACACGCGCGCGCGCTCAACCGCAACGACCCGCTCGGATTTCGCACGGATCATTTTCTCGCGATTGCCTATTTCGCGGCTGGCAAGATGGAGGAGGCCGCGCAATTCGGGCTCGCCTCGGCTATGCGCAACGGGCTTTACACCTCCAACCTGCGCCTGACCGCCGCCGCCTGCGCAGCCATTGAGCAGCATGATACAGCGCAGGAGATGGCGGCGCGCGTCATGGCGCTCGAGCCGGAATTCCGGATCTCGAAGCTGGTTGCCAGCCATCCGTTCCGCGACCCTGCCAAACGCGCTCTTTATGGCGAGCTGCTGGCGGTCGCGGGCCTGCATGGGTAAAACCGCAAGCCCCTGACAGAATTGAGATATTTTCTCGATGTGGCGCAATCGGCGCGATTGACGATAGCTTGACGATGGATCTGGAACATCTCTCACATAACGAGGGTGGAAGGGGATAGCGATGTTTGGCTTCATGAACGGTGGCATGAATGGCGGTATGAACGGCGGAATGGCTGCCGCGCCGCAACCCGCCTCGGGCGCGGGCGGGGCAGGGGCCTTGCCATTCGATGGCGTTCTGGCCTTGCGCGAGATCGATGCCTATCATGTACCCCTCGGAGCCACCTTTCCCAAGGCGAGTTGGACTCCCGATCTGCGCGCGCAGCTTGTGCTTGCCGAATTCGGCGTCACGAATTGGCGGCAGATCAATGAAGACGAAACTGTTGCGGGCGAGAAATGGCAACATGTGGACGGGTTCTGCCTTGCACCGCCATCGCTGGACATCCCCGACAACCTCGAAGCCGAACTTGCTTTGTTGATCGAGCGCAGCCAGTTCCAGCGCAATGGCGCGCGGGTCGCGGAAATCGCGCATCAGGCCGATAATTCGATGGATTACTGGCAGACCCTGTTGGCGCTGTCGCCGGCCAGCAAACCCGCGACCATGGCGCTGATGATCTCGGGGTTTGCCATCGGTCAGATGGTGGGCATGTATTTCAAGGATTTCTTTCATCGGGCCCGCCCTGCGCATTATCTGCCCAGCCTGATGACAGTCTTGCCGACACCGGCGCATCCTGCCTTTCCCTCCAACCATGCGTTGCAGAATGAGTTGGTCGGTCTGCTGGCCCTGCGCTGCCTGCCCGACAGTCTGCGCGCCTGTTACTCGGATCCCATCACCTCGCTTGCCTACCGTATCGGTGAAAACCGCGAGATCGCAGGGGTGCATTTCACCCAGGATTCGGACGCAGGCCGCCTGATCGCGCGCTGGCTTGATCGCGACTTCATGGGCAGGCTGGACACTGTCCAGTCGCTTGTGGCCGAGGCCCGCGATGAATGGCAGGTCAGCGCCAAGGTCGCCTTGCACCATCTGCCCGCTGCCGTGCCGCTCGCGATCCGCGAGACAGAGCCAGCAGCCCCGGATTCGATGGCCGTGCTATGATCGGCTTCGGAACCAACGCCCCCAGCCTCGAGGCCTATCAGGCGATCTGCGAGTCGCGCTGCAAGGAAAATCTCGATCCGCCGCTTGATGGGCCGCCTTCGCCGCATCGTGCAGGTCCCGCGCCGATCCGGCTCGAGGCCTGCATCGCGCCGCAATGGCCGCCGCGCGATCAATTCGGGCGTGGCACCTGCGTGGCCTTCGCAACGCTCGCGGCGGTGGAATTGCACCGCGCCCTGCGCGAGGATATGCCGCCCGAGCGGCTGTCCGAGCATTTTCTGCACATGCGCATGACCACGGCCCATCCGCTGCCCGAGGCTGAGGCCCTTCATCTGCCGAATGGCAGTGTCCTGCTGCGGCAGGCCCTGTGGGCTCTGGAGGCGGATGGTGTGCTCAGGGCGGAGCTTGCACCCTACAAGCCTTTCGTCGCCGAGACGGATGACGATGCAGCGGTGGCGGATCTGCTTGCACAGGCCACACCCATCATGTGCCGTGCCTATGGGACGATCGGCAGCCCCGAGAGCATCGATCCCGCACGCGTCGATCCGATCGTTCCGGGCCAGCAGACTGCGCAGAAAATCCTCGATTTTCTCAAACAGGGGTTACCGGTCGTCACCGGGGTGCCGCTCTTCACCCATCAAAGCGGGTTGAGCAACTGGATCCTGCCTGCAGCCCTGCGCAGTGGGGTTGTCCTGTGCCCCGATGATGCCAATGCTCCGTCACTCATCGGGCCGCGCGCGGATGGTCATGTCGTCTGTATCACGGGCTTCCTGCCGGCCCGTTCAGACCCGCTCGGGGGGTGGTTCATCTTCCGCAATAGCTGGGGGCTGGACTTCGCGTCCCACTCCGTTACCGCTGCGCCTGCAGCAACCGCCGGGATGCGCGGTTTCGGGCTGATCTCGGCGACGCATATCAACAAATATTGCTGGGAATATCTGGTGCCTGTTCCAGAGGGCCCGGACCGCTTGTCGTGATCCCATCGCAGGCGCGCGCGCCATCCATAGTGAAAGGCCGGTCAGGATGTCCTGACCGGCCTTTCATGTGCAGCTTATCAGGCTCAACCGATCTCGGCGGCCAGAGTGTTCGAGATCTGCTTCAGTTTTCTGATCACACTCACTCTTTCCTCGGGGCGCTCAGGGTCGACAGGCCAGACCGGCATGCCGTGGCCCTGATACTCATCAGGCAGTCCGAGATCGCGACACGTCTCGATCAGGGCGGATTTGAGCGCAAGGCAGCGCGCGCGGTTCCTGGGGTGCGCCTGCAGGTCAGGGCGCATTGACAGCAGGCGCGCAACGAAGCCTGCAACATAAGGCGCGGCCATCGAGGTGCCATCCCACGCCGCATAAGCGGCGTTATCCTCGGACGGAACGCATGAGATCACCGCCACCCCCGGCGCCGCGACATCGATCTGCGGCCCGAAGCAGGTAAACCCGGCGGCGAAATACGGGCCTGCCCGATGCGGGCCGTGATGGTCAGTGTGCGGACTGTTGGCCGGAAAAGACCCCTCCGCCCCGATTGCGCTGACGGCGATGACCTCGTCATAGGCCGCCGGGAACATGACCGCCCGCGCCGCATTTCCGGCCGCTGCGACCAGGCAGACGCCTTGCGCCACGGCGCGCGCGACAGCCTGCTGCAGGGCTGAGGTCCCTTGCGCACTGCCCAGGCTCATATTCGCGACATCGATCTTGTGGTCGATGCACCAGAGAAGAGCATCGACCAGGCTGCTGGCGCGCCCGCCGGGGAAAACGGACAGCGCATAAAGCTCTGCGTCCGGTCCGGCGGCGCCGCAGATGCCGACAGCATTGAAATCCGCGCCGCAAGTGCCCGCGACATGCGTCCCGTGACCGCTCAGATCGTTTTTCCACATGGTATCGGGCGTGCCGCGTTCCGTGAAATCGCGCCCGCCAAGCGGTGAGAGATCTTCGTGTGTAGGGTCAATTCCGGAATCGATGATCGCGATACGCGGGACATATCGCTCTGCGGGCGGGGTGGCATCGGCCCTGTCGAGCCCCATTGCCTTGTAGCCCCAGATATCAGCCTCATCGTCACCCAGCGTGAGGGGCTGCAGCGTCAGGCTGATCTGCAATTTCCCGTTTCGCTTCGGCATTCCGGACAGGTCGGGGCGGGCAATCACGATGCCCCAATACCCGGCAGAGGGTTTCACACGCAATTCGCGGATCGTGGTTGCGGTTTCAGAGAAGAAAACCAGCTCGGCCTTGCCCTTGGCACTTGTGACGGCATCATCGAAGCTGAAGGCAGCACTGCCACGCCCCGACACTTCGGCACGCGGAACCGGCCGCCCTTCGGGATCCTTGACTGTGATTTCCAGCACCATCTCCGAGGAGGTGGCCGCGAAGAAATTATGCGGGGCCACTGGCGGCCGGTCGGATGCAACAGCGAAAGCACCGGGAGGCCGCGGATGGTCGAACATGTCAAGCTCGATATCCTTCTCGATGATCAGCGCATTGCCATATTGCCCCTTCAATTCCTCGACGCCGTCATCATCCAATGACACGACAAGGGTCTGAGGTTCTTCATGGGCGATACCGAGGGCCCTGACTTCGGGTGTGCCCGCATCGCCATGCGCGGCTGCATGCAAACGAAACCGTGGCGCCTTCAATTCCTCGGCGACGGCAGAGAGGCTGACCGGGGCGCCCCCCATTTCCGCGATATGGTCCGGGTTGAGTGACACCAGATAGGGTTCTGGACGTGTGGGAATATCAGTCATGTTTCCCTCCTGTGCATGAGTTTGGAGTGTCGGACGGATGGATGCGTCTTAGCCGTGCTCCGTCCCGGTGAAATGAGGTCTGAGAAGCGCGATCGCCGTGTCGATATGCGATTTTGCCGCGCGCAGATCGGCCACGCGCTGCGCGTCTTCCTGGCGCGGCGCGGGCGTCGGGCTGGTCTCCGGCTCCATCTCTTTCAGGAAATCTTCAAGATACCGGATCTGGTCGTCAATCGGACTGGCGGATGAGACTGGGGTGGCGTGTTGCGAGGGCATGGGCAGAGTCCTTTCAGGAAAAAACGAATGTGGCGGTGATGACGTTCGCATCACCGCCTTGGGTTTTGCAGCCCGGATCAGGTGCTGCAGCTCCGAAAGCACTGCACGGCCCTGATGCCCATCGCGATGGCCTGAGGGTATTGCTTGGCCTTGAACAGCGCGACGGTCTGGGTCACCAACCCGATGCACCGCACGCAGTGGCGGTGTCGCCTTGCAAGATCGGCCAGTTGCTGGACCAGCCGACGCGCGCGCCGGGCGATGATGCCCAATACCAGTTCCTGCATCTCCGGGTCATTTTCGATACCCAGCATGGTCATGACACCGGCACTCTCGCCAGTGTCGAACTCGGTCCCGGCCAGTTCGGCGTTCAGCATCGCAAGGGCCTCATTGCCGTCATCGCTGGCATCCGAAATTCCCAGTTCATCGAGAATCTGGTCGAGCTCGTCATTGAGCATTTCTTGTTCGGTGGGCATGGATCTACTCCTTCAAAGGGTTTCAAGGTCCAAAGCTGCGAGAACGCGTCCCGGCTTTGGTGAGATCAATGCTGCACAGGCGCCGTCATGTGCGTGTCATGGGTCCGTCAAGACAGCGTCAAGATTACAGTCGGATCGGTGCCGGCGGTGCAGTTGGGGGGTTGGCATGCGCTCTGCCTGCATGCCCGTGCAGGCAGACAATCGCTGCATTTCATGCTAAACTTGAGCATTGCTTTCTGGATTCAACCATATGCCACACGGATTCGAACCCCAGCGCCGTCTGCGCATTTTCGCATTCGATCCCTGGACGGCGATCCGCCCGGGTAACCGCAATATCCGCGAAGTCACGATTTCCATTCCATCCGAACAGGACCCGATCGACCGGAGTTCCCCCTGTCTGGGGCCATCGGGCGCATATCTGGAGGTGGTCGATTTCGACCCGACAACCGGCCAGTTCTACCAACCTCTCGATCTGAATTCCCCGGAAGTCCTGTTCAATGACGGGCTGACACCGGCTGCGGATGATCCCCGTTTTCATCAGCAGATGGTCTATGCCGTTGCGATGGAAACCATCAGCAATTTCGAACGCGCGCTTGGGCGCTATGTGCTGTGGTCACCCCGCGCGCCTGACCGATCCGGCACGGACCGCCACGGCTATGTCGGAAAGCTGCGGATCTATCCGCATGCCCTGCGCGAGGCCAATGCCTATTACGACCCAGCCAAGAAGGCGCTTCTGTTCGGGTATTTCACGCTCGATGCGCAAAGCCGCTCCGCGCCGCCGGGGACAGTGATGTTCACCTGCCTGTCACAGGACATCATCGTTCATGAAATGTGCCATGCCATCCTCGACGGGATACACCCGCATTTCATCGAACCTTCGAATCCCGACATGCTGGCCCTGCATGAAGCGTTTTCCGACATTGTGGCAATTTTCCAGCGGTTTTCGCATCCAGAGGTTCTGGAAGATCAGATCGCCCGCACCGGCGGCGATCTCGAGCGCCAGAACCTGCTCGGTGCGCTGGCGCAGGAATTCGGCCAGGGGCTGGGACGCAGCGGCGCGCTGCGCGATGCCATTGGCGGCTATCAGGATGGCGAATGGCGCCCGCATGTGCCTGACAATACCGCGCTGAGCCGCGCGCGCGGGCCACATGCGCGCGGGGCCATTCTGGTCGCGGCGGTGTTTCGCGCCTTTCTCGATATCTACCGGCACAGGGTGGCGGATCTCTTTCGGATTGCATCGGGGGGCAGCGGTGTCCTGCGGCAAGGCAGTCTGGACCCTGATCTTGTCACCCGCCTCGCCGAGGAGGCCGCGACCTCCGCCCGCCACATGCTCAATATTTGCATCCGGGCGATGGATTATGTCCCGCCCGTCAATGTCAGTTTCGGCGATTACCTGCGCGCGATCATCACAGCCGATCACGACCTCCATCCCGAAGACAGCCTTGGCTACCGCGCGGCAATTTTGGAGGCTTTCGCCGCATGGGGCATCGTGCCCGAGGGTATGCCGGTCCTGTCAGAGCAAAGCCTCACCTGGCCCTATTTCGAAGAGGCCGCCTTGAATAACGATGTGACGGAAGACCAGCTTCGTGGCGATATCAGCGTGCTGGTCACGCGCCCGGACAAGTTGCTGGAGAGATTGCGCAGCCAGGATCCCAAAGGCGATGGTGACCTGATCCGGTCGCTGGAAGCCGATAATGCAGCCTTGGTCACCAGCCTGAATGAAGCGCTGCGGGAGCGCATTATGGCAACCGGCAACGCAGCGCGCGCCGAGGAGATGATCACGGCGGAAGGCTTGCTTGGGCAAAATCTGCTCGAGCTTGAATTCACGGCGCCGCGCGAGGTCATCCACCATGCGCGCAAATTCCATGCGCGGCTTTTCTGGGGCATACTCGTCAAGCAACCCAGCGCGTTGTTGCAGACCATCGGCATCTGCCTCGACACCGCCGCGCCCCGGACTGTCGCCCGGTCGCCGACAAATGATCTGCCCGATATGGAGGTTCGCTCCGTGCGCGTGGCGAGCCGTCAGGGCACCCGCGGTCATTTCGAGCGCGAATATGTCGTGGAGCTGGTGCAGTCGCGCGATGGGTATCTGAACCGCGAGGTGCAGAAACTGGCGGATCAGGGACAGGCAGCCGAGGCGCTTGCCCTCTGGAACAAACAGAGCCCGTTCTTTCAACGTGAAACACTGACGCGCGATTTCTTCTATCGCACTGGCTGCACCTTGCTGATCGACACGCGCAGTTTCCGCATCCGCCGGGTGATCCGCACGCCCTACCGGATCGACGAGGATGCCGGGCTGGAGCGGGTGCGCGCGCAATATTCCGACCAGCGCAGGGCCCCGAGCAATGCCTTCGACGCGCCGGGGGCCGACCCTATCACCAATTTTGCGGCGCTGCATCGTCATGTGGATCACGGGCAGTCGCATGCGGGGGGCTGGTGATGGCACGCATGGCTCCGCCACGCTCCGGGGTGAAGGTCCGCATGTATCGGCAGGGACATGGCGATTGCTTCCTGCTTGCATTTGCAGGGCGCGAGGGCGGCAGATTGCGCCCGGTCTATGTGCTCATCGATTGCGGGCTGAAGAATGGATCAGAGGTCGATGCCAGCATTCAGGAGATCATCGACGACATCCATGCCGCCACCAGCGGGCATATCGACATCGCCATCGTCACGCATGAACATCTCGATCATGTCAACGGTTTCGCGCGCCGCGGGGGTGGCAAGCGTCTGTTCGAACGCCTCTCGGTGGGGCAGGTCTGGCTGGCCTGGACGGAAGACGCGGATGATCCGCTCGCCAATGAGTTGCGCGCGCGGTTCAACGATACGCTGATCACGCTGGCTTTTGCAGAGGCGCGCATGCAGGGCGTACCTGCCCTCGATGGGCAGGCCACGCGGATCAGGGAGTTTGTCGAGACCGAAACCGGCGATAGCTGCGACGCGCTTCGCGCAGCCTTTGACGCGGCGCATCTGGACGCGCCCCATGCCAGCCCCGCCGCGCTGGCCGAAATGGCGATCACCGGCATCACCAACAAGCGCGCTATCGCATGGCTGCGTGACCATGCAAAGGAGGGGGTCAAGTTCCTCGACCCCGAGAAGCCGCCCGTGACGATACCCCATGTCGCGCACTCCGAAGTCTTCGTGCTTGGCCCGCCGCGCGACCCGTCGCTGCTGCTCGATCTCGATCCGCAGGGCGCGGAGAAATTCGATCTGCACCGTGGCGGGCTGGGGCTGGACGGGGCCGCGCGGGGTCTGTCGCTGGCGCTCACGCCTGATGGCGGGGCCGCTGAGGCCGCGTCCCCCTTCGCCCCGCGCTATTGCATTGCGCAGCAGGAAATCACTGCGGCCGAGCCGGTCGCGAATACGGGCGCCCCCGCCCGGACCGCTGAAGACTACTACCGACGCAGCTATTTCGATCCCGAGGCAAGCTGGCGGCGCATCGATGATGACTGGCTCGACGCGGCTGAGGGCATGGCACTGCGGCTCAACAACGAGGTCAACAACACCAGCCTCGTGCTTGCCTTCAGACTGCCCAACACTGGCAAGACCCTGCTCTTCACCGGAGATGCGCAGCGCGGCAACTGGCTTGGCTGGGCCGATCTGGTCTGGACGACCGATAACGGGCCGGTCACGGCGCGCGATCTGCTGGCGGAATGTGTCCTCTACAAGGTCGGGCATCATGGCTCGCATAATGCCACGCTGAACGGGCGACCCGAGGACAGCCATGCCAATCTGGGCTGGATGGCGCAGGGGGAGGCCGCCCGGGAGTTCATGGCGATGATCCCGGCCAATACGGCCTGGGCGATGGGCCGTGCGCGACCCTGGGCGCATCCGATGCCCGAGATCGAAGCCGCCCTGCACCGCAAGGCCGAGGGCCGCGTGCTGCGCAGCGATCTGGACCCCGGCGAGGCAGCGCCGTCCGAGCCATCTTCGGACGCATGGAAGGATTACAAGCGCCGCTTGCGTAGCAATCGCCTGTATTTCGAAATTACCATCAATGATAGCTGATTTTGCCGCCGAGAATTCAGGAAAAATCCGATAAAGGAGAGTTACATGGACCCGATTGATCTGGAAAAGACCACTGATCGAAATGCCCCGGCGCTGGCCCTGTCTGGCGGTGGCTTTCGGGCGACCCTGTTTCATTGTGGTGCCCTGATGCGCCTCAACGAGCTTGGGCTTCTGGCGCAGATGGGGCGCTTTGCCTCGGTCTCGGGGGGCTCCATCACCGCTGCCAAGCTCGCCGTCGAATGGGACCGCCTCGACTTGCAGGATGGCCGATTCACCAATCTCGAGGATCGGGTGATTGCCCCGCTGCGCGACTTCTGTAGCCGTACGATCGACGTCTCGGCGGGTGTGCTCGGGACATTGAACCCCTTTTCCTCTGCCGGGGCACGGTTGGCCACGGCTTATGAGAAGTTCCTCGGAGAGGGTTCGTTGCGCGATCTGCCTGATGCGCCGGATTTCGTCTTCAAGGCCACCAATCTGCAAACTGGTAGAGTCGTCCGGTTCCAGAAGCGCTATCTGGCCGATTACATGATCGGCTGCATCATGGAGCCCGACATTCCGCTCAGCACCGTCGTCGCCGCTTCCAGCGCGTTCCCGCCGGTCCTGTCCCCGGTGCGGATCAAGGTATCTCCCTCGAGCTGGGTCAACCTGACTGGCAGCACCCATTTCGGCGACTCGAATTACAATCGCGAATTGCGGCTGACCGATGGCGGCGCTTACGACAATCTGGGGCTTGAATCGGTCGACAGTTTCAACCCGGTGATCGTCAGCGATGCGGGCAAACCGTTTTCGGTCACCGAAAGCGCGAGCGGGTTCTGGCCCAGCCAGCTTTCAAGAGTGCTGTCGATCAATACCGACCAATCCCGAAACCTGCGCCGCCGCGTGCTGTTTCTCAAATGCGCGGCGGACAAGCGCGAATTTGCCGTCTCCCAGATCGACCGCGAGGTTGCGCATCGCGAGGTAGCTCAGAACCTCACCATCTCGTCTGATCAGATCGGCAAGCTGCAGAAACTCCGCACGCGTCTGAACCGGTTTTCTGCGGTCGAGCAGGAAAGCCTGATCAACTGGGGCTGGCTGTCCATGGATGTGATGGTCCGAAGATTCATCACGCCGTTCAAGGAATTGCCCGCGCCAAGAGCATTTCCGCTACCGGAACGCACGCTCTAGCGCGCTCACTCCGCAGTATCTGCGCGCTTTTTCCTGAGCCGGGTGCGAAATGACGGTCTTCATTGGCCAGCGTGGCGCGATGACAGGGAGATGCGCGCCAGCGATGCCATATGCCATGCGAGAGCGTGGTTGGAGCTGAGAACCGGCAGGCCCAATTCCTTCGAAAGCGGCGCCAGAAGCTCAAGCGTGCGCAGATTTGTGCAGGACAGGAATAGCCCGTCGAGCCGGTTGTGGCGGGCAAGCGCGCGCGCTGCCTCGGCGATGGACGCGGGCGCGACCCGAGCCACCCGTGCCTCGACCTTCTCGCCGAAGGACAGTGTGTCTGGCACAGTGATGCCTTGCCCCTCGAAAGCGGCGCGGATAGGGTCGGCCACCGAGGCGATATAAGGCGAGACGATCCCGATCCGCGCCAGCCCAAGCGCGCGACATTGCGCCAGCGCGGCACTCAGCGGGTCAGTCACCGCGCGGCACTGCGTGGCCCCTGTGACCAGCGCATGCACTCTTTCGGCCCCGATCAGAGTCGTGCCCGAGGTGCAGGCATAGCCGACCACATCGAGCCCGGCGGGCAGCAGCGACGCGGCAGCGGGCAGCGCCGTCTCCATGGTGGCGATGGTCTGCGGCGTCAGTTCCGCGCCCGACGGGATGCGCGTGACATGCAGCTTTGCCGTCTCGGGCGGAAAGAGCTGGTGGAACTCATGCTCGATGGTCTCATCCACCTGCAGCACGATCAACCCGAGGCGCGGGCGCGTTTCCTCGCGCAACGCATAGGATGTGGCGCTCATCGCCCGATCTCCGGCAACTCGGCGGGCGCGCGCGGTGACAGAAGCTCTGCCCCATCCGTGCGCAACACGATATTTTCCTCATGCACCATGATCCGCCCTGCGCGCGTCACGCAGCCCGGCTCCAGCGTCAGCACCATGCCCGCGCGCAAGGGCGTTTCGTCGCGTGGCGTGAAGGAAGGCCACTCGGTCAGGGAAAGGCCCAAACCATGGCCCAGCCTGCCGGAAATAAGTGTTGCGCCATGCCGCTCCAGCCCTGCGCAAAGCAGCGCATGCACATCGCAGGCGCGCAGTCCGGGGCGTAGCGCGGCGAGCGTCTCCTCGGTCGCCTGCCAGAGCACCGCATGGGCGCGGCGGGCCGTGTCGGAGGCCGGGCCAATGGCAAAATTGCGGTCGAAATCGCAGAAATAACCGTCTTTCACTGCACCTGTATCCAGCATCAGCACATCCCCACGCTGCAAGGGCTCCGCGCCGGCAGGCGAGATCACATCGCCATAGCCATCGCACCCTGCGCCGCCTGCGAGGTAGCTGAGCCAATCCGCCCCCTCGGCGAGCGCGGCGACCTGGAAATCGCCAAAGACCTCGGCCAGTGGTCGCCCTTCGGAGGCGAATTGCGGCACGCGGTCGAAGGCGCGGCCCGCGATGGCGCAAATCTCGCGGATTTTCGCGATTTCGGCTTCGGATTTGACCTCACGGACGCGTTGCAGGCAGGATGTCGCATCAACGAACTGACGCGGTGCCAGCCGCGCGCGCAAACTCTCGAAATCCGCCAGCGGCATGCGCAGATGTGTCTCCGCCCCCATCGGCAGCCCGATCCGGCCCTGTCCCGGCACGATTTCTGCCAGCGCCTCGGCCAGAAGGCTGATGCCATCATCGCGCGGGTCGGGCGCGTCCCATATGCGGATGTCGTCGAGCCATGTGCGCCCCATCAGTTCGGCCCCGATCGACGGGATCACGGCCACCGGGTCTCGGATCTGTGGCACCACCACGAACCATGGCCGCGCAGGGCTTTCCCAGAACCGCGTCAGAAAGCCGGTCGCGTAGAAGATATCGGCAGGCATCGTCAGCAAGAGCGCGGCCACGCCCCGCGCCGCCATCCCCGCCTGCAACCGCGCCACACGGTCGCGGTATTCCTTTGCTGCGAAGATCAGCGCGGGCTCAGCCATCTTCCGGCCCTTCGCTCAGGATCGCCATCACCCGCGCCTCGGGTGGCAGACCCTGCCCTGCCAGCAGCGCCGCGACGCCCGCCGCGCCCGAGGGGGTCGTGGCCATGCCATGTGCGGCCAGAAGCGCGACAGCACGCTGCGCATCGGCTTCGGAAATGGTCACGAACAAATCCGCATCTCGCGCCAGACCGTTGAGCGCGATCATCGAGGGCGTCTTGCAATCCAGCCGTCCCATGCAGGAGGGCGGGCCCGTGGTCTCGACCAGCCTGCCCGCGCGGATGCTCTCGATCAGAGCGGGCGCGGCCTCGGGCTCCACCACGATGATCTGGGGGCCATCGCCCCAGACCTGCCGGGCATGGGCCGCAACAGCCGCCGCCAGCCCCCCGACACCCGCTTGCAGCAGGATATGGCTGGGCGCCTGGTCGATCTGCGCGGCAGCCTCGGCGGCGAGTTGGAGATAGCCTTCCATCACGCGCAATGGCAAATCGGTGTAGCCGGGCCAGGAGCTGTCGGAGAGCAGCGTCCAGCCCTCGGCCTCGGCGGCTTCGGACGCGGCCTGCATGCTGGCCTCGTAATCCACACCTGTGCGTACGACCTCAGCGCCCTTACCCCGCAGCCGGGCGGCGAAGGCTTCGGGCACGCTGCTGGCCAGATAAATCACCGCGCGCGCCCCGAAAAGACGCGCGCCCGCCGCCACGGACAGCCCGTGATTGCCAGCGCTGGCGGTCACATAAACACGGTCCCGCAGCGCGTGGCGCAGATCCGGCGCATTGGTCGCGGCGGCCTCGCGCGCGATGGCATAGGCCGCGCCGAGCGCCTTGAAACTGCCCAGCCCCATGCGCGCGCGCTCATCCTTCAGCCACAACGCCGCGATGCCGAGAGCCACGGCCAGCCCTGCCGCGTCTCGCAGGGGGGTCCGGGCATGCGCGGGGCACTGCTGCAACAGATCGGCGACCGCGCGCGCATCGGTCGAGGGAAACATCGCAGCACCCGGCAGCCCATGCCCGCGCCAAAGATTTTTCAATATTCCGACCATGCTTCCCTCTCTTGTCACAGCGCCCCGACAGATCCGCCACCCGATCTGCTTGCGGCTGCCGACACCACACACTGCACCGCGACTTCATCTTGCACAAAATACTCTCGCCGAAGGCAGCGCGCCGGCAGGCGCGCTTCTGCGCAAGACAGAACGCCTGCAATCCATATAGCGTGCTGCCCCACCTTCATCACAACGTACTCTAACGCCAGATACACTGGCAGGGACGGAAATCTGGCGCCTTGATGATCCTGTTTTCGGCCCGCCAAGGGAAAATCCGGCGCGTTTCCGGACTGGCGGGCGCGAATCACTTCGCTTTGAGCCGGATTTGCGCAATTGATGGGGCATGGATGATTTCGACGCCCGCCTTCTGGAGGCTTTGCAGCACAACGCCCGCGCGACAGCCGAGGCGCTGTCAGCGCAAGTGGGGCTCTCCCCCGATGCGTGTCGAAAGCGGCTGGCACGGCTGCGTGCCTCGGGCGTGATCGAGGCGGAGATCGCCATCCTCGACCCCGCGCAGGTCGGGCGCGGTCTGACCCTGATTGTCGAAGTCACGCTCCAGAACGAGCGCAAGCGCGATCTCGACCATTTCAAATCGGCCATGCGGGCCGCGCCGGAAGTGATGCAATGCTATTATGTGACCGGCAATTCCGATTTCGTCGTGATCCTGTCAGCCCGCGACATGGCCGATTACGAGGCGTTCACCTACCGACATTTTTTCGCGGAAGACAATGTGCTGCGTTTCCGCACCAGCGCCGTGATGGATCGCGTCAAGACAGGCTTCGCGCTCCCGCTCGCACGTTGAGTCATGGACAGACCACCAACGCACCGGGCTGTGGCCATGGGCGGGCATTGGGGGTGATCGGGACAAGACACCAGCAAGACGGCCAGAAACAAGAAACCATGCGCAGTATCCACTGTCATGTCATTGCCATGGGCTGCCCGCGTGTCAGACTGCAGTTCCCGGTGGTGTTCTACGGGAAATGATTGATATGGATGGACCTGTTCCAGCCCCATGGCAGAGGAGAATGCACGCCATCATGCACGCTATCCGTACTGAGCCTGACAGCCGTAGCCAAAGCAGACCTCATGCCGCTTTCTGATCGGCGCGTCTCGCGGGTCATCGTGGCGGGTGACTTTGCGAATATCTCGGGCGGGCAGGCCAAGGTTGCCATCGACAGCGCCCGCCTGTTGGCGGATGCCGGGATCGAGGTTCATTTCTTCGCGGCCGCCGGGCCTGTGGCGCCAGAGCTTGCGCATGCTGGTATCACGGTGCATTGCCTCGACCAACCCGTGATCCTCGACGACCCGCAACGGCTGCGCGCCATCAGGCGTGGGCTCTGGAATCCACAGGCGGCGCGCGCATTGCACGCGCTCTGCGCGCGCTTCGATCCGCGTGATACGATCCTGCATTGTCATGGCTATGCCAAGGCGCTTTCCCCGGCCGTAGGGCCGGTTCTGACCGACGGACCGCTGCGAAGCGTCTTCACGATGCATGAATATTTCCTCGCCTGCCCGAACGGGGGGTTCTTCGATTATCCGCGCGGGGTGATCTGCACGCGCAAGCCGCTGGGACTGTCATGCCTGAGCACGAATTGCGATGTCCGGCATGCGAGCCACAAGGCATGGCGCGTGCTGCGTGGCTGGGTCGCAGCCGGGCCGGGGAGATTGCCGCGCGGGTTGCGCGATGTGATCTGTATCTCGAACACGCAGCGAGAGGTCATGGCCCCCCATCTCGGGCTTGAGACACGGATACATCAGCTTGACAATCCGGTGGCCAGTGACGCACGCCCCGTGGCGGCCCTGCATAACAAGACACTCGTCTTTGTGGGCCGTCTGTCACCGGAAAAGGGCGCCTTGCAGCTTGCGATTGCGGCGCGCGGCACCGGGTATCGCGTGCGCTTCATCGGCGATGGCCCCGAAGCGGGCGCGATCCGCGACGCAAATCCCGAGGCGCGGATCACTGGCTGGCTCTCCCCGGCGGAGGTGCAGACACATTTGAGCGAGGCGCGCGCGCTGGTCTTCCCGAGCCTTTGGTATGAGGGTCAGCCGCTTGCGCCGATCGAGGCACTCTTGCGCGGCATCCCGGTTGTCTGCGGCAGTTGGTGTGCCGCGAGTGAAGAGATCACGGATGGCGTGAACGGAGTGCTATACCATGAGCCGACCCCCGAGGCTCTGGCGCAGGCCCTGCGCCGCCTCCCGCAATCGGCATTCGACCCCGCATCGCTGGCCGCGCGTGTTGCACCCGATCGCCACCTTGCCCGCCTGCTGGAGATTTACGACGCTATCTTGCGCGAATGAGGCTTTCCGCGCGGTTGCCATGAGGTGACATCAACACCGTAATCGCGCGCCAGTTCCGCGTTGGCCTGTTCGAATTGCGCGCGCAGTTTCTCCAGCACAGCGGCTTCCTCGGGCGCGACAGCCTGCCGCTTGAGATTCATCTTGCGATAGATCTTGCGCGCCATTGTGTAGGCGGCCCCCTTGGGCAGGTAGCCCCGCACAGCGATGTTGAGCCGCTGCAACCCCCTGAAAAATGGCTGGAAGGTTTCATTCTCGCGGGCGAAGGTGAAGCTCTCGAAAAAGCCCGGGTCCACCCCGATCCATTGCGCCACCGAGATGGTGAAGGCGCGCGGATCGGCGCGCATTTCATCAAGGCTGCGTACCATCAGCCGATCCGGGCCGAGCGCGGCCCGCCACGGGCGCAGATGGCGGACATAATCTGCATTCTCCAGCGCATTGGTCAGCAACTCGTTACCGCCGAAATCATGGCTTCGTGCCTCGCAGGCGCGGATGAATGCATCGAAACTCATATCCGGAGGCACATCGTTCCAGTTATCCCGGAAATAGCGATAGAGCGAGAAGATCTGTTCGGCAGGGTCGCGCACCAGCACCAGGCAGCGTGGATGGCTGGGCAGGGTAGGGATATGCTCCAGCGCGGTCCGTTGAAAGATATAGGTCGGCGTTGCATCGAGGATGACACGCGCACCGCCTTCGACGAATTCAGAGCGGTAAAGCTCCAGCCCCAACCCCATATTGAAATCCGGGCGAAAGACATGGCTCTCGGGGTCGATGAAAAAGGACGCCTCCTTCGAGATCGGGCCTTTCACATCCGGATGCGCGACCAGCCAGTCATGCAGCGATGTGGTTCCGGCCTTGGGCACGCCAAGGATGAACAGGTTGGGAAGCCACGTGTCAGTGCTCATGTTCTCTCCGATATCTCATTGAAAAGGCACGTAAGTTCGTCATGTAGCCTTTCAAGCGTGAAGCGGCGCGCATAGGCCCTCCGACAGGCAGGCCGCATCGCGCGCAGCCGGGTCCTGTCGAGATTCTCCAGAATGCCTGCGAGATTTTGCGGATCGAGCGGAAAATGTTCTCCGGTTTCGCCGCGCGTGATCAGGCTCTCCATGCCGCTGGCTTCGGAGCACAGCACAGGTGTGCCATGCGACAATGCCTCGGGAATGATCAGCGGCAAACCTTCCCAGCGCGATGGTACGATCAATGCGTCTGCCGAGGCGTACCAATCTGCGACCTGATCGTGGGGGCACCAGCCTTCGAGGCGCACCGACTCCGGAAGCGGTCCGTCCAGTGACTTGCCGCGCACTGGTGCTCCGAGCACATGCACGACCACGTCACGGCGTTTGATCAACTGCATCGCCTCGGTCAGGATATCGAAGCCTTTTTGATGGTCAAGCCGTCCGACAAAAAGGAGATGCAGCTTGTCTGGTTCGGACGCGAACAGATCGGAGCGCGCATGCGGTGAAGGCGCTGGTGTGGCGTTTTCGATGGTGACCATGTCGCCGCGATACCCAAAGTTTCGGGCAAGCGCTTTTTCCGCTTGTGAAACGCAGATCACGCGATCCGCAAGCCCGCAGAGCCGACCTTCCGTCGCCCTGATCACGCGGAACTTGAGGCCAGGACCCGCGACACCGGCGATGGCCCAGCCATGGGGGACATAGATCGTGGCGCATCGCGCCCTGCGCAAGCGTAACCATGCCAGCCCGGCCAAGGCGAAGGTCGAATGAAAGATGCAGATATCGGGTCGGAGCTTCGGCACCAGCCGGTCGACTTCGCGCAGCATGTTGACGACAGCGCGCAGCCCGCGTCCAGGTCTCGCGAACACATGCAGATTCGCTATCTCACCCAGATGGCGCGCATGCTCGGAGGGGACGAGATGATGATGAATCACCCCTTTATCGCGCATCGCGGACAGATAGGTCTGGTAGGTACCGACACCGCCCTGGGCTGTCTCACAGATATTCAGGATATGCATGCATCTCCGATTGGTTCCGCTTTCGAGACAATTGTGACTCTGTTGCGTTATAGCTTCCGAATTAAACCCGATCCCGCAGAAATCGTTGAGAATTTTAGACGCATTGAGCGAGATGTGATCTTGAGTCGGGGGTAAATCGTTAACAACCTGTTAATGTGGCGTTACTGTGGCGCGAAGGTGTCACACGGAAGAATGATTCTCGAAATTCGAGGGGTCTTGGGGGCGAGATGCGAACTGATTGCAGGATAGCGATGGCTGGTCCGAGGGTGTCGACATGCTGACCGGTATTACGCATCGCATGCGGCAGCACGCGCCAGCAGTTCCGCGCGTGTTCGTGCAAAAGCCGTGGAATGCAGGGATATATGTGCGCTTTGGAAAACGCGCAATGGATATTGTCGCGACACTCCTCATCATTGTCGCGTTGTTGCCGGTTCTCATGGCTGGGATGATCTTGGCTGCGCTTGACGGCAATTCCCCGCTCTTCGGCCATATCCGGATGGGACGGCACGGGAAACCGTTTCGCTGCCTGAAATTGCGCACGATGGTAAAGGATGCAGAGAAACAGCTCGCGTCCATTCTGAGGCATGATCCCGATGCCGCCCGTGAGTGGGCAAAGCATCAGAAGCTCGTCAATGACCCCCGGATTACGCCGGTTGGCAGGTTCCTGCGCAGCAGCTTCCTCGATGAACTGCCGCAACTCGTAAACGTGTTGCGCGGTGAAATGAGCCTTGTCGGCCCACGCCCGGTGACTGCGCAGGAACTGTCAAGGTACAAGGGAAGTCGCTATGTCGTGTTGGGAGTCCGTCCCGGGATGACAGGGGCGTGGCAGGTCACGGCCCACGACACCACATCCTTTGAAGACCGCGTCCGGATGGATGTGGATTATGTCTATTCAATGTCGTTCGTGAATGATCTCAAGATCTTGTTGCGCACGGTCCTTGTAGTGCTGGGCCGTCGTGGACGATAATGGGGCTATGGATACAGGAGTTCGACGCGGTTGAAACTGGCAGCGCAAGATGACACTGATCTGTCCGCCCTGATCCGTCAGGCGCTGGATTTCGCGAAACGCGGGTATCGCGAGATCCTGCTTTGCGCGCTCATTGGCGTTGTGCTCGCCGGTTACCTGGTGACTCAACTCGACCGGAGTTATCGGAGCACCATCCGGCTGATGGTTGACACCCCTCAGACCAGCCCGATCGAATCCGAGCAACTTTCGGCGACACTTCTGGAATCCTTCGTGGAGGGTCAGGTCTATCGCGTGGAGGCCACCGAAGTGTTGCGGATGGTCGTCGAGCGTGAAAACCTGACCGAATACGCATTCTTCCAGAGCCAGCCCGATAGCTGGGTCCAGAATCTCGTGTCGCGGCTGCGCTCCATGATCTCGCCAGCCCAGCCAGAGCGCGCCGATGAGGACGATGCAGCAGAGATGGATCCGGCGGTGGCCCGCGCCGTACGCACCTTGCGCAGCAACCTCAGTGTGGGGCGCGAGAGCAATACCAGTGTGATCCGCATCGATGTGACGGCCGACAGCCCGCGGATGGCGGCGCGGCTGGCCGATGCGGTGGCCGAAGTCTTCGTTGAAACCCGCGCCAGAGACCAGAGCCAGCAGGCAGAGCGCATGGCCGGCTGGCTGGATACGCGTGTCACGGAATTGCAGGATCGTCTGACCAGTGCCGAAGAGGCTGTCGCGACCTTTCGCATGGAAAACAATTTGCTGGGTCCCTCGCCAGATACGCTGCTGACCGATCAGCAACTCAGCGAGTTCAATTCGGAGCTGATCCGGACCCGTGCCGCGCTGGCCGAGCGCGATGCAGCCTATCGCCGTGCAATGACACTGATGGAGACGGGCGGCGACATGCAGACATTGCCAGAGATACAGGGCTCCTCCATCGTGACCTCATTGCGTAGCCAGCTTCTGGATATTCAGCGCCGTGAACTCGGCCAGGCGGCGCGCGGTACGACCAATCCGCGAACGGGCCAGATTTCGGAGGAACGCGCCGCCCTCGAACAGCAACTCGAGACCGAGATCAGCCGTATCGTGGAACAGATGCGCAACGAGGTCGAGACCCTGGAGGCCCGCGAAGCGCTGGTTGCGACAGTCCTGCAAGAAGCGGGCGGCGAGAGTGGCGAAGCCTCGCGATTGGGAGTGCAGTTGCGCGACCTCGAGCGCCGTGCGGCCGCCTATCAAGCCCTCTACGAGCGGTATCTGAGCACTGGCGGGCGCGCGGAAGAGGCCCTGAGCTTCCTTCCAACCGGCGTTTCGATCATAGATCCCGCATCGCGACCCACTGCACCCGTTGCACCACCCGTGCGTGTAATCATGCTGTTTGGCCTGCTCTTCGGCGGCGGGACAGGTACGCTGATCGCTTTCTTCCGCGATACAATGCGGAAAGGATTCGTTACAGCCCGGAGAATCGAAAGCGAACTCGGCCTGCCTGTGCTGGCCAGCGTGCCGCAGCTTGAAGCCGGTCAGAAAGCGTATGATCTGGCCGTCAGCGAGCCGTTCTCGCAATTCGCCGAAGCCATACGCACCTTTCGCCACGCGATCGGCGTCGCCTCGCGGCGCAAGCAAGGTGTTGTCGTGATGCTGACCTCGTCCAGCGCGGGCGAAGGCAAGACAAACATGTCCGCAGCAATGGCGGCCTCGGGGCTGACAGCCGGGCTGCGGGTGTTGCTGATTGACGCGGATCTGCGCCGCTCGGGGCTTTCGCGCCTCTTCGAGATCGAGGGCGACGCAGGGCTCTCGGAAATCCTCGCGGGTCAGGAATGGAGCTTTGACGAAGACACGGATGCACTGGAACTGGATATAGTCTGCGCCGGGGTCGCAGGTGCACGCCATGCGGATCTGCTGGCGCATGACACGATGGTCGAGTATCTCGACAGCGCGCGCAGTGCCTATGACCTGATCATCCTGGACGGCCCGCCCGTGGCCAATCTGGCCGATGCGCCAATTCTGGCGGAAATCGCGGATGCCGTTGCGTTCGTAATCCAGTGGAATGTCACGCCGCGGGATGTCGTGCGCAAGGCGCTGGGACGGCTCGGCGCCCAGCATGTGCGTGGCGTGGTGCTCAATGGCGTCGATTTCAAGACTGCGGCGCAATATGGCGACAGCTATGATGCCTATGTCCAGATCGACCCCAGCACAGCGGGAAAGCGCGATGGCGCAGCCGTCTGAACACAGCAGCCTGCCGCTGATCGAGCGCTGGCCGCTGCTGCACCCGGTCACCTGGGTCTTTGCGACACTCCCCTTTCAATGGATGCCGGGCGCAGGCGGATTTTCCCTGCCTTATGTCTTCGTCTTGCTTGCACTTGCCTTTCTGTGCCTGTCGCCGCGCGCGATTTTCGGGGCGGCATGGGTGCTGCGCGCGGCGATGATCTGGCTGGTCCCTTATGTCATCTATCTGATGATCCTCTTTGTCAGCCTGAGCGGGTCGGGGGCGCAGGGGATGGCCACGCGTCAGGTGTTCTTTCTGGCCGCTTTCGTGATGGTTGCGGCGTGGCTCGCCTCCTCGCAGGCACCGGGCCGCCTGGTCCGATGGTGGGCCGGGGTCCTGATCGTGTCATTCCTGCTGGTCTCCGAAGCGATTGCCCGCAGCCTCGGGCTGAGTTGGGTCGAAGCCTATCGACGCTTTTTCCTCGAAGGCAATCTCGATTTCATTCTCTACGGGTTCATGCGCGAGATTTTCATCGCCTCGGCAGGCGCCGCGGTCGATTTTGTCCCGGCTTCGCAGAAAAACCTCGTTGCAGGGGCGCTGATGATCGCCATGATCATGTTCCGCGCGGGCTTCAGCGGCAGCGACAGCGACCGGCTGGGCCTGATCATGACCGTGCTGCTGGTGTCGCTTCTGATCCTTCTGAATACCCGCATCGTTCTGGTGGCGCTTGGCTTCGGGATGCTGGTGATCTGGTTCATCCGGTTTGCAGGCGGGCAGAATTACAGCCTTGGCGGCTTGTTGCTGCGCATTTTCGTTGTGCTTTTTTCGATCCTGACCCTAGTGATCTTCTTCAGTTCCGGCACCGATCTTGCGGAAATCATGACAGAGCGGCTTTTTTTCGCGGACCGCTCGACCGGGTCGCGCATGAATCAGTATATCTGGGCCTTGCAACAGATCGAGCAGCATTTCTTCACTGGCTACGGCTACGCCGAACTCAGCGGGCAACCAGTGCATAACATCTTCCTCGGGGCCTTCATGCATGCAGGCGTGCTCGCGTTTCTTCTGGTCACGTTCTTCTACGCTGCGATGGTGGCCATTTGGGGCAGCTTCGTTATGCGCGCCGTGCGCGCACCGCAGGAGTGGGTTCTGCCCTTGCGCGCGGAGTGGGTCGCTATTCTGCCGGTGCTGCCGCTGATGCGCATGTGGGTGAGCGGCGATGCGGGTCATCATTCGATCGTCGAATGGACAGCGATGGGCGTGTTCATGGGGCTGCTCGCCGCGAACAAGGTGGCCCGTGGAGTCTCGACGTCGGCGCCGGTCGGCGTGGCCTCAGCCCCGCGGCCAGAGCGCGCGGTGCGCGCGCCGGGCGATGTGCTTTATCCCCAGAAGATCCAGTAACACGATCACGCCATGTTTTGCGCGTGCCCTTGCAAGGCGCAAACGGGCGCGACGCCGGTCCCAGCGGCTTGGCTCCAGCGGCTGAAGCAACGGGCGTATCAGGGCCATATCCGCAGTGTCGCGGGCGTTGCCCGCGCCCTCCATGATGCGGGCCAGAAGCGGAAGCGCCAGGAACCGCTGGTCACGGAAATGAAAATGCCAGCGGGGGTCATTGCAGATGTCACCGAATTCGGGAGCAGTTTCTGGCAGGACATCGCGTCTGAACGGGCTTGGCAGCTCCAGCTTCGCGGCGCTCAGATAATCGACTGCATCCGCCTTGCGCAAGCCATAGAGCCCCAACACGGTTTCGCGGCCCATGACTGTCTGCTCGGCATCGCCACCCTGATGCGTCACCGCCGCGCGGAAACTGTCCACATGCCGGGCAAGCTCTGGGTCGCGGCATGGGGCAGCATGGTTCAGGAAATGCAGGCTCTGGCGGTTGAAGAGAAGCCGGGAGACACGGATCGCTTCCTCCTGGCTTCTCGTCAGATACACTGCATCTTCAGTGAGTTGGTGCTTGCTGCGCAGTTCCGCGAGGATAGCTTGCCTGTCACGGGCAGGCTCGAGATGCACGACCATCACCCGCAACGGACGCTCGCTGCGGAAACACTGCTCACGTTTCGCGATCAGCCCCGGAAAACCCTCCTCAGCCGGGCCGATCCGGCTCTCACCGGCATGGATTTCGGACAGGAAGTTATGCGCGCCCTGCATCGAGAGCTTTATCTCGCGTTTGCAGACCAGCGGCCCGAGCAATTCCAGCGCTGCATCGAGGTTTTGTCGCGCTGCGGGCCAGAACATGACAATCGCCGCATCGCGCGCGCGTGTGACATGCGCCAACGTCATGGCATCGAGATCTTCGTCGAGCATCCCGCGACGGTGAAAATACGCGCCATCATAGCAAAACGGCTCCAGCCCGGTCTCTACCCCCAGCAGCGGAATGCCGAGATGTATCGCACAGGCAACCCGATGCGCCCCGTTGAGGATCGTGCCATCGCTTGCAAGCGGGATAAGGCTTCGCTGCGGATCGAATCCGTTTTGGCGCATATCGCGCAGCAGGGCCATGAAGGTTTCGCGGAACACATCCGAGCCGCGCTTTGTTGGGTCACCGGGCTCTGCCAGGCCCAGGGAAAACGCCGCGATGTGCCGGTCATATAGCCGCGCGGCAAAGCTGGTGCCCGGATCGTCGAGCGACTCGAGGAAAGCGAGTTTCGTGGCCAGGTCCAGCCGGTTCGCTGTTATGACCGGCGTAAAGCTGCGCAAGCGGAACGTTCGGTTTTCGCGGCCGAGCCTGTTCAGCAACAGCGGCTCCAGCAGGGTCTCCAGTTCTGCACGGCTCACAGACCGGGTGTCTTTCGGGCTCATGCCGCATACTCCGTGGCCCGGGATGCGGCTGCGAGGCGCGCAAGGCGGTCGATCACCGTGCCATAGACCTGTGTCGCATCCAGCGATGTCGCTGCATGTTCGAGTGCCGCCGCGCGCATACGGGCGCGCAAATCGGGCGCCTCGACCAGTTTGCGCAACGCCGTCACAAAGCCTCCCTCATCATCCCGATCGACCACGAACCCGGTTTTCCCGTCCAGCACCAACTCGTCAATCCCGCCCACGCGGCTGGCCACTGCGGGCAGTCCGGCGGCGGCGGCTTCGGCCAGAACATTCGGCGACATATCAAGACGCGTGGGCAGGCACAGCATATCCATCTGCGGCAGAATATCAGAAAACAGGCGATCCTGCGCAACAGAGCCATGCGCAGTGATATTCGTGCCGCTTACCCGCGCAGCCGGATCAGTGGAGACAATATGCAGATGACATTTGCCCGCAAGCGGCCCGGTCACCCAGGCGCAGAGCCGCGCCCCGCCCTTGCGTGCGAAATCATTGCCGATGAAGAGGATATTGGGCGGGCCGTCATGTGGGCGCGGAGGTTGAAACCGGCTCAGATCGACAGCGGGCGGGGCCACGCTCACGCGCTCCCGCGTCACGCCCTGATCCGCGACAAGCGAGCGCGCGGCCCAGTCGCTCATCGGAAAGAGATGCGCGGCCGCGCGGCTCAGCATCCCCTCGCGCGCCAATTCGCGCGCACGCCAGACAGGCGCGCTGCGTTCTGCATCGGTGCCCTGTCGGGTGGTGTCGAGCGCCAGCGTGAAAGGCGGTGCGTTGGGCAGCGGGGCAAGCGCGCCCGCAGGCCAGTGACCGGCGAAATGCACCAGATCGGGCGCAAGCTGGCGCACGGCCTGTCGGATCGCGCGTCCGAGCCAGAGCTGATGCGCAAGGATCGCGTCAATACCCCAGGGCCGCCCGCCGCCATGATGGCGCAGCAGCACTCGGCTGGCACGATCAGGCGCGTGCCAGAGCACATGGCTGCGCAGATCATTACGGCCTGCCAGAAGCGCGATCAGCCGTCTTGAATAGGTCCGCCAGCCGAGAACCGGGTTGGCCACGAACAGAAGGCGGGGCAGCGCGGGATCATCCGGCCCAAGGGTCTGGAAAGCCTCAGTCAAGGTGAAACCTGTCCCAGCCAAGTCCTAGAAAACACGGGCCTTGTGTCGCCTCCGCGAAATTGGCCACACCCCCTTCCCATTCCAGCAGGTGGATCTCCTCCGTCTGATCGATGGCAAAATCCCAGCAGACATAGCGCACCATCGGCACCGATCTGTGCAATTCCAGAGCCTGCGCCACGCAATCGCCGATCCTTGGAACCACTGTCCCGACAAAACGCGCATGGGTGTCGGGATGGGCACGCAGCGGTGTCCAATTGGTGCGGTAACCGATCTCATCGGCCGCGCCGGTCGCCTGATCGACCGGCAAGCGGATGTAGTCATCCGCCTGCACATGGCTGTCAGCGCTGCGTCCGAATTTCAGATAGGTGCTGCGGGCGGAGGGCTGGACCTGATCGTCTATCGCCGTGGCGACCCGCAAGGTGGCCAGCGCTCCGGTCCCGAAAGGCTCGAAAACAGGGTGCGGATGCAAACGCCGCTGCAGCACACCATTGCCCAGCCGCGACAGCAGCGCGTCATCCAGTTCCGCGGGGTCGATGAGGTGAAGCCCGAGCCCGGCTGAGGAGGTATCCGACTTGAAAAACAGGCTGTAGCCGCCTGCGCGTGCCTGCTCGGCAATCGCGCGCGCGGTTGTCGGCTGGCCTTGAGCCGTCAGCACGAGCCCGTTGGCGAGGCGCGCGACGTCGGGCAAGGTGCCACGTGGAAAGAACACCCCGTTCGCACCGCGAAACCGGGTCAGGAAGCGGTAATCGCCGTTGACATTGGGGCGGACATATTCGGCGAAATAGGTGTCCGGCAGCCAGCCTTCGCGAAATTGCTCCTGCACCCCCGCATAAAGCTGCAGCCAGACGGCGTGGCGGGGATGGCCCAGGACATCACCCGCATAATCGCGCGCCTGACGCGCGAGCGCGGGGTCGAGTGGCCCTTTCGCAGCGGTCAGCCCGCGCAGCGCGGCCTTGCCACGCGCTCGGATGCCCCAAAGCAGCCGCCGACGGTCCAGCTCCTGCACAGAGGCCCGCAGGCGGGTTTTCAGATCGCGCC
>PWZT01000058.1 GCA_003567315.1 Paracoccaceae bacterium
CGGAATTGCCAATCGCATAGAGCACATTGCGCAGGAAGCGATCGCGCCCGATGCGCTTGATCGGCGAGCCGGAAAACCGCGTGCGAAAGCCTGCATCATCGAGCGTGGCCAGCTCGGCCAGCTCCGGCGCCACCATGCCTTCACGCGCAGCGAGCCGCGCATCGCGGGCCGTGGCCGCGAATTTGTTCCAGGGGCAGATCGCGAGACAGTCATCGCAGCCGTAGAGCCGGTTGCCGAGCTTGGAGCGCAGCTCAAGCGGTACGGGGCCGCGATGCTCGATCGTGAGATACGAGATGCAGCGCCGCGCATCGAGTTGGAAAGGCGCGGGGAAGGCGTCGGTCGGGCAGATATCGAGACAGGCGCGGCAGGACCCGCAATTCTCGCGTGCGGGCTTGTCGGGGGGCAGCTCGAGCGTGGTGAAGATCGCGCCAAGGAAGAACCAGTTGCCCAAGTCCCGCGACAGAAGGTTCGTGTGCTTGCCCTGCCAGCCCAAACCCGCCGCCGCTGCGAGCGGTTTTTCCATGACCGGGGCCGTATCGACGAAGACCTTGATCTCGCCCCCTGCCTGCGCGATCAGCCAGCGGCCCAGATGTTTCAGCCCCTTCTTGACCACGTCGTGATAATCGCGCCCCAGCGCATAAGCCGAGATCACGCCCCGGTCGCGCAACTCGATCAGGTCGAGCGGATCATGTTCGGGCGTGTAGCTTTGTGCAAGCATGATGACGCTCCGCGCCTCCGGCCAGAGCGCTCTGGGGTTGCCGCGCCACTGCATCCGCTCGGCCATCCAGCCCATTTGACCGTGATAACCCTGATCGACAAAGGCCCTCAGCCGCCCGGCCGCTTCGGGGATCGCATCGGGCCGGGTGATGGCGCAGGCGTCAAAGCCTGTGCTGCGCGCCTCGGCCTGCAGCGCGGATTTCAGATCATCGCTCATGGGGGAAAGGTGGACCTGAGCGGCTCAGAAATCCAGATCGGCATAATGCGCGGGCGGCGGCATGCCGGGCAGCGCATCGGCCAGAAGCGTGCGGAAGGCGGGGCGCGACTTGATCTTGGAATACCATTCATGCACGAGGCTAGAGCGCGCCCAATCCACATCGCTGATATAATCGAGGCAGGAGAGATGCGCGGCGGCAGTAAAGTCGGCAAGCGTCATGTCCTTGCCCGCGAGCCAGCGCCGCTGGCCGAGAAGCCAGTCCATATAGTCGAGATGAAACTTGATGCGCGCCGAGCCCATCTTGATCCGTGCTGAATCCGGGTAGCCGCCGCCCATCATCTTCTTGTTGACGCGCTCATAGAGCAGGTTCGAGGTCACCTCGACGTGGAATTTGTCATCGAACCATGTGCAGAGGCGGCGCATCTCGTAACGCGCCTCGGGCCCATGCGGGATCAGCGGAGGCTCGGGCACTGTTTCGTCGAGATATTCGCAGATTGCCTGGCTTTCGGTCAGCACGCGCCCCTCATGGCGCAGGATTGGCACCTTGCCCGCCGGGTTGCGGCGCATGAAATCCTGGCTCGGCTCCCAGTAGCGCTCCTCGACCAGTTCAACCTCGATGCGTTTTTCGGCCAGTGTCAGACGCACCTTGCGACAAAAGGGCGAGAGGGGGACATGATACAAACGCGCCATGGGGCTGAACTGCTCTCTTTTGTGCTGATTGGCCTCTCTCTTGCCAAGGCGCGGGGGAAAGTTCAACCGCCGGTTATCCATGTTGCGCGACTGCCGGGTGCGGGCGTCGCCGCCAGGACCCATCCCACCGGTCTACGTGCTCAGACTTGGTGCTGAGGCTCAGCTCATCATCGCCAGCACCTTAGCCAGCGCCGGGCGCGCGGTCATGCGTTCCAGATAATCGGTCAGCCGTGCTTCGCAGATGGGGAATTTCGCAACCCGCGCCCAGATGCCGCAATGCGTGAGCAGGATATCCGGCACGGTCATGTTGCGGCCCATGACGAAGGGCCCTTCACCCATCCGGTGCACCAGCGTCTTCTGGCTGTTGGTGAATTCCCAGATCAGCGAATCCTTGATGGCGGACTGGCGCATGGCTTCGGGCAGGACGAAACTGTGCCGCGCCGCCATCCAGAGCGCTGCGTCAAACTCGTCGAGCAGGAATTGCGTCAGACTGTCCTGCCGCGCGCGATCGAGCGTGCCAGCGGGATAGGTCAGCGCCCCGTGCTTGTCGGCCAGATACTGGATGATCGCGGTCGAATCGGTGATCGGCGTGCTATCCTCGATCAGAACCGGCACCTTGCCCGCCGGGTTGAAGCTCGTCACCCCCTCAGAACGTGGCGCGGCGGGGACATGTTCATAGCTCTGCCCCAACTCCTCAAGCATCCACAAGACGCGGGTCGCTCGGGAATTGGCGCGGCCGATGACTGTGTACATGCGTTCCTCTGCCTCAGGTCCTGCGCCGGGCCAGCATCGCAAGCCGGATCAGCGCGCGTTCCATCAGCGCCATGCTGGGCGCATTTGAAGACGAGCGCAAGGTCAGATCGGTCGCCACCAACTCGGCCACCGCGCGCTCGAGCTGCGAGAGCCCCCAGCGCTGCGCCTGCGCGAGCAGCCGGTCGCGGCGCGGCCCGAAGATCGGCGGGCGGGC
>PWZT01000009.1 GCA_003567315.1 Paracoccaceae bacterium
CGTTCCTCGAGCATATAGGCGAAATCCTCGCCGCCCATGTTGAACCCCGCCTCGAGACATTGCCCCGACACATTCTCGGCCACGCGGCGCGCATAATCGGTCTGGGCCTGATGGTTCACCATCACCGGATAGCCCTCGACGAACTCCACTTCTGCCTTCGCGCCAAAAGCCGCGACGAGCCCATCACAAAGCGCATGCAGCCGCTGTTCGGCGAGCGCACGTTGTTGCGGGGCGTGGGTGCGGATTGTGCCGCGCAGTTCTACGCGCTGGGGGATGACATTGAATGCCTCGCTATCGCTGCGCACGCCGCAGACCGAAAACACGATATTCTCGGTTGGGTCCGCGTTGCGGCTTGCGATCGTCTGCAAGGCAAGGATGAGCTGGCTTGTGGCCATGACCGGATCATATGTGACATGCGGCTTGGCGGCATGCCCACCCTTGCCCTCGATGGTAATGCGGAACTCGTCGCAGGCAGCGTAAAACGCGCCCTCGCGGATGTTGAACTCACCGAGGGGGTGACCTGGGCGATTGTGCATCCCGTACACTTCCTCGATCCCGAAGCGCTCCATGAGGCCAGCGTCACACATGACCTTGGCCCCTGCCCCGCCCTCTTCGGCGGGCTGGAAGATCACCGCAACCGTGCCGTCGAAATTGCGGGTTTCGCACAAGTATTTCGCGGCCCCCAGCAACATCGCGGTATGCCCGTCATGGCCACAGGCATGCATCTTGCCGTGATGCGTGGAGGCATAGGGGAGCCCGGTCGCCTCATGTATCGGCAAGGCGTCCATATCCGCGCGCAAGCCGATCACGCGGCCGGATGTCTGCTTGCGGCCATGGATCAGCCCCACCAGCCCGGTCACGCCGATGCCTTCGACCACTTCATCGCATCCGAAGTCGCGCAGCTTGTCGGCGACGATATGGGCGGTGCGGTGGCACTCGAAACGCAACTCGGGATGGGCATGAAAGTCGCGCCGCCACGCGGTTATTTCCGGCAACATTTCGGCAAAACGGTTTCGGATGGGCATGTGTCTCTATTTCCGGCCAAGCGTTCAAGTCTAAAACCTAGACCCCGCCCACGGCAAGAACAAGACCTGTCGGGCCGCCTGCCCAGAGGCTGCCTAATCTTCGAACAATTCGCTCTGTCCGGTCACTGCCTCGTCCTCTTCGGAAGGCTCCGGCGGCTGGCCGGGTGGCGGTCGGCTCTCGAGCAGCCCGGCCTCGCGCAGCTCCTTCAGGCCAGGCAGATCGCGCGCGCTCTCGAGGCCGAAATGATCGAGAAATTCCTCGGTCACAACGAAGGTGACCGGGCGACCCGGGGTCATGCGTCTGCGCCCAAGCCGGATCCAGTCAAGTTCCATGAGCTGGTCTATCGTGCCGCGCGAGACTGCGACACCGCGGATTTCCTCGATCTCGGCGCGGGTGACGGGCTGGTGATAGGCGATGATCGCCAAGGTCTCGATTGCCGCGCGCGAGAGCTTGCGCGTCTCGACCCGCTCATTATGCATCAGCCAACCGAGATCGGGCGCAGTGCGCAGCGCATAGCTGTCGCCCACCCGCACCAGATTCACACCGCGCCCGGCATAGCGCGAGCGCAGATGCGCCAGCGCCTCGGCCGCGTCAGAGCCCTGCGGCAGGCGCGCGCTGATCTGGGACAGGGAAAGGGGTTCGGCAGAGGCGAAAAGGATCGCCTCGATCATGCGTTCCTGCTCGGCCATGGGCGGCGCGCTGAAGAGCCCCGGGCCATCATCCTCATCTGAGCGCGCAGCATCTGTCATGGACGCATCATTGCCCCAGCCGGCGCCGCAGATGCAAGGGGGCGAAAGTGTCCGATTGGCGCAATTCGATCCGCCCCTGTTTTGCAAGCTCCAGCGTGGCGGCGAAGGTGGAAGCGATAGCCGAGCGCTTGCGTGCCGGCGCCGAACGCCAGCCCTCGGGCAGGTATTGCTGCAGTGTGACCCAATCTGCAGCGCCCGGCACAAGCGTCATCAGCCGCTCCAGCGCAAGCTCATAGGGGTAGATATCCGAGCGATCGAACGCATAGGGGCGAAATTCATCGCGCGTGCGCAGCCGCGCATAGGCGCGCATGAGATCCAGAAGCGAGGCCTCGAACTTCGTCTTGCGATGCTCGGCGATGCCCTCTGGCGCGCCGCGCGCGAAGAAGTCGCGGCCTTTCTGGTCGCGTCCCATCAGCCGGGCGGAGGCCTCGCGCATGGCCTGCAGACGTTCGAGCTGGAAGGCCAGATGTGCCGCCAGCTCTGCCCCGGTGGGCCCTTCTTCCGCAGGGTCCGGCGGCAGCAGCAGGCGTGATTTCAGATAGGCGAGCCAGGCGGCCATGACCAGATAATCAGCCGCCAGTTCGATACGCAGCGCGCGTGCCTTCTCGACGAAATCCAGATATTGCTCTGCCAGGTCCAGCACCGAGATGCGGCGCAGATCGACTTTCTGGGTGCGCGACAAGGTCAGGAGCAGATCCAGCGGGCCCTCGAAGCCAGCCACATCCACAATCAGCGCTTCTGCGGCGCGTCTTGTGGCCAGCTCTTGCTCATCTTCCCAGCTCTCGGACATGGCACCTGCTCTTTCGCGAAAACAGGATAGCCCGGCCCGGCGCAACATGTCCATGCGGATCGGCTTGCGTCAAGCCTCCAGAGGCTATCGCGCCTCCCATTCGCGCAGGCGCGCGACGTAGCGCGCCAGCGTGTCGATCTCCAGATTGATCCTGTCACCAAGCACCGTGTCGCCCCAATTCGTCACCTGTTTGGTATGCGGGATCAGATTGACACCAAATTCAGCGCCTTCGACCTCATTGACCGTCAGCGATGTCCCATTAAGCGCAATAGAGCCCTTGGGCGCAATGAACCCGGCCAGAGCCTCTGGCGCGCGCAACCGCAGCCGCGTGCTGTCGCCTTCATGCGCAAGCCCCACCACCTCGGCGACGCCATCGACATGACCGGAGACGATATGCCCGCCAAGCTCATCGCCCAGGCGCAGCGCGCGCTCGAGATTGACCCGGCGGCCTTCCACCCACTTGCCGAGATTGGTTTTCGAAACCGTCTCGGCTGAAACCTGAACTTCATACCAGTCTGGCCCCTTGTCGACCACGGTCAGGCAGACGCCATCCGAGGCGATCGAGGCACCAAGATCCACGCTCGACATGTCATAAGCGGTTCCGATCCGCGCGCGCAGATCGCCTTCCTGATGCAGGCTGCGCACGGTGCCTATATCTGTTACGATGCCTGTGAACATGTGCCCTCTTGCTGGCTGCGCGGAGATGTCGTTAGCTAGACTGTGCGCCTCGATTTTTCAAGCAGGCCACAAAACCAACGCATTTTTTCCTCATCTACTCCCGGTTTCGAGGCCAAGACTGACAGTTGATTTACGATAATAGTCTATGCACGATGCAGGTGAATACAGGTCCGTCCAATGGCACCCAATGGTGACGACAAGCGTTTTCTGTTGCTTCAAGGACCACATGGCTGGTTCTTCAACCGTCTGAGCAACGGTCTGCGCGCGGCGGGCGCGACTGTTTGGCGCGTTGGTTTCAATCAGGGCGATGCGTTGTTCTGGCGGGACAAGGCCCATTACATCGCCTACACGCAGTCGCCGGAGCATTGGCCGGAACGGCTGCGCGAGATCATCGCCGAGCGGGAGATCACCGATATCGTCCTTTACGGCGATGTGCGACCAATTCATGCGCAAGCAATCGAAATCGCGCGGGAACTTGGCTTGCGCATCCATGTTTTCGAGGAAGGATATCTGCGCCCCTACTGGGTCACCTATGAGCGCGACGGCGCCAACGGGAATTCCCGGCTGATGGATATCGATGTCGCACAGATGCGCAAGGCGCTCGAAAAATACGATCTGGAACTGCCGGACCCGCCCGCGCATTGGGGCGACATGCGCCAGCACATTTTCTACGGCGCGCTCTATCATTTCGCTGTCATGGCGCTGAACCGCAAATACCGCAATTTCAAACCGCATCGTGACCTGACCGTCACGCAGGAGTTCAAGCTCTATTTGAAGCGGCTTTGGCTGATGCCGCTGCATTCTCTGGAGCGCCGCATTGCAAGTTGGCGTGTCCGCAACGGCGGTTTTCCGTATCATCTGGTATTGCTGCAACTGGAACATGACTCCAGCTTCCGCGCCCATAGTCCCTTTTCGTCGCAGACCGAGTTTCTGGAAAAGGTGTTCCGGAACTTCGCGACAGGCGCGCCGCGGCACCACCATCTGGTGATCAAGGCGCATCCGCTGGAGGATGGGCGCGCCCAGGTGCGGAGCGCAGTTCGCGAATTGACGCGCCAGTATGATCTGCAAGGCCGTGTTCATTTCCTGCGGGGCGGGAAACTGGCGCAACTGCTGAACCACGCGCGATCTGCCGTGACGGTTAACTCCACGGCCGCGCAGCAGGTGCTCTGGCGCGGCATGCCGTTGCGGATTTTTGGGCGCGCGGTCTACGACAAGCCCGAATTCGTGTCACAGCAGCCATTGAAGCAGTTTTTCGCGCGGCCAGAGCGACCGGACGCACGCGCCTACCGGGACTACCGTCATTTCCTGCTTGAAACCTCGCAAATCCCGGGTGGCTTCTATTCCATCGGCGGGCGGCGCCAACTCATGCGTCATGTGGTCGATCTGATGCTCGCGAGAGACGACCCCTACACGGCGCTCATCTGCGGTGACGCAACTCCAAGGCAACAGTTGCGGATGGTGCGTTAGGGGGCTGTCCATTTCTTGCCTTGGCGTTTGGGCCCAAAACCTGTATTGTGAAGAAAAATCAGAGGCATTTCCTTCAACAGGAGCCCGAGCAGTGTTCAAATCTTCCATGTCATGGGGCCTCAGGCTGCCCCTAATGCTGATTGTTGTGGCGCTTGCGTCCTGCACAATATCGCGCGACGGCCCGTCGAAGCGAGAAATTTTCGCGGGCTCCGTCATGCAGTCCGGTGACGCGCATATCATCATGGTCAACAAACGTGTGTCACAAGCAGCGAACCGGCCGGAAGCCCTTGGCTTCAGCCATGCCCTGCGTTCCGGCGCGCTGCTGGGCGGAGATACGATCCGCCCCGGCGATGTGATCCGCCTGAATGTCTATGAAAACGTGCCCGAGGGTCTCCTCGCGCCGGGCGAAGCCAACAATGCGGTTATCGAAGAGATCCAGGTCGGCGATGACGGTTTCGTCTTCGTCCCCTATGCCGGGCGCGTTCGCGCCGCCGGGCAAACCCCGGATGCCTTGCGCCGCACGCTTACCGAGTCGCTTGATGAGCAAACGCCCGATCCGCAAGTCGTGGTCTCACGCCTGCAAGGCGATGGCTCCACTGTGTCGGTGAGTGGGGATGTGAACGGCCAGGGCGTCTACCCGATCACCCGCGCGAGCAACCGTCTTAGTTCCATGATCGCCACTGCCGGAGGCATCGCGGTCCCGCTTGAAACCGCGCAGGTGCTCGTGACGCGCGGGAACCGGCAGGACAAGGCGTGGTTGGAGGACATCTATTCGGACACGTCGCTTGATATCGCCCTGCGCGGTGGCGACCGGGTGCTCGTGCGCTCGGACCAGCGTTCGTTCTCGGTTCTTGGCGCCACTGGCTCCGTCGATCGCATGGTCTTCGACACGCGCGATATATCGGCGATTGATGCGCTCGCCATGGTCGGCGGGCTGGACCCGTTTCGCGCCGATCCGACTGGTGTCTTTATCTTTCGCGATGAAGTCCCCGAGGTTGCAACAGAGATTCTTGGCATTGGACAGTTCGTCAGCGATGTGCGCTTTGTCTATGTGCTCGATCTGACAGCGCCCACGGGCATGTTCAACGCGCGCGATTTCAAGGTCCGCGATGGCGATACGATCTTCGTGACCGAGGCGAATTCCGTCCTCTGGGCCCGCCAGATATCCGCCCTGACCGGGTCTCTGTCCGCAGCAGGCGCAGTGCGCAGCGCGGTCGACTGATCGCTGGCATGAACGACGCAGGAACCACGCCGGTCTTTGCCTATACTGGTGGGTTTCTGGGTCCGGGTCGCCCGGCGCGCCGTATCCGGCGCATCCTTGAGCTTGCAGGCCATAAGGTGCGTCTTGGCTGGCCGGGACGCTCCGATCTGATCGCGGCCTGGGGGCACGCAAAACACGCCAAGCGTGCCGAAAAGATAGCCGCGCGGACGGGCGCCGGGATGTTGCGCGTGGAAGATGCCTTTTTGCGCTCGCTCTTTCCCGGTCGCGACGGAGAACCGACACTTGGGCTCCTGATCGACCGGCAGGGCATCTACTATGACCCCTCGAAGCCGTCGGATCTGGAAAGCTTGCTGGCAACGCATCCCTTCGATGATCACGCGCTCATGGAGCGCGCCCGCCTTGGCATGGCAAGGCTCAAGGCACTGGAATTGTCGAAATACGCGGCCTTCGATCCTGATCTCCCTCCCCCCGCGCCGGGATATGTGCTCATTATCGACCAGGTCCGCGGCGATGCCTCACTGCGGCACGGCGGGCTCGATGGCCCGATCGGGGATCATGTGTTTCGCGAGATGCTGGTACAGGCGCAGATCGATTTTCCCGGCTCCCGGATCGTGATCCGAACACATCCGGAGACAAGCCGGGGCCACAGGGCCGGTTATTTCTCCGATCAGGATATGCGCGGGGAACAGATTACCCTACTGCGGGACAATGTCTCGCCGTGGGCGCTGCTCGACGGCGCAATCGCCGTCTATACAGTCTCGTCGCAACTCGGGTTCGAGGCGATTTTCGCGGGCCATCGTCCGCGCGTCTTCGGGCTACCGTTCTATGCCGGATGGGGGCTGACCGACGATCAGATCCCGCATCCACGTCGCAGGCGCAGATTGACGCGCGCCCAGCTTTTCGCCGCGACGATGCTGATCTATCCGAAATGGTATGACCCCTGCCGCGACAAGTTGTGCCGCTTCGAGGATGTCGTGGATCACTTCGAGGCACTCACCCGCGCCTGGCGCGAAGATAACAAGGGCTATGTCGCCCTCAATATGCGGCTCTGGAAGCGCCCGCATCTTCAGGCGTTTTTCGGGCAATGGAAACGCCTGCGTTTCGCCCGCGCGGCCGCGCAAACTCCTGTCGCAGACTGCCGATACCTTGTCTGGGGGGCCTCCAACGCGCCCGAGGGCGCAATCCATCTCGAGGATGGATTTCTGCGCTCGCGCGGTCTTGGCGCCGAACTGACTCCGCCCCTTTCGCTCATCCGCGACGAGCTGGGCATCTATTTCGACCCGACACGCCCCTCGCACCTCGAAGCCCTGCTCGCCGCCCCCTTGCCCCGCGGAGGCGAAGAGCGCGCCAATGCCCTGATCGCCACGATCCGCGCGCAGGGGGTGAGCAAATACAATCTTTCCGGCGCGGCGCCGGATTTACCGCAGGGTCACCGTATCCTTGTGCCTGGTCAGGTCGAAGATGATGCCTCGATCCGGCTGGGCGCCGCCGAGATTTCCACCAACCTCGCCCTGTTGGAGGCGACCCGGGCACATAACCCCGAGGCCGTGATCATTTACAAACCCCATCCAGATGTCGAATGCGGGCTTCGCCCGGGCGCGGTTACCCGCGAAGACGCGCTGCGCTTCGCTGATTGCATCGTATCGGACTGTGACCCCGCCGGCCTGTTTGAGCAGGTGCAGGAGGTCTGGACGATCACCTCGACACTGGGCTTCGAGGCTTTGCTGCGCGGCGTCAAGGTCACCACCTTCGGTGCGCCATTCTACGCCGGCTGGGGCCTCACGCGCGACTTGGGGCAAATCCCCTCACGGCGCACGGCCCGCCCCTCGCTCGCGGCTTTCGCCCATGCCGCCCTCATCGCCTATCCGCGCTATCTCGACCCGGTCTCACGCTTGCCCTGCCCGCCTGAAGTCGCCCTTGAACGGCTGATCAAGGACGAGGTGCCCCGCTCCCCCGGATTGCGCGCCCTTGCCAAGCTGCAGGGAGTGCTTGCCAGCCAGTCCTGGATATGGCAGACGCGCACGTAAACCTTCGGGGGGCCACAGCCGCAGGCTGGGCGGGGGCGCAGCCCCCTGACAAAAGGCTTGGCCGCAAGGCCGCAATTCGGTCAGACTAGGTCAGTCGCTCAGAAGGCGGCTCACGACGATCGTGACCTCAGGCTTCTTGCCGATCTCTTCCATCACGACCTGTCGCACAACACGGCGCAACCCGTCATTGAGCCGGTCATCATCGGCCAGTACCTTGTGACCCGCGCGCGATACGAACTCCTCGAGTTCCGCCTCGATGACTTCATTGAGCATCTGCCCGCCGCGCCCCTCGCTGCGCAGCCCGGCGATCTCGGCCCATGGCGCCCCCAATGCCTCGTTTTCTTCATCGAGTATAAGGGTCACAAAGACATGGCCTCCAATCGCCATGCGGATACGGTCGCGAATGATCCCGTCCATCGCCCCGATAAGCTGACTGCCATCCAGATAGACGCGCCCCGTTGGCACCTCATCGACCAGAACCGGCGCGTCCCCAGTCAGGTCGCAGATCGACCCGTTTGGCACCACGGCCGCGCGCAGCCCCTTCGCGAGCCCGAGTTTGGTATGTTCGCGCAGCATCCGGTGCTCGCCATGCATCGGGATCAGCATTTGCGGCGCGATCAACTCATGCATCTCGACCAGATCCGGCCGGTTTGCGTGGCCAGAGACATGATAGCGCCGCTGCGCATTGTCGAGCACATCGACCCCCATCGACGAGAGCGCGTTGACCACGCGGCCGACATCGCGCTCATTGCCCGGAATGGTCATGGAGGAGAAGAGGAACGTATCCCCCTCCTTCATCTGCATGCCCATATAGCTACCGCGCGCAAGCTGGGCCGAGGCGGCGCGGCGCTCTCCCTGCGAGCCCGTCACGATCAGAAGCAGGTTCTCGCGCGGAATGTCCTTTGCCGCTTCGGGGCTGACAGTGGGCGGCATGTCGCGCAGGATGCCCGCCTCGGTCGCCACCTGCGTCATGCGCAGCATGGCGCGGCCCATCAGGCAGACTGACCGCCCGGCCTCCTGCGCCGCGAGCGCGAGCGTCTTCAACCGCGCCACATTGGAGGCGAAGGTCGTGGCCACAACCATGCCTTTCGCACTGCGCATCAACTCCGTGATCGGCTCGACCAGCGTGGACTCCGACCGGCCCGGATCCGGGTTCATGACATTGGTGCTGTCGCAGAGCAGCGCCTTCACCCCGGTCTTCCCGATCTCTGCCAGCATCGCAGGATCATGCGGCTCGCCCACGCAAGGCGTGAGATCGGATTTGAAATCGCCGGTATGGACCACACGACCTGCAGGCGTGTCGATGATCAGCCCCGAGGCTTCGGGCAGCGAATGCGCGACCGGAAAGAACTGCACGCGGAACGGGCCAAGCTCGATCGCATCGGGCGCCTTGTCCACGACCGTGACCTGCTCGGGATCCTGTCCGGCATCCTGCATCTTCAATTTCGCGATCCGCGCCGTGAAGTCGCGCGCATAGACGGGCACGCGCAGCTTGTGCCACATCACCCCAAGCGCGCCGACATGATCTTCATGCGCATGGGTGATGATGATCGCCTCAAGCTGATCGCGCCGCTCTTCCAGCCAACTCAGATCCGGCAGGATCAGGTCCACACCCGGGGTCGAATCCATGTCCGGAAAGGTCACGCCGAGATCGACGAGGATCAGCCGCTCGCGCCCTTTCGGGCCATAGCCGAAGACATAGGCATTCATGCCCACTTCCCCCGCGCCGCCCAAGGGAAGATAAATCAGCTTGTCCTTGCTCATGCCTGCTCCTGCATCTTGTTGGCCTTGTTATAGTCGTGAATGACGCGAAGGCCATGCAATGTCAGATCATCCTCGACCTTGTCAAACAGTGACTCCGCCTGCGCGAAAAGCGGGGCCAGCCCGCCAGTGCCGATGACTGTCATCGGGCGGCCATATTCGGCCTTGATCCGCGCAGTGATCCCTTCCACGAGACCGATATAGCCCCAGAACACCCCCGACTGGATGCATGCCACGGTGTTGGTGCCGATGACTGTCTCTGGCTGGCTGATATCCACATGCGGCAGCGCCGCGGCGCCCTGATGCAACGCCTGAAGCGAGAGGTTCACACCCGGCGCGATCACGCCGCCGACATAGGCCCCATCCTCCGCCACGACGTCGAAATTCGTGGCAGTGCCGAAATCCACCACCACGACATCGCCCCCGTGACGGTCAAAGGCGCTCACGGCATTGGCCAGCCTATCCGGCCCGGGCTTCACCCCGGCTTCGACGCGCGGGGCCACTGGCAGCAGGCACTCGGGCTTGCCCACCACCAGCGGCCGGCAGTTGAAATAGCGATCACAGAGCACGCGCAGATTGAACACCACCCGCGGCACAGTCGAGGAGATGATGACATCGCTGATATCGGCATAGATCCCGGTCAGATCCATCAGGCTGGACAGCCAGACGAAATACTGATCAGCCGTGCGAGTTACCTCTGTCGAGGTGCGCCAGGTGGCGACGAATTCCGTGCCATCCCAGATCGCAAAGATGGTATTGGTATTGCCGCAATCAATGGTCAGAAGCATCGCCCTGCCCTCTTGGTTCAGGAAAAATAGACATCGGCCGCTGCAATGGTGCGAAGCCCATGCGCGTCGCGCAATTGCAGCCCGCCAGTGGCATCGATCCCTTCGAAGGTGCCCGTGAAACTCGCTGTCACCGTGCGTGCCGTGATCGTTTGTCCGAGATGCGCAGCGCGCGCCAGCCAGGCTGTACGGATTGGGGCGAAACCGAGTTGCGCAAGCTGGCCCTCCCAGCGGGCGAATGCAGGTGCGAGCAGGTCGAGGAAAGCCTCTGGCGCTATTTCCACACCTGTCTCGTTCATCAGGCTCACGGGCTGCGTTGCGCCCGCCTCGGCTGGAGGGGCGCTGCGCAGATTAACCCCGATCCCGATGGCCAGATGCCCGACCTGCGTCCCGTGACCTACGCTCTCGAGCAGGATGCCCGCCACCTTGCCACCATTGAGAAGCACATCATTGGGCCATTTCAGCGCGAAAGCCTCGGCGCGGCCCGTGGCCTGCACCAGCGCGTCATGCAAAGCCAGCGCCGCCACGAAAGAGCGCAAAGCAACCTGATCCGGCGGCCCGTCTGGAAGTGCGACATAGGTTGCTGCGAAATTGCCGTCCGGGTCATGCCATACCCGCCCGCGACGTCCGCGCCCCTGCGTCTGGCGCAGGGCGAGGAGCCATGTCGGGGCGGAAAGGCTCGGGGCCTGCCGTGCGGCTTCGGCGTTTGTGCTGTCGATCTCGGGCAGGATGATGCGCCCGACGCCCTCGGGCCAGTTACCTGACAAGAGCATTCGCCGCGAGGGACGCTGCGGACTCAACGCCGAAGAGGTTGATCACGCCGAGCACCATGATCGCCGCCGAAGCCACCAGCAGGCTCGCCTGCACGGGCGCGCGCACATGATCGAGCGGTTCGATTTCATCGCCGAAATACATGTAATAGACGATCCGCAGATAGTAGAATGCCCCGATCACCGAAGCAATCCCCCCGGCCACAGCCAGCCATGTCAGCCCGGCCTGAACGGCTGCCCAGAGCACATAGAACTTCCCGAAAAAGCCCACAAGCGGCGGGACACCCGCAAGGCTGAACATCAGGATCAGAAGCGCAAGCGCCCGCAGCGGTTCTGCCTTGGAATACTGGCGCAGGCTGCCGATATCGGTGACCGGTTTGCCATCGCGCGACATGGTCAGAATGAAGGCGAAAACCCCGATATTCATCGTCACATAGATCGCCAGATAGACCAGCATCCCCTGCACGCCCTGCGCCGTGCCCGCAGCCAGCCCCACAAGCGCAAAGCCCATATGCGAGATCGAGGAATAGGCCATCAGCCGCTTGATGTCGCGCTGCCCGATTGCGGCAATGGCGCCCACGAACATGGACGCGGCGGCCAGGAAAGCGATGATCTGCGACCAGTCGCCCGGGACCACCCCGAAGGCTTCATGCACAACGCGGGCGATCAGCGCCATCGCCGCGACTTTCGGCGCGGTTGCGAAGAATGCTGTCACCGGGGTCGGCGCGCCCTCGTAAACATCGGGCGTCCACATATGGAAGGGCACGGCCGAGACCTTGAAGGCGAGCCCGGCCAGCATGAAGGCAAGCCCCATCAACAGGCCGATCGACATGCCGTCTTCCGAAATGGTCGAGATGATGCCTGCGAAGAGCGTCGTGCCTGCATAGCCATAGGTGAGCGAGGCACCATAGAGGAGCAGGCCCGAAGCCAGCGCGCCCAGGATGAAGTATTTCAACCCGGCCTCGGTCGAGCGCTGGGAGTCGCGGTTCATCGTGGCGATGACGTAGAGCGCCAGCGACTGCAGCTCGAGCCCCATATAGAGCGCGATCAGGTCACCGGCCGAGACCATCAGCATCATGCCCACGACAGACAGTGCGATCAGGATGGGATACTCGAATTTCAGCAGGCCGCGCGCGGCCATGTAGCTCTGCCCCATGACCATCACCACCGCAGCGGAGATCAGGATCACCATCTTGGAGAAATGCGCGAAGGCATCCGCGAGATACATGCCGTTGAAGGCGGTTTGCTCCTCGAGCCCCTTGGAGCCGACAAACAGCGCCAGCAGCACCATCAGCCCGGCGGTGGCCCATAGGATCGGCTCGGCGAGCTTGTCCTTGCTGCCGAACACACCCACCATCAGGGCGGCCATGGCAAAGAGCGCAAGGACAATCTCGGGAAGCGCCGTATAGAGATCTGCAGCGATCATCGCGGGACCTTTCAGTTCTGTGCCAATTGTGATGCGGCCTCATGGGCCTGCAACGCCAGCGTATGCCCTTCGACCAGTGCCGCAACCGAGGGGCCGATAATATCCGTGACCAGCGCGGGATAGACGCCGAGCAACAGCGTCATCACGACCAGCGGGGCCATGAGCGTCTTTTCGCGCCGGTCCATATCCTTGATCGACTTGAGCGATTCCTTGATGAGTTCGCCCATCACCACGCGGCGGAACAACCACAGCGCATAGGCGGCCGACAGGATCACCCCGGTCGCGGCGAAGAAGGCGACCCATGTGTTGACCTGGAACACGCCGAGGAAGGTCAGGAACTCGCCGACGAAACCAGAGGTCCCCGGCAGGCCGACATTGGCCATGGTGAACAACAGGAAAATCGCGGCATAGACCGGCATCCGGTTGATCAGCCCGCCATAGGCCACGATCTCCCGCGTGTGCATTCGGTCATAGATCACACCCACCGCGAGGAAGAGCGCGCCCGAGATGAAGCCATGGCTGATCATCTGGAAAATCGCCCCATCGAGCCCCTGCTGATTGGCCGCGAAGATGCCCATCGTGACAAAGCCCATATGGGCCACAGAGGAATAGGCAATCAGCTTCTTCATGTCCTCCTGCATCAGCGCGACCAGCGAGGTATAGACAATGGCAATCGCCGAGAGCCACAACACCAGCGGCGCGAAGATGTCGGAGGCCACCGGGAACATCGGCAGCGAGAAGCGCAGGAAGCCATAGCCGCCCATCTTCAACAGCACGGCCGCCAGAATGACCGAGCCCGCAGTCGGCGCCTGAACATGCGCGTCAGGCAGCCAGGTATGCACTGGCCACATCGGCATCTTGACCGCGAAGCTGGCGAAGAAAGCCAGGAAGAGCAGCGATTGCATCCCCCCGATGATCTGCCATCCGGCGAGACTGATCGTTTCTGTGCTGAACTGGTGATTGAGCAGTGTCGGTATATCGGTCGTGCCTGCATCCACATACATCGCGATCATTGCGACCAGCATCAGGACCGAGCCGAGGAAGGTGTAGAGGAAGAACTTGAAGGCAGCGTAGATGCGGTCCTTGCCGCCCCAGATGCCGATGATCAGGAACATCGGGATCAGGCCTGCCTCGAAGAACAGGTAGAACAACACGAGGTCCAGCGCCGTGAAGACGCCGATCATCAGCGTTTCCAGCACGAGGAAGGCGATCATGTATTCCTTGACCCGGTGGGTGACATTCCAGCACGCGCCGATGGTGATGGGCATGAGCGCCGTGGTCAGCATCACGAACAGGATCGAGATGCCATCCACCCCCATCTTGTAGGTGAAGCCCATGATCCAGTCATGTTCCTCGACGAACTGGAAGCCTGTGTCCTGCGGGTCGAAGCCGATCAGCATGATCAGCGAGGCCGCGAAGGTCGCCAGCGTCGCGACCAGCGCCACCCATTTGGCATTCGCCTGCGCTGCCTCGTCTTCGCCACGAAGGAAGAAGGCAAGGATCGCCGCCGCGATGGCGGGAGTGAAGGTGATGATGGACAGAAGGTTCAGCATCAGTTGGACCCTCCTGCCAGCGTGACAAAGGTGACGATCACAAGGATCCCGATCACCATAGCCGTAGCATAATGGTAGATGAAGCCGGATTGCGCGCGGCCTGCGAGCCGGGTGAAGAAGGGAATGATTCCCATTGCCAGCCCGTTGATACCCCCGTCAATCACGGTGCCATCGCCCTTCTTCCACAGGAAACGGCCGATGAATTTCGAAGGGCGCACGAAGACGAATTCGTAGATCTCGTCGAAATACCATTTGTTGAGCAGGAACTGATAGGCGCCGGGGAAGGTCTCGGCCAGGCGCCTGGGCATGGAGGTATCGCGAATGTAGAACTGATAGGCCAGCCCCAGCCCGATCAGCATGGCGATGAAGGGCGAGACCTTGACCCAGCCGGGCACATAATGCGCCTGCGTGATCAGGTCGTTATCCTCTGCCATGAAGATCGCCGCGCCGAAATAGTCGCGCACCTGTTCGGTCGAGCCAAAGAACGGCCCGTAGAACACCATCCCTGCCAGCACCGAGCCGACCGCCAGCACTGCAAGCGGGACCAGCATGGTCTGCGGGCTTTCATGCGCATGCTCATGGGTGTGCTTGTCGCCGCGCGGCTCACCCCAGAAGGTCAGGAACATCAGCCGCCAGCTATAGAAGCTGGTCATCAACGCCGCGATCACGAGGATCCAGAAGGCGTAGCCGGTGCCCGAGGCATAGACCGACTCGATGATCGCATCCTTGGAGACAAAGCCCGCAAAGCCGATCATCGTCAGTGGTATCCCTACCCCGGTGATCGCCAGCGTCCCGATCAGCATGGCCCAGAAAGTATAGGGCAGCTTGTCTTTCAGCCCGCCGTAATTACGCATGTCCTGCTCGTGATGCATCCCGTGGATGACGGAGCCTGCGCCGAGAAAAAGCATGGCCTTGAAGAACGCATGTGTCAGCAGATGGAACATCGCGACCGAATAGACGCCCACACCGGCAGCGACGAACATGAAACCAAGCTGCGAACAGGTCGAATAGGCGATCACGCGCTTGATGTCATTCTGCACAAGGCCCACCGTGGCCGCGAAGAAAGCGGTCAGCGCACCGATCAGCACCACGAAGGCCATCACATCGGGAGTGTATTCCATCAACGGCGACATGCGCGCGACAAGGAAGACACCGGCGGTGACCATGGTCGCGGCGTGGATCAGAGCCGAAACCGGCGTCGGGCCTTCCATGGCGTCGGGCAACCATGTGTGCAGGAAGAGCTGCGCAGATTTGCCCATCGCGCCGACAAACAGCAGGAAGGCGATGAGATTGGCCGCATTCCAGTCGGTCCAGAGGAAGCGGACGGTCGTTTCCGACAGTGTCGCGGCTGCGGCGAAGATGTCGTCATACTGGATCGAGTCGACAAGGAAATAGATCACCATGATCGCGAGGATCAGGCCCATATCGCCCACACGATTGACGATGAACGCCTTCATCGCCGCTGCGCCCGCGCTCTGCTTGCGGAAATAGAAGCCGATCAGCAGATAGGAGGCGAGGCCCACACCCTCCCAGCCGAAGAAAAGCTGGACGAGGTTGTCGGCTGTCACCAGCATCAGCATCGCGAAGGTAAAGAGCGAGAGATAGGCGAAGAAGCGCGGGCGGTAGCTCTCGCCCTCGCGGAAATTTTCGTCATGCGCCATGTAGCCGAAGCTGTAGAGGTGCACGAGCGCCGAGACCGTGGTGATCACGATCAGCATCACGGCCGTCAGCCGGTCAAGCCGGATCGCCCAGTCGCCGACCAATGTGCCGCTGTCGATCCAACGCAGCAGGGTGATCTGCTGGACGGAGCCGTCATGCGTCAGGAAGATCACCCAGGACAGGAAGGCAGAGAGGAACAGGAGCCCCGTCGCCACCACCTGCGCCGGTCTCTCGCCGATCACGCGCCAGAACAAGCCTGCGATGATCGCGCCCAGCAGCGGGGCCAGAAGTACAGTTACCGCCATCGCCTCAGCCTTTCATCACATTGACGTCTTCGACGTCAATCGTGCCCCGGTTGCGGAAGAAACAGACCAGAATGGCAAGACCGATCGCCGCCTCTGCCGCCGCCACGGTCAGCACGAACATGGTAAAGACCTGCCCGACAAGGTCATTGAGGAAGCTGGAGAAAGCGATCAGGTTGATATTGACCGCGAGAAGCATCAATTCGATCGACATCAGGATAATAATGATGTTCTTGCGGTTCAGGAATATCCCGAAAATGCCTATCACGAACAGGGCCGCCGCCACTGTCAGGTAATGTTCCAGTCCAACCATTCCGGTTCCCTCGTTCCGTTTGCTCAGGGCTCGTATCGGCCCTGTGATTGCCGCGTCAGCGCCTCAGCCCAGGCCCTGCCCCGGTTTGACATCTTTCAGTTCCATCGCCTTGGCCGGATCACGATGCATCTGCGCGATGACATCCTGCCGCTTCACATCCTTGCGGTGGCGGAGTGTCAGCACGATGGCCCCGATCATCGCGACCAGCAGGATCAATCCGGCGACCTGAAAGAGCAGGAAATACTGGTCATAGAGGATCAGCCCCAGCGCCTTGGTGTTATGCACCTCGTTCAGGTCGGGCGTGGGCGCCTGTCGCAATTCGCGCGCGGCCTCGGCCTCCTGCCAGGAGCCGAATAGCAGCGCCATCTGCATCAGCAGCACGATCCCGATGATACTGGCGATGGGGAAATAGCGCGCCATCTCCCCCTTGAGCGCAGCGAAATCGATGTCGAGCATCATCACCACGAACAGGAACAGCACCGCCACTGCGCCTACATAGACGATGATCAGGAGCATCGCGATGAATTCGGCCCCCAACAGGACGAACATGCCAGCCGCTGAGAGGAAGGTCAGGATCAGCCAGAGCACCGAATGCACCGGGTTGCGCGACACTGTCACGAGGAACCCCGCAGTCAGCAGCGTGATCGCGAATGCGTAGAATGTGATATCGGCTACACCCATGTCCCTCGGGTTCCCTTGTCTTGCGCGGGCGTTTTCGCCCTTCGTTCAATGCTCTGGAGTGCACGTGCCCTCAGCGATAGGGCGCGTCAACCTCCAGATTGCGGGCGATCTCGGCTTCCCAGCGCTCACCATTTTCGAGCAGCTTGTCCTTGTCGTAGAACAGTTCTTCGCGCGTCTCGGTGGCGAATTCGAAATTCGGCCCCTCGACGATGGCATCCACCGGGCACGCTTCCTGACAGAAGCCGCAATAGATGCATTTCGTCATGTCGATATCGTAGCGCGTGGTGCGACGCGAGCCGTCCTCGCGCGGTTCGGCATCAATCGTGATGGCCTGTGCCGGGCAGATCGCTTCGCAAAGCTTGCACGCAATGCAACGTTCCTCGCCATTGGGATAGCGGCGCAGCGCATGCTCGCCGCGGAACCGTGGCGAGAGCGGGCCCTTCTCATGCGGGTAATTCACGGTCGACTTCGGCGCCGCGAAATAGCGAAAGCCCAGCCCGAACCCTTTGATGAAGTCGGTCATCAGCGTGTATTTGATCGCGCGGTTCCAGTCAAAACCCATGGTCTAACCTCCGATCCTAGCTTCCAGTGCCTCGACCCGCTTGTCGATGTGTCCAATGACGTTGCTCAAGCCGAAAATCATCATTTTGTGCCCATGCAACTCGGTCTCGATATCGTCAAAGCGCGCATCCATCTGATCGAAGCGCTTATGCATGTCGCGAAGTTCCTCACGAATCAGGCGCAACTGCTCCAAGATAATGTTCTCTGCCTTTTCACTCATCTCACGCCCCCACGGCCCAACGCGCCCAGAAGCCGCCCAGCACTTCGAACTTCGCAAGGAAGGCAATCAGCACCACCCAAGCCAGCGATAAGGGAAGAAAGACTTTCCAGCCGATCCGCATGAGCTGGTCATAGCGGTAGCGCGGCGTGATCGCTTTCACCATGGCGAAGAGGAAGAAGAAGAACGCCATCTTCAGGAACATCCAGTGGAACCCGTCCGGCAGCCCCGGAATCGGCGAGAGCCAACCGCCAAAGAACATGAGCGTGATCAATGCGCACATCAGGAAAATGGCGATGTATTCCCCAGCCATGAACAACAGATACGGGGTCGAGCCGTATTCCACCATAAACCCTGCAACGAGTTCGGACTCCGCTTCGGGCAGATCAAAAGGCGGGCGGTTGGTTTCGGCCAGTGCGCTCACAAAGAACAGAAGCACCATCGGCAGATGCGGCAGCCAGTACCAGCCGAGCAACCCCCAGCCGGTATCCTGCGCGGCAACGATGGCACCGAAATTCATCGAACCTGTGGAGATGATGATCCCGATGATGATCAGGCCCAGCGACACATCGTAGGAAATCATCTGTGCTGCAGAACGCAGGCTGCCCAAGAAGGCGTATTTCGAATTCGACGCCCAGCCGCCCATGATCACGCCATAGACCTCGAGCGCGGCAATGGCGAAGACAAAGAGGATCGCGACATTGATATCAGCCAGCACCCAGCCATCATTGAACGGGATCACGGCCCAGGCCAGCATGGCCAGCACGAAGCTCAGGAGCGGCGCAAGGAAATAGACCGGGCGATCCACTCCTGCGGGGATCACGACCTCCTTGACCACGAATTTGATCGCATCGGCAAAGGTCTGCAAGAGCCCCCAGGGCCCCACCACATTCGGACCGCGGCGCATCTGCACGGCCGCCCAGACCTTGCGATCGGCATAAACCAGAAACACAAGGCTGATCATGACGAAGGCCACGACCAGAAGCGACTGCGCTGTAATCAGCAAAGTGATCCCAAGGCCGGTGTTCAGAAACTCGTTCATCTGTCCCTCAATTCCTCATACCGTCGGAATGCCTTGTTCCCGGCAGTCGTCCACGATCACTTCAGCATCCATGTTACGCAACCCCATTGGCAGATCCGGGGAAATGACGAAACCGCCATCAGCTTCCCAAACATTGCCGCGTCGCGTCGTCGTGGTGCGTACATGCTGCGCAAAACTATAGCCGCGAATTAACGCATATTGCGCCGCAGCACAACGCGCATAGGCCACAACATCTCTGCGATCATTGGTGCCGCGCATACGCACGAGAAAGCTCACCGCGCTGTCATCCAGAAGCCGGGTGTCAACGCCGAGATATTCGGGGCGGTCGGCGGGCGAGGCGGATCTTGCCGCCTCCCCCTCGCCACAGCCAGCCAGACTGCCGCAAGCAGCAGCCGCGAAGGCAAGGCTGTGGATCGAGCGCGGCATCCGGGCTTACTCTGCTGCCAGCGGCTGGGCGTTACGCGCCTTCGCCATGCTCGACAATTCGGCCATCAAGCTCGACGCCCGCGCAATCGGGTTGGTCAGGTAGTGATCCTCGACCGCGTTGCGGAAATCGGCTTTTCCGAGTGTCGCAGGCTCCAGGGGCTGCCATTCATTCTCCGGCACCTGATCGATCTCGCCGAGATGCGGTACAGCGTCGGTCAGGTGTTTGCGCAAGGCGGTCAGGCTGTCGAAGGGCAGCGGCTCACTCAGCTCGCCCGACAGCGCGCGCAGGATGGCCCAGTTTTCCTTCGCCTCACCCGGCGCGAACCCGGCGCGCAAAGCCAGTTGCGGGCGGCCCTCGGTGTTGACGAACAGCCCCGGCTCCTCGGTGTAGGCGCTGCCCGGAAGGATGATGTCCGCGCGATGCGCGCCTCGGTCGCCATGGCTGCCCTGATAAATTACGTAGGCGCCCTGCGCGATCTCGATCTCATCTGCGCCAAGGTTGTAGATCACCTCAGCCCCCTCCGTCGCGGCCTTGATCCCGCCTTCGGTGACACAACCGACATCCATCGCGCCCACGCGGCTCGCGGCCAGATGCAGCACCAGAAGCCGCGCACCAGTCTTGTCGCATAGCGCCATGGCCTTCGCCAGAACAGCCGCGCCATCGGCCTCACGCAGCGCACCTTGCCCCACGATCACGAGGCTTTCAGCGTCGCTTTGTTCAGCCTTGCCCACCAACGCTTCCAGCGCGGCGCGATCCGTGCCGAGATGCGTATAGTCATAGGTCAGGTCCTGGGCTTCTCCGACAAGCGCAACATCCGCGCCATGCAGCCATGCCTTGCGGATGCGGGCATTGAGCACGGGCGCTTCATGGCGCGGGTTGGTGCCGATCAGCCAGATGCGGCGAGCATGGTCGATATCCTCAATCGCTGCCGTGCCCACATAGGCCGAACGGTTGCCCGCAGGCAGATGCGCGCCATCCGTGCGGCATTCCACCGTACCGTCCTGCCCTTCGATCAACAGCTTGAGCGCATAGGCCGCCTCGGTCGAGACCAGATCGCCGATCAACCCCGCCACCTTTTTTCCCTTCATCGCCGCAGCCGCCGCCGACAGCGCCTCGGGCCAGCTTGCCGGCCGCAGCTTGCCATTCTCGCGGATATACGGCCTGTCGAGCCGCTGGCGGCGCAGCCCGTCCCAGACGTAGCGCGACTTGTCCGACAGCCATTCCTCGTTCACGCCGTCATGATTGCGCGGCAGGATGCGCATGACCTCGCGCCCCTTGGTATCCACGCGGATGTTTGAGCCGAGTGCGTCCATCACATCGATGGTCTCGGTCTTGGTCAGCTCCCAGGGCCGCGCAGTGAAGCTGTAGGGTTTGGACACCAGCGCACCCACAGGACACAGATCGACAATATTCCCAACCATCTCGGATTCGATCAGCGCGCCCAGATAAGTCGTGATCTCGGCATCCTCGCCGCGTCCGGTCTGGCCCATCACCTGCACGCCCGCGACCTCGGTCGTGAAGCGCACGCAGCGGGTGCAGGAGATGCAGCGCGTCATATGGGTCTCGACAAGCGGCCCGAGCTGAAGATCCTCGACCGCGCGCTTGGGCTCGCGGAAGCGCGAGAAATCAACGCCGTATGCCATCGCCTGGTCCTGCAGGTCACACTCGCCGCCCTGATCGCAGATCGGGCAATCCAGCGGGTGGTTGATGAGCAGGAATTCCATCACCCCCTCGCGCGCCTTCTTGACCATGGGCGAGTTGGTGCGCACTTGCGGCGGCTGGCCCTCGGGGCCGTGACGCAGATCCTTGACCTGCATGGCACAGGAGGCAGCAGGCTTCGGCGGCCCGCCCACAACCTCGACCAGACACATCCGGCAATTCCCGGCAATCGACAGTCGCTCATGATAGCAGAAGCGCGGGATCTCGATGCCCACTTCCTCGCAGGCCTGAATAAGCGTCATCTCAGGCGGTACTTCGATCTCGTTGCCATCGATGATGATCTTGCGCAGTTGCGACATGGTTTACCTTTCCGTCAATTGGCGGCCAAGCGCCGTGCCCTCAGCCATCTCGGCGCGGGCAAATTCGCAGACTTCGGATTCATTGTTCGGGTCGCTCACCCCGGCCCGCTGCAGATGCTGGTCCACCAGCGTCTGCATCCGCGCCTTCTCGGCATCGTCTTCGACAAATGCCTCGATCTGCGCACGGCTATAGCCCATGCCCCGCGCACGATTGTAAAGCGACAGGAAATGACTGACCCGCGCCACGCGCCCTGGTGGGCGGATATCCGGGCAGGTTTGCGAGATGTGATAGATCAGAGCCGCAGTAAACAATCCATTGTAGATGTCCGGATTGCCCCGCAGCGCCTCGTTCACCTCGGCTTGGGTGGTCGCGGCGCTTGCCCCGCTCGTGAGAATTGTCGCCACCGCCATGGCGAGAATGGACCGTTTCATAACCCTTACTCCGCTGCCACTTTCGACACGCGCCCGGCCTTCTGCGCCTTGATCCGATCCTCGATCTCACCGCGGAAATTGCGGATCAGCCCCTGAATGGGCCAGGCCGCCGCATCGCCAAGCGCGCAGATCGTGTGACCCTCGACCTGCTTGGACACATCCCAGAGCATGTCGATCTCTTCAAGCTCCGCTTCGCCGCGCACCAGACGATCCATGACGCGCATCATCCAGCCTGTGCCCTCACGGCAGGGCGTGCATTGCCCGCAACTCTCATGCTTGTAGAATTTGGAGAGTCGCCAGATCGCCTTCACGATATCTGTAGATTTGTCCATCACGATAACGGCCGCCGTTCCCAGACCCGATTGCAGATCGTTGCGCAGATAGTCGAAATCCATCGTCGCGCTGCGCATCTTCTCGCCGCGCACACATGGCACGGACGAGCCCCCGGGGATGACCGCCAGTAGATTGTCCCAGCCGCCACGAATGCCGCCGCAATGCGTCTCGATCAGCTCCTCGAAGCTGATCGACATGGCCTCTTCCACCACGCAAGGGCGGTTCACATGGCCCGAGATGGCAAAGAGCTTCGTGCCTGCATTGTTTTGCCGCCCAAACCCAGCGAACCAGGCGCTCCCGCGGCGCAGGATCGTGGGCACCACTGCAATCGATTCCACATTGTTCACAGTCGTCGGGCAGCCATAAAGCCCTGCACCCGCCGGGAAAGGCGGTTTCATGCGCGGCATGCCCTTCTTGCCCTCGAGGCTCTCGAGCAGCGCGGTTTCCTCGCCGCAGATATAAGCACCGGCCCCATGATGCAGGTAGATGTCGAAATCCCAGCCAGACCCACAGGCATTCTTGCCCACCAGCCCGGCCTCATAGGCCTCGTCAATCGCGTTCTGCAGCGCTTCCTTCTCACGGATATACTCGCCACGGATATAGATATAGCAGGCATGCGAATTCATCGCGAAAGACGCGATCAGACAGCCCTCGATCAACGTGTGCGGATCGTGACGCATGATCTCGCGATCCTTGCAGGTGCCGGGCTCGGATTCATCGGCATTCACGACCAAGTAAGCCGGGCGCCCATCGCTCTCCTTGGGCATGAAGGACCATTTCAGACCGGTGGGGAAGCCCGCACCGCCGCGCCCGCGCAGCCCCGACTGCTTCATCTCGTCGATGATCCAGTCGCGGCCCTTCTCGAGCAGCGCCTTGGTCCCATCCCAGTGACCGCGCGCCATGGCCCCTGCAAGCGAGCGCTCATGCATCCCGTAAAGATTGGTGAAGATGCGGTCTTTGTCCTGAAGCATCTGCTTCTCCTCTCACTGCGCCTAGCGACTGGTCTTGCCGCGCCGCCAGACACGAAATGTCACGATCAGCGCCCAGGCAAACCCGGCGAGCGCTGCAAAATCGATCAGAAATGCATAGCGGGGATCCCAGCCATATTCACGCCCGATCCACCCCAAAACCACCCAAAGCAGAATGGTCGCGCACATCACCAGCGCCGCCAGCTTTGCTTGACGGGCCAGTGCCATATCGCGCGTTTCCGGATCGGCCATCTAAACGCTAACTCCGATCATTTCTGTTTCGAGAACTCGGTCTCACGGCCTTCGGCCAGAATTTTCGCCTGCGACACCCAGTCATCCCGGCTCACACGCCCGCGGAACCCCTCGAGGTTTTCATCGACCCAGGCGACTTCCTCATCGCCCCAGGCGGCGATCTGCCAGAAGTGAAAAACGCCGAGCTTGTTGAGCATCTCTTCAAGCTTCGGCCCGATACCCTTGATCTTCTTGAGGTCATCCGCCGCGCCGCGTGCCACTGTCAGCATCTCGGGCTTGGTTCCGATATCCGGGTCGATCTCGGCACCCTTCGCAACAGGCTCCGGCTTTGCCTTGTTCGTCTCACGCGCCTCCTGTCGGCACGTCCCGGTTTCGTCCACTGGCGCGACCATGGCGGGCTTGGGCTCATGCTTCTTGATCGTCGCAGCATCCACGGGCTTGGGTGCTTCCACCCCCTGCCACGGCGTCACAAGCGGCACTTCAGATCCGTCAATCCGCTTGAGCGTGTCGCCAAGCCGAGTTGCCAGCGCGACCGATCCGTTCTGGGCTTCGCCCGTGTAATCCTTCAACGTGGTCGCGCCCCCCAGAGGTTCCGAGGCGAAACGCCCGTTCTGCGGCCCTGGTGTCGGCACCTTGCCCGCCGCGATCTCATCGAGCAGCTTGGAGAAACTCTCCGCCGTCAAATCCTCGTAGTAATCCTTGCCGATCTGCGCCATCGGCGCATTGGCGCAGGCCCCGAGGCACTCGACCTCTTCCCATGAAAACTTGCCATCGGCGGAAAGCTGGTGCGGGCGCTTCGCGATCTTTTCCTTGCAGACTGCGACCAGATCCTCGGCCCCGCAGATCATGCAGGAGGTGGTGCCGCAAATCTGGATATGGGCAACAGAACCAACCGGTTGAAGCTGGAACATGAAATAGAAGGTCGCCACTTCCAGCGCGCGAATATAGGCCATGTCGAGCATGCCGGCGACATGCTCGATAGCGGCGCGGGTCAGCCAGCCCTCCTGCTCCTGCGCGCGCCACAGAAGCGGAATGATCGCGCTGGCCTGACGACCTTCAGGGTATTTGGTGATCTGCGCTTCGGCCCAGGCCTGATTGGCGGGCGTGAACGCGAAGCTTTCGGGTTGTTCCGGGTGCAGGCGGCGCAGCATTAATTCACGGGCTCCAGTTCACCAGTCTCGGGATTGTATCGAAAATCAGCCCTACCAGACAGGCGGAGGCAGGGAATTTGAGCCGCATCACCTCTTGGTCCAACGGGGGGCTGCCCCGCCAGCCTGAGGGTGCAAATAAAGGACTCGCTCCCTCTTGTCAGCAAAATCAGCATCTTATCTTCGTCATAGATGTTGGAAGAGACAACAGAATAGCCCTCGCGCATCAGCTCGGAATACGTCTCTGTCTCGGCTAAGGCGCCAAGCGGCAGTAGCGAAACGCAAGAAGCCACGGCTACCCTCACCGATCAATCTCCCCAAACACCACATCCAGGGTGCCGATGATGGCGGCCACATCGGCCAGTTGGTGGCCCTTGCAGACATGATCCATGCTTTGCAGATGGAGGTAGCCCGGCGCGCGCAGTTTCGCGCGATAGGGCCGGTTCGAGCCATCCGCGACTAGATAGACGCCGAACTCGCCCTTCGGCGCCTCGACCGCCGCATAGACCTCGCCTTCGGGCACATGGAAGCCCTCGGTGTAGAGCTTGAAGTGATGGATCAGCGCCTCCATCGAGGTCTTCATCTCATCGCGCGGCGGCGGTGTGATCTTTCCGCGCGCCAGCACATCGCCCTGCCCTTCGGGCGCGCGCAGCTTTTCAATGGCTTGGAGCATGATTTTTACGCTTTCGCGCATCTCGGCCATGCGGCAGAGATAGCGGTCATAGCAATCCCCGTTCTTGCCCACAGGGATCTTGAACTCGAACTCGTCGTAGCACTCATAAGGCTGCGCGCGGCGCAGATCCCAAGCCAACCCCGAGCCGCGCACCATCACGCCGGAATAGCCCCAATCCAGAATATCCTGCTCGGTCACGATCCCGATATCGGCATTGCGCTGCTTGAAGATGCGGTTTTCCGTCAGCAGCGTGTCGAGATCGTCCAACACCTTCGGGAAGCTGTGACACCATTCCTCGATATCGTCGATCAGCTTCGGCGGCAGGTCCTGATGCACACCGCCGGGGCGGAAATAGGCCGCGTGGAGCCGCGCCCCGCAGGCGCGCTCATAGAAGATCATCAGCTTTTCGCGCTCCTCGAACCCCCAGAGCGGCGGGGTCAGCGCGCCCACATCCATCGCCTGCGTGGTCACATTCAGAAGATGGCTCAGAATGCGCCCGATTTCGGAATAGAGCACCCGGATCAGCGAGGCGCGGCGCGGCACCTCCACACCTGTCAGCTTTTCGATGGCCAGGCACCAGGCATGCTCCTGATTCATCGGCGCGACATAGTCGAGCCGGTCCAGATAGGGCAGGTTCTGCAGATAGGTGCGGCTCTCCATCAGCTTCTCGGTGCCGCGATGCAGCAGGCCGATATGCGGGTCGCAGCGCTCGACGATCTCACCGTCAAGCTCCAGCACCAGCCGCAAGACGCCATGCGCCGCCGGGTGTTGCGGGCCGAAATTCAGATTGAAATTGCGGATCCGCTGTTCGCCCGTTTCCGCGTCCTGAAAGCCTTTGGAGCCGTCCATCATTTCGCAGCCTCCTTCTTCTCGTCACCCGGCAGGATGTAATCCGCACCTTCCCAGGGCGACATGAAATCGAACTGGCGATATTCCTGCACAAGCTGCACCGGTTCATAAACCACCCGCTTGAGCGCTTCGTCATAGCGCACTTCGGTGTACCCGGTGGTCGGGAAATCCTTGCGCAGCGGATGCCCGCGAAAGCCATAATCGGTCAGGATGCGGCGCAGATCAGGATGGCCCGAGAACAAAATACCATACATGTCAAACACTTCGCGCTCGAACCAGTTGGCGGACGGGTACAGTTCGGTGATGGATGGAACGATCTCGTCCTCGCCTACAGCAAGCTTCAGGCGGATGCGGTGGTTCAGATACATCGACAGGAAATGATACACCACATCAAACCGCTTGCGCCGCCCCGGCCAATCGACCGCCGTGATGTCCACAAGCGTCGAGAAGAGCAGGCTCGAATCGTGCTGCAGAAGGCGCACCAGCTTCACCAGATGCGACCGCGTCGTGGTAACGGTCAATTCGCCATGTGCGATCTGATGCGAGACAACCGCATCGCCCATGCGTATTTCCAGCACCGACGCCAGTTCTTCCAGGGCTTCCGACATGCGCGCTCTCCTTACCTGATCAACGTCCCGGTGCGCCGAATCTTGCGCTGCAATTGCAGAATACCGTAGAGCAACGCCTCTGCTGTCGGCGGGCACCCCGGCACATAAATATCCACCGGCACGATCCGGTCGCAGCCGCGCACCACCGAGTAGCTGTAGTGGTAATACCCACCGCCATTGGCGCAAGACCCCATCGAGATCACGTAGCGCGGTTCGGGCATCTGATCATAGACCTTGCGCAGTGCAGGCGCCATCTTGTTGGTCAGCGTCCCGGCCACGATCATCAGATCGGACTGGCGCGGGCTTGCGCGCGGGGCCGTGCCAAAGCGCTCCACATCATAGCGTGGCATCGAGGTATGCATCATTTCAACCGCGCAACACGCCAACCCGAAGGTCATCCAGTGCAGCGAGCCATTACGCGCCCAGTTGATGATGTCTTCCGTCGAGGTGAGCAGAAACCCCTTGTCCTGCAGTTCGCGATTGAGGGTCTGGGTGGCGACTTCAGTATCCGCCCCTGCCGTATTGGCTCCGGTCATCACTCCCATTCCAGCGCCCCTTTCTTCCATTCATACGCAAAGCCCACTGTCAGCACCATCAGGAACACCATCATCGACCAGAAAGCAGTCATCGACATTTCGGAAAACGCGACGCCCCAAGGGAACAGGAACGCGATTTCCAGATCGAAGATGATGAACAGGATCGCCACCAGATAGAAGCGCACATCGAACTTCATGCGCGCATCATCGAAAGCATTGAACCCGCATTCATAGGCCGAGACCTTCTCCGGATCCGGATTGCGGACGGCGATCACGATGGCCGACAGCAGCAGCACGAGGCCCAGAATGACAGCGATCGCGAGGAAGATCAGGATTGGCAGATAGGATGCGAGTAGGTCTTCCACCTTGGGCTCCTTGTTGGCGCGGCAAACAGCGGTCAGCGCCGCCTCTGGATAATTTTCATCTACTCTCGATACCCCTACCGGTCAACCGAACTCGCCCCGCGCGTCCCGGAAAAACGCAGTTTGGGATACGACTGTATACCGAAATCATCCTGTCTGGCGCAGAATTGGCGCTGCGCTGCGGTTTTTGGCCGCAGCGTGGCGTCGCATGTCGAATAAGTATGCAAATCGCGAAATGACTGTTCAGCCCGCCCAACCGGGTTTGCGCCTCTCGAAGAAGGCCGCGATGCCGTCCTGTGCCTCCGGCCCTTCCCAGCACGCCACCAGTTGCGCAATCGAGTGCTCGACATCCTCACTGGTCACGCCTGCCCCGAGATGCTGCGCCAGCGCCTTGGCGCGGGCGACTGCGCCGGGCGCACAGGCAAGATAGGGTCGGATTTCCGCCTCAACGGCATCCTCCAGCGCTTCGGGTGGCACTGCATGCGCCAGCAGGCCAAGGCGCACGGCCTCATCCGCCTTGAAAATCCGCGCTGACATGAAGACGCGCCGGGCCATCGCCTCGCCCATGCGCGCAAGCACATAGGGGCCGATCGTGGCCGGGATCAGCCCCAGCCGCGTCTCGGTGAAACCGAAGGACGCACCCTCGACCCCGATGGCGATGTCGCAGACCGCCATCATGCCGACCCCGCCACCGAAAGCCTGTCCCTGCACCTGTCCGATCAGGGGCTTGGGCAGCCGGTTCAGCGCGCCCAGCATCGCCGCGAGCTTGCGCGCCTCGCGCGCGCGGGTCGCGCCATCAGCGCGCATCTGGTCCTGCATCCAGCCCAGATCGCCGCCCGCGCTAAAGCTCTTGCCCGCCGCCGCCAGCACCACGACCCGCACCTCGGGATCCGCCCCAAGCTGTGCCGCCGCCTCGGTCAGTTCCGCGATCATCTGCGCATTGAGCGCATTGTGCTTCGCGGGACGGTTCAGCACCAGCCGCGCCACGCCGCGCGCATCCCTCGTGATCTCGACTGTCTCAAACATCACTCCGCTCCCCCTCCCGCATGGCCCGCGCCATGGATGCCGCCTCGGCCAGCACGGCGCGATCCAGCCCAGTCTCCCAGCCCTGCGCCGTCAGCCAGTCATGCACGGCCTCACTCGCCACATTGCCCGAGGCCCCCGGCGCATAAGGGCAGCCGCCAAGCCCGCCGACCGCCGCATCGAACACCCGCAGGCCCAATTCCAGCGAGGCGTCGATATTCGCCAGCGCCAATCCGCCTGTGTCGTGATAATGCCCTGCCAGCTTCTCGGAAGGCAGTTCCTCTAGCACTGCGCGCAGCATCGTCGAGATCGTCTCGGGCGTGCCGCGCCCGATCGTGTCGCCAAGGCTGATCTCATAGCAGCCCAGATCGCGCAGGCGAGCTGCAACACGCGCGACCGCCTCCGGCGCAACTGGTCCGTCGTAAGGGCAATCGGTGACGCAGGAGATATAGCCACGCACTGGCAGCCCCACCTCTCGCGCCCCTTCCGCGACCGGGGCAAAGCGTTCCAGGCTTTCGGCAATCGTGCAATTGAGATTGGCCTTGCTGAACCCCTCGGAGGCAGAGCCGAAGATCGCCACCTCATCCGCGCGCGCCGCAATCGCACGCTCGAGCCCCTTCATATTGGGCGCGAGGGCGGCATAGCGCACACCCGCGCGCCGTGTGATCTGCGCAAGAACTGCGTCCGAATCGGCCATTTGCGGCACCCATTTCGGGCTCACGAAACTCGCCACCTCGATGCGCCGAAAGGCCGCGCGGCTCAGGCAATCGACCAGCGCCACTTTCGCCTCGGTCGGAATCGGGCGCTTTTCGTTCTGCAACCCGTCGCGCGGGCCGACCTCGAAAATCTCGACTTTGGACATGGCTTACCCTTCCGGTGGCGGATAGAAATCCTGTGTGTAAATCTGCGCCGGACCATCCTTGGCAAGCGCCCGCTGAAACGCCTCACGCTCATGGACCGCGCCCAGATAGACCGCAGCAGGCTCCGGCAGCGCCACGAAACGCTGCGCCATATGCACGGCATATCCCAGCGCGATATCGGCCACCGAAAACGCGCCCGCGGCCCAGTCCGGCCCCACAGCGCGCAGCGCATTTTCAAGCCGCCGCGCCTCGAGCCGCATCACAGTTGGCGAGCGCATCGAGGGCTCGCGCAGCACGATGTGATGTTGCGTGAGGTTCGCCAGATGCGCAGCGAGCGTCTCGGCATAATGCAGGGCCTGGAGGAATGCCGCGCGCTCGCGCGCGCCTTCTGCCACGCGCAGATGCGGTGCGAAACGGTCGGCCAGATAGAGCAGGATCGCCCCGCTTTCGCAGATGGTCTGGCCCCCGATCTCGACCGCAGGCACCCGGCCCGCAGGCGAGCGCGCGAGATATGCGTCTTCGCGCAGCGAACGGTCAAAAAAGCTGCAATGGATCAGCTCATACGCCGCGCCGATTTCCTCAAGCGCCCAGAGCACCCGGAAGGACCGCGACTGCGCGACATGCCAGAGCCGGATCGTCATTGCGCCACCCGCCCGGCCCGACTCACGCCTCTTCCTCCAGCCGCACCAGCGCCGCGCCAGCGGTGACCTGCGCCCCTGCGGCGCTTAGCACTTCCGCCACCCGCCCGGCCCGCGCTGCAACCAGCGTGTGTTCCATCTTCATCGCCTCCAGGACCGCCAACCGCGTGCCTGCCGTGACCTCATCGCCCACCGAGACAAAGACCGCCTTCACCAGACCCGGCATGGGCGCGAGCACCACATCCGCGCCGATCCCTGCGCCCGCATCCCGCGCCAGCGGGTCGATCAGGTCGAAAAGGCGCGGGACGGCCCCGAACAGCGCCACCTGCGCGCCAAGCTTCGCACCGCGCACAAGCGCGGGCGCCCCTGCCACCCGCAGCCCCTCCGCCATGGCCGTGACCGGGATTTCCTGCCCTTCGACCAGCACACACGCCTGTCGCGGCCCTCTTACAGCAAGCCGCAATCCCGGATGCCCCTCCAGCGCGACATCCTGCCAAAGCGGCGCGCCCAGCGAAAACCCCGCGAGCGGCGCATCGATATTCGGCAGATCGACAACAAGCGCGCAGGCGGCCGCAAGCTCCCATGGCGCGGGCGCAGTCTCATGCGTCAGGCTATCCAGATCGCGCGCGATCAGCCCTGTGTCGACGTCGCCCAAGCGGAAGCCTGGATGGCGTGTCAGCGCCCCGAGAAAGGCCAGATTCGTCACCGCGCCCGCGACTTCGGTTTCCGCAAGCGCCGCCTCCAGCCGTTTGAGCGCAATCGCGCGGCTGGGGCCATGCGTGATGACCTTGGCGATCATCGGGTCGTACCACGGGCTGATCTCATCACCCGCCCGCACACCGGAATCGTTGCGCGCCGCATCGCTGAAGCGCAGATGCGCGAGTTGGCCTGTCGCGGGCAGGAACCCGGCGGGTACATCCTCGGCATAGAGCCGCGCCTCGAAGGCATGGCCCGTGATGGAGAGATCCTCCTGCCGGCAGGGCAGCCCCTCGCCGGCAGCCACGCGCAACTGCCATTCCACCAGATCGACACCGGTGATCGCTTCGGTCACAGGATGCTCGACCTGCAGCCGCGTGTTCATCTCCATGAACCAGAAGCCATCGGGCCTGAGCCCGCGCGCGCCATCGACGATGAACTCTACAGTGCCTGCGCCCTTGTAGCCAATGGCCTGGGCCGCGCGCACGGCAGCCTGCCCCATCGCGGCGCGCATCTCTTCGGTCATGCCGGGCGCGGGAGCTTCCTCTATCACCTTCTGATGGCGGCGCTGGAGCGAGCAGTCGCGCTCGAAAAGATGCACGGCCCCCGCGCCATCGCCAAAGACCTGCACTTCGATATGGCGCGGTTTCTGGATGAATTTTTCGACCAGCACCGCGTCATTTCCGAAGGCTGTCGCAGCCTCGCCCTTGGCCGAGGTGAGCGCCTCCATGAATTGGGTGGGTGCCTCCACCAGCCGCATCCCCTTTCCGCCACCGCCCGCCACGGCCTTTATCAGAACCGGATAGCCGATCGCATCGGCAGCCCCGGCCAGATGCTCGGGATCCTGATTGGCACCGTGATAGCCCGGCACCACCGGCACGCCCGCCTCCTGCATCAGCGCCTTGGCCGCGTCCTTGAGCCCCATCGCGCGGATCGCATGCGCCGAAGGGCCGATGAAGACAAGCCCCGCGGCCTCTACCGCCTCGACGAAGTCCGGGTTTTCGGAGAGGAATCCGTAGCCGGGATGGATCGCCTGTGCGCCTGTCGCGCGCGCGGCCGCGATGATGACATCGCCGCGCAGATAGCTTTCGCGCGGGGCTGAGCCGCCGATATGGACGGCCTCATCGGCAAGCTCCACATGCAGCGCGCTTGCATCCGCATCCGAATGGACTGCGACGCTGCGAATACCCATTGCGCGCGCGCTGCGGATGATGCGGCAGGCGATCTCGCCGCGATTGGCGATCAGGATCTTGTCGAACATCGTCTTCTCCCCTTGTCGGACGAGCGGGGGGCCAGCCCCCCGCACCCCCCGGAGTATTTTCGGCAAGATGAAGGATACCGGGTTTCATCTTGCTCCAAATACTCCCGCCGGAGGCGTCCCTCCCTCGATTACATGCGGAACACCCCGAAGCGCGTCTCCCCTATCGGCGCATTCAGGCTGGCCGAGAGCGAAAGGGCGAGCACCTCGCGCGAGCGGCGCGGGTCAATGATCCCGTCATCCCAGAGCCGCGCGGAGGCATAGAGCGGGTGCGATTGGCGCTCGAACATCTCGATCGTGGGGCGCTTGAACTCGGCCTCTTCCTCGGCGCTCCAGCTTTCGCCGGCGCGTTCGATCGCGTCGCGCTTGACAGTCGCCAGAACCCCTGCCGCCTGCGCGCCGCCCATGACCGAGATGCGGCTGTTGGGCCATGTCCACAGGAAGCGCGGGCCATAGGCGCGCCCGGCCATGCCGTAATTCCCCGCCCCGAAACTGCCGCCCACCAGCATCGTGATCTTGGGCACGGCGGTCGTCGCAACCGCTGTCACCATCTTGGCACCATGGCGCGCGATGCCTTCATTCTCGTATTTCCGCCCGACCATGAAGCCGGTGATGTTTTGCAGGAAGACAAGCGGAATGCGCCGTTGCGAGCAGAGTTCGACAAAATGCGCTCCCTTCACGGCAGCTTCCGAAAACAGCACGCCGTTATTGGCGATGATCCCCACCGGCCAGCCCATGACATGGGCAAAGCCCGTCACCAGCGTCTCGCCGAAGCGCGGCTTGAACTCGTCGAAGCGCGAGCCGTCGACGATGCGGGCGATCACCTCGCGGATATCATAAGGCGTGCGCAGATCGGCGGGCACGATGCCGAGGATCTCTTCGGGGTCATAGGCCGGGTCTTCGCTGGGCTGACGCGATACGCCGGTCGGTGCAGCCCCAAGGCTCGCAACAGCGCGCCGCGCCAGTGCCAGCGCATGGGCATCATCCTCGGCCAGATAATCGGCCACGCCCGAGAGCCTCGTGTGCACATCGCCCCCGCCCAGATCCTCGGCGCTGACCACTTCGCCGGTCGCAGCCTTCACGAGCGGCGGGCCTGCCAGAAAGATCGTGCCCTGCTCCTTCACGATTATGGTGACATCCGACATCGCGGGAACATAGGCCCCGCCTGCCGTGCAGGATCCCATCACGACCGCGATCTGCGCGATCCCCTTCGCGCTCATCTGCGCCTGATTGTAGAAGATGCGCCCGAAGTGGTCACGGTCGGGGAAAACCTCGTCCTGATTGGGCAGGTTGGCACCCCCCGAGTCCACCAGATAGAGACAAGGCAGATGGTTTTCCGCAGCGATCTCCTGCGCGCGCAGATGTTTCTTGACGGTCATCGGGTAATAGGTGCCGCCCTTCACGGTCGCATCATTGCAGATGATCATGCATTCGCGCCCCGCGACATGCCCGATCCCCGCGATCACACCCGCGCAAGGCGCCGCGCCGTCATAAAGCCCATGCGCCGCCGTGGCGCCGACTTCCAGAAAAGGCGCGCCCGGATCGAGCAGATTGGCCACGCGGTCACGCGGCAGCATCTTGCCGCGCGCGACATGGCGCGCGCGCGCCTTCTCGCCGCCGCCAGCCTGCGCCACCGCAAGGGCCGCCTGCGCCTCGGCAAGGGCTGTCAGATGGGCGTCGCGATTGGCGCGGAACGCCTCCGATCCGGTCAGAACAGTCGATACAAGCTTCATCCGCCTCCCCCTTCACTTCCCCTCAGCGCGCGCCCTGAAACACGGACCAGAGATAGAGCGTCTGCTCCGCAGTCATCTGCATCATGCAGCCCAGAAAGGCCGGGCTGGAGCCGGTCCCGCCATACCATTGCGCAGTCTCGAACTCGCAGCGCCCATCGCGATAGGCAATCCAGCCACGTTGCATGTCGCGCAACGCCTCCGCCAAAGCAGGCGCGCCCTCGAAACGCTCGGCATCCATTTCGCGATACTCTGCGAGGAGTATCTGATAGGCCTCGTTGAGTTTGTCGTCCCAAAGCCACAATTCGGAATCCAGGCAGAAGCCCATGCCCGGTGTCGTGTCGCCCATCGGCTGCGCCATGCAGGCCATGGCCGCGCGCCCGATGCACTCATACGCCTGCGGTCCGTCGGAGATTTCAGCGAGGCAGGTCTCGGTCGGGGCCGGATCGAAGCTCAGGTCGCGCGCGGCAAGCGGGGTCGCCAAAAGGAGGGATACCGCGAGCGCAGCTGTCCCGGTCATGGATGTGGTTGTCATCGCGCCCCCGTCGGCTGGAGTGCTGCACCGGAGGTATGTGAAGCCCTCATTTCGCCTGCTCCTCGGCCCGGATCGAGCGGATCTCGTTTTCGAGGAAATGGCTGATCACCGAGCGCACCAGTACCAGAAGTGCGAGAAACAACAGGCTTGCGAAAGAGGCCGAGAGCACAGTCGCCAGAATATCGGCCACGATGAAGACTTCGAGCGCCATCAGGATATACCGCGCCGGCACGATGCGCCCGAGATTGGCGCGCGAGCTGCGTGTCACCATATCGGCCCGGGTCAGCTCGCTCGCCAGATAATCCCAGACGAATTTTGCAAGCCCGACAAAGAGCAGCAGCACGGCGAAGAGCTCGATTGCCACGATCGCGCGCTCCAGCACGGCCGCGAAGACTGGCAGATGATCTTCGATCACGACAGCGCGGTGCTGCGCAAGGGCTGCGATCGAGGCATCCATCGACCATCGCCCTCCTCACGCCATTGCTGCCATCAACTCGCGCCCGACCAGCATGCGCCGGATTTCCGAGGTGCCTGCCCCGATCTCCATCAGCTTCGCATCGCGGAAAATCCGGCTGACGGCGCTATCGTTCATGAAGCCTGCACCACCCATCGCCTGCACCGCCTGATGCGCCTGTTTCATCGCTTCTTCCGAGGCGTAGAGCACACAGGCTGCCGCATCAGCGCGCGTCACTGCACCCCGGTCGCAGGCCTTGGCGACCTCATAGACATAGGCCCGCGCCGAGTTCATGGCTGTGTACATATCGGCGATCTTGCCCTGCATGAGCTGGAAGCTGCCTATGGGTTTGCCGAATTGGTGGCGGTCGCGCAGGTAAGGCATGATCTCGTCAAGGCAGGCCGCCATGATGCCCGTGCCGATGCCCGAGAGGACGACTCGTTCATAATCGAGCCCCGACATCAGCACCTGCACCCCGCGCCCTTCCTCGCCGAGGATATTCTCGAACGGCACTTCCACATCCTCGAAGACAAGCTCTGCCGTGTTCGAGCCGCGCATGCCGAGCTTGTCGAAATGCGGCGAGGTCGAGAAGCCCGTCATGGTTTTCTCGATCAGAAACGCGGTGATGCCTTTGGAGCCCGCTTCGGGATCGGTCTTGGCATAGACGACAAGCACATCGGCATCGGGGCCATTGGTGATCCAGTATTTCGTGCCATTGAGGATAAAACGGTCATTGCGCTTTTCCGCCCGCAGCTTCATGCCCACGACATCCGAGCCCGCGCCAGCTTCCGACATGGCCAGCGCGCCCACATGCTCGCCCGAGATCAGCTTGGGCAGGTATTGCGCGCGTTGCGCGTCATTGCCGTTGAGCTTGATCTGATTGACGCAAAGATTGCTGTGCGCCCCGTAAGACAGCGACACCGAAGCCGAGGCGCGCGCGATTTCCTCCACGGCGATCACATGCGCCAGGTAGCCCATGCCCGCGCCGCCATGCTCCTCGGGCACCGTGATGCCCAGAAGCCCAAGCTCCCCCATCTCGCGCCATAGCTCATGCGGGAAATGATTGGTTTGGTCGATCTCGGCGGCCATGGGTTTGACGCGCTCCTGCGCCCAGCGATGGACCATCTCGCGCAGCGCGTTCACATCCTCGCCCAGATCGAAATTCATCGATGCCATAAACATTGCGCCATGCCTCCCAAAACTGAACGCTTGTTCATTTCATACGCAACCACACAGGTCTGCGTCAAATGGTTTCTTGCGCATCATAGCGCAAACATCACCGATTGCACTCGGACAATCGCTGACGCATGCTGCGGCGAAATCGGCACAGGAGCGAGAGCCATGGCGCGCAAGATCATCATCGACACCGACCCCGGCCAGGATGACGCGGTGGCGATCCTGCTGGCGCTCGCCTCGCCCGAGCTGGAGCTTCTGGGCATCACCTGCGTGGCCGGGAATGTCCCGCTGGAGCTGACCGCGAAAAACGCGCGGATTGTCTGTGAGTTGGCAGGGCGGCCCGAGACGCGCGTCTTCGCCGGATGCGACCGCCCGCTGCGGCGCAAGCTGGTCACGGCCGAGCATGTGCATGGCAAGACCGGGCTCGATGGCATCGCCCTGTCCGACCCGACCATGAAGCTGCAAGACCAGCACGCCGTCGATTTCCTGATCGAGACCTTGCGCGCCGAGCCTGCGGGCACGGTCACGCTCTGCCCTATCGCGCCGCTGACCAATATCGCGACCGCCTTCGAGCGCGCGCCCGACATCATCCCGCGCATTCAGGAAATCGTGCTGATGGGCGGGGCCTATTTCGAGGTCGGCAACATCACCCCCACGGCTGAGTTCAACATCTATGTGGACCCGGAGGCCGCCAAGATCGTCTTTGGCGCAGGCGTGCCGCTCACGGTCATGCCGCTCGATGTGACCCACAAGGCGCTCACGACGCGCGCGCGCGTCGAGGCGTTTCGCGCGCTGCCCGGTCGCGTCGGTCCTGCGGTGGCAAGCTGGACCGATTTCTTCGAGCGGTTCGACAAGGAGAAATACGGCTCCGACGGCGCGCCACTGCATGATCCCTGCACCATCGCCTATCTGCTCCAGCCCGAGTTGTTCTCGGGGCGCGAGATCAATGTCGAGATCGAGACAGTCTCCGATCTCACCCTCGGCATGAGCGTCGCCGATTGGTGGCGCGTGACTGACCGCCCGGCCAATGCGCGTTTCATCGGCGATGTGGATGCCGAAGGTTTCTTCGCGCTGCTGCTCGATCGCATCGCGCGGCTCTGATCCGGGTGCGATGAAGATCACGCTGAAACAACTGCATTATTTCCGCGCGCTGGCGCAGACGCGCAATTTCGGGCGCGCGGCGGAACTCGTCAATGTCACCCAGCCCGCGCTGTCGATGCAGATCCGCGAGTTGGAGGCCGCCCTTGGCGTGCAGCTTGTCGAACGCCTGCCGCGCGATCTGCGGCTGACGCGCGAGGGCCGCGCAGTGCTTGAGCGCACCGAGCGCGTGCTGTCCGAGGCGATGGAGCTTGAGGCTTCGGCCAAACATGCAAGCCTTGGCGCGGCGCTCAATGTCGGCATGATCCCGACTGTCGCGCCCTATCTTCTGGCCGGAACGCTGGCGCGGCTGCGCGCCGCCGATATCACCCGCGATCTGCGCCTGCGCGAGGCGCAGACGGCCGATCTGCTGCTGGCGCTGCGCGATGGCAGGCTCGATGCAGTGGTGCTCGCTGATCCGCCGCAGGCCCCGGATCTGCATGTGCTGCCGCTCTTTCGCGATCATTTCCTGCTGGCAGGCTC
>PWZT01000038.1 GCA_003567315.1 Paracoccaceae bacterium
CTGTTCACCGAGCCCTGCCAGGGAGTGCAGGTCTACCGCTACGACGATGTGGTGGCCATGGACATCTGCTGCCCGAAGTGGCACCACTCCTGCAAGCCGCCCACCGGCTCGGCGGGCATGGCCGCTTTCTACGTCAGCGACGACAAGTCATACGCGGTCGGCCTGGGAGATTGGCATGGAGGTCTTGGTTTGTGGTGGTATGACGAGGCAGCCTGGTCCTGGAGCTTCGACGACGGAGAGACCTGGAACCAGCTCAGCCTGATCGACACCGAGATCACCTTCCTCTCCGACGTCGCTGTGTCGCCCGACTGCACCAAGACAATGCTGGTCAGCATCAACAACCGTGAAGGCTGGGACCGCTACTGGCTCTGCGACAGCGTCTGGTACCACGCGGAGAGCCTTGCCCACTACGGCTTCGACGAGTACAGCGGCAAGTGGCAGCGCACCTGGTCTGGCAAGTTCGAGGGTGAGCCCTGGTGGAATGAGGGACATCACGGCGTGCTCAGGTTGGCCCCCGAGGAGGACAACGCTGAGACCGTTTATCTCGTCGACATCGGCGGGAACAAGGTCTTCTGGAACGACATGCAGACCATGGCCTGCTGGAGGCACGGCACCTCCACAATCGACAACATCGCCGACCTCGCCGTGAAAGACGCACAGACCATCTATGCCCTCGGATATAATGGCAAGGTTGCCATGTCCGATGACTACGCCAAGACCCACCGTTGGGAGGATGAAGAAGACACCGAACTGGACAGCGGCTGGACCATCGCTCTCTGGGGCGACGAGATACTCCTCGGCAGCCAGGACGGCCATGTTGCCCACTCGCCCCACGGCACCGGCAACTTCACCAAGCTCACCGAGGAAACCAGGGCCAGGCTGCCCGTGGAAGGCCTCGTTACAGTCGCCTTCGACAGCTACTACGGCGCAAACGACACCATCTACGCCGCCGTAGCCGACCTCTCCGACTGGAACGACCTTGACGGCGGCATCTACCGCTGGATAATCGATGAGAGCACCTACTGGTTCGATATGAGGTCTACTCCCAGCACCCGCCAGCTAACGGGCGAGTACGGCGACGACAAGCACGACTATCACACAGTTGCCTATACCGGCCTGGTGCTGGACAATGCCGATGGCAACCCCAAGACAACCCCTGCCACCGGCGGCGTGCTCTACGCCAGCTATGTCGGTGTAATTCCTGGAAAAGGACACTACACCGGCGTGGCCCGCATGCTGACTCCGGCCCTTGACTACTGCTGCGATGAGACCGAGTGGGACTACCTGGTCCGGAATGAGGACCGCCGCGCCCTCGACGAGGAGGCATTCTACGCAATGCCGCACGCTCTGAAGATCTGCGGCTGCCTGACCCCCGATACTTACACCAGGCTCTTCGCCATTGACTGGTGGGGCAGGTACGACATGGATGAGGCAGAGGACGGTAACGTCTGGCGCTTCATCGACTGCTACTCCAAGTCGGGTCCCGAGCTCAGAGCACCGGCCGACGGCGCCAAACTTCCTCTTGCCGCATGCCTGTGCCGCAACGTGGACTTCCTCATAGAATGGGACCGCATGTGCGACGCCTGCAACTACGAGTTTGAGTTCGCATTTGACAGCGGTTTCCACCAGATATTCCCCGTCGGGGGATGGGACACGCCGGAGCCTTCCTCATGCATTTCCCGAACCGGTCACGAGGTCAGGCCTCGACCGGCAACGACCCCCTCCGCACTCGCCCGTGGTTGGTTCGCACCCGGTGAGACCTACTACTGGAGGGTCAGGTCGGTCATGGCCGAGAACGGACAGGTCATCCGCAGCTGGTGGTCCGACGAGCGGAGCTTCACGGTCGACCTCGATCCGAAATATGGCATCGGACTGACCAATCCCTCGCAAGGTGCTACCAACGTGCCCAGGAGCAACATCAACTTCACCTGGAGCAAGACGACGGCACATGTGGATTCCTACAGCTTCGCGCTATCCAAGAATGCCGACCTGTCAGCGCCGGTCGACACCATGCCCGGAATAACGGCTACAGGCTACACGTTCACAGGCACCCTTGACTGGGACACTCCTTACTACTGGAGGGTCACCGCGATCAAGGACGGCGCGGAGATAAGCCATGCCGTGGGCACCTTCAGGACGAGGGCCGAGCCACCTGAGGATCCGGAGCCTCCTCCTCCACCCACAACCCCAACATGGGTCTGGGTGCTCATCGCCATCGGTGCCGTACTGGTCATCGTGGTGATAGTGCTCATCTTCAGGACACGCAGGGTATAAGGATACCCCACCTGACCTCTTCCCGATCTGATCGGGAGAAGCAAAGGTGACAAAGGGAGGGGCGGCGAAAGCCGCCCCTCCCCCTTTTTGGCCCATCAACCTTCAACAATGTAGTGCGAGGCTTTAGCCTCGCGCATGGCGGGACGCACGACCCTGAAGGGTCGCACTACAAAGGTATCCCGACCAACAATGTAGTGCCCCGACCAACAATGTAGTGCGAGGCTTTAGCCTAGCGCATGGCGGGACGCACGA
>PWZT01000017.1 GCA_003567315.1 Paracoccaceae bacterium
CCAGACCGTTGTCGACCGGATATACCTCAGAACCAACCACCAAAACCTCACCCCGTCCAAACAAAACGACACTCACCCCCAAAAAGCAACGCAGCCGTCAAACGATGCGTCGCATATGCGCGTTAACCGTGAGGGCCATTTTGCCCAAGGTATTGGATTTTTTGCATATCCGCTCTGCTGGGCCGACATTTGTCGAAATACGTCGGTACACTCCGAGAACGCGTTGCAAATAACCGGTAACAGTTCTCACTCCGCTGAGTTTATCCAATGCAGGGCCAAGTTCTGATACGGAAGCCGGTGTCTGCGTCACGCTATCCGCCTCGCCCAAGAAATAGGAGGATTTGTCAAATAAAACAAGTTTATGGAAGCAGACCATCAGCCGGCTGACAACCGGTCAAGTGTGCGGCATACGATTCGTAGCCACGAAAAACCTTCCTGGTGATGAAGCGATGGTCCCGTTGATCTGTGCGTGCGCGTCCTGAAAGGCGCGCCTGCCCTGACACAAACCGACGGTACGAATTTTGACATGGCAAGGTCGGCTTTATCCACAAATCATTCGAGGCATGCTCCATAGCGCAACACCCGCAGGGCTGCCACAAATACGCCATAATCTGAGCCCTTTGTCGCCAATTTGGAGCGTTATTCAGAAAAGTCAGAAGAATTGTCCATGCGCTCTGCGCAAAACAAGAAAGGTCATGAAATGCGAGCAGTCTTTGGACTTGTCCTGATTGCAGGCATCGGACTTGCTGGATTCGCTGTCTATCAGATCAATGTGTATATTTCACAAATGCAGAGTGAGCTTGCGCAGGCAAGATCGAGCGGTCAGAATATCGAAATGGTCAATGTCATCGTCGCGGGTGCAGACCTTCCATATGGGCAGAGAATCACGCGAAATGATCTCCGCAGGCAACCATTTCCGGCAGACGCGCTGCCTGAGCGCGCCTTCACGGACCAGGATCTCGATCAACTGTTCCCCGATGGCATCTCCGAAAGGGTGGTTCTGCGTGCCATGGATGAACAGGAAATTGTTCTGGCATCCAAGCTGACCGAGCCTGGAAAAGGTGTTGGTGTCACATCGCATCTGCGTTCCGGGATGCGGGCCATTACCATCCCGGTGAATACGACCTCCGGCGTGGCTGGCCATCTGCGCCCCGGGGATCGCGTTGATGTATTGTGGTCTGGCAGATCCGGTGACCGAGGTGAAGTCACGCAGCTCATACAGTCGAACTTGCGTCTGATTGCCGTTGATCAGAATGCCGACATGGATCGCGCGGAAACGATCAGCTCGCCGCAGACGGTCACCGTGGAAGCGACACCATCGGACGCGGCAAAGCTCGCACAGGCTCAGGCCTCGGGACGCATCGCGCTCGCGCTTGTCGGTGCTGACGATCAAGACGTCTCGGAATTTGTGGAGGTGACGCAAGACCAGCTTCTTGGGATTGTGCGTGAGCAGGCCGTGGAAGAAGTCAAGGAAGAGAAGTGCCACATCCGCACGCGACGCGGCAACGATCTGGTTCTCATCGAGATCCCTTGCACGAATTGAATAACTCACCGCACACATGACCGATGCCATGTCGTTACCGGCGCGACATGGCATCACGTTTTTCTAGATCATGTGGTAATGGCCCGGCCGAGGTCAATATGTCGAAGCACTTCTAATCGCTGTTGCGAAAAACACATCAAGATCCGGCTGCAAGCATAGGAAGATTGATAATAATTTTGGTTTGTAGCATAGTTCGTTGAAAGCGTGGTAAGCGCACTGTCCATCGAACAACTTTTGCTGGGCGAAAAAGAGCAGTCAAAAAAGGCAGGCATCATGAGATCATCTACCCTGGCAGCGGCGCTTGTGCTCGCTCTCTTGCCGAGTGCTGGTTTCGCACCTTACGCGCAGGCAGATACATTCCGGGTCGTCAACGGGCAGGCAGCCAGTACGTTGCGCGTGCCGATGAACCGCGCTGTCGTTGTTGAGACCGACAACCCCTTCGCGGAACTCTCGATCGCGAACCCTGGTATCGCGGATATTTCGACGCTTTCCGATCAGTCCATCTATGTACTGGGAAAGACGCCGGGTCGTACGACCTTGACTATCCTCGGCCTTGAGGGAGAGCTTATTTCCAATGTTGAGGTGCAGGTAACGCCGGACATTGCGGAATTCCGCGAACGCCTGCGGCAAGTTCTGCCCAATGAGCCGATCGAGGTGCGCACGGCAAATGACGGCATCGTGCTGTCCGGCGTGGTCTCGAGTGCGGCGCGGCTGGATGCGGCGCTTGAGTTGGCGCAACGTTATGCGCCGGACCGAATCTCAAACCTGATGAGTGTTGGTGGCACACAGCAGGTGATGCTTAAAGTTCGGTTTGCGGAGATGCAGCGCGGAGTTGGCAAGAATCTTGGGACCAGTATCAGAGCGGCGAGCGGGGACCGCGCGCTCGTCACGACCGGGATTTATGCGAATCAACCCCCTGGTGCCACCGAGACCATTACCAATACCCCCCGTGAAGGCGCCCTCGCCTTTCGACTTGGTGGCGGTCGCCTGAGCGCGCAAGTTCTTCTCGAGGCGCTTGAGACACAAGGTGTGGCGCGCACGCTTGCCGAGCCGAACCTTACGGCCTTATCAGGGCAAGAAGCGAGCTTTCTGGCGGGCGGCGAATACCCGGTTCCGGTCCCTGACGGTGATGGCGGTGTCACCATCGACTACAGACCGTTCGGGGTGTCGCTTTCCTTTACGCCAAGCGTACTTGATGACAAGGTCATCAACCTCAGGCTCGACGCCTCTGTGAGCTCGCTGGATACATCAAACGCAATCACCTTGGCGGGAACTTCAGTAAACGCTTTCCGGACACGATCCACCCAAACGACTGTAGAACTGCGTGACGGCGAGAGTTTCGCGATTGCAGGGCTGCTCGAGGACGATTTTCGCGCAAACTCGCGAGCGGTGCCGTGGATATCGGAGCTGCCGATCCTCGGGGCCCTCTTCCGTAGTGCGGATTACCAGCGCAATCAGTCCGAACTGGTCATCATCATTACCGCACATCTCGTCACCCCGACGCGCGGTGAAGCGCTTATGTTGCCGACGGACCGGGTTCGGCCGCCAACGGAACGTGATTTGTTCCTGCATGGCCGTCTCGCGGCACCTGGGTCAGGTGCGCTCGGCGAAGTGGCACGGCAGGATTTTGGCGGCTCTTACGGATACGTCCTCGACTGAGCGCCCCGTTTCTTAACTCAGGAGCCGGAAATGGCAATTTCACGACGGTTTTTCTTGTCTGGATCAATCGGTTTCGGTCTGGCGGCCTGCGGATCAAGTTTTGATCGTGAAGCGGGTATCGGCATAGACGAAGGCGGCTTCGGTAACCCGACAATGCACAACACTCTATTGCACTCCGGTGAGATCAGTCTGGCTGAGATCATGACGCGGCGGTTCCATGCGGAAGTGCCGTCCATGGTCAACTTCGCTTTCGACAGTGCTGAGCTGGATGCGAAGGCACGTTCTATTCTCAAGCTTCAGGCTCATTGGATGAAGCAGTTTCCAGAACTGCGATACAAGGTGTACGGGCATACGGATTCGGTTGGGTCGGAGGCCTACAATATGCGCCTTGGCGAGCGTCGGGCCAATGCGGTAATGCGCCAGCTTGTCCGATTTGGTGTGCCAAGGTCGAGCATTCTTGCCGTCGTTTCGCGCGGAGAAACGCAGCCTCTGATCGCCGTTGAAGGCTACGAGCCAGCGAACAGGCGCACAGTGACAGAGATTGTCGGCGTTGTGCGCCGGGCGCAACGACTCGACGGGGAATATGCACAGATCGTTCACCGTGAATATGTGGCCAGTGCTGGCAGTGCAGAACGTCAAGCGCTTCAGGGATTTGAAACTGACGCACGATAAACGTGCAGATTTCGAGCGCGATCCGCTTCGCAGCCTTACTTCTTGGCTGCCAAGTCGCGTGTGGAGTCCGAGGGCCAAGCCTTAACCCTGGAGAGTCCGTGTTCGAACAGTTTGCTGTTTTTGGTCAAAATCCTGCCAGATTTATCAACAATATTCGACTGTGATGATCACGCGCTGGAGGGCGGGCCGAATCGCTGTCTTGCAACTGTGACGCAGACCGTAATTTAGTTTGGGAATTTGTAATGTCTCTCGTGTGCGAAGAAGAACCTCGGATCACCCGCGCGTGCACTATCGCGCGCCAGATCGAAGATTTTGATCTTCTGATCGAGGACATGGATCTGGTTTTCGGAGAAGAATGGGGCAATCTGGACGTAAGCGACGCGTTGACCTTCCTGAATACCTCCGAGGCGCAAACTGTCGAACTGCTCGCTGTCGCGCTTGACGATGAGGACAGCGTTAACCTCACCACGATCCGAGCAATCATCGAAAACGCGAGTGCACAGAAAATCAAGGTTCTTCTCATTGCAGAAGCGCTGTCACCTATTGCGTTACACCAGCTTCTTCGCGCGGGTGCGGATGACTTTGTCCCGTACCCGCTGCCCGAAAGAGCACTGCAGGATGCGTTGAACAAGCTGAACAAGCCTCAGGCAACCGCGCCAGTCATGGCATCACAGACAGAAAAAGAAGGCAGGAACGGCGCAGTATTCGCCGTCCATGCTCTGGCTGGTGGTGCCGGAGCGTCAACTTTTTCAGCGAATCTGGCATGGGAGCTTACCCTGCTTACGGAGACGTCGAACAAGAAGGTTTGCATTCTTGATTTCGATTTCCAGTCCGGGTCGATTTCGACCTATCTCGATCTCGCGCGCACTGAAAAGGTGTACGAATTGCTGTGTCAGACCAGCGAGATGGATGCTCCAGCCTTTCTTGAGGTTCTTCAGACATTTAATGAGAAGCTGCATGTCCTGACGGCTCCGTCTGACATGTTGCCCTTCGATCTTCTGACACCGGAAGAGATCGAGCGCCTCATCGAAATGGCGCGCAACCTCTTCGACTTCGTGATCATCGATATGCCCCGTCCTGTGCTGCATTGGAGCGAGGCCGTTCTGAATGCCTCTGACCTCTATTTTGCACTCCTGGAGCTTGACTTGCGCTCTGCTCAGAATGCACTGCGTCTCATTCGGGCGCTGAAGGCCGATGGAATCGGCATGGAGCAATACCGGTATGTTCTGAACCGCGCGCCGAGATTCACTGATCTGGCAGGCAAGACCCGTGCCAAACGCATGGCAGAGAGCCTGGGTGTGAGCTTCGGCCTATCACTGCCGGATGGAGGAAGTCAGGTGCGCGACTCCAATGACCACGGGCTGCCGCTCGCAGAATTTGCGCCGAAGAATCCCTTGCGCAAGGAAATCAGGAAGTTCACCGAAGCCTTGTATGAGACGTCACAGGTAGCAAATCTCGCAGCCGAATAATAAAGAGTTCTGCTTATGTTCGCAAGATACCGCAAGACCGCCACAACCCACAAGATCGAGCCTGTTGACGTGGCGCCCCAACATGGGGCCTCGCATGGGGGTCCGAATTTGAAGGAGCGCGTCAAGGCAACGCCCGCGCCGCAGGCCATACCAGCCCGGGCAGCCCCTTCTGATCGCGCCGAGTTGCGAAAGCAACGGCTCAACAGTCTGAAATCGGATATCCACAAGCGTCTCCTTGAGAGCCTGAATCTGGCAGCTCTTGACCGTGCCAGTGAGGCAGAGCTTCGCAACGAAATCGCAACCATCGCTGCCGAGACGCTGGCAGAGGCGAATGCCGTTCTCAACGCTGAAGAGCGCAAGAACCTCAATCAGGAATTGTATTACGAGGTCATGGGCCTCGGCCCGCTGGAGCCGCTGCTGCAGGACGACTCGGTAAACGATATCCTGGTGAACGGGCCGAAGCAGGTCTTCATCGAGCGCGCGGGCAAATTGCAACTGAGCGATGTGACATTCCGCGATGATCGCCATCTCATGCGCATCATCGACAAGATTGTCTCTGCGGTCGGCCGCCGCGTTGACGAATCCAACCCTTATGTTGACGCCCGGCTTGCAGATGGGTCGCGTTTCAACGCCATGGTTCGTCCCATCGCAGTAGACGGCGCATTGGTTTCAATCCGGAAATTCAAGAAAGAGAAGCTCGGCGTCCCCGATCTTGTTCGCTTCGGTGCCTTCTCGGAAGAAATGGCGCTCTACCTTGAAGCAGCGGTCGCAACGCGGCTGAACATCATCGTCTCGGGGGGTACAGGGTCTGGCAAGACCACGACACTGAATGCGCTTTCGAGCTTCATCGGGCATGGCGAACGCGTGCTCACGATCGAGGATACGGCCGAACTTCAGCTTCAGCAGGTTCATGTCGGCCGGATGGAAAGTCGACCGGCGAATATGGAAGGCAAGGGTGCTGTCACGCAACGCGACTGCCTGCGCAACGCTTTGCGAATGCGCCCGGACAGAATCATCGTCGGTGAGACGCGCGGCGAAGAGGTGGTTGACATGTTGCAGGCCATGAACACTGGCCATGACGGCTCCATGACAACGATTCACGCCAACTCGGCCCGCGATGGCATCAGCCGTTTGGAAAACATGGTCGCCATGGCAGGTCTGGAAATGCCTTTGCGCGCGGTGCGCAGCCAGATCGGTTCGGCCGTGAATCTGATCGTGCAGGTGTCCCGACTCCATGACGGAACACGGCGGATGATGTCGGTGACCGAAATCACCGGGATGGAGGGCGACATCATCACAATGCAGGAGGTCTTCCGCTTCGAACGGGTCGGGCTTTCGGAAGATGGAACAGTCGAGGGCTATTTCACAGGAACCGGATTGCGCTCCGCGTATTCAGAACGCTTCAAGCGGCTAGGGTATGACCTGCCTTCTCACATCTACGATGAAGTTGGAAAACGGAGATAACGCATGGAAATATCACCCCTGTTGATCTATGCTTCGGTCTTCGGAGGGATTCTGCTGCTGATGACCGCCGTGTATTTGCTGGTTTTCGGCAAGAGTATCCAGCATGCCAACAAGATGAACAGCAGATTGACCTCTGTCGAGCAGGGGCTTGGCAAAGAAGATGTTCTGGAGCAGTTGCGCAAGAAGCGCGCGCTCAAGAAGGGCACTTTATCGATCCCGATCTATGGCGCCTTGCAAGAGCACGTCCAGAAAGGCAATCTCTCAGTCTCGGCACAGATGCTTCTCGTCCTGATGGCGGCCATCAGCGTAGTGAGCTTTGCTGCGATGACCCTGGCAACAGATGTGATCTTGGGCGCGCGGATCGTTGTTGCTTTGATCATTGGATACTACAGCGTGTTTTTCTGGGTGTCGAGGCAGGCGAAAAAACGGGTTGATGCCATCGAGGAACAACTGGCCGAGAGCATTGAGCTGATTGTACGCAGTCTGCGCGTCGGGCATCCCTTCTCCGCCGCGCTAGGCATGGCCGCTGCAGAGACGCCCGATCCGCTGGGCTCAGAGTTCAGCGCGATTGTGGATGAGATTTCATACGGGAAAGATCCAGCAGAGGCGATCTCGGACTTTGCCGAACGGATCGATTTGCAGGATTTGCGCTTTCTGGCAGTCTCGGTCGGGATTCAGCAGAAATCGGGTGGCAACCTGGCAGATATTCTGAGCGGCTTGGCCAAGGTTGTGCGCGCAAGGTTCAAATTGTTCCGCAAAGTGAATGCCATCACGGCCGAAGCAAAATGGTCCGGGAAATTCTTGTCGGGATTTCCGATTGTCGCGATGTTTCTGATGCTCGCGCTGAAGCCGGACTATTATGACGATGTAAAAGACATGCCGGCTTTCATGCCTCTGGTTGTGCTGGCTCTTGCGCTGCTTGCAGTCAACCTTCTCTACATGCGCAATATGACGAATTTGAAGGTGTGAACGCACGACAGGTCGTGGTTGGTTTCGTGGTAAAGGCAGTGAGATAATGGAAATGATAACCAGTTCATTTGGTCTGATCGCTCTGTCCGGACTGGCCGCGATGGTCTTGTTTGTTGTCGCGGGCATCATCTTGTTCACGTCAAAGCAAGCGGATCCGATGGGGAAATTCTCCGCTCAAACCAAGGGTACCGACAAGCCCTCCAGGGATGGGCAGACACAGCTGCGCCGCAAGATCGACCGCGAATACAAGTCGCTGGAAAAATTCTCCAGGTTTCTCGAGCCGGCTGATGCGTCAGAGTTGTCGGCGGCACGTCAGCAGATGGTGCAGGCCGGGTATCTCGGCAAAAACGCTGTGCGCGATTTCGCAGCGCTGCAGTTTATCCTGGCTGTTACAGGACTGGCGTTTTCCTTGTTGTTGGTATTTGTGTTAGCGCCCGGATCATTCGATACACCAGTGAAGACAGCGGCCGCCATGCTCTCCCCCATGTTGATCGGATACTACGCGCCGCGGACATGGTTGACGAGGCGGATCGAAGCCCGCAAGGAAGAGATACTGTCAGGGTTTCCTGACGCATTGGATATGCTGCTGGTATGTGTCGAGGCAGGGCAGTCACTGGACCAGTCCATCCAGCGCGTGGCGCGGGAAATCCGGTCTGGATATCCAGCATTAGGTGAGGAATTGGAAACTGTGGGCGAACAGGTGAAAGCCGGGCGCGAACGTGCCGAGGTCTTGCGCGACATGAGCCTTCGCTGCGGAATACCGGATATCACGGGCTTCGTTACTGTAATCATTCAGGCATCCTCTTACGGCACGTCTATCGCCGATTCCCTGAAGGTGTTTTCCGAGGAAATGCGGGACAAGAGGATCATGCGCGCCGAGGAAAAGGCCAATCTCATCCCTACAAAAATGACGCTCGGCACCATGTTGTTCACTGTGCCACCGTTGATGATCATCCTTATCGGTCCTTCAATTCTGGCTGTCATCGGTGATCTGTCCGGTTTCTCCATGTCGGTGGACTGATGATCAGAGGGCTGGCTGCAATGTTGTTTGTCTTCGTGGCAGGATGTTCGGCCTCTCCCGATCCGCGCGGCACCATCGCATCGACGCAACAAGGCCCCGACCAACTCGGAGCCAGCCGATTTCGCGGCGACATCCCGGAGGCAGTTGACGGCTTGATCGTCGGGCACCGCGCGATGGCGACGGGGGAATACGAGATCGCATTGCGCGCCTATCACCGCGCTGCCGCAGAGCAAGGCCCGACGGTCGACGTGCTTTCTGCAATAGGGTCTGCAAATTTGCGTCTTGGTCGACTGCAACAGGCTGAACAGGACCTACGACGCGCTCTTGAGCGTGACGAGACCTTCGTGCCAGCGCATAACAATCTAGGCGTTGTTCTTGCCGAACAGGGGAAATGGGGGGAGGCCAGCCTGCATTTTCGCACCGCCTTTGCTTTCGATTCCGGAAGGTCGGAAGAGATTCGTGACAATTTGAGTTTATCCATCGAAAAAAGCGCGGAAACGGTATATGATGATGGCGAGGCTTTTCAGCTTTTGCTGATGCGGCGTGGCAGCGGGCGGTATCTGTTGCTTTCGACGCCGCTTTAACTGAGCAGTGAGGACGCAAAAATGCGCCACCCCGTTTTTTTTGCGCTGCTTCTTGGCAGCGCGCACCTGCTTGCAGGATGCGAAGACAGCAGCGAGGCGAGTGTCAGCCGGGCAATCGACAGTGTCACAAGTGTCGATCGGCAGAACCTTGCGGAGTTGATGTTATCTGCCGGAAGTCCGGATGAGGCCGTTTCTTATTTCAGCGCGGAGGTCGACTCTGACCCGACCAATGTCCAAAATCTTCGCGGGCTCGCAAAATCTCTGGTGCGTGCACGTCGTGTCTCCGAGGCGATCCCCGTTTGGCGCGACGTGATAGCGCATCCCGAGGCTGAGCTCGATGACCGTGTCATGCTCGCCGATGCCCAAATCCGGACGAATGATTGGGAAGCAGCCGAGCAGACTCTCAATGCAATTCCGCCCACACATGAAACATTCGACCGCTACCGGCTGGAAGCGATGATCGCGGATAGCAAGGAGCAATGGGATCGCGCAGATCATTTTTATGAAACAGCCGCAGGCCTGACAACACGCCCCTCGGGTGTCTTTAATAACTGGGGTTTCTCCAAACTCACCCGCGGGAATTCCCGCGACGCGGAACGCATGTTCATGGAGGCGCTGAAACACGATCCCGACCTGTTCACGGCAAAGAACAACCTTGCGCTGGCGCGCGCTGACCAGGGAAATTACAGTCTGCCTTTGGTCAGGATGAACCAGCAAGAGCGCGCAAAGTTGCTGTATACCATGGCGATCGCTGCCGTTCGCAAGGGCGACACAACGATCGGCCGGACCTTGCTGGAGGAAGCGATCGATACGCACCCGCAGCATTATGATGAGGCCGTTCGCGCTCTGCGCGCATTCGACAGCGGGAGGACCGGATGATGATGATGTCGGCACATACTGCAATCTGGTTCTTGCCATTCGTGACACCAATTGCCCTATGGGTCGCGTGGAGTGACATGAAATGGATGAAGATCCATAACTATGCTGTTCTCGCCCTGGTCGCCGTTTACATCCTGATCGGCTTGATGGTGCTCCCGTTTCAGGCATGGTTATGGGGATGGGCGAGCCTTGCGGTTGTACTCGTTGTCGGCTTCGTCTTGGCAAATGTCGGGCTCCTGGGCGCGGGAGATGCAAAATTCGCCGCAGCGATGGCACCCTTCATCGCGCTGGGCGATCTGAGCCTTTTCCTGATGCTTTTGGCCAGCGTCACGATCGTGAGCTTTGTGGCACACCGAGTTGCAAGACGGACTGCGCTGGTCCAAGGACTAGCGCCTGGTTGGGAGAGCTGGCACAGACGGGAATTCCCGATGGGTCTGGCCTTGGGGCCGAGCCTCCTGTTCTATTTATGTCTCGCAACGATCTACGGCACGGCCGCCTCTTAATCGCCAGACAAGGCGCATCACTCCAGCTTGATGAAGGTCATTGAATGAACGTCCATGTTCCGCAGATTGTTGCCCCGGCGCCTATCCGCAGTTTGAGTGCAGCGGGGCTTTCGACTGTCTTGATGCGCGACATCCTGCTCAAAACGATGTTTCGCATGTCGCTGTCGAAGGTAAGTGACATTGCCAATAATATCTGCATGCCGATTCCGCAGACAATCGAACTCATTGATATGGCGCGTGCCGAACAGTTGATCGAGGCGAGCGTGAATCCCGAGGGTGAGATGAGCTCGGTAGCTAGCTTTCAGCTCACCTCATCGGGCAAGGCACGGGCCATGGACGCGCTCGCGCAATCCGAATATTACGGACCTATGCCCGTCCCGCTGGAGGCTTACACAAGGCAGGTGCGGCAACAATCGATCAGCGACATCAAGATCAAGCGACGGCAATTGCAGATTGCAATGGGTGATATGATCTTGCCCCCAACGCTGATCGACAGCCTTGGCCCGGCGGTCAATTCGGGTCGCTCCATTTTGTTGTATGGTCCACCCGGAAACGGAAAATCATCCATATCCAATGGTATTCGCGCAGCCATGGGGGATCGTATATACGTGCCGCGCGCCATCGAACATGCCGGTCAGGTCATCAGCGTGTACGACCCGATCATCCACAAGATCATGGAGCGCTCAGATGACAATCCGAACCTTCTGCGCCAAACCGGAGATCGGTTCGACAACCGATACGTCTATTGCGAACGCCCGACCGTGATGACAGGTGGCGAGCTCACCCTGGACATGCTGGACCTCAAATTCAACCCGGTCTCACGTACGTACCAGGCATCCTTGCAATTCAAGGCCATGGGTGGCGTCTTCATCATCGATGACCTCGGCCGTCAGGAGGAGCCACCGCAAGCGATCGTAAACCGGTGGATCGTGCCGATGGAAAAGAATTATGACATCCTGTCACTGCAGTCGGGCGAGAAATTTGTGGTGCCATTCGATACCTTGGTCATTTTCTCGACGAATTACCACCCGAATGAGATTTTCGACCAAGCCGCCTTGCGCCGGATTTTCTACAAGATAAAGATCGACGGCCCGAGCCAGAAGGATTTCCTGAAGATTTTCGCACTGGTGGCAAAGAAACGCCAGATGCCGCTCGATGAGGACAGCGTGATCCACCTGATCACCCGCAAATACCCCACTATCAACAATGCGTTTGCGAATTATCAGCCCGTCTTTCTCATCGACCAGATGAGCGAGATCTGTGAGTTTGAAGGCAAGCCGCGCCATATGTCGCCCGAACTGATCGACAGGGCTTGGCGCAACATGTTCGTCGAGATGGAGCAGATCGCCCGCTGAATATCATTCGATCTCTGCGGCGCGCGCTTCGATCACGTCAAATGGCACTCCCGGCTCGGCCTTGGCGCAGCGAATCACCAGTGATGTCTTGACCGTGATAACATTATCGGCCGCGAGCAACTCCTCGGTCAGAAAGCGCTGGAAGCTCGATAGATCAGGAGCCACGCATTTCAGGATGAAATCGATCTCACCATTGAGCATGTGGCACTCGCGGACCAAAGGCCAGTCGCGGCAGCGCTGCTCGAAGCGAGCGAGATCCGCTTCAGCCTGCGAGTTGAGCCCTACCATCGCGAAGACCTGCACCTCGAAGCCAAGATCGCGCGCATTGACGCGCGCATGGTAGCCACGGATAAACCCGGCATCTTCGAGCGCACGGACGCGCCGAAGGCAGGGCGGCGCCGAAATTCCCACGCGTCGCGCGAGTTCAACATTCGTCATCCGACCATCTGTTTGCAATTCTGCAAGGATCTTGCGATCAATCGGATCAAGCTTTCCGCCCGACATGCCCATCCTCCATTTTTGAACTTACTTACGCATATGCCGAGGGTTGCGCAATATTATTTCAAGCTTGCGCAATAATTTTCGATGGCTCTGTGTGGGTAACTGCCCTCTTGTGTCGGTCGCCATAGCGCTTAGATTGCGCGCACAGGCAAGATATCCGGAGACAACAGGCATGAGCGATACCCGCCACACACGGCTTCTCATTATCGGGTCTGGCCCGGCTGGCTATACTGCGGCGGTCTATGGTGCGCGCGCGATGCTGGCACCGATTCTGGTGCAGGGCATCCAGCCGGGGGGGCAGTTGACGATTACCACCGAGGTCGAGAACTGGCCGGGCGACACCATGGTTACGGGGCCGGAGCTGATGGTCCGCATGGAAGCGCATGCCAGGGAGATGGGTGCAGAGATCGTTACCGATCACATCGCATCGCTCGATCTGTCGTCGCGGCCGTTCACAGCCAGGGGCGACGGCGGGACGACCTACTCGGCCGACTCGGTCGTTCTGGCAACAGGTGCGCAGGCACGCTGGCTGGGGCTGCCATCGGAGGAGAAATACAAGGGCATGGGGGTCTCCGCCTGCGCGACCTGCGATGGTTTCTTTTACCGTGGACAGGAGGTTGTTGTCGTGGGGGGCGGTAATACGGCGGTCGAGGAGGCGCTGTTTCTGACGAATTTTGCCTCCAAGGTGACGCTGGTGCATCGTCGCGACAGCCTGCGGGCCGAGAAAATCCTGCAACTCCGTCTGTTCAACAACCCCAAGATCGAGGTGATCTGGGATCACACCCTCGAAGAAGTGATGGGTGATGGCACGGCGCCCGGTGTGGAAGGCGTACGCCTGCGCCATGTCGAAACAGATGAGGCGCGCGAGCTTGCCTGCGCGGGGGTTTTCATCGCCATTGGCCACAGCCCGGCCAGCGAGTTGGTCAAGGATCAACTCAGGATGCAGGAAGGTGGATATGTCTGGGTCGAGCCGGGCAGCACCCGCACTTCGATCCCGGGGGTTTTTGCAGCGGGCGATCTGACCGACCACATCTATCGGCAGGCAGTCACAAGCGCGGGGATGGGGTGCATGGCAGCGCTTGATGCCGAGAAGTTTCTGGCCGAACAGGGTTAACGAATGATCGGCTCCAATGCATCATAGAGGGCGCGACCATCCCAAGCGGGGTCGCCCCATGCAATCTCGGGCAGCGTGTCGGGTTTGTAGCGCAACAGGCGCAATTCTGCTTCGGTGACGAAGCGACGCGCTGTCACAACGCCCGCCGGGTCCAGCCAATCAGGCGCAATTTCGCCCCCTGTGATCTCGGCGTGGAAATAGATATCGACCTGATGAAAGCTGCCGTTTGGATCGTGAAACTCATTGACGAGGCAGGGCGCCCCCACTGCGATCTGTAACCCGCATTCCTCGAAGATCTCGCGTTTGAGGTTGTCATGCAGGGAGGCCCCGCGCTCCACCCCACCGCCGGGCGCACACCAGAGGTCGCTTTTCCCATCCGGCCATGCATTGACGATCAGCAGACGCCCGCGATGCAGGATCACGGCCCTGACAGCCAGTCTCGGGAATGTCATTGCCACCTCATCTGTCTGGTATTGCGACGGATAGTCCTTATATAGCGGGCATGAAGAAATATCTTACGGCGTTGTTTTTCCTGATGCCAACACCTGTCTTGGCCGATTGCGTGGTCTTGCTGCACGGGCTCGCGCGCTCGGAGCATTCCATGCTGGTCATGGAAGAGACGTTGCGGCTGCATGGCTATGAAGTGGTCAATCATGGCTATCCGTCGCGCGCCGCACCGATCAGAGAGTTGTTGGACCATGTCGGTACGGCAGTTTCGAACTGCCCGGAAGGGCGCGTGCATTTTGTGACGCATTCGATGGGCGGCATTCTGGCGCGGGGCTGGCTGGCACGCCACCGGCCGGATGAGATGGGGCGCGTGGTTATGATGGCGCCGCCCAATCACGGCTCTGAATTGGTGGATTTCTTCTCGGATATCGAGGCGTTTTCCTGGATAAACGGTCCGGCCGGGCTGGAACTGGGCACGCGCAAGGATGCCACCCCGAATGTTCTGCCGGATTTTGCTGATTACCAACTCGGCATCATCGCGGGGGATCTGTCGCTCAACCCGCTGACCTCGGCGCTGATCGAGGGCGATGACGATGGCAAGGTTTCGGTCGAGAGCACCAAGCTAGACGGGATGACCGATCACATTGTCCTACCCGTTTCACATACATTCATGATGAATAATCCGATGGTCATGGCCCAGACCGTTGAGTTTCTGCGGCACGGGGTGTTCGATCACGGCATGACCTTCGGGAATGCGCTGCGCAAACTTGCCAATCCCTGAGCCGTGCTACCCCTCGAATAATCGCGCCTGCGCTGGTGGCGCAGGGGCGGGAAGCCCCAGATGCGCCCAGGCTTTTGCGGCCAGCATCCGCCCGCGTGGCGTGCGCGCGATCAGGCCTTGTTGCAACAGGAAGGGCTCGATAACTTCCTCGATCGCGTCGCGCGACTCGGACAACGCGGCGGCAATCGTCTCCACGCCGACCGGGCCACCGCCGTAATTCTCAGCAAGCAGCGTCAGATAGCGCCGGTCGGCCCCGTCCAGCCCCAGATGATCGACCCCCAGCCGCGTGAGTGCACTATCGGCCAGCGCCTGTGTCAGCCGCCCATCGCCCTCCACCAAAGCGAAATCGACCACGCGCCGCAAAAGCCTGCCTGCGATGCGTGGAGTACCCCGCGCGCGCCGCGCGATTTCGCGCACGCCATCTTCCTCGCCCTTGACGCCCAGAAGCCGCGCACCGCGCGACACGATCTGACACAACTCGCTCTCGGTATAGAATTGCAGCCGGGTGGGAATGCCGAAACGGTCGCGCAGCGGCGTGGTCAGAAGCCCCAGCCGAGTGGTGGCGCCGACCAGAGTGAAAGGCTGAAGCTCGATGCGCACAGTGCGCGCGGCCGGGCCCTCGCCGATCACCAGGTCAAGCTGGAAATCCTCCATCGCCGGGTAGAGCACTTCCTCGACAGCAGGGTTGAGCCTATGGATCTCGTCGATGAACAACACATCGCGGGCTTCTAGATTGGTCAGGATAGCTGCCAGATCGCCAGCCTTGGCCAGAACCGGCCCCGAGGTCATCCGAAATCCGACACCCAATTCTCGCGCCATGATCTGCGCAAGCGTGGTTTTGCCAAGCCCGGGCGGGCCATAGAACAAGGTGTGGTCCATCGCCTCGCCGCGCATCCGGGCGGATTGGATGAAGACGCGCAAATTCGCGCGTGCCTCTTGTTGGCCGATGAATTCATCGAGCCCCTGCGGGCGTAACGCGCGGTCGAGTTCCGGGCTGTCTTCGGGCAGATCATCGCCCCGCAGGCTGGGATCGGGCGTGCTCATCTGATCAGTCTTTCGGTGCCAGCAGGCGCAGCGCCATGCGGATCAGGGCGGGCGTGTCAGCCTCGGGTGCGGTGGCCTGTGCCTCTGCCACGGCGCGCGCAGCGTCTGAGGGGCCGTAGCCGAGATTCGCCAAGGCCGACATGGCGTCAGCGGTCGCCGTTGTGGGGGGTGGCGATGCGATTTTGCCCGGAGCAGTGGGCGCCGCAGCGTGGGTGGCGGATACAGGGGCCGCCGTATCCGGCGCAGTCTCGGGTACTGACATCAGGGCAGGGGCCTTGTCTTTCAGCTCATTGGCGATGCGCTGCGCGAGCTTCGGCCCGACGCCGGGTGCTTTGCGCAGAGCGTTTCCATCGCCCAGAGCGATGGCGCGCGAAACACCATCGGCACCAAGCGCGCCCAAGATCGCAAGCGAGGCTTTTGCACCGACGCCCTGAACCGAAGTCAGGACGCGATGCCATTCCTTTTCGAGCAGCGTGGGGAAGCCGAATAGCTGCATCAGATCCTCGCGCACGACCAGTTCGGTGTAAAGCGCAGCCACTTCGCCGCGCGCTGGCAGTTGCGCGAGTGTGCGCTCCGAAACAAGCACGATATAGCCTACCCCGCGCACATCTAGCAACACGTGATCCGGGCCGCGCATATCCACTACACCTGTCAACTTGCCGATCATGCGCGCGTGCCTGCAACGGCGAAGGCGCGTGCAGACTGGGCATGGAACGCATGACAGATCGCAATCGCCAGCGCATCTGCGGCGTCCGGCCCCGTTATCTGAACGCCGGGAAGTTGCATGCGCACCATATGCTCCACTTGCTCTTTGGCGGCCTTTCCTACGCCAACAACGGCTTTCTTGACAGCGTTGGGCGCGTATTCTCCCACTTCCAGCCCTGCTTGCGCGGGGACCAGCAAGGCAATACCGCGGGCAGAGCCGAGTTTCAGAGTGGCGACGGCGTCCTTGTTCACGAAGGTCTGCTCCACAGCGGCAGCGACCGGGTGGAATTGCGTGAATACTGCGCTCAATTGTCGATGAAGTTCCAGCAGCCGGACAGCGAGGCTGCCGGCCGGGTCCGAATGGCACACCCCATTGGCCACATGCCGCAAGCGCATCCCATCTGCTTCGATCACCCCCCAGCCGAGATTGCGCAATCCCGGGTCGATACCAATCACGCGCATCACTGCCTCTGATACTTTTCTGCTCTGGCTCCGGAATAGCACGAAAAGCGAACATCTGCCAAGCATTTCGAATTCAGGGAAATAGTTATTCACTTGTTAACAAGCTATGCTCCGCCTGCATAAGGGGTTTGCGTTTTTTCGTTCTACTCGTGCAGATATTTTATGCGTATCTCCCGGACAGCCGCACATAATCGAGGCGGTTTGAAAATCTTACCCTGCGGAGACCACCATGACCTTTTATGCACAAAGCCGTTTGCACACGGAACAGGTGCTTGCCGGTTTCCAGGGCCTGTCGCTTGGCGCACTGATCGCCACCCTCAAGACCTGGAACGACGAACGCATCACTCGACGCAACCTGCACCGCTTGTCAGATCGCGAGCTTGACGATATCGGCCTGCGCCGTGACGAAATCGATCTTGTTGCCAAAGGCCTGCGCTGACGCGACATCAACGCTGTCTGAGGAATGATTTCGAAGGCCGCTCCGCATTGGGCGGCCTTTTCGTCAATTGGTTGACGGGGCTGGAAACAGGCGCTCAGGTTCTGGTTGAGGCTCGGGCGCCGCTTCGGGTGCTGCCCCTGCCTCTTGCTGCGGTTCTGCGCGCGCAGGCCTGATGGAAATCTCCTGTATATCCCTGCGCGGCACGAAAGAACTCATGAAACCGGCAACCTTCGCGGACACGGGGTCAGGGCGAAGCGCGGTGCTGATGAGGGAGGCGTCGTCCCGCGTTTCCACATAGGGTTCGATAAGCCGAGCATAGCCTGCCTGGCCTTCATACGTCATGATGAACGCCTTGATCAGCATCAGGACAACCGCCATAACAACGGCACTGGTCAAGAGTGACTTCATGACCATCAAATACCGCTTGCGCCGGAGCCTGCGCATATCCGGATCGTTCGCCATGTGTTTGCGCATCATTTCAAGACGTCGTTGCTCGAATTCGCACAGTTGTTCCGGTGTCATCGCATAGCCTCACTGAAAAACCGATCACCAGCTATTGCCGGAAGTTAAATGGAAAACCCGGCAAAACTGCGGCATCAATGCGGAGAATGCACCGATACCGATACTGTCGGATCAGCTCAGCGTTGAAGCGTCAGTGTTGTCCAATCACCGATATCTTCGCGATGATGAAGCACAAAGCCTGCGTCAAGATAGGCCGAGAGAACCTGTGCCGCCTGTTCGACCAGCAATCCCGAAAGGATCACGTAGCCGCCGCGTGCGACCTGTTGGCCCATCTCGGGCGCCAGATCGACAAGCGGACCCATGAGAATATTGGCGAATACCAGATCGAACGGGGCCGCCTCCTGCAACCGGGGATGATCAAAGCCGGTTGCCTCGAGACAGATCACGCGGCCCTCAAGTCCATTCGCGGCGATATTCGCCTGAGCGACTTCTACTGCGACCGCGTCGATATCACTGGCCAGCACGACATCCGGCCAGATTCGCGCCGCAGCCATCGCAAGAACGGCTGTCCCACAGCCGATATCCGCGACGTTTCTTCCCTGAAAGCCCTCGCTGTCCAGCCGGTCCAGCGCCTTGAGGCATCCAAGCGTCGTGCCATGATGACCTGTGCCGAAGGCCATCGAGGCCTCGATCAGCAGCCCGATCCTGTCGTCAGGCAGCTTGTCGGCATCATGGCTTCCATAAACGAAAAACCGCCCGGCCTCGACGGGTGCCAGATCGCGACGTACCTTGGCGACCCAGTCGATCTCGGGCAACTCCGAGACGATGAAGGGCTGCGCGTCGAAGGCGCGCGCCAAGACCAGAAGCTCGATCTCGTCCGGTGCATCAGTGAAATACCCGCCTACCTCCCAGAGGTTCGAGCCATCCTCCATCTCGAACACGCCAACACCCATCGGCTCGGGCTCCATGTTCTCCATCGCTTCTGACAGCGCATAGGCCGCGTCGGAACTGGCGAGTTTGGTGATGGCCGTGAAAGTGGGCATGGGAGAGGCTTTCGCGTTTAGGATGCGCTGACGCGATAGCGGCCCGGTCTGGCCCGGTCAAGCTGTCAGGCCAATCGGGCAGGTGACACCAGTCCCCCCGATCCCGCAATAGCCTTGCGGGTTCTTGTGCAAATACTGCTGGTGATAATCCTCGGCGAAGTAGAACTCCGGCGCGGGCAGGATCTCGGTCGTGATCGCGCCATACCCTGCCGCGCGGAGACGCTCGGCATAGGCATCGCGGCTTGCTTCAGCGGTGGCTTTCTGGGCGTCCGAGTAGCAATATATGCCCGAACGATATTGCGTGCCGCGATCATTGCCCTGCCGCATGCCCTGCGTCGGGTCATGGCCTTCCCAGAACTTTTGAAGCACCTCTTCATAGCTGATCTTCGCAGGATCGAATATGATGCGCACAACTTCGTTATGCCCGGTCTTGCCCGAGCAGACTTCTTCATAGGTCGGGTTGGGCGTGAACCCACCCGCATAGCCCACCATGGTCAGCCACACACCCTCGGTCTGCCAGAAAATCCGCTCGACACCCCAGAAGCAGCCCATCCCGAACATGGCCTCTTCGATGCCCTCGGGCACTTGGGATTTCAGCGGGCGGCCTGAAATCGCATGTGTCTCGGCTGTCGCTATCGGATCGGCGCGGCCCGGCAGCGCCTCTTGCGGGGTGATCATGCGCGTCTTGTCTGAGCCAAATCCAAACATGGCATCTCTCCTTTGCAGGTTTCACCAACAGATAACCCCGAAGCCGACAGATGCAACAATACTCAGAAAAAGCTCTGCGGGTCGATATCGACGCTCAGCCGAAGATCGCCCTTCAGCTTGTGCGGCCTGAGCCAGTCACTGATCGCGGCCTGCAAACCGGCGCCTTTCGGCGCTTTCACCAATAATCGAACGCGGTGCCGCCCCCGGATCCGCGCGATTGGCGCGGGCGCGGGCCCAAAGACCTGCGCGCCGATCGCGCGCAAAGGCGCATCTGCGCGCGCAAGCTCGGTGCCGAGCGCGAAGGCAGGCTCCAGCGCCGGGGCCGAGATCACGATCCCTGCGAGCCGCCCGAAAGGCGGCATGCCCAACGTCTTTCGTTGCGCGGCCTCACTGCGCCAGAACTCTTCTTCCGCGCCTGACAGGATTGCTCGGATAACTGGATGCTCCGGCTGGCTGGTCTGAATCAGTGCCACCCCCGGCTTCTCGGCGCGCCCTGCGCGCCCCGAGACCTGCCGCACAAGCTGAAACACCCGCTCCGCCGCGCGCAGATCAGAACCTGAAAGCCCCAGATCCGCATCGATCACCCCCACCAGCGTCAGCGCCGGGAAGTTGTGCCCCTTGGCCACGATCTGCGTGCCGATGATGATATCGGCCTCTCCTGCGGCAATCGCGGCAATCTGTTCTTTCAGCGCGCGTGCCGTGCCGAAGAGATCCGAGGACAGCACCGCCACCCGCGCCTTGGGCCAGAGCGCGCGCGTCTCTTCCTCCAGCCGCTCGACACCGGGGCCGACAGGGGCGAGGCGATCCTCGGCCTCGCAGGAGGGGCAGGCTTCGGGCATGGGGCGGCTCGCGCCGCATTGGTGGCAGACCAGACGGCGCAGGAAGCGATGCTCGACCATCCGCGCATCGCAGTCGCTGCATTCGATCTGATGCCCGCAGGCGCGGCAGACAGTCAGCGGCGCATAGCCCCGGCGGTTGAGAAACAACAGCGCCTGCTCGCCCTCGACAATCCGTGCTGTGACCGCGGCTTGCAGGCTGGGCGAGATCCAGCGATTGGTCGGCATGTCCTCGACCCGCAGATCAATCGCGCGCATCTGCGGCAACTCGTTCGGCCCGAACCGCGCCACGAGATCGAGACGCGCATATTTCCCGGCTTCTGCATTGGCCCATGTCTCCAGCGACGGCGTGGCCGAGGCGAGGATCACCTGCGCACTGCCCATCGCTGCGCGCAGCACAGCCATGTCGCGCGCATTATAGAGCACCCCCTCTTCCTGTTTGTAGGAGCTGTCATGTTCCTCATCGACCACGATCAGCCCCAAATCGCGAAACGGCAGAAACAGCGCCGAGCGCGCGCCCACCACAAGCTGCGCCTCGGCGCGCCCGACCATATGCCAGCAGCGCCGTCGTTCGCTGAGCGTGACGCCGGAATGCCATTCCGCAGGCCGCGCGCCGAACCGTGCCTCGACGCGCGTCAGGAACTCGGCGCTGAGCGCGATTTCGGGCAAAAGCACCAGCGCCTGACGCCCCTGCGCCAGACATTCCGCCACAGCTTCGAGATAGACCTCGGTCTTGCCCGACCCGGTCACGCCCTTGAGCAGGGTCGCGCCATAGCCGCAACCCTGCACACCCGCCCGCAACGCCGTTGCCGCCGCTTCCTGATCCTCGGTCAGCACCGGGCCGGTGCGCGCAGGGTCCAACCGCGGATAGGGCTGGTCGCGCGGGGCTTCGCGCTCGATCAGGGCGTTCGCCTGCACCAGCCCGCGCACCACCCCCGAACTCACCCCAGCCGCCTGCGCCAATTCGCCTGGTGTCAGCCCTGCCCCGCCATAGCTGTCGCAGACAGCCAGCACCTTTTCGCGCGCCTCTGTCATGCGCGCGGGCAGGCTTTCGCCGCGATAGAGCAGCTTGCGCATCGCAGGCCCGCTGCCCAGATCCGGCACGCGCGTCGCAAGCCGCAGCATCGCGGGCAGGGGCGTCAGCGTGTAGTCCGCCACGCGCGAGAGAAAATCGCGCAACTCCGCGCGCATCGGCGCCACATCGAGCACACGGATGACCGGGCGCAGCTTGTGGCGCGGGAAACTGCCCTCTGCTTTGCCCCACACCACGCCGAGCACCCTGCGGGGCCCGAGCGGCACTTCGACGAAGGCTCCCATCCACGCCCCGCCCTCGGGGGCGAGATAGTCGAGCACGCGGTCCAATGGCTCCGCGGTCAGCACGCCGCAGGGGGTGCCTTCGTCGAAAAACTCCGGTGGATCGGTTGCGAGCATGGCAAAGGGGGTTCCGGTGCAGCGTCGCATCAGGTATGACGCCCCCGAAACCAAGCCGCAAGCCGAAGAGGATGCCATGAAGTTCTTCGTAGATACTGCCGATGTTAGCGCCATCAGGGATCTGAACGAACTCGGGATGGTCGATGGGGTGACGACGAACCCCTCGCTGATCCTGAAATCGGGTCGCGATATTCAGGAAGTGACGCGTGAAATCTGCGAGATCGTCGAGGGGCCGGTGTCGGCCGAAGTGGTGGCGCTCGAGGCCGATGCGATGATCGCCGAAGGCCGCAAGCTGGCCGAGATCGCGCCGAATATCACGGTCAAGCTGCCGCTGACATGGGACGGGCTGAAAGCCTGCAAGGTGCTCTCGGGCGAAGGCAAGATGGTGAATGTGACCCTTTGCTTCAGCGCAAATCAGGCGCTGCTGGCCGCGAAAGCGGGCGCGACTTTCATTTCGCCTTTCCTTGGCCGCCTCGATGACATCGCGCTGGATGGGGTAGATTTGATCGAAGATATCCGCACGATCTACGATAATTACGGGTTTGAGACGCAAATCCTCGCAGCCTCGATCCGCTCGGTAAATCATGTGCTGGATGTGGCCCGGATCGGGGCCGATGTCATGACCGCGCCGCCCGATGTGATCCGCAAACTGGCCGCGCATCCCTTGACCGATGCCGGTCTGGCACAATTCATGCGCGATTGGGAAAAAACTGGTCAAAAAATCCTGTAAGCTTTGCTATAGTCCTCGGAATAACTGATAACAGAGCAGTCAACGGACAGGCGCAAAGATGACAGGAACCGCAGTCAGGCCCGACAAGGCCGATGATTTCCGTGCCCGTATTATCGCGGATCCCACGCTGATATTGGATGACAAGGATGTCATGCGCACGTTGGTTGCGGCCAGCGAGCGCGGGATGGGAGAGAATATCGTCGATCTGCGTGGTCTCGCGATGGAGCGGCTGGAGGCCCGGCTTGACCGGCTGGAAGAAACTCATCGCGCAGTGATTGCGGCGGCTTATGAGAATCTTTCGGGCACGAACCAGATCCATCGTGCGATCCTGCGTATGCTTGACCCCGAGCAGTTCGAGGATTTCCTGCGCAATCTCGGCGGCGATGTCGCTCAGATTCTGTCTGTCGATGCCATCAAACTGGTGCTCGAAAGCCCCGAGGCCGGGCCTGATCCGGCGCTCGAGCGGATCTCGGATGTGCTCTGCGTGGTGCCGCCTGGGTTTGTCGAGACTTACATGAGTTCCGAACGCGGGCCGACCACGCGGCAAGTCGTGCTGCGTCAGGCTGTGCCGCGCACGGATACGCTATACGGGGCGCGTACACCTGATCTGCGCTCTGAGGCCTGCATGCGCCTCGATCTTGGCGCGCAGCGCATGGCGGGGATGCTGGTCATGGCCTCTGACAGCCCCCATATGTTCAAGCCAGGTCAGGGCACCGATCTGCTCGCATTCTTCGCCGGCATCTTCGAGAGGTCGATGCGTCGCTGGCTGGCGTGAAAATGGCACTGCCAAGCGCTGCGCATCGCGACGCCCTGCAGGACTGGCTGGCAGGGCTTTCGGCGCTTGACGCCGCTTCGGAACATACCCGCGCGGCCTATGCCCGCGATGTCGGACGCTTTCTGGCGTTTCTGGCGCAGCATCTGGGCGGGGGCGCAGGCATGCGCCAGTTGGGCGAAATCACGCAAGCGGATATGCGGGCCTGGATGGCGCATGAGCGCGCGACCGGTCTTTGCAGCCGCAGCCTTGCGCGCAAACTCTCCGCCGTAAAAAGTTTCGCCCGATGGCTGGCCGAACGCGAAGACCTTGAGGTCTCGGCAATCCTCGCGGCACGCGCGCCCAAATACGCGCGCAACCTGCCGCGCCCGCTCAGCGAGAGTGCCGCGCGCGATATGATCGCGCTTATGCCGGTCCAGACGCGCGACGACTGGACAGGGCTGCGCGATGCTGCCGTCGTCACATTGCTTTATGGCTGTGGATTGCGCGTGTCCGAAGCGCTCGGGCTGATGGGGCGGGATTTGCCGCTGGGAGAGAGCCTGCGCATTGATGGCAAGGGAGGGCGCGAGCGCATCGTGCCGCTGCTGCCAGCCGCGCGCGCAGCGATTGACGCCTATCTGCGGGCATGCCCGCATCCCATGGCCGCCGACGCGCCGCTGTTTCGTGGCAACCGTGGCGGTGCGCTGGGAAGGCGGCATGTCGCTAAGGTCATGGAAAGCACGCGGCATCAACTCGGCCTGCCCGCCACAGCAACCCCGCATGCGCTGCGGCACTCTTTCGCGACCCATCTGCTCACGGCGGGGGGGGATCTGCGCGCGATACAGGAATTGCTGGGCCATGCGTCGCTGCAATCCACGCAGGTTTATACAGCAGTGGAAAACGGCCGGATGCTGGAGGTCTACAACGCCGCCCATCCACGCGCGCGGAAATGACCCGTCAAGGCGCGACAATCATTGACACAGCCCTAGCTGCCGCAGCATGGGTGCGAGCGCTCAAGGCGGGTTGCATCTTTCGCGGCAACTTGACAGGGAAAGACACGATCCGACAGCAAGGGTGCGGCGCATGAAACCAAGCCTCAAGGCCTACTCGGTGCATCTATTCACGGCGACCGGGGCTGTGTTCGCCATGCTGGCATTGCTCGACGCCGCAAAAGGCGACTGGGCCATGATGTTCCTGTGGCTTGTGGTCGCTTTTATTGTCGATGGCATCGATGGACCGCTCGCCCGTCGTTATCATGTGCGCGAACATGCCAAGACAATTGACGGGGTGCTGCTCGATCTGATCATCGACTATCTGACCTATGTCTTCATCCCGGCCTTTGCACTTTTTCAGAGCGGCTTGCTGCCCGGTTGGACCGGCTGGATCGCGATCATCGTGATCACCTTCACCAGCGTTCTCTATTTCGCCGATTCCCGCATGAAGACGGCTGACAATTCCTTTCAGGGTTTTCCGGCCTGCTGGAACATGGCCGCAGTGGTGATTTTCGCGACCCAGCCGGGCTTCTGGGTCATTCTCGCGATTGTCGTATTCCTCGCGGTTGCGATGTTCACGCCGCTGAAATTCATTCACCCCGTGCGCACAAGCCGCTGGCGCAACCTGTCGCTTCCAATCGCCTTCATCTGGACCGGGCTTGCAGGCTGGGCGGCGTGGACAGAGTTTGCCCAGCCGCAATTCGTGACATGGGGGCTCATCGTGACCAGCCTCTATCTGGTCAGCGTCGGGATCATCCAGCAGATCTTTCCCGCGCGGCTTGGGCGGCTTTCGCGCTTGCACTAGGGTCGCGCCCGGACTTATGGTCTGGCCGAAAGATGACAGGAGAGCCGGGTGATGGACATCAAGACCGTTGGAATTGTTGGCGCAGGCCAGATGGGCAACGGCATCGCCCATGTCTTCGCGCTGTCAGGTTACGATGTGCTGCTCAACGACATCTCGAAAGAGGCGCTGGACAAGGCCGTCGCCCTGATCGGCCGCAATTTGGAACGGCAGGTCTCGCGCGGCAAGACCTCTGCCGAGGACAAGGCCGCCGCGATGGCGCGCATCCGAACCACCACGCGGCTCGCCGATCTGGGCCCCTCGGATCTGATCATTGAGGCCGCGACCGAGCGCGAGACCGTCAAACAGGCGATCTTCGAAGATCTGCTACCCCATATCCAGCCGCATACGATTCTGACCTCGAACACATCGTCTATCTCGATCACCCGGCTCGCCTCGCGCACTGACCGGCCCGAGCGCTTCATGGGGTTTCATTTCATGAACCCGGTTCCAGTGATGCAACTGGTGGAACTGATCCGCGGGATCGCCACCGACGAGGCCACTTACAAGACGCTGCTCGGCGTGGTCGAAAAACTCGGCAAGACCGCTGCCAGCGCTGAAGATTTCCCGGCCTTCATCGTCAATCGCATCCTAATGCCGATGATCAACGAAGCGGTCTATACGCTCTATGAAGGCGTGGGTTCGGTCAAATCCATCGACGAGTCGCTCAAGCTCGGCGCCAATCACCCGATGGGGCCGCTGGAACTGGCCGATTTCATCGGGCTCGACACATGCCTTGCGATCATGAATGTGCTGCATGATGGGCTGGCGGATACCAAGTATCGTCCCTGCCCGTTGCTGACAAAATATGTCGAGGCAGGCTGGCTCGGGCGCAAGACCCAACGCGGCTTCTACGATTATCGCGGCGACGTCCCGGTTCCGACCCGATAGGTCTGTCGCCTCTTGACCCGGCTTGCTGTAACATGAGTTAAGCGGGATATGGCGAAGACAAAGTCCAGAAAGCCGCGCAAGAGCGCGCCCAAGCGCCGCGCATTCGCGCGCATCGCCGATATGGTGGACTGGGTCTGGCGCAAGCTCTGGCGCCTGCTGGCGATCCTGTTCCTGCTCGCTGTGGCATGGGTGCTGCTCTATCGCTTCGTCGCCCCGCCTGGGGGTATATTCATGCTGCAGGAATACCGCCGCATCGGGGCGATCGAACGCCAATGGGTGCCGATGGAGCAGATCGCTCCCGTCATGGCACGCTCTGCCATCGCGGCGGAGGACGCGAATTTCTGCCTGCATTGGGGCTTCGATATGGTCGAGATTCGCCGCGTCATCGAGCAGGGCAGCTCGCGCGGTGCTTCCACGATCACGCAGCAGACCGCCAAGAACGTCTTTCTCTGGCATGGGCGCGACTGGACGCGAAAAGCCCTCGAGTCGGTCTTCACCTTGCTGATCGAGGCGCTCTGGCCCAAGCAGCGCATCCTCGAGGTCTATCTCAATATTGCGGAGTTTGATGATGGCGTCTTCGGGGTGGAGGCCGCAGCGCAACGCTATTTCCGCACCACGGCCGCCGAACTGACCCCCACGCAAGCCGCCCGGCTCGCCGCTGTCCTGCCCGCCCCCAAAAGCCGTGATGCCGCCAATCCGACGCAGTTTGTGCGCAATCGCAGCGCCTCGATCCTTGATGGGGCCGCGACGATTGCCCGCGACGGGCGCGCTGCCTGTATAGGCGGTTGAATTTCCCCGGCCTGCACGGCATGAGTGCATCAGCATCACTCAAGGAGTTGTCGCGTCTTCATGGCCCGTCTTTACCACGTTCCGCTATCACCCTTCTGCCGCAAGGTCCGCCTGACACTGGCGGAAAAACGCATTGAGGTGGAGCTGATCGAGGAGCGCTACTGGGAGCCGAGCCAGGATTTCATGCGCCGCAACCCGGCGGGCAAGGTGCCGGTGCTTCGTCATGAGGGCCGGATGCTCAGCGAAAGCCAGGCGATCTGCGAGTATCTCGACGAGACGATCCCAACCCCGCCGCTCGTGCCGCGCGGGCCGGATGAGCGCTACGAGATGCGCAGGCTCTGCACATGGTTCGATGACAAGTTCCATGTCGAGGTGACGTCGAACCTGCTCTATGAGCGCGTGAACAAGAAGATCACAGGCGCAGGCTACCCGGATTCGCAGCGCATCAAGCTGGGTTCGGCGCGGATCAAGTTTCATCTCGACTATATGGACTGGCTTCTGGGCCAGCGTCGCTGGCTTGCGGGCAATGACATGACGCTCGCTGATTTCACAGCCGCCGCGCATCTTTCCTGTCTCGATTACATCAATGATGTGAATTGGGAGCGCTCGAGCCTCGTGCATGAATGGTATGCCAAGATCAAATCGCGCCCGGCTTTCCGCACACTGCTGGCTGACCAACTCCCGGGCTTTCCGCCGCCTGCGCATTATGCCGATCTGGATTTCTAGGCGCTCCATGCGCATCTCTTTGGCATGACTTCTGCGTTGAAAGCCGATCTGCAGGCCGAAGCAACCCGCCTCGGGTTCGATTCCTGCGCAGTCACGCGCCCCGATGCGATCCCGGACGCGCGCGAACGGCTGGCGGAGTTCGTCGCCAAGGGCAGGCACGGGCAGATGGGCTGGATGGCCGAGCGCATGGCATGGCGCGGCAACCCTGCCGCGCTCTGGCAGGACGCGCGCAGCATCATCATGCTGGCGGAAAGCTACACGCCTGACCACGACCCGCTGGACCTGCTGCAACAGCGCGACAAAGCCGTGATTTCGGCTTATGCGATGGGGCGCGATTATCATGATGTGGTCAAGAAACGCCTCAAGCATCTGGGCCGCTGGCTGATCGCGCGGTCAGGGGGCGAGATCAAGGTTTTTGTCGATACCGCCCCTGTCATGGAAAAGCCGCTTGCCGCGGCGGCTGGGCTGGGCTGGCAGGGCAAGCATACCAATCTCCTGTCGCGGAACTTGGGCAACTGGTTCTTTCTGGGTGCGATCTTCACCACGCTTGAGCTGCCTCCTGACACGCCCGCAGGCGAGAATTGCGGCTCTTGCCGCGCCTGTCTCGATATCTGCCCGACCGATGCGTTCCCCGCGCCCTTCCAGCTCGATGCCCGGCGCTGTATCTCCTACCTGACCATCGAGCATCACGGACCCGTGCCGGAAGAATTGCGGGCGAAGCTGGGCAATCGCATCTATGGTTGCGATGATTGCCTGGCGGTCTGCCCCTGGAACAAATTCGCGCAAACTGCGTCGGAAGCGAAATATGCTGCGCGCGATGGGATGGTCGCTCCTGATCTGGCCGAACTGGCAGCGCTGGACGATGCAGCTTTCCGCGCGCGGTTTTCAGGTTCGCCGATAAAGCGCATCGGGCGCAATCGTTTTGTCCGTAATGTGCTTTATGCCATCGGTAATTCCGGCAGCGTGCGGCTAAGGCCCGCCGCGCAAGCCCTCTGCAACGACCCCGACCCGACAGTCGCAGATGCCGCGCGTTGGGCTGCCGGGCGGCTACGCGCGCCCTCTGCGGAAGCGCCGGGCGCGGTGACGCGCCCACGATCCTGACCCCCTCGATGGGGGGGAAGGATCGTCCCCCTCCCAAAGGTCACGCCCCCCAATCCGCGCCCTGCATCTCCCGCAGCCGCGAGGCCGTGCGCTCGAACTCGAACGCGCCTGCCCCTTCGGTATAGAGCCGCTCGGGCTCGGAGGCCGCAGACGCGATCAGCCGGACCTTCGCCTCATAGAGCGCATCAACCAAGGTTACAAACCGCTTCGCCTCGTTGTAATTCGAGACTGTCAGATACGGGATGTCCTCCAGCATCAGGACCCGCAACGCCTCTGCCAGCGCGAGATAATCCGCAGGCCCCAGCGGTTGACCGCAGAGATCCCAGAACCGCGCCCAGCCCACGCCATTATGCGCGCGCGGCACCACGACCTCCCGCCCTTTAACCTTCAGCTTAAGGGGCTCGCCCGGATCATGCCCGGTCAACTCATCCCAGATCCGCGCCATCTCGGCGCGCGCCGCCGCATCGGCCGGGTTGAACCACACCTGCGCGCCCGCAAGCCGATGCTGGCGGTAATCGGTCTCCGACTCCAGCTGATGCACCACCATCCTTGTCTTGATCATCTCGATGAAGGGCAGGAACAACGCCCGGTTCAACCCGTCCTTGTAGAGATCATCGGGCACCCGGTTCGATGTGCTCACGATTACCACCCCCGCCGCCATCAACCGCTCGAAGAGCCGCCCGACGATCATCGCATCGGTGATATCGGTGATCTGCATCTCATCAAACGCCAAGAGCCGCACTTCATCCGCCACCTTGTCGGCCACCGGCGCAAGCGCATCCTCGACCCCGCCTTTGCGCGCCTCATGCATGCCCGCGTGGATTTCCTGCATGAAGGCATGGAAATGCACCCGCCTGCGCGGCACATCCCCCAGTTGTGCCACAAACAGATCCATGAGCATCGACTTGCCGCGCCCGACGCCGCCCCAGATATAGAGCCCGGGCGCAGGGTCGGGCTTCTGACGGCTCAGAAAGCCCCGCAAACCGCCGCGTTTCGGCGCGGGCTGTGCCAAATAGTCAAGGATCGGTACGAAAAGCGGCAGGGCCCCGCGCTGGGCCGCATCGGGGCGGATTTCGCCGTCCTCGACCAGTTGGTCATATACCTGCGTCATAATGTCCTTCATGGCGCAACTCGATACGCCAAACTCCCGCGTAGCGAAAGGGTCCGCTGCCATCTTGCCAGCCTCAATTTGCGCCGTTAGGGGTACAGTATGGCGCAGGCAGACGGGTGCGAAGGGAGTGCATGATGGATGATCCGAAAACGCTGGTATCCACGGAGTGGCTCGCCCAGCATCTCAACGATCCCGATCTGCGCATCCTCGATGCAAGCTGGTACCTGCCGCAGATGGGCCGCGATGCGCGCGCTGAATACGAGGCAGGCCACATACCCGGAGCCCGTTTCTTCGATATCGACGAGATCAGCGACCATCGCTCCAGCCTGCCGCATATGGCACCGCCGGTGGAGAAATTCATGTCGCGCATGCGCGCAATGGGGGTGGGCGACGGGCACCAGGTGGTGGTCTATGACGGGATGGGGCTTTTTTCCGCCGCGCGGGTCTGGTGGCTCTTCCGGCTGATGGGCAAGAGCGATGTGGCCGTGCTCGACGGGGGCTTCCCGAAATGGCAGGCCGAAGGGCGCGAAGTCGAGGATCTGGCCCCTGTCCTGCGCGAGCGGCATATCACGGTCCAGCGTCAGGCGCATATGGTCAAGGATGTGAGCGAAGTCGCCGCCGCCGTCAAACTGCGTGACTGGCAGATCCTCGATGCGCGTTCCGCCGAGCGTTTTCGTGGCGATACGCCCGAGCCCCGCGAAGGTTTGCGCGCGGGCCATATGCCGGGCGCGTTGAACCTGCCGTTCACCGAGCTTTTCAACCCCGATGGCACGATGAAGCAGGGCGATGCGCTGCGCGCGGCCTTCGAGGGCGCAGGCGTCGATCTGGAGCGCCGGGTCATCACGACCTGCGGCTCGGGCATCACTGCGGCCGTGCTCAGCCTCGGGCTCGAAATGCTCGGGCATCGCGATCACGCGCTTTATGATGGCTCCTGGACCGAATGGGGGCAGTTTCCTGATCTGAAGGTCGAGACCGGATGACCACGCATCACGCGGGCGAGACTATTTCCTACACGGTCACATTCCTCGAGATGACCGCCCGGCCCGGCTATGGCTGGCCACATACGCCCGTGGGCATGACGGGCGCGCTTCTGCGGGCCGAAAACCCGCCTGTGTGGTATTTCCGTGCGCTTTATGATGCTGTCGGGCGCGATTATGCTTGGACCGATCTGCATGAGAATGAGGACCGCGACATCGCCGACTGGCTGGCCGATGAAAATGTCGCGCTTTATTCGCTGATCGATCATGGCTGGCCGAAAGGCTTTTTCATGCTTGATGCGCGCGAAAACACGGCCTGCGATCTGAGCTATTTCGGCCTTGTGCCGGAGGCTGTGGGGCGAGGCCTCGGCGGCTGGATGCTGCGCACGGCCATTCTGACCGCCTGGGAGCGTCCGGGGCTGGAAGTGTTGCGCGTCAATACCTGCACGCTCGACCATCCGCGCGCGCTGATCCAATACCAGAAACACGGCTTCACCCCGGTCCGACAGGAAGAGCGCAGTCGCGTCCTGACCCGCGACTGGACCCCGGCCCCCGACTGAGAAGATGCGATATGTTTGAGACACTGCCCGCGCCGAAGCTCGACGGGATCATCGCCCTGATGCAGGCCTTTGCAGATGATCCGCGCGCGGAGAAAGTCGATCTGGGTGTGGGCGTCTATCGCGATGAATACGGACGCACGCCGGTCATGCGGGCGGTCAAGGCTGCGGAGGCGCGGATACTCGAGGCGCAGGACAGCAAGAGCTATCTCTCGCTCGCAGGCGACCGCGCCTTTCTGGAAGCGATGGAGACGCTGCTCCTGGGCGGTTCAGTGCCAGGCGCGCGGGTGGCGGCAGTAGGCACGCCTGGCGGGACGGCGGCTGTGCGCCAGATTTGCGAGTTGATCAAGCGCGCGCGGCCCGAGGCCACGATCTGGGTGAGCGCGCAGACATGGCCCAACCACCTGCCCCTGATCGCTGCGGCGGGTATGCAGTCGCGGCCCTATCGCTATCTCGACCGCGAGAGCGGGGCGCTGGATCGCGAAGGGTTCTTTGCCGATCTGGAGCAGATGGCCGCGGGCGATGTGGTATTGTTGCATGGCTGCTGCCACAACCCCACAGGCGTGGACCTGAGCCTGCAGGATTGGGCCGAAACGGCTGCGCTCATCGAGCGGCGTGGCATGGTGCCTTTCGTGGACATGGCCTATCAGGGCTTTGGCGTGAGCCTCGACGCGGATGCGGGGGGACTGCGCCATCTGGCCGCGCGGCTCCCCGAAGTGCTGGTGGCCGCGAGTTGTTCCAAGAATTTCGGGCTGTATCGCGAGCGGGTGGGGCTTGCGATGGCCGTGGTGGAACCTGGTTTGCGCGATACGCTTGCAGGCACGCTGGCGGGGTTGAACCGGCAGAGCTTCGCGTTTCCGCCAGATCATGGCGGGCGGGTTGTGAGCACGATCCTGGGCGACACAGCCCTGCGCCATGGCTGGCAGGGCGAGTTGGACGCGATGCGCATCCGCGTGGCGGAGAACCGGCGCGCATTGGCGGAGGCGATCCGGGCCGAGACCGGCTCGGACCGCTTTGGCTTTATCGCCGCCCAAAACGGGATGTTCTCACTGTTGCCGCTGGCGCCTGCGGAAGTGGAGACACTGCGCGACAAGCACGCGATCTATATGCTGGGTGATGGGCGCGTGAATATGGCGGGGCTGAATGCCGAGACGATTGACGTGACAGCGCGGGCAATTGCCGAGGTCTTGCAAGCGCGGTAGCAGGCGTCGCGCCTGCCTTCGAAGCTGCGCCGTTGCGCGGGCGGCATATTGAGTATTTTTGGCAAGATGAAATCAGAAGAGACTGCCTTGCTCGGGCGGTTTCTTGGCAGGCTTGCCGGATTTGGGGGCTTGCTGCGGTTGCGCGTGCAGGCGGCTGTCGGCGAATTCGATCTCGAGCATTCGGGCCTTGGCGGCCGCGCGGGCCTCGGTCAGGACTGCGCCGTCTGCATCGCGCACCACCGCATAGCCGCGCCGGAGCGTGGCGGGATAGCCCAGCGACTGGCGCAGCCTCTCGAGCGATTCGAGCCGCGTGGTGTGGGTGTCGAGCCGCGCGGTGATGGCGCGGGTGGCGCGGGCGGCGCGTTCGTCGAGGCGCTCGCGCGACTTTTCGATCTGGAAGCGGATGGTCGCGGGGCGCAGCCCGGCGGCGGTGCTGCGCAATTCCTGCCCCTTGGTCGTGATCAGCGCGCGCAATGATCCCGGGAAGCGTTCGCTCCATTGATCGAACCGTTGCAGCGCGGGCGCAAGCAGCGTCTCGGCGCGCGGCAGCGCGCGGGAGAGATCGGCGAGGCGCTGGCGCCGGGTGCTGGCCATCTGCCCGCCCGCACGGATGAGCCGTGCCTCCAGCCCGGTGAGATGCGCCATCAGTTCGGCCTGGACCGGCACGGCAATCTCGGCAGCGGCCGTCGGTGTGGGCGCGCGCTGATCGGCGGCGAAGTCGATCAATGTGGTGTCGGTTTCATGGCCCACAGCGGAGATCAGCGGGATGCGGCTTGCGGCAGCGGCGCGCACGACGATTTCCTCATTGAACCCCCAGAGATCCTCGATCGAGCCGCCCCCGCGCGCCACGATCAGCAGATCAGGGCGCGGGATCGGGCCGTCAGCGCGCAGCGAATTGAACCCGGCAATCGCGCGGGCCACTTCAGGCGCGCAAGCCTGCCCCTGCACCGCGACAGGCCAGAGGAGCACATGTACGCCGAAGCGGTCATGCAGCCGGTGCAGGATGTCGCGGATCACGGCCCCCTGCGGCGAGGTGATGACCCCAATCACGCGGGGCAGGGAGGGCAGGCGCTGCTTGCGCTCGGGGGCGAAGAGCCCTTCGGCGGCCAGCGCGGCCTTGCGCTTTTCCAGCATCGCCATCAGCGCACCTGCGCCCGCGGGCTCAATGCTTTCAACCTGCAACTGGTATTTCGATTGCGGCGCGAAGGTCGTGAGCCGCCCGGTAGCGATGACTTCCATCCCTTCCTCGGGCTTGACCGCCATGCGCGCGACCTGGCCCTTCCAGCTCACGCCCGCGATGACGGCACGCTCATCCTTTAGGTCGAAATACATATGCCCTGTGCGCGCCACCACGACGCGGCCCACTTCGCCGCGCACGCGCACGCGTCCGAACTCGCCCTCGAGCACGCGTTTGACTGCGCCCGAGATCTCGGCCACCGAGAATTCAGGGGTGTTGCTGGCGGGCTCGTCGATCAGGTCCATGCGGGTCTCGCTTGTCATACCGGCACGACAACCCTAGAACGCGCGGCAGCGAAGGCCAAGAGAGGGCGGGTAATGAATATTCTGGTGCTGGGCAGTGGCGGACGCGAAGATGCGCTGGCCTGGGCGATCCTGCAGAACCCGAAATGCGACCGGCTGATCTGCGCGCCCGGCAATGCGGGTATGGAGGCGATGGCCGAATGCGCCGATCTCGATATCTGCAATGGCGGGGCCGTGGCCAATTTCTGCGAGGAAAACGCGATTGATTTCGTAATGATCGGGCCGGAGGCGCCGCTGGCAGCAGGCGTCGCGGATCGTTTGCGCGCGGTGGGGATAAGCTGCTTTGGCCCTTCGGCGGCGGCGGCGAAGCTGGAAGCCTCAAAAGCCTTTACCAAGGAGATCTGCGCGGCTGTGGGCGCGCCGACCGCCGCCTATGCGCGTTTCACCGACGCTCACGCTGCGCGCGACTACATCGCTGCGCAGGGCGCGCCCATTGTGGTCAAGGCCGACGGGCTCGCGGCGGGCAAGGGCGTGATCGTGGCCATGACCGAGGCCGAGGCGCTGGCCGCGATTGACACGATGTTCGGCGGCGAGTTCGGCGCGGCCGGGGCGGAAGTCGTAATCGAGGAATTCATGGAGGGCGAAGAGGCGTCCTTCTTCGTGCTGGTCGATGGCGAGAGCTGTCTGCCCATCGGCACGGCGCAGGACCACAAGCGCGTGGGCGAGAGCGATACCGGGCCGAACACGGGCGGCATGGGGGCCTATTCGCCAGCGCCTGTATTGAGTGACGCGATTGCGGATATGGCGCTCGAGCAGATCATCCGCCCGACCATGGCCGAGATGGCGCGGCGCGGAATGCCTTATCAGGGCGTGCTTTATGCGGGGTTGATGATCCGCGACGGGCAGCCGCGGCTGGTGGAATATAATGTCCGCTTCGGCGATCCCGAATGTCAGGTGCTGATGATGCGTCTGGGCGCGCAGGCGCTCGATCTGATGATGGCCTGCGCCGAGGGGCGGCTTGATGAGATGGCCGTCAACTGGGCCGATGACCATGCGATGACCGTTGTGATGGCCGCGCAGGGCTATCCGGGCGAGTATGCCAAGGGCAGCGAAATCCGGGGGCTGGAGGCTTGCCCGCGCGACAGCGCGCATATGGTGTTTCATGCGGGCACCAAGGCCGAGCGCGGGCGCGTGCTTGCCAATGGCGGGCGGGTGCTTAATGTCACGGCGCGCGGTGCCACGCTGGCCGAGGCGCGTGCGCGGGCTTACGATATGATTGATCGGCTCGACTGGCCCGAAGGGTTTTGCAGGCGCGATATAGGCTGGCGGGCGCTCTGAACCCGCCTGCGCGGTCAGACGCCGATTTCAGGTCCGGGACAGATCAGCGGGCGTGAACTGCGCTGAACTTCATAAAGTTTCGTGCCTTCGCCTTCGCCCATGAAACGGGCATTGAGCCCCTGCTCGCCGCGCCAGAAGACCCAGCAATGTTCTTCATGCGGGGCATCGTCATAGATGAAGCAAATCTGTTCATCGCGGTCGAACCAGCGACCCTCGCGGCATTCATCCCCCATGAAGGCCCATGTGGTGCGCCGTCCGGGGTGAAATTCCTCGATCCCGTAGGGCTGACCGTCGAAGCCGAAAGTGAGCGTCTGGCCGGTCACATAGCTCTCGAACTCCTCGGCCGTCATCAGGTCTTGTGCGAAAACCGGGGTGGCGAGCCACGCCATGAGCAGGGCTTGGGGAAGATATTTCATCGGCTGTCTCCTTGCGCCGCGGCGAGAGCGTGAGCGGCCCGCTTGTCCATCATCTTGAACCATAGTGGCGGGAACAGCGCAATCACACCCATGAGAGGTAGGCTGTAAGGCAGGATCGGCATACCCGTTTCCAGCCGGAGTGCCGGGAAAATGCGCGTAGGGTTTGCGTGATGGTCGGAATGGCGCGTGACGTTGACAGTCATCAGCGAGGTGAACCAATGCGGGCTGTTCCAGCTATGCTGCGGGCCTTGCGGCTCAAAACTGCCATCGGGCAAGGCGCGGCGGGCAAGCCCGTAATGCTGGAGGTAATCGACCATCGCATGTTGGAACTGCGCATAGGCGGCGAAGCCGATGAGCGCGGCGACCCCGCCCCAGCCCGCGCCGAGCCACGCCAGCGCCAAGACCACAAGCGCGCCGCCAATATAAGTGACATAAGGGTTTATCCGCCCCGATCGCGCGGCGCGGGCCCGCTCGATCCGAAAGCCCTCGCGCAGATTGCCCCAGAGGCTGCGCGGCAGGTAGCTGTAGAAACTGACGCCAAGCGGCGGGAAATTGGGGTCGCGCGGGGTGGCGACATGGGGGTGATGCAGGAGCCTGTGCGTGGTGGTGACATGGCCGTAGAGCATCGAGATGAATACCCATTTGCCAAGCGCGAAGAGCCCGCGATGTGTGCGGTGGATCAATTCATGCGCATTGGCGATGCTGACTTGCCCGAAATAGAGCCCGAAGGCGAGGAAACCCGCGATGCGCTCGTCCACGCCCAGCCCGGTCGCCCCGGCCACAGCCAGAACCCCCAACGCCATGAGCCCAAAATGCGCAAGCGCCAGTGCGACCGAGAGCGCGTTTGCGCCTCGCTCGACTGCATCGGGCTCGGCGGGGGCTGTGCGCCATGCGACAAGCTCATCCGCCAGCGCCGCGATGACCGAGACATAGGCGAGCGCCACCCATACCCAGAGTCCGCCCGCGACCCCCGCCGAACCAAGCAGCAGGACCGGCACCAGTGCGGCGAGTGTGAAGGGCAGAAGCGGCATTGCGGGGCGGTCCTTGATACTTGGCGTTGATATAACACGCCACTGGGACGCGCACAGCCGCGCAGATTGCCTCAGCCCGCTTTTCAAGCCTAAGCAACTGCGATAGCTCTGGAGGCGCAAATAGGGTCAAGAGAGGCGTGGGGATGTCGTTTTTCCGAAAGATGAAAGAGCGCATGTTCCGCGCCTCCTCGAAGCTCGATGAAGGGCTTGAGGCACTGGTCGAGGAGGGAGGACAGGAGGAAACCGCCCCTGAGCAGCAACCTGCCCCGGAAGCCAAGCCGGAAGCCCAGCCTGCGAAGCCCGGCCTTCTCGGGCGGATGCTCGGGCGTGATGACAGCCCGCGACGGGTGCTCGATGACGAGATGCTCGAGAGCCTCGAGGAATTGCTGATCCAGGCCGATATGGGGGTGGAAACCGCGATGCGGGTAAGCGCCAATCTGGCCGAGGGGCGGTTTGGCCGCAAACTCTCGGTCAATGAGATCAAGTCCGCGCTGGTGCAGGAAATCGCGCGCATCATGGAGCCTGTGGCCAAGCCCCTGCCGCTATACCCTGCGCGCCCGCAAGTGGTGCTGGTGGTAGGCGTGAACGGGGCGGGCAAGACCACGACCATCGGCAAGCTTGCCAGTCAGTTCCGCGCGGCAGGCAAATCGGTGATGATTGCGGCAGGTGATACATTCCGTGCCGCCGCCGTCGAGCAGTTGCAAATCTGGGGCGAGCGCGCGGGCGTCCCGGTGATGACGGCGCCCGAAGGCTCGGACCCTGCAAGCCTTGCCTATGAAGCCGTGTCGCGTGCGAAGACCGAGGGCGCGGATCTCCTGATGATCGACACGGCGGGGCGGTTGCAGAACCGCGCCGATCTGATGGAGGAACTGGCCAAGATCCTGCGCGTGCTGCGCAAGCTCGACACGGACGCGCCACATAATACGCTTCTCGTGCTCGACGCCACGACCGGGCAGAACGCCCTCTCTCAGGTGGAGATCTTCCGCAAGCTCGCGGATGTCTCCGGGCTGGTGATGACCAAGCTCGACGGCACCGCGCGCGGCGGCGTTCTGGTTGCGCTGGCCGATCGCTTCGGATTGCCGATCCACGCTATCGGTGTGGGCGAGCAGATCGACGATCTGCAAGCGTTCGACCCGGAGGAATTCGCAGCCGCGCTGGTGGGCACGGATCTTCAGGCGTGACCAGTCGCGCCTGACAGCAGACGCGGGTCGACACCGATCTCATCCAGAGCGGCGGCCCATTTCTGGCTGTCTTCGGTCTCGAACAGCAGTGCGCTGCCCGAATCGGCCGTCAGCCAGCCTCCGGCCTGAATTTCGCTTTCGAGTTGTTGCGGCCCCCAGCCTGAATAGCCTAGCGCAATCAGGGCATTGCCCGGCCCCTGACCACGCGCCATCTCGGTCAGGACCTCGACCGAGGTGCTGAGCACGATGCCGTCCGACACCTGCGCGCTACCCTCCGCCCCAAAGAAATCGGGCGTGTGGATAACGAAGCCGCGCGAGGTCTCAACCGGGCCGCCGAAACGCACCGGCATATCGCGCGCTGCCTCGCCAAGCCCTGCAGCCTCCTCGCTCGGCGAAATATCGAGATGCTCCAGCAGCTTGAACAGGCTCAGTTCGGGCAAGGACTTGTTGATGATGATGCCCATCGCCCCTTCGTCCGAATGGGCGCACAGCAAGATCACCGAATGCGCGAAGCGCGGATCGGGCATGGACGGCATTGCGATGAGGAGTTTTCCTGTCAGTGCGGTCATCTGGCATCCGGGCGTTATTTTCCAAAGACCATGCCCATCTTGCGGCGTCTTGCCAAGTGTGTGTCTTCGTCGCAATTGGGGCAATCGGGTCACAGGCCCGACAAGTCGCAGCCTTGTGACTTCCAAATGGCCCTGCGACGCGGAATCTAGACGACGCATGAAACGCCTGTTGCAACTCCTCGCGCTCTGCGCACCGCTGCTGCCGACTGCCGCCGCTGCCCAGGCCACGCATTTGTCGGACATCATCGACGCGCGCATGCGGCATGGCTGGCAGACCGAGAGCGGGACGCATATGACAGCGCTGCATCTGCGGCTTTCGGGCGACTGGATGACCTACTGGCGGCATCCTGGTGAGAGCGGCATAGCGCCACGGCTCGACTGGTCCGGCTCTCGCAATCTTGCCGACGCGCGCATCCACTGGCCCGAACCCAAGCTGCATATCAAATCGGGGTTTGCGAGCATTGGCTATGGCGGCGAAGTGGTCCTGCCCATCGAGTTGATCCCGCAAGAGCCCGGCCTGCCCATGCATCTGGATGCGACGCTCTCGGTCGGAGTGTGCGATGACATCTGCATTCCGGTGGATCTACCGTTGCAGCTCGCGGTCAACGACACAGGCATGATGGATGGGCTCATCGCCACGGCACTCACCCGCAACCCGCGCAAGGCCAGATCAGCGGGGCTGCGAGATGTCTCCTGCACCGTCGCGCCCGTCAAACGCGGGGTGAAATTGAGCGCGCATATGACCCTGCCCGCGCAAGGTGCACAGGAATTCGCGCTGGTGGAAATGTATGGCAGCAACATACGCACCCGCGCCCTTCCATCCGAGCGCAATGGCGATACGCTGATCGGCCATGTGCTTATGCGCCCGGAACAGGGCGAGGCGATTGATCGCTCCTCGGTGCGGATCAGCGTGATCAGCGAAAACGGGGTGGTGAAGCATCAGGGCTGCAGTTTCCCGGAGTGAGTTTTGCGGCCTGACAAGGCGAGCCCGATGGCGCCCAGGGTCCAGGCTACCAGCAACCCCACAACAGCACCGCCGAGGAAAAGCACCATTGCGCCCTCCATTGGCGTCTGTTGCAGCGCGCCGGGCAAAGCCAGCCACTCGGGCAGCGCGCCCGAGAGCATGACACCGCCCAGCGTGAGCGCAAACCACCCCAGCAACGCCACGCCCGCCAGCATCGGCACGGCGGCGACACCCCTTGCCGGACGCGACAGCGCGCGGCGCAGCGAGGTGAACTGGCGATTGATGTCATGCCCGATGGCAAGCACCGAGGGCACCAGCAGGAGCACGATGAACATGCCGAAGCCCAGCCCATAGACCAGCGTGATGACCGTGGGCTTGAGGAAGGCGGCCTGTGTCGAGTTCTCGAACATCAGCGGGGTAAGCCCCAACACGGTGGTCAGCGTGGTCAGCAGCACCGGGCGCAGGCGGTCGCAGGTCGCATCGATGATCGAGGGGATCAGCCCACGGTCGCGCGCATATTGATCCACTGTCGTCACCAGCACGATGGAGTCGTTGATGATGATCCCGATCATCCCCATGATGCCCACGATCGAGAACATCGACATCGCCATCCCCCAGCTCATATGGCCATAAATCACGCCGATCAGGCCGAAGGGGATGACGGCCATCACAACCATGGGGCGCGACCAGCTCGAAAACACCCAGGCGAGCGTCAGATAGATCAGGATCAGGCAGAGGGTGACGCCGATCACGGCATCGGTGAGGAATTCGCGCTCCTGCTCCGCCTGTCCCGAAAGCCGGGTAGTGATGCCGAAATCGGCCTCCAGATCGGGCAGTATGCGCTCGTTCAAAAGCTGCGTGATCTCGCGCGCCCGCGCTGGATCATCTTCGGAAAGATCGCCAGACACAGTGACCACCCGCATCCCGTTCTCGCGCCGGATCGTTGAAAATCCCTGCCTGTCGGTGACCGAGACAACATCGCCCAGAGCGACATAACTCCCTGTTCCAGTGCGCATCATCATGCTGTCGAGGAAATCCGACGCGCGCTCGGCTTGCGGCACTTCAACGCGAATGCGCCCGGTGCGCAGCCCATCGGGGAAGGTCGCCGCCTCGATCCCCGAAAGCCGGTCACGCAGATCGCGCGAGAGCCCTTCGATGGTGAAACCGAGTGCCTGGCCCTGCGGCGTGAGTTGCAGCAGCAATTCCTGCCTGTCATAGGGCAGGTTGTCCTCGAGCCCGGTGATCTCGGGGAAGGGTGCGAGTGCTGTGCGCAGCGCCTCCGAGGCAGCTTTCAGCGTCTCGGCATCGCCGCCGCTCAGATCGACTGAAAGCGAATCACCCCCGGGTCCACTGCCCCAGGAGCGGAAGCTGAACTCCTCGAGCTGTGGATGGGGTTCGACCTCATCCTGCAAGGCAGAGGCGAAGGCGAAAGAGGACAGGCTGCGGAAATCGGCATCGACCAGATCGATCGAGATCGCGCCCAGCAGATCGGCCTCCTTGTTCTCGGCGGAGGCCAAGGCGCGGCCCGCATGGCCGCCAAGCTCTGTCATCGCGAAGAGAACCGGGTTGGTGCCATCCTCGGCCTCGAACCGTGCGGCCAGCGCCTCGGTCGCGCGGGTCAGTTCGCGCAGCATCTCGCGCGTATCCTCGCGACTCGCGCCATCACTCATCACGATATTGCCGGTGATCGAGCCCTGCTCGGGCGGGTTGAAGAAACGAAACGGCAGATCGCCGCGCACCAGATTGGCCGTCTGCACTGTCAGAAGCGCGATCAGCCCCGCCACGACCGGGTAACGCGCGGCGATGATGAACCCCATCAGCGGGCGGAAAGCGCGCTCGCGCACCCAGCGGAAGCCGCGATTGACCTGCCGCGAGGGCCAGTCATACCAGCGTTCCTTCAGCCCGCTGGCGATGGCGTGATACATATGGTTGGGCAGGATCAGGAAACACTCGATCAGCGAGGCGATCAGAACTGCGATCACAGTCAGCGGAATATCTGCGATCAGCGTGCCGAAGCGCCCGCCCACAAGGATCAGTGCACCGAAAGCGAGAACGGTCGTGATCGTTGCGGCAAATACCGGCTGCGCCATCCGCGTGGCGGCATTCTCGGCGGCTTCGGCCGGGCTCTCGCCCAATTCGCGCGCGCGGTAATCGGCATGTTCGCCCACAACGATGGCATCATCCACGACAATGCCCAACGTGATGATCAGCGCGAAAAGCGAGATCATGTTGAAGCTGAGCCCCATCAGATACATGACCGCAATCGCCGCCAGCATCGCCGCCGGAATGCCTGCTGCCACCCAGAATGCCGTGCGCGCATTCAGGAACAGAAACAGAAGCACTACAACGAGCCCCAGCCCCAACAGCCCGTTCTTCACAAGGATCATGATGCGGCCCGAAATGAATTCGGCGCGGGTCGAGACCAGCTCGATCTGCGTGCCTTCGGGCAGCGAGCGGTTCATTTCATCGGCCAGCGCCTGCACGCGGGCCTGAATGTCGATTGCATCGCCACGCTCTGAGCGATCCACGCGCAGTGAAATCGCCGGGTCTTCGCCCACCCAGAACGCGCGGTCGCGATCGATCCCCCCTTCGGACACTTGCGCGATATCGCCGATGCGCAGGGTCGAGCCATCCGCGCGGCTGCGCAGCGCAATCGCGGCAATCTGCTCGGCGCTGCGCCGCTCGGTGCCGGTGCGCACACGCGATATGCCGGAGGAGACCTCACCCGCAGGATCCGTGCTGACCGTTGCGCGGATCGCCTGCGCGATATCCGCCATGGTCACGTCATGTTCGATCAGTCGGCGCGTGGGCACTTCGACCGAAACCTCGGCACTCGCGACGCCGCGAATGGTGGTGCGTGTGATCCCGGCATCGTAGAGCCGCGCGGCAAATTCATCCGCGAACCGCGCAAGCTGTTCGACAGCCACAGGACCAGTGACCACCACATTGGTGACGCGATCCGCCCAATTCGACCGCCGTGTGACCGGGTCGTCCGCATCCTCGGGCAGGGTCGACACTGTATCGAGCGCGTTCTGCACATCGGCATTGCCGCGCGCCATGTCCCAGCCGGTCTCAAATTCCAGCGTGAAACTCGCGCGCCCCTCGCGCGATTGCGCCGTGACCTGACTCACACCCTCGACTGCCTGCAGCACCGGGCCGACAAGCTGCACGATGCCGCGATCCACATCCTCCGCGCCCGCGCCCGACCAGCGGATATCGACGGTGACATTATCGACCACCACATCGGGGAAGAATTGCGCGCGCATCTGCGGGATCGCGGCAAAACCTGAGACCAGCATGATCACCAGCAGCAGATTGGCTGCCGTCTTGTGGCGCGTAAAATAACGAAACAGGCCCAGCGCCTGCACGGCCAGACGCTCGCGCGTGGTGCGAATCGTGGCCATGGCTCAGCCCCCGCGCTGCGGGCGGCCAGAGCTGCCGCTTTCCAGCCGTTCGATCATCGCGGCGGGGACGGCCTCCTCGGAAAGCTGCGCGATCATGCGTGCGCGGACCTGTTCGGGCATCCGCGTATTGCTCTCGACCTGCGCAATCAGCTTGGCGCGGCGTTCGGGGTCAAGTGTCACCATCTCGGCCGCGTCCTCCAGCAGCTCGCCCGTGGCGGTTTCACGCTGCGGGCGCACACGGATGCCAGCGCCCAGATTGGGGCCGATCTCGCGCACTATCTCGCGCCCGGCCAATTCCTTTGCCTCAACTATGACATCGTCGCCCTGGCGGCGCAGCACAGTCACCGGCATCGCTTCGAGCCGATCCTCGGAATTGATGACCAGCACATTGCCCGCCGGGTTGACCGCTGTTGCGGGCAAAAGTGCCACATCTTGCAGCACGGGTTCGTTGAGCCGGACGGTCACGAAATCCCCGGGCCGAAAGCCGCGCGGCGCGAGCAGTTCGACGAAGATTCGCCGCCCGGTCTGACCCTCTGCGACGGTTGCAGAGGCTCGCAGCACACGCCCCGGTGAGGTGATCTCGAAGCCTGCCACTTCCAACGCGACCTCAGCATCGGAGCTGATCAGCCGCCCGGACTCGTCAATCAGCCGTAGATATTGCGCGGTCGAGACGCTGACCGAAACCTCCAGCGACTCCGGGTCGATGATGCGTGCGAGCTTCTCCTGCGAGGTCACGATCCCGCCCTCTGCAATCGCCACATCGGCCAGTGTGCCGCTGAAACCTGCATGGACGCGCGTATCGGCCAATTGCCGTTCGGCATCGGCTAAGGAGATGCGCTGCCGGTCCAGCGCGGTCTGTGCCTGATCGCGGCGGGCTTCGGCCTGTGCCTCGGCCTGCCTGCGGCTGACCAGCGCCTGTCTTGCAGAGGAAAGCGCAAGCTCGGCCTCTTCAAGCCCGGCTTCGGTTGCAATCCCGCGCTCGGCCAGCCCCTGCATGCGCTCCAATGCACGCGCGCGCAAATCGAGCTGTGCCTGCGAGGCTTCAACATCTTCGGCGGCTAGATCGAGCGCGCGAATGGCCTCGCGCAACTCGGCTTCGGCGCGGACCAGATCCGATTGCGCGAACGCAAGCGTTGCTTCTGCGTCAGACGGATCGATGCGGAAGAGAAGCTGGCCTTCCGCGACCTCCGCGCCATCCTCGAAGCCCGGCGCAAGCTCCAGCACGGTGCCGCTCATTGGCGCCCGCAATTCCAGCGAACGGCGCGTGCGCACCTCGCCGAAAGCCGCGAGTTCGGGCGTGACTTCGCCCGATGTCACCGTCAGCGCGCGCACCGTGAAGACACGTTCGCGCGCGTCTGCGCCGGGACCACCCTCGGGGGCTTCACTGCGGCTCTGGATTGCGCTCATCATGCTGTACCCGGCATAACCAAGCGCGGCGAGCGACAGCGCCGCGAAAGCGAGCGCGATCAGGCTGCGAGTGAGAAAACGCATGGCATCTCCGGTCCATGAAAGGGGCGCAACTGTGATTACGCCGCAAAAGCCGTGTCAGTTCAATGCAGTCAAGCGCAAGAGCGCGTTACTTGCGGCGCAAATGCTCATCGAGGCGCGGGAAAATCTCGACGAAATTACAGGGCCGGTGGCGATAGTCGAATTGGCGCGCAAGGATCTCGTCCCAGGCATCCTTGCAGGCCCCCGGAGAGCCTGGCAACGCAAAGAGATAGGTGCCCTGCGCCACGCCCGCGCAAGCGCGCGACTGGATCGCGGATGTGCCGATCTTCTGCATCGAAATCATCGTGAAGACCGTGCCGAAGGCGTCGATTTCCTTTTCATAGACGTCGCGATGCGCCTCGACCGTCACATCGCGTCCGGTCAGACCGGTGCCGCCAGTTGTCAGGATCGCATCGATATCGGGGTCAGCGCACCACAGGCGCAGCCGCTCTGCGATCTCTGCGCGTTCATCGCGCAAAATGTCGCGCGCCACCAGCGTATGGCCCGCTTCCTCGATCCGGCCGACCAGCGTATCGCCCGATTTATCCCCGCTCAGATCGCGGGTGTCCGAGACTGTGAGTACCGCAAAGCGCACGGGCATGAAGGGTTTGGTTTCGTCAAGGCGGCTCATGGCAGGGTTCTCAACTTGGCTTGCAGTTCCAGAAGATCGGCCCATGCCTCGCGCTTGGCGGCCGGGTTGCGCAACAGATAGGCCGGGTGCAGCATCGGCAGCGCTGGCCGCCCGGCGAGTTCGCGCCATTTGCCCCGGATCCGGGTGATCCCCTCGCTGGTCTCGAGCAAGGTTGCGGAAGAAACGCGGCCCATCAGCACCAAGAGATCAGGATCCGCCAGCTCAATATGGCGCAGCACGAAAGGTCGCAGCATGGCGCGCTCTTCTGCGCTGGGGTCGCGGTTTTGTGGTGGGCGCCAAGGCAGGATATTGGTTATGTAAATTGCTTTCGCGGGATCCGGGTGATCGCGCTGCATCGCGATGGCAGCGAACATGCGGTCGAGAAGCTGGCCTGCCTCACCCACGAAAGGCTTGCCCTTCATGTCCTCTTCGCGCCCAGGGGCTTCGCCGATGATCATGACGCGCGCTTCGGGGTGACCGTCGGCAAAGACAAGATTTCGCGCGCCAAGGCGTAGATCCCAATGCGGATAGGCGGCGAGTGCGGTCTCCAACCCCGCGAGATCTTCTGCGGCCGCTGCCATCGCATGCGCTTCCGAGACCGGATCGACAGCCTCCATGACCGCTGGTGCAATGGACACGGGCGCGGGTTTGGACGGCTTGGCCTCCAGCGCATAGCGATTGACAGGCGCATCGCAGATCGCTTCATCCACGCCCATTTCGACCTGCCATTCAAGGCAGGCACGGGCCATGTGCCACTCCGTTTCCCACTGCGCGGTCCCAGTCATGCGCGCAAGGGTAAACCTCGCGCCATGCAGGGTAAAGCGGCCTTGTCGTCGCGGGGTGTGGTTTCTATAAGGAGCGGGGCGAGATTGCGGGGGCGCATGGAGTTTTCTCAGAACCATCTCTTGGGGATAGAGCCCCTCAGACCCGCCGAGATCACGACCATTCTCGATCTCGCGGAAGAATATGTCGCCCTGAACCGCTCCAGCGAAAAGCACGCGACCGTGCTCGAAGGCATGACGCAGATCAACATGTTCTTCGAATCCTCGACCCGCACGCAGGCGAGTTTCGAGCTGGCGGGCAAGCGGCTGGGCGCGGATGTGATGAATATGTCCATGGCGCATTCGAGCCTGAAGAAGGGCGAGACGCTGATCGATACGGCGCTGACGCTGAATGCGATGCACCCTGATTTGCTGGTCGTGCGTCATGCCAGTTCGGGCGCGGTCAATCTGCTGGCCGAGAAGGTGAATTGCGCAGTGCTCAATGCCGGCGATGGCAAGCACGAGCATCCCACGCAGGCGCTGCTCGATGCGCTCACGATCCGGCGGAAGAAGGGGCGGCTGCACCGGCTGGTGGTGGCAATCTGCGGCGATATTGCCCATAGCCGGGTCGCGCGCTCGAATCTGATCCTGCTGGGCAAGATGGAAAACCGCATCCGCCTGATCGGCCCGCCCACGCTGATGCCGAAAGGCGTGGAGGAATTCGGTGTCGAGGTCTATGACGACATGCGCGCGGGGCTCGAGGGCGCGGATGTGGTGATGATGCTGCGGCTGCAACGCGAGCGCATGGATGGCGGGTTCGTGCCCTCGGAGCGCGAATATTTCCACCGCTACGGGCTCGATGCCGAAAAGCTCGCCCATGCCAAGGAGGATGCCATCGTGATGCATCCGGGGCCTATGAATCGCGGGGTCGAGATCGATGGCGCGATTGCCGACGATATCAACCGCTCGGTCATTCAGGAACAGGTCGAGATGGGGGTGGCCGTGCGCATGGCTGCGATGGATCTTCTGGCGCGCAACCTGCGTCGCGCGCGCGAACGCGCGCGACTGCGGGAGGCCGCCGATGGGTGAGAAGATCCGCGAAAGCAGTCTTGGCGATACGGTTTTCGAGCCCGAACCAGGTGAGAAGAAACTGCGCGAGATCCGCACAGACCGCGCGACCTATATCCGCGATCATGCTGTCATGGCCGTGCTGGGCATGGGGGTGGTGGGCATGGTGCTGGCGCTAATCGGGTCGGACCATTGGCTGATCGGCTCGCTGGGGGCAGTGCTCGCGCTGATCGTGCGGGGGCTGTGGCTGTATTCCGAGCAGATGAAATTCCACTGGGTCTTGAGCAATATGCGCATTGTCGGGCCCGGCGGGCGGCAGGCCTATCTCCTGGAGCTGGAGACCGTGCGGCGCCTTTTCGGCGATATCCAACTCGTAACCAAAGGCGGCGACAAGCATTTGATCAAGCATGTGGCCGATGCCGAGGCGATCGTGGCCGAGATTGAGGCTGCGCGCGAGAAACGCGCCAAGCGCAAGGGCTGAGCATGACGCATCTGCCTGCGCATATCAAATTGCACCGCAACGAACAGGTCGTTGCCGTGATCCGCCCTGATCTGGAAATCCGGCTTCTGCGTGCCGCGCTTATTGCGGTGGTGTCGCTGATCATGGTTCTGCTTTTCCTCATCGGCCTCGACATCGCGATGGGTCGCCCGTTGCGCGGCATCAGCGCGGGCTTGCTCTTGACCTTTGCGTTTATGGTCAGCCCGCTTCTGGCCCAGCGAATTATGTCTCCGCGCCCGGTCCATGTGCTGACGTCTCAACGGCTGATCGTTGATCAGGAAACTGCGTTCCCGCTTCAAGCGATCACGCGCCTGCAGGTCTGGCTGACCGGATTGTGCCTCGATGCCATGGGACGGCGCATCCATCTGCAGCACCTCGCCAATCCCGCTGCCGTGGCGCGACTGATCCGCGATACCATCGCAAACCCTGGGAGGATCTGATGCTTTGGTTTCACAATGCGCGTTTGATCGACCCGGAACAGGGCGGCGACAAGATCGGCTCGCTTCTGGTTCGCGACGGGCAGATCATGGAGCACGACGGCCCATGCCCCGAGGCCGCCGAGGCAATCGACTGCCATGGCAAATGCCTCGCGCCTGGCATCGTCGATATGGGCGTGCAGGTGGGAGAGCCGGGCGCGCAGCACAAGGAGAGCCTGCGCACGGCAGGGCTTGCGGCCGCACGCGGTGGTGTCACGACAATCGTGATGCGCCCAGATACGGACCCTGCCATCGATACCCCCGAGGTGCTGGAATATGTCACGCGCCGCGCGCAGGCGCGCACGCCGGTGCATATCCGTGCCATGGCCGCGCTGACGCGCGGACGCGCAGGCCGCGAGATGGCCGAGATCGGGTTTCTGCTCGATGCGGGTGCGGTGGCCTTCACGGATGGCGACCGGGTGGTGACCGACACCAAACTGCTGAGCCGCTGCATGAGCTATGCGCGCGGGCTTGGCGCGCTGATCATAGGGCATCCGCAGGATGCGGGGCTTGCCGCCGGGGCCTGCGCGAGCAGTGGCAAATTCGCTTCGCTCAAGGGGCTTCCGGCGGTCTCGCCCATGGCCGAGCGTATGGGGCTGGATCGCGATATGGGCCTCGTGGAGATGACGGGGGTGCGCTACCATGCCGACCAGATCACGACCGCGCGCAGCCTGCCCGCGCTCCAGCGCGCCAAGCGTAACGGGCTCGATGTCACGGCTGGCATCTCGATACATCACCTGATGCTAAATGAATTCGATGTCGGCGATTATCGCACCTTCTTCAAATTCACGCCGCCCTTGCGCAGCGAAGATGACCGCCGCGCCATGGTGCAGGCTGTGGCTGAGGGGGTGATCGATGTGATCTGCTCGATGCACACGCCGCAGGACGAGGAGTCCAAGCGCTTGCCCTTCGAGGAAGCTGCGCCGGGGGCAGTCGGGCTGGAAACGCTCCTGCCAGCGGCGATGCGGCTTTATCACTCCGAGGGGTTGAGCCTGCCGCAGATATGGCGCGCGCTGGCGTTGAACCCGGCGCAGCGGCTGGGTCTGCCTGCAGGGCGGTTGAGTTCTGGCGCTCCGGCGGATCTGGTGCTGTTCGACCCGGATGCGCCCTTCATCCTCGACCGGTTCAAGCTGCAATCGAAATCCAAGAACACGCCCTTCGATGAGGCACGTATGCAGGGGCGGGTGCTGGCGAGCTATGTCGCAGGCGCTTGCGTGTATGCGCGGGAGCAGGAAGATGCCTGAACTGCTCACCCCGCTCTGGTTGCTCGCGCTGGTGGGGATTGCGGCCTATCTGATCGGCGCGATTCCGTTCGGTATTGTGATGGCACGGCTCATGGGGTTGGGCGATCTGCGCAAGATGGGCTCGGGCAATATCGGCGCGACCAATGTCATGCGCACCGGCAACAAGGTCGCGGGCGTTCTGACATTTCTGCTTGATGCGGGCAAAGGGGCCATTGTGGCGCTCATCGCCTGGGCCAGCTTGGGCGAAGATGCGGCACAGATCGCGGCGCTGATGGCGTTTGTCGGTCATATCTACCCGGTTTACCTGAAGTTTTTCGGCGGCAAGGGGGTTGCGACCTTCATCGGCACGTCCCTCGCGCTGGCATGGCCGGTCGGTCTGGCTCTCTGTGCGCTCTGGCTCTTCACGTTCAAGCTGACACGCTATTCCTCGCTCTCGGCCCTTGTCGTAACGGCGCTTAGCCCGCTGCTGGTGCATGTTTTCGGATTTGGGAGCATGTTTGCGCTGTTTCTGGCCTTCGCGGTAATGGTCTTCTACAAGCACGAAGCCAATATTCGTAGGCTTCTAGCGGGGACCGAGGCGCGTTTCGGGTCTGGCAAATGATACCGGCTATGCCATGATCAAGGCCCCGGACCAGAGCCGCCGGATCAGGTCTGGCTGACCGCGCAGCCCGGTCTTGGCATAGATCTGCTTCGAGTAGAACCGCGCAGTCTCGATCGTGATGTTGAGGCGTTGCGCCGCCTCGCGCAACGTGTCGCCCTGCCCGAGCGCGCGCGCCAAGCGCGCCTCCGGCAGGCTCACACCCAAAGCGCGCGCGATGAGCCTTTCGTCGGGTAGGCTCTGGTTGCTCACGCGCAGGAAACCTGTCCTTGTGTTGTCCGCGTCTCTCTGCACAAGAAGCTCCATATTCGGGCCAATCTGGTAAAGCACCTCATCACCTTCCGGGGCATGAAGATCAGCCGCTTCCGGCGCCCCCGCGAGAATGTCACGCGCGATCGAATCGCAAGGCATGAGCCGACCGCTTCTGTCCCATTGCACCTGCCCGACCCCCAACCGCCTGAGCAATCGCTCCGACTGCGCCGCGCTCTCGGCACCGGCGCGTTGCTGCGCCGCCATGGCGAGCGCGTGGCCCAGATGCGGGGCAAGCGCGGTCAGAGCCGCACTGTCAGCAGCCCTGAAATCGCTGCGGTTTCGTGCAATTACCAGCCACGCTGCGCTGTCGTGTTCGCGTATGCCGATTGCGCGCTGATCGGCTGCATCGGGAAGTTCATTCGGGACAACCTGCCGCTCTATCAGCTCCTCGCCTGTATAGACGCGCCCCAGACGCAGCCCCGCAAGCGCCTGCGGCATACCATGCGCGCAGGGACCATCCAGCGACCAACTCCCCTGCGGCGAATGCAGCCATGCCGCATCTGCGCGCAGATACTCGCAGAATGCCGCCAGCATTGGGGGCCAGTTGCCCCCGCACGCCCCGGCGGTGGCAATCGCCAGCAAAATGGTCGAATCCTGTGCTGTTATCATCGCTTGAGCCTATACCTCCCATTTGGGGGGTGCATGCCTTCTAGCGTTTCTTTATCGCGTCGCCAAATGATTTCAGACGGAGCTACGCGATAATGTCCATCATGACCCTGACCCATTTGCAGCGGCTGGAGGCCGAGGCGATCCATATCATGCGCGAGGTCGCCTCCGAGGCCGAAAAGCCGGTGATGCTCTATTCGGTCGGCAAGGACAGCGCCGTGATGTTGCATCTGGCAAAAAAGGCGTTCTACCCCTCACCGCCGCCTTTCCCGTTGCTCCATGTCGATACCACATGGAAATTCCGCGACATGTATGCCCTGCGCGACCAGGCCGCGCGCAAGGCCGGCATGCAATTGATCGTGCATCAGAACCCCGAAGCGCTGCGCGCAGGGATCAATCCGTTCGATCATGGAAGTCTGCACACGGATATGTGGAAAACCGAAGGGCTGAAACAGGCGCTCGACCTGCACGGTTTCGATGCAGCCTTCGGCGGTGCACGCCGCGATGAAGAGAAGAGCCGCGCCAAGGAGCGTATCTTCAGCTTTCGCACCGCGAGCCATCGCTGGGATCCGAAAAACCAGCGCCCGGAGCTTTGGCGCACCTATAATGCGCGCAAGAACAAGGGCGAGTCGATGCGCGTCTTCCCGCTTTCGAACTGGACGGAGCTGGATATCTGGCAATACATCCATCTCGAAAACATCGACATCGTACCGCTTTACTACGCTGCCGAGCGCCCGACCGTGAAGCGCGACGGGCTGCTCCTGATGGTCGATGACGACCGCTTCCCGCTCAATGGCGAGGAGCCGGTGATGCGCTCGGTCCGGTTCCGCACGCTGGGATGCTACCCGCTGACAGGCGCGGTGGAGAGCCGCGCACAGACCCTGCCCGAGATCATTCAGGAGATGCTGCTGACCACCACTTCCGAGCGTCAGGGCCGGGCGATCGACCATGATCAGGCCGCGTCGATGGAGAAAAAGAAGCAAGAGGGCTATTTCTGATGAACGAGATTTACAAGACCGACGCGCTGATCGCCGAAGATATCGACACCTATCTGGAGACCCATCAGCACAAGACCATGCTGCGTTTCATCACCTGCGGCTCGGTCGATGATGGCAAATCCACGCTGATCGGGCGGTTGCTCTATGACAGCAAGATGATCTTCGAAGACCAGCTCGCCTCGTTGGAGGCCGACTCGCGCCGTGTTGGCACCCAAGGCGAAGCCATCGATTTCGCGCTGCTGGTCGATGGTCTGGCGGCCGAGCGCGAGCAGGGCATCACCATCGACGTGGCCTATCGCTTCTTCGCCACGGAAAAGCGCAAGTTCATCGTGGCCGACACGCCGGGGCATGAGCAATATACCCGCAACATGGTCACCGGCGCCTCGACCGCCGATCTTGCCGTGATCCTGATCGATGCGCGCAAGGGCGTGCTGACGCAAACGAAACGCCACAGCTATCTGGCGCATCTCATCGGCATCCGCCATCTGGTGCTGGCCGTGAACAAGATGGATCTGGTGGATTACGACAAGGCCGTGTTCGACAAGATCGTGGCGGATTACCGCGCCTTCGCCGAAAGCATCGGCATCGTGGATTTCACGCCCATCCCGATTTCCGGGCTGGCAGGCGACAACATCACCACCCGCAGCGTCGCGACGCCGTGGTATGACGGACCAGTACTGCTTGAGCATCTGGAGACAGTCGAGTTGGACCAGACTGCCGATCAGCTCAAACCCTTCCGGATGCAGGTGCAATGGGTCAACCGCCCCAATCTCGATTTTCGTGGCTTTTCGGGCACGGTTGCCTCGGGGCAGATCCGCATGGGCGATGAAATCCGCGTACTGCCCTCGGGCAAGACCTCGACCATTTCGCGGATCGTCACAATGGATGGCGATCTCGAGGTCGCAGTCGCGGGGCAGGCCGTGACGCTGTGTTTTGCTGACGAGATCGACTGCTCGCGCGGGCAGATCATCACCGCGGCGAAAAGCCCGGTGGAGGTGGCCGACCAGTTCGAGGCCACTGTGATCTGGATGGATGAGGAAGAGCTGGTCCCGGGCCGCGCCTATTGGCTGAAGATCGGGCCGCAGACCGTGACGGCGAGCGTCGCGCATCCCAAATATCAGGTCAATGTCAACACGATGGAACATCTGGCCGCCAAGACGCTGGATCTCAACGCCATCGGTGTGGCCAATATCACGACCGATCGCGACATTCCTTTCGCCCCCTATGACGAAAGCCGCGATCTGGGCGGGTTCATCCTGATCGACAAGATGACCAATCGCACGGTCGGCGCAGGGCTCATTCATTTCGCGCTGCGGCGCGCGCAGAACATCCATTGGCAGGCGACCGACATCTCGCGCGACCATCACGCGGGTATGAAGAACCAGAAGCCGATGGTGCTGTGGATGACCGGGCTCTCGGGCTCGGGCAAATCGACCATCGCCAATATCGTCGAGAAGAAACTTGCGCGGATGAACCGCCACACTTTCCTTCTCGATGGTGACAATGTGCGCCATGGGCTGAACAAGGATCTGGGCTTCACCGATGCCGACCGTGTCGAGAACATCCGCCGCGTGGGCGAGGTCGCGAAGCTGATGACCGATGCCGGGCTGATCGTGATCACGGCCTTCATCTCGCCCTTCCGCTCTGAACGCGAGATGGTGCGCTCGATGCTGCCGCCGGGTGAGTTCATCGAGATCTTCATCGACACGCCGCTGGACGAGGCTGAAAAACGCGACGTCAAAGGACTTTATGCGAAGGCACGCGCGGGCGAGTTGAAGAATTTCACCGGGATCGATTCGCCTTACGAGGCTCCTGAGACACCGCATATCCGCATCGACACGACGCAGATGACAGCCGAAGAAGCGGCCGATCTGATCATCGAAAAACTGATCCCCTGAGCCGATTTCTGCGCCCGCTCTGTGGCGGGTGCAGATCACGCCCGGCCCGGAGACAAATTTGCGCGAGCGCAAAGACATCGGAGTCCGCGCCTGAAATACTGCCCCCGATGCGCGGCCATTCGGTCATGCGCTGGTTCATCATGGCCAAAGGGGGCGAAACATGTTCGATTTCACGGGAAAGACCGCCATTGTCACAGGGGCTGCCTCCGGGATTGGTGAGGCGATCGCGCTGGAACTGGCTGTCAGCGGGGCCTTTGTCGTGGTCTCTGACCTGAGCGCGGAGGCATGCGCCGGGCCCGTGGCCACGATCCTCGACCGCGGGGGCAAGGCTGCGGCCTTCGCGGCCGATGTTGCCAAGCCCGAGGATATGAAAGCGCTCGTGGAGTTTGCCGAGGCTGAAACGGGGGCGCTGCATCTGGCGGTGAACAATGCCGGGATCGGGGGCGCGCAGGCCCCGACCGGGGAATACCCGCTCGAGGCATGGCAGCAGGTGATCAATGTCAATCTGAACGGTGTTTTCTACGGGCTGCGCTATCAGATCCCTGCGATGGAGCGCGCTGGCGGGGGCGCAATCGTCAATATGGCGTCGATCCTTGGTTCGGTGGGCTTTGCGAACTCTTCGGCCTATGTGGCCAGCAAACATGCGCTGCTGGGGCTGACCAAGACCGCCGCGATGGAATATGCGCAGAAAGGCATCCGCATCAATTCGGTGGGGCCCGCCTTTATCCAGACGCCGCTTCTGACCGATAATCTCAGCCAGGAAATGCTCGACGGGCTCGCCGGTCTGCACCCGATGGGCCGCATCGGGACTTCGACGGAAGTCTCGGGGCTCACCTGTTTCCTGCTCTCGGATCGTGCAAGTTTCATCACGGGCAGTTACCATCTGGTCGATGGCGCTTATACTGCGCAATGAGTTGATAAAACGGATCTGATGCGATGAACGAGAAATTTGCCCCCTGGGCCGAGGAAACGGCGCAGGTGTTCGAGCATGTGGACAGCGACAAGGACGGGCTTTCGGCCGATGAAGCGGCGCGGCGGCTTGAGGAGCATGGCCCCAACCGCCTACCCGAAGCCGCCCGGCGCGGACCCTTCATGCGCTTTCTGGTGCAGTTCCACAATGTTCTGATCTATGTGCTGCTGGCGGCTGCGCTCATCAAGGCGCTGATGGGGCACTGGATCGATACCAGCGTGATCCTTGCCGTGGTGGTGCTGAATGCGATCATCGGCTTCGTGCAGGAAGGCCGCGCCGAGGCCGCCATGGAGGCGATCCGCGACATGTTGGCACCGCGCGCGACTGTGTTGCGCGATGGGCGGCGGGCCACTGTGGATGGTGCCGATCTCGTGCCCGGCGATGTGGTGCTGCTGGAGGCAGGTGACAAGGTGCCCGCCGATCTGCGTCTGATCCGAGCGCGCGGGCTAGCCGCGCAGGAAGCGATACTGACGGGCGAATCCGTGCCGGTCGAGAAAAGCAGTGACCCGGTCAAGCGCGAGGCCGATCTGGGGGATCGCGGCTCGATGATGTGGTCGGGCACATTGGTCACGCAAGGGGCAGGGCGCGGGCTGGTCGTGGCGACCGGGGCGGGCACCGAGATCGGGCGCATCGGTGGGATGCTCGCAGGGGTCGAGCAACTGACCACGCCGCTGGTCGCGCAAATGGATCGTTTCGCGCGCTGGCTGAGCCTCTTCATCCTGACAGCGGCGGGGCTTCTTTTCGCATTCGGCTTCTTTGTCCGGGGCTATCCGGTGGACGAGATCTTCATGGCGGTGGTCGCGGTCGCGGTCTCGTCCATCCCCGAGGGCCTGCCCGCGGTGCTGACGATCACGCTGGCGCTGGGCGTGCAGGCCATGGCGCGGCGCAATGCCATCGTGCGCCGCCTGCCCGCCATCGAGACTGTCGGCGCGGTCTCGGTCATCTGCACCGACAAGACCGGCACGCTGACCCGCAATGAGATGATCGTTGCCATGGCCGAGGTGCCCGAGGGAAGGCTGGACATCGAGGGCGAGAGCTATGCGCCCGAAGGCAAGATCGAAGGTGACGCGGATGCGGGCACGCTCGCGCTGGCCGCTGCGCTGTGCAATGACGCCGATCTGGCGCAGCGCGATGGCGAATGGCATGTCGAGGGGGACCCGATGGAGGGGGCGCTGCTGGCCTTCGCAGGCAAGGCGCTGGAGGATGACCCGCGCGAGGCATGGACGCGTGAGGATGCAATTCCCTTTGACAGCCGCCATCGCTACATGGCCACGCTCAGCAAATCGGAAGGCAAGCATCTGGTTCATGTAAAAGGCGCGCCGGAGCGTGTGCTGGCGATGTGTGACAAATTGCCTGACGGCGCGCCCTTCAAGGAAAAGGATTGGCACGCCCGCGCCGACAAGATGGCCGCTGAGGGCACGCGGGTGCTGGCTCTGGCCGTGATGGAGGCCGATACACTCGATGAAAAGGCCATTGACGGGGGGCTGACCTTTCTGGGGCTTGTGGGTCTGATCGATCCGCCCCGCCCCGAAGCGATCGAGGCTGTCGCCGAATGCCGCGCCGCCGGGATCGGGGTGAAGATGATCACGGGCGATCATGCTGGAACCGCACGTGCCATCGCAAAGCAGGTAGGGCTCGAGCACACTGACAAGGTGCTAACGGGCGCGGAACTCGAAGCCATGGACGATGCGCGTCTTGCGCAAACTGTGCGCGATGTCGATGTATTTGCCCGCACCACGCCCGAGCACAAGCTCCGCCTTGTGACCGCGCTGCAAAGTCATGATCTGGTGGTCGCGATGACAGGGGACGGGGTGAATGACGCCCCTGCACTCAAACGCGCTGATATCGGCATCGCGATGGGCCAGAAGGGCTCAGAGGCCTCGAAAGAAGCCTCCGATCTGGTGCTGGCGGATGACAATTTCGCCTCCATCGCCGCCGCCGTGCGCGAGGGGCGCACGGTGTTCGATAATATCCGCAAGGTGATAAGCTGGACATTGCCGACCAATGCGGGCGAATCCTCGGCCATCATCATCGCGATCATGATCGGCGTGGCGCTGCCGATCACGGCGCTGCAGGTGCTCTGGGTCAACATGATCACGTCGGTCACGCTTGGCATCGCACTGGCATTCGAGCCCACCGAGAAAGCCACGATGGAACGCCCGCCCCGCGAGCGCAAGGCGCCGCTCCTTTCGGGTGCGCTGCTCTGGCATGTCGTGCTGGTGGGGGCGCTCTATGCCTCTGCGATGTTCGGGATTTTCACTTGGGGGATCGGGCGCGATTACAGCATCGAGCATGCCCAGACACTCGCGATGAATACGTTGGTCGTGCTGAAGATTTTCTACCTCTTCTATATCCGCAACCTGCATGGTACATCGCTGACCCTTGATGCGCTGCGCGCCACCCGCGCGGTCTGGATCACGCTGACTGTGGCGCTCTCGGCGCAGCTTTTCATGACCTACACGCCCTTCATGCAGATCGCTTTCGGCACGCAGCCGCTCTATGCGCTGGATATGATGGTGATCCTCGGGATGGGCGCCGTGTTCTTCGTGCTGATCGAGACCGAGCGCCAGATACGCATGGCCGTGGCGCAGACATAGGCGACTCGGCTCAGGCAGGCGGAATGCCCGCCTGAGCCACCGCCTTGAGATAGCTGCGGCTGACCGGCACCTCTGCCCCATCGGCCATGACCAGAACCGTGCGGCCCTGCTTGCGGCGTGTCTGCGCGACAGCCTCGGGCGCGATCCAGTGCGAGCGGTGCACGCGCAAGCCCTGACCGCCCAACTCGCGCGCTGCATCCGACAAGCGCATCAGCACAAGCTCTTGCCCTGCGTGTGTGACGACCAGAACATAATGATCCTGTGCTTCCAGACGGATCAGCCTGCCACGGTTCTCGATCTTCAGACGGCGCTGGAACTCTGCCACCGGTGACTTGGGCGGCTTCTGCATATGCAGCACCAGATGCACGGCGCCGGAAATCACCAGAATGATGAGCATCAGCCAGAACCACTCCGACCAGCCGCCCCAACCTGGAAAGAGGATGTAATTCACCACCCAGACTATACTGGCCAGCACCAACGCGTAGCCCAAGACAAGTCCGAGTTGCACTTTCAGACTTCCCGGCAGCCGTGTTTCCAGCGTCGTTAACCAACGATCCAGCAGAATCGCCGCGCCGACAATCGTCGCCCAGTAGACCGCGCGCGGACCAAACGGCAGCGCATTCAGCGTACCGAAGGGTCCAGCAAGCGTCGCGATGGCGCTGAGCACAGCCCAGAGCGCCAGAGGCAACCGCCAGGCACGAAGCGTAAAGTGCAGGCGCTCTCCAAGGCGGTTCATTCACGAACTCCCTGCATTGCTCACGCATGCCTTCTTGCCCGCAGTCGCAGTGCTTTGCAAACCCGAAGGCGATTTTACCGGAAAGGAACCGGCATGAACCTTGCACCGCTGACAGGCGCAACCTTCGCGATCCAGCTTCACACGGCCGCTGCGATGATTGCGATCCTGACCACCATCGCGATATTCACGCGCGCACGCGGCACCGCTACTCACAAGACACTGGGCTGGGTCTGGATCGGGTCCATGCTGATTGTCGCCATTTCAAGCTTCTGGATCACCACCGGCGGGCCCGTCATGGGCTATAGCTGGATCCATCTGCTGTCGCTTTTCGTTCTGACAGGCATCGTGTTGGCGCTACGAAACATCCGCAAAGGCGATGTCGAGGGCCATCGCGGATGGATGATCGGCATGGTCTGGGGCGGCCTCGTCGTGGCCGGCGCCTTTACGCTTCTGCCCGGGCGGATCATGTATGGCGTGCTGCTCGGCGGTTAGGCTGTCAGCCCCTCGGGCTCGGGCAGCCCATGCGCGCGGCAGGTCGCTGTCAGCGTATTGGCCAGCAGGCAGGCAATCGTCATCGGTCCGACCCCACCAGGCACCGGGGTGATCGCCCCGGCCGCCGCCAAGGCACTTTCGAAGTGAACATCGCCCACCAGCCGCGTCTTGCCATCGCGCTCGATCCGGTTGATCCCAACATCGATCACAGTCGCGCCGGGCTTGACCCAATCGCCGGGGATCATCTCGGGCCGCCCGACCGCGGCCACAAGAATATCCGCATGACGGCAGGTCTCTGCCAGATCGCGGGTGCGCGAATGCGCGATGGTCACGGTGCAGCTATCGCCCAGCAGAAGCTGCGCCATGGGTTTACCGACAATATTGGACCGCCCGACCACGACAGCATTCAGCCCCGAGAGACTACCAAGATGGTCGCGCAGCATCATGAGGCAGCCAAGCGGCGTGCAGGGCACCATCGCCTTCTGTCCCGTGCCCAGAAGCCCCACATTGGAAATGTGAAAACCATCGACATCCTTGGCGGGATTGATCCGGTTGATGACCAGATCGGCATTGATATGCGAGGGCAGCGGCAATTGCACGAGAATGCCGTGTACTTCCGGATCCGCATTCAGGCGGTCGATCAGGTCGAGCAACGCTGCCTGCGAGGTCTCTGCATCGAGCTTATGCTCGAAAGAGGTCATCCCGACCTCGATGGTCTGCTTGCCCTTGGAGCGCACATAAACCTGGCTCGCGGGGTCTTCGCCGACCAGCACCACGGCAAGCCCGGGCGTGATCCCATGCGCCTCTTTCAGAGCCGCGACATGCTGCGCGACCTGCGCGCGCAGCTTTGCCGCGAATGCTTTTCCGTCAAGGACATGCCCTGTCATTTGTTCTTCTCTCCTGTCGCCGGATCAGATGTGATCTTTGCTGTTGTCGCCAGACCCCAGAACCTTCTCCTCACGCGCAATCGACCAGTCGATGATCCGTGTCCAGAGAGGCACTGCCAGCTGTGGATCGAGCCCTGCCTGCACTGACAGTTGCTCAACATTCGCCAGCACCTCATCAACGCGTGCAGGGATGCGCGCGGGGACGCCTTCCGCCGGTTTCAACTCGGTCGCCCGGTCGATATAGCGCGCGCGCTTTGCCAGCAGGGCGACAAGCTCTGCATCGATTGCGTCGATTTCCTTGCGTAATTCACGCATGCTGCTGCAAGCTTCTGGTGCGGTCATGAGCGATCCTCGCTGTTTGCTTGACGCTCACGTAGCTGCTCTGTGACCGGGTTTCAATTTCTGCGGTGGCGGGATGGTGGGTGGGGCGACGCGCGGCACAGCCGCGCGAGCGCCGTCCACCATCTCGATTGCTCAAAAGAGCCCTTCGATCAGACCTTCCTCGTTAAAGCGGATCGATTGCGCGGCAGGCTTGCGCGGCAGACCGGGCATGGTCATGATCTCACCGCAGATCACCACGATGAACCCTGCGCCTGCCGACAATCGCACCTCGCGCACTGGCACCGAATGGTTCAAGGGTGCCCCCCGCAAATCCGGGTCCGTGGTGAAGGAATATTGTGTCTTGGCCATGCAGATGGGTAGCGCGCCATACCCAGCGGCTTCCCATTCGCGCAACTGATTGCGGATTTTGGCGTCCGCCAGCACGTCATCGGCCCTGTAAATCCGCCGCGCGATTGTCTCGATCTTTTCGAAGAGCGGCATGTCATCGCCATAAAGTGGCGCAAACTGCGTCCAGTCGCCATCCGCCAACTCTGCTACGCGGGTTGCCAGTTCCTTGATACCTTGTGACCCTTCTGCCCAGTGGCGGCACAAGATCGCTTCGGCGCCCAGCGAAGCCACATAGGCCTTCACAGCGTCGATCTCAGCCTGAGTGTCGGAATGGAAGTGGTTAATCGCCACCACAACCGGCACACCAAAGGATTTCACATTCTCGATATGGCGCCCCAGATTGGGGCAGCCTTTCTGGACAGCTTCGACATTCTCCGCCCCCAGATCGGCTTTGGCCACTCCGCCATTCATCTTCATGGCTCGCACCGTGGCAACGATCACCGCCACGGACGGGGTCAGCCCGGCCTTGCGGCATTTGATGTTGAAGAATTTCTCGGCCCCCAGATCGGCCCCGAACCCGGCCTCGGTCACGACAAAATCCGCAAGCCCCAGCGCTGTCTGCGTCGCCACGACCGAATTGCAGCCATGCGCGATATTGGCGAAGGGTCCACCATGCACAAATGCCGGGTTGTTCTCCAGCGTCTGCACCAGATTGGGCTGCATCGCATCTTTCAGGAGCACAGTCATCGCCCCTTCGGCCCCGATATCGCGGCAATAGATCGGCGTCTTGTCGCGACGATAGGCCACCACGATATCGCCCAGACGACGCTGCAGATCCTCAAGGTCCGACGCCAGGCACAGGATCGCCATCACTTCGGAGGCCACAGTGATGTCGAACCCGGTCTGCCGCGCGAAGCCGTTCGAGACACCGCCCAGCGAGACCACCATGTCACGCAGCGCACGGTCATTCATGTCCATCACACGCCGCCACGAGATCCGGCGTTCGTCGATCTCCAACTCGTTGCCCCAGTAGATATGGTTGTCGATCATCGCCGAGAGCAGGTTATGCGCCGAGGTGATCGCATGGAAATCGCCTGTGAAGTGAAGGTTCATATCCTCCATCGGCACGACCTGCGCGTAGCCACCCCCCGCAGCGCCGCCCTTCATCCCGAAATTGGGCCCGAGCGAGGCTTCGCGAATGCAGATCGCGGCCTTCTTTCCGATGGCATTCAGCCCGTCGCCGAGGCCCACAGTCGTCGTGGTCTTGCCCTCACCTGCAGGCGTCGGGTTGATGGCGGTCACGAGGATCAGCTTGCCGCGGTCGCGCCCGCGCGCCTCGGCCACAAATTCCTGCCCGACCTTTGCCTTGTCATGCCCGAAAGGGAGCAAGTGCTCGGCGGGAATACCCAACTTCGCGCCGATCTCCTGGATCGGCAGTTTTTTCGCCTCGCGGGCAATTTCGATGTCGGTCTTGAAGCCCATGTCCTGTTCCCCCTCGCAGGTAATCCGGTTTGCCCCGCTATACCGGGCCGGATTGCGATGGGGAGATGTGATTGCGACATTTTCATCGCCAGTTGCGCCGCGCCCAGTTCCGATATGAAACACGGTTTCCAATTGCGGGCGCAGACCTTCACCAATGAAAAGGGCACACAACCGCGCTGCTGTGTGCCCTTACCGTCAAATTGTCTGAGCCATCAGCCCTTCTTCAAACACCGATTGCCGAGCACCTCTGCAATCTGGACTGCGTTCAGCGCCGCCCCTTTGCGCAGATTGTCCGACACGCACCAGATATTCAGACCGTTCTCGATGGTCGAATCCTGCCGGATCCGGCTGATATAAGTGGCATATTCGCCCACACACTCGACCGGGGTGATATAGCCGCCCGCCTCGCGCTTATCGACCACCAGAATACCAGGGGCCTCGCGCAGAATGTCGCGCGCCTCTTCCTCGTCGAGGAAATCCGCGAACTCGATATTGATCGCTTCCGAATGGCCCACGAAAACCGGCACACGCGCGCAGGTCGCCGTCAGCTTGATGGCGGGGTCGAGGATCTTCTTGGTCTCTGCCACCATCTTCCATTCTTCCTTGGTGGACCCGTCTTCCATGAAGACATCAATATGCGGGATCACGTTGAAGGCGATCTGCTTGGGATAGACCGAAGGCTCCACTTCCTGACCGGGCACATAAATCCCCTTGGTCTGGGCCCAGAGTTCGTCGATCCCGTCCTTGCCCGTGCCGGAAACCGATTGATAGGTGCTGACCACCACGCGCTTGATCCGCGCGCGCTCATGCAGTGGTTTCAGTGCCACGACCATCTGCGCAGTCGAGCAGTTGGGATTGGCGATGATGTTCTTCTTGGTATAGCCGTCCACTGCGGCGGCATTTGCCTCGGGCACCACCAGCGGCACATCCGGGTCGTAGCGATAGAGCGAGGAATTGTCGATCACGACACAGCCCTGCGATGCCGCCTTGGGCGCATAGGTCTTGGTCGCGTCCGAGCCGATCGCGAAGAAGGCAATATCCCAGCCCGTGAAGTCGAATTTATCCAGATCCTGGCATTTCAGGGTCTTGTCGCCAAAGCTGACTTCCGTTCCAAGGCTCCGGCGCGAGGCGAGAGCGGCGATCTCATCGACCGGGAATTCCCGCTCGGCCAGAATATTCAGCATTTCGCGGCCCACATTGCCCGTGGCGCCTGCGACGACGATCTTGTAGCCCATCTTGGCCTCCTTTTCACACGTCGGCGCCGGACCTAGCGCATATCTGCGCAAAGGTGAAGGGCCGCTAATCCGTGCGGTCTGTAGAGAAGGCGTAAAACACGCATCCAACGAGAAGCAGAAGCCCGAAGAAGGCGAACAGCGCCTGATAGGCCGCCTCAGGCGGCATCGCAGGGGCGCTGGAATGCACCGGGCCGCTGAGGGTCTGCAACAGCCCGACCCCGCCGATGGAGAAGAGATTGAGCAGCGTCACCCCGCGCCCGGTCAGATGTGGCGGAATAAAGCTGCGACCATGCGCCATCATCATCGGAAATGACGCGCCGAAAAATCCGACCCCCGCGAGCAGGATCCCCGTCTGCCAGAAGCCCGAGAGCGGGAAGAGCCACAAAGCGCCCAGACACAGCACCCCGCTCAGATTACCCACAAGGATCACCCCCTTGCGCGTGCCAAACAGGCGATCCAGCGGGCCATAGGCAAAATTCCCGGCAATCATCGCCAGCGCCATCAGCAGGGTCACCTGCCCGATGCCCGAGGCGCTTGCCCCATAGAGGTCCGCGTAGAACGGCCCCGCCCAAAGCCCGCGCAGCCCGGCGGCCGGGGCGTAATTCACGATCAGCAGCGGAATGAGGAACCACAGCGCAGGGATGCGCAGCAGATCCATCAGACCGCCGCGCGCCCCCTCTGGCGCATCGGCCGAGGGCGGATCCTGTATGACCAGCCAGAGCACCCCTGCCACCACGGCATTCACGGCGGCCATGACCAGGATTGCCGCGCGCCACCCGATCGTCTCGGCGGCCCAAGCCATCGGCAGCGCCGCCAGAATGTTGCCCAGCGAGCCGAAGCCCAGAACGGCCCCCGCAAGCGTGGCGAACAGCGCAGGCGCGAAACTGCGTGCGAATATGTAGTAGCTCGCCATCAGCACCGGCGCGCAACCAATGCCAAGCAGCGCCATCGCAAGATGCACATGCAGCGCATTTCCGGCCAGCGCGAACAGCATCGCGCCCGCTGTGCCGCCAAAGCCCAGCATCAGCGCCGTGGTGCGCCTTGGCCCGAACCGGTCCAGCGCCCAGCCGACGGGGAGTTGCATCAGCGCAAAGACCAGGAACCAAAGCCCCGACGAAAACGCCAGATCATCGGCCGTGACCCCGATATCCGCCTGCAACAGCCCGGAGAGCACTGCCAAAAAGGAGCGATAAAACTGGCTGAGCAGGTAGCCGATAACCAGAAAGAAAAGCCCGAGCTTCATCGCATTCGCCCAATGTTTCAGCAGTTACGGAATGCGTATTTCACGCGTGAAGCATTTGCAATCGCGCTTTGCGCATGTTTCGGGTCGCGGATGCAGGGCGTGAGGCTGTAGGGTTCTATTCAGACTGGAGGGATTGCAATGGACGACATGCCGCGTGGGGAAGGCAGCTACCATTACCGCGTCATCGAACGCGCCATTGCCCTGATCGATGCGCCGGGCGGCACGCAGCGCAGCCTCGGGGAGTTGTCGCGTGCGATGGGCATGAGCGAGGCGCATTTCCAGCGACTGTTCAGCCAATGGGTCGGGGTATCGCCCAAACGCTACCAGCAATATCTCACCATCGCTCACGCACGTTCTCTATTGCAGGCACGGTTCACCACGCTGGAGGCCGCGCAGGAACTCGGGCTTTCGGGACAGGTGCGGCTGCATGATCTGTTCCTCCGCTGGGAGGCGATGACGCCGGGCGAATATGCGCGCAAGGGGGCAGGGCTCGAGATGGCGTATGGCTGGCATGACACGCCCTTCGGCAAGGCGTTGGCCATGGCGACGGATCGCGGGCTTTGCGGCCTTGCTTTCTGCGATGAGGGTCAGGAGGCTGCCATCCTGGCCGAGATGCAAGCCCGCTGGCCCGCTGCCCGCTATACCCATGATCCGGCCCCTGCGGCGGCGCATGTCGCAGCGGCCATGGCGCAATCGGGCAAGGCGAGGCTGCACCTGCTGGGAACGCCCTTCCAGATCAAGGTCTGGGAGGCGCTGTTGCATGTACCGCCCGGCCGCGTGACCAGCTATCGCGAGATCGGGCGGCGGGTGTGTTCCGAACGCGCAGCACGGGCGGTGGGGGCTGCGGTCGGGCGCAACCCGATCGGCTTTCTCATCCCCTGCCATCGTTGCCTGCGCGGCTCGGGCGAGCTGGGGGGCTATCACTGGGGGCTCGCCCGCAAGCGCGCCATGCTGGGATGGGAGGCCGCACGGCAAGACGCCGCAACAGCCGGCTTGTAAAGCGAACGTGAGGTGACCATGGTGCTGCGCACCAAGTATATCCGAGCCATGCATCTGGAGTATATCGCATGAGAGTTTCTCTGCCCATCATCGGCATAAGCAGCGCCGCCCTGTTTCTGGCCGCCTGCGCGCCCGACCCCAACAATCCGCAGAACCGCACCCTCGCTGGCGCGTTGACCGGCGCTGCCGTGGGCGGCGTCGTCGGCGCGGCAACGAGCGATGGCGACGCGCGCCGCGCTGTGGGCGGGGCGATCATCGGCGGCACGGCAGGCGCGCTGATCGGCCAGCAGCTCGACCGCCAGGCGGCCGAGCTGCGCCGTCAGCTGGGCGACAACGTGAATATCCGCAATACCGGGCAGGAGCTGATCCTGACCCTGCCGCAAGACCTGCTCTTTGCTGTGGACAGCGCGACCCTGCGCCCGGATCTGCAACAGGATCTGCGCGTGATCGCCACGAATCTTGTGAATTTCCCACGCAGCGATGTCATCGTCATCGGGCATACGGACAATACAGGCTCGGCCGCTTACAATCAGGGGCTATCCGAGCGTCGCGCCGGATCAGTGGCACAGGTTTTGCGCTCGCAAGGCGTGTCCGCCAATCGGATCCAGACCATCGGGCGCGGATTGACGCAACCTGTCGCCAGTAACGATACTGCGGCCGGGCGGCAGCAGAACCGGCGCGTCGAGATCTTCATCCGCCCGCATCAGCCAAGCTGATTCAAAGCGAGTTTATGCGAAAGGCCAGCCCTTGGGCTGGCCTTTTGTGTTGCGAAACATAAAAAGCGGTCATATCTTTTTACCAATATCTGCATATTTCTTGAGCGACGCTCGAGGACCAGCCCATTTGCGAGGCCCAAGCGCGATGCCGTTTCAGCGAATCCAGCCCGAAAAACTGTCGCAAAGCGTCGTGCGGCAGATCGAGCTTTTGCTGTTGCGCGGCATCTTGCGGCCCGGGGAGCGCTTGCCTTCGGAACGTGAGCTTGCCGAAAAGCTTGGCGTGTCGCGCCCGTCACTGCGCGAGGCAATAGCCGAGTTGCAGTCGCGCGGGTTGCTCACCAGCAAGGCCGGGGCAGGGATGTATGTGGCCGATCTTTTGGACTCGGCCTTTTCGGACTCGCTTGTACGGCTCTTTGCCAGCCATGATGAGGCACTGTTCGACTATATCAGCTTCCGGCGCGATCTTGAGGGCATGTCCGCCGAGCGCGCGGCCCGTTTCGGCTCGGATATGGATCTGAAGATCATCGATGCGATCTATCAGAAGATGGAAGCCGCGCATCTGCTGCGTGATCCGACCGAAGAGGCGCGACTGGATGCCGAATTCCACCTGTCCATCGTGGAGGCATCGCACAATATCATCATGCTGCACATGTTGCGGGCGATGTTCAATCTGCTGCATCAGGGCGTTTTCTACAATCGCCAGATGATCTTTCGCCAGCGCGGCACCCGGGATGAGCTGCTCGCGCAGCACAAGGCGGTTAACAACGCACTGCAAAAGCGCGATCCGGCGGGGGCAGGGGCGGCGGCACGCGCGCATCTGGATTATGTCGAGACATTGATGAGCGATCTGAAGCGCAGCGAGAAGAATGAGGCCATAGCGCGCTTGCGTTTCGAGCATGTGACCACACTGTAAAAGAAGAAGCCCCAGCTCATGCCGGGGCTTATTCGATGCGGTCAGTGCTTTCGTTCAATGCAAGCGGTCATGCGCCGCCTTGATGCCTTGCTGCACCAACGCGTCGCGCCGCTCGGCATTCATCTGCGTAGCCAGAACATCTCCGGCCGCTGCGATGGCTACAGAGACGGCACGGTTGCGCACCTCTCTCAGGGCGTTTGCCTCGGCTGATGCGATCTGATCTTCGGCGGCTTTCAGACGGCGCGCGATGGACGCTTCGATATCCGCCTTCGTCTGCTCGGCGGCAAGTTGCGCATCCGCCTTGGCCTTTTCGACGATCCGCGCGGCGTCGTCTTTCACCTCGGCCTGCTTGCGCTCGAAGGAGGCGTGCAGCGCAAGCGCCTCCTCTCGCAGTCGTCGCGCCTCGTCGAGTTCGGACTGGATGCCATCGGCGCGACTGTCGAGCAGTCCCATCACCTTCTCGGGAACCTTGAAATAGACAAGGATGCCCACGAAGATGACGAAAGCCATCAGCACGATCAGGTCGGTATTGTAGATCGAGAAGAAGGGTTTGCCCTCTGGCGCAGCAATAGCAGGACTTGCCGCGACCAGTGCCAGAGCTGTGAGCCGTAGCATCATGCACCCCCTTTCAGGCGTTCCGAGACCGCTGAAGTTACGCGAGCCTTATCGGCTTTGGCATCAAAAGCGCTAAGGATATCAACCGTGATATCGTTCGACACTTCACTCACCATATCCATGGCGCTGTCGCGAATGTCACGAATACGGCGCTCGGATTCTGCGGCCTTCGCCGAAATCTCGGCATCGGCCTTCTCCATCTGGACATCGAGTTCCGCCTGCATCTCGGCCCGCGCGGCCTCGATGATGCGATTGGCCTCGGCGCGGGCATCCGCGAGCGCCTTGGTATAGGCTTCCTCGGCTTCGCGCGCCTTCTGCTTGTATTCCTCGGCTGCGGCGATGTCGCTGGTAATCGTGCCGCGCCGGTCCGCAAGCACCGACGCGATACGCGGCAGGGCCACGCGCGACATGATGTAATAAAGCACTGCCAGCGTAACGATGAGCCAGAAAATCTGGTTCGAGAAGGTAGTGACATCGAGTTGGGGCATTCCTACCCCGTTGGCGGTCGGCTCAGCCATGTCGTCCCCCTTAGCCCCTTATGCTCCGAAAGGGCCCGTCACAGGCCCCTTCGGCGTGAGGATACTGTCGGGAAAGGCTCAGACAGCAAACATCAGCAGCAGAGCGACGAGGAACGAGAAGATCCCCAGAGCTTCTGCAAACGCGATGCCGATGAAGAGCATGGCTGTCTGACCAGCCGCTGCCGACGGGTTGCGCAACGCACCCGAGAGGAAGTTGCCGGCGATGTTGCCCACACCGATGGCGGCGCCGCCCATACCGATGGCGGTCAGACCAACACCGATGAATTTGCCCATTTCTGCGATATCGCCTTCCATGTCATGTCTCCTTGAGGTTGGAATTGGCAGGATGAGGTATTCGACCGACCGCGCTTAGTGCGACGGGTGCAATGCATCACGCAGATACACGCAGGTCAGAATTGTGAAAACGTAAGCCTGGATCACGGCAACCAGCAGCTCCAGCGCATAGAGCGCGGTCACGGCCAGAACCGGCACGAAGAAGGCAGCCCCGAGCGCGCCCGCAAAGCCCGCGAAAACCTTGGCCACGGCATGGCCCGCCATCATCGCCCCCGCGAGACGAATGGAGTGGCTGATGGGGCGGGCGAAATAAGAGATGAGCTCGATCAGCGCCAGCACCGGGCGCAGCGCGAGCGGGGCCGAGCTGACCCAGAACAGGCCAAGGAATTTCGCACCGTTCAGGATGAAGCCGAGGGCGGTCACCGACAGGAACACGGTCAGCGCCAGCACGGCGGTCACGGCGATATGCGAGGTCGTGGTGAAGGCAAACGGGATCAGGCCCAGCAGGTTTGCAAACAGCACGAACATGAAGAGCGTGAAGATATGCGGGAAGAAGCGCACAGCGTCATGCCCCGCCACATCCTTGACCATGTTATGCACGAAGCCATAGGTCAGTTCGGCCGCCGATTGTGCGCGGCTTGGCACAAGGGCGCGCCCGCGTGCGCCGAAGATCATCAGCGCAGAGGCTGCGAGCACAGTCAGCGCCATCCAGAGCGTGACATTGGTCGGCGTGTACCAGCTGATATCGCCGCCAAACAGCGCCTTGACCTCGAACTGCTCCATCGGCTTGATTTCGAAACCGGTGTTCTCACTGGCCACTGTCTCTGTCCCCTTGTTCCGCACCGACGCCTGGCCGGGCCGCTTCAATCTTTTCGCCCTGGATTTCGCGGGCGGAACGCATCATCGTCTTCACACCCGCCGCAAAGCCCAGCAATGTCAGTACCACAAGGAAAATCGGCAAGGTGCCAAACAGCACATCAAGCCCGTATCCCATGGCAGCACCAATGCCCAGACCGGACACCAGTTCGATCACCATGCGCCACCCGATCTGGGCCATCGAATGATGATCCTGCGCAGCGCGGGGTGGATCGAGCGTAGCCTTGACCTTCGCGATACGGTCTTCGAGCGTCTTTAGCTTATCCAGATCGTCCCGCTCGGGCATGCGCACCACCCCGGCTGCAAGTTGCGCGCAAGCTATGCAGGCGAGCTTTCAGAGTCAAGATGGATAAGCGCCCCGAGAGATCAGCCTAAGTATCAGATTTGCTTGCATTTTGTGTTAACAGAGCGCGCGGTGCGGCTGGTCGTGCTCGCAGTTTGAGGCCCTTAGTATATTCAACCAAAGAGTTGACCTTTCGCTCGTGCGAGCGCAGAAGAGCGTCATGGAAAGCCCTCCGCCCCCGTCGCTCGATCAGGTCTTCATGGCGCTTGCCGACCCAACGCGGCGGGCGATCCTGGCGATGCTGCTCGAAGATGACATGGCGGTCACGGACGTTGCCGAGCCGTTCGAGATGTCGCTTGCGGCGATATCCAAGCATCTGGGCATTCTGGCGACAGCAGGGCTTATCAGTCAGGAGAAGCGCGGGCGCGTGAAATGGTGCAAGCTCGAACCCGACAATCTGCGCGAGGCGAGCATCTGGATGCAGGCTTTCGGGCAATTCGAGCCGATCAATCTCGATGCGTTCGAGCGGTTTCTGGCGCAGGAACTTGCACCGCTGCCCGACAGCCGCGGCGATTGATCAGGCGATTTGCGCGAAAGCATCTCGCAGGGCCTGCGACCAGGCCGCTGACATCCGGGCGAAATCCTCGTCATTCGCCTCGATCCGGCGTTTTTCGGAAATCCGCAGGGCATCGCGCTCGATCACGACCAGATCGAGCGGCATGCCAACGCTGAGATTGGAGCGCAGGGTCGAATCCATCGACAACAAGACCGCCTTGCGCGCCTCCTCCAGCGGGGTTTTCGCGGTTATCACTCGGTCCAGTATCGGCTTGCCGTATTTATGCTCCCCGATTTGCAGATAGGGCGTGTCTTCGGTGGCCTCGATGAAATTGCCCTCGGGATAGACGAGAAACAGGCGCATATGCCCGTCCTTGCGCTGGCCTGCCACGATCATCGAGGCATTGGCCGACTCGGCCATCCGGTCCATGCGTGAGCGGGTTTCGCCAGTCACCTGCGACAGCGCCTCGCCCACGATTGTGGCGACATTCAGCATGCTCTCGGCCTTCATGATCGAGGTCTCGGGCGTCGCTTCTGGGTCGTCGATGGCTTCCTGCAGCCGCGCGAGTGTCGTTTGTGTGACCGAGAGATTGCCGGCGGTCATCATCGCAATGGCGCGCTCGCCCGGTTCCTCGAAGACGAACATCTTGCGATAGGTCGAGATATTGTCGAGCCCTGCATTGGTGCGCGTGTCCGAGAGCAGCACCAATCCCGCTTCGAGCCGCAGCCCCACACAATATGTCATAGCGCCCGCCCCGCTCCTCTGGTCAGAGCGTGCGAGATAGGTGCCGGGACTTGGCTGCGCAAGAGCATCATTGCTGCTGCGCCTCGATCACGACTGTGACGTCGAGTTTCTCTTCAGCACCACCCAGCACAAGGCCGCGGATGGGTGCTGCGTCCTGAGCGTCCAGTCCCGAGCCGAGGCGGATATAATGCTCGTTGGGGCAGGATTTGTTCGAGGCATCGAAGCCCACCCAGCCAAGTCCATCGATGAAGATCTCGGCCCAGGCGTGGCTGGCTTCATGCGGCGTGCCGTCCTCGGTCGCGTTGAGATACCCCGAGACATAGCGCGCAGGCATATCGGCCAGATGCGCCGCCGCGATCAGAACCTGCGTATGATCCTGACACACGCCTACGCCTGCATTCATTGCCTCGGCGGCAGTTGTATGCGCATGGGTCGCCCCCGGCTTGTAGGGCAGCGCATCCGCAACAGCAGCGCAGAGAAGATGCGCGCGCTCGAGCGCAGAAGTTTCTTCCTGCCCCTTGAGTGCAGTTTCCACGAGGTCGCGGATTGCCCGGTTGGGCTTGGTACGCGGCGTGGCGCGCATATAGGCGCGTGGCGGGACGCGCTCGCGATGGCCGCGCAGCACGCCGGATGTGTCGGTGGTATCGACAGTGCCCGACACTGTGACCTCGATATGCGAACACGGCATTCGGATCGAAGCAGCCTGAATGTAATCCCCCGCCCCATCACGAAACAGCGTCCCCATGATGGCCTCGGGTATATCGACCCGCCAGTCAACAACCTCCTGACCGTCACATTTCGCCGGGGTCAAGCGCAGGCTCTGGATGATGCCGCGCACAGGGGTCTGGAAATCATAGCGGGTCTTGTGCAGGACATTCAGGATCATCGTGCATCTCCTGTCAGATACTGGTCTTGAATGCACTGCCCAAGCCCGGCATTTTCCGAGATCATGCGGCTGAGAAATTCATGCAGCCCCTCGTCGAAGATGTCATCCATCCGTGCCTCCGCCAGTTCGCCGAGCAGCTTGCGGGCCGCTTCCTGCGCCGGGGTAGAGCGGTCATATATCCGCGCAAGTTGGTCGAGATGCGCATTGACCTCCAGACAGCAGGATAGAAGCGAGCGCGGAAATTTGGGATTCAGGATCAGGAAATGCGCGATCTGCGCCGCGCTGAGTTCGCCCCCATACGCCCAGCTATAGGCCCGATGGGCTGACAGCGCGCGCAAGAGCGCGGTCCATTGATAATTGTCCAGCCCTGAGCCGATATAGGCCACAGAGGGCAAGAGCACATAATATTTCACGTCCAGAAGCCGTGCGGTGTTATCCGCGCGCTCGACCGCATAGCCGAGATTCATGAACTGGTAGCCGTCATTGCGCAGTTGCGTCGTCTCGATCGCGCCGCGGATCAGGGCTGCGGTGCGCAGGCTCCAATCCGTAAGCTCAGGTACTTCCAGCGAAGAGCGCTCGCGCCGCTGCAGGGCCTTCAGCTCCTGATAGCTCACATTGATGGCATCCCAGACCTGACTGGTCAGCGCAGTGCGAACGATCCGCGCATTCTCGCGCGCCGCGCGCAGACAGGCCGCGACCGAGGAAGGGTTATCCAGATCGAAGAACAGGAAGGTTTCGATATTGCGCTGCTTCAACTCACCGTATTTCTCGGTGAACTCCTGCAACGCGCCCTTGCTTTGCAGGATCGCGCTCCATTCATTGCGAAAACCGCCCCCCGTATTGGGCAGAAGCGCATTGCGAAAGCCCATATCGAGCAAACGCGCTGTGGTCTCGGAACGTTCGAGATAACGGGTCATCCAGAACAGATTGGCGGCTGTGCGGCTTAGCATCTCATTCCTCTGCGATAACCCATGTGTCCTTGACGCCCCCGCCCTGGCTGGAATTGACCACCAGCGAGCCCTCGGTCAGCGCCACGCGTGTCAGCCCGCCCGGCACCAGTTCGATATCGCGCCCGACCAGACAATAGGGGCGCAGATCGACATGGCGCGGGGCAATTCCATCTTCGACAAAAGTCGGGCAGGTGGACAGCGCAAGTGTCGGCTGGGCGATGTAATTCGACGGGTTCTCCGCGAGCTTGGCCGCAAAAGTCTCGATCGTGGCCTTGTCGGACTTGGGGCCCACGAGCATCCCATAGCCACCCGAGCCATGCACCTCTTTCACGACAAGCTCCGCGATATTTTCCTGAACATATTTCAGATCATCAGGCTTGGCGCACTGCCATGTGGGCACATTCTCGAGGATCGGCGCCTCACCCAGATAGAAGCGCACCATTTCGGGCACATAGGTATAGATCGCCTTGTCATCGGCCACCTCCGCGCCGGGCGCCGAACAGATCGTCACCCCGCCCGAGCGATAGACATTCATCAATCCCGGCACGCCAAGCGTTGAATCGGGGCGGAAGCACAGGGGATCGAGAAAAGCGTCATCAATACGGCGGTAGATCACATCGACCTTTTTCGGTCCTTCGGTTGTGCGCATCCAGCAGAAATCGCCCTCGACGAAGAGATCCTGCCCCTCGACAAGTTCAATCCCCATCAGATCGGCTAGGAAGCTGTGCTCGTAATAGGCCGAGTTGAAATGCCCGGGCGTGAGCAGCACCACATTCGGATCGCGCTCGCATTTCTGCGGTGCGACAGAGGCCAGCGTCCGTTTCAGAAGCCGCGCGTAATTGTCCACTGGCGCGACCCGGTTTTCCTGAAAGAGATGCGGAAACATCCGCATCATGACTTCGCGGTTCTCCAGCATGTAGGAGACACCTGAGGGCGTGCGGCAATTATCCTCCAGCACATAGAACTGATCCGGGCCCGTGCGCACCAGATCGATGCCCACGATATGGTTGAATACACCGAGTGGCGGGCGGAAACCGGCGACGGCGACCTCATAGGCTTCGTTGCGGTAGACCAGATCGGCCGGGATGCGGCCTGCACGGATGATCTCGCCCCGGTCATAGACATCGGACAGAAAGGCATTGAGCGCCCGCGCGCGCTGCTTGATCCCCCGCTCCAGCCTGCGCCATTCATCCGCGGCGAAGACACGCGGGAACATATCGAACGGAATCAGCCGGTCCGGGTCGCCGCCCTCGCCATATACCGCGAAAGTGATCCCGTAGCGGCGAAACAGATCCTCGGCCTCGGCCTGTTTGAGCGCGCGAAACTCGGATGGCATGTTCTGATACCAGTTTTCGAGCCGCTGATAGAGGGGCCGCAACCCGTCCTGCGCGTACATTTCGTTAAAGAATGGGTCTGCCATTGTCTGTGCTTCTCCCTGTCTTGCCCTCATCAAAGGCAGAAGCGACTGGAAAGTAAAGATCCCCATGGCAAGCTGCCTGAAAATTAGGCAATCCATGTGTGCATGGCCTGATCGGCGTCGCAATTACCCGCTGGCAAGCACCGGCCAGAGCGAGGCCACCAGCAGCGCCGCCATCGTAAAGTTGAACCGCCGCAGCCAGCGCGGGTCACTCAGTAGGCGGCGCAGCCCTGTTCCCGCCAGCGCCCAGATCGCCACGGACGGGAAGTTTACCAGCACGAACCCGCCGGCGACCCACGCGACCGCGAGCCATTCCTGCCCGGGCGCATAAAGCGTCACTGCCCCCAGCGCCATGATCCAGGCTTTCGGATTAACCCATTGAAACGCAGCCGCCTGCAGAAAGGTCAGCGGCGTTCCCTCGACCGTGCTGCCTTCAGGCGGGGCTGCATTGGCGATCTTCCATGCGAGCCACAACATATAGACGACCGAGACTACCAACAGCGCGCTTCGGGCGGGCGGGTAGCTGATGAACATGCCCACCAGCCCGATACCCACCACAAACACCATGAAGGCATGGCCCAGCGCTATGCCGAACATATGTGGCAAGGTACGGCGGAAGCCGAAATTCACGCCCGAGGCCAACAACATGATATTGTTCGGCCCCGGCGTGACCGAGGTGACAAAGGCATAGGCGACCAGCGCCATGAAAAGATCGGCTGACATGAGACAGGCCCTCAGAAGCAGGTTGGCATATTAGCCGGGAGTGAGCGCAACAGGGTTGCAAATGATGTGAGATTGCGATCAATCTCGCAATCAATGAGCGATCTCGACACAGTATCGGAAAATATATTGCGCGTCCTGGGGCGTGAGGGGCGTATCTCCAATCTGGAGCTTGCCGAACGCGTGGGCCTTTCTCCCTCGGCCTGCCTGCGCCGCGTGCAGGATCTGGAACGACGCGGGATCATCACCGGCTACCGCGCGGTCACGGATCCTGCGCGTCTGGGCATCGGTTTCATCGCCTATGTGACTGTGGGCCTCGCGCGCCATACCAAGGCTGCGCAGGCCGAGTTCGAGCGGTTGATGGAGGCCGCCCCACAAGTGCGCGAATGTCACAACATCACCGGCACAGTCGAATATCTGCTGCGGGTCGAGGCGCGCGATCTCGCGGCCTACAAGCAGTTTCACACGGAGTATCTTGGCGCGTTCCCGTATCTTGATAGGCTGACTACAATGGTCGTGATGGGTTCGCCCAAGGATGAGCGCGCCTGAAGTTAGCGCGTGCATATGCTGAAAAACTGGGCTATGCTGCGATGCAGCAAAAGGGGAAAGCGATGGCGAAGGGCAAGGTCATTACAGTCGCGCAGCAGAAAGGCGGGTCTGGCAAGACCACGCTTGCGGTCAATCTCGGGGTGATGCTGGTGCGTGCAGGCGCGCGGGTCGCCTTTCTCGACACTGATCCGCAAGGCTCGCTCGGGCGCTGGTTCATGACCCGCGTTGAAGAAGAGCGCCATGAAGGCATGGACTTCTCGACGGCCTCGGCCTGGGGCGTGGGCTATGAGGTCGGCAAGCTGCGCGACATGGCCGATTTCGTGATTATAGACACACCGCCAAAGGCCGACTCTGACCTGCGCCCGGCCCTGCGCGTTGCTGATCTGGTGATTGTGCCCGTCGCCTCCAGCCATGTCGATCTCTGGGCCACCGATGGCGTGCTCGATCTGGCGCGGCGCGAAGGGCGTGAGGTGCTCGTGGTGCTCAACCGCGCGCGGGCCGGCACGCGGCTTGGGGCCGAAATCCTCGAAGCTGCGAAGGAGCTGAAGGCGCATCTGGCCGAGACCCAGATCGCCAATCGCGTGGCCTATGCCGAAACGCTGGGCCAAGGCTATGGCGGGATCGAAGGCGCGCGCAGCCCGGCCATTCGCACCGAGCTTGACGCATTACTGGCCGAGGTTCGCACCCGGCTCGAGGAGGCCTGAGCCCGCCTTCCCTGGCCCATGGACGTGCCGTTCACCTTGCGCTATCAGCGGTGCGAAATCCTGAACGCAAGAGGCGCAAGCATGTCCGGCCACGGCCCCGCAACCCCCATGACCGCCCATAAATCCGGCCCTCTGGCAGGCGTCGCGCATGTGCCGGGGGACAAATCCATCTCCCATCGCGCGCTGATCCTCGGCGCGATGGCAGTGGGCGAGACGCGGATCACAGGGCTTCTCGAGGGGCAGGATGTGCTCGACACGGCAAGGGCAATGCGCGCGTTTGGGGCCGAAGTCACACAGCACGGCCCCGGCGAATGGTCGGTGCATGGTGTGGGCGTGGGCGGGTTTGCAGAACCCGATCAGGTCATCGATTGCGGTAATTCCGGCACGGGCGTGCGCCTCATCATGGGCGCGATGGCCACAACCCCGATTGCAGCGACCTTCACCGGCGATGCGAGCCTCAACAAGCGCCCGATGGGCCGCGTGACCGATCCGCTCGCACTTTTCGGCGCACAGGCTTACGGGCGCAGCGGCGGGCGCTTGCCGCTCACGCTGATCGGCGCGAACGAACCTGTTCCGGTGCGCTACACGCTGCCCATGCCTTCGGCGCAGGTGAAATCGGCCGTGCTGCTCGCGGGGTTGAACGCACCGGGCGAGACTGTGGTGATCGAGGCGGAGCCAACACGCGACCATACCGAGCGGATGCTGCGCGGCTTCGGGGCGGAGATCCGCGTCGAGGACAGCCCCGAGGGTCGCCTCATCACGCTGACAGGCCAGCCGGAGTTGAGTGCCCAGCGCGTGGCCGTCCCACGCGACCCGAGTTCCGCCGCCTTCCCGGTCTGCGCTGCGCTTTTGGTGGAAGGATCCGACATTCTCGTGCCCGGCGTGAGCCAGAACCCCACCCGCAATGGAATTTTCGTAACCCTGCAGGAGATGGGCGCGGATCTGGTGCTCGAAAACCCGCGCGAGGAAGGCGGCGAGCCTGTCGCCGATCTTCGCGTGCGCTTCTCGGCACTCGAGGGCATCGAGGTGCCGCCCGAGCGCGCGGCGAGCATGATCGATGAATACCCCATCCTCGCGGCGCTCGCCGCAACGACTAAGGGCAAGACCGTGATGCGCGGGATCAAGGAATTGCGCGTGAAGGAATCCGACCGGATCGACGCAATGGCGCGCGGGCTCGAGGCCTGCGGCGTGCGGGTCGAGGAGACCGAAGACAGCCTGACCGTCCATGGAATGGAGGCTGTGCCAGGGGGGAGCACCGTGCAGACCCATCTCGACCACCGGATCGCTATGAGCTTTCTCTGCCTCGGCATGGCCGCGCAAGCGCCGATCACGGTCGATGATGCGAGCCCGATCGCTACATCCTTCCCGATCTTCAAGGCGCTGATGACCGGCCTCGGCGCGCAGATCACCGAATGACGGATCAGCCCTTGCGTGCCTGATACGCGGCCCAGAGATCGGGCCTGCGCGCGCGGGTCAGCTCTTCGGCCTGCGCCTGCCGCCAGCGCGCGATTTCGCCATGATTGCCCGACATCAGCACTGGCGGGATCTCGCGCCCTTCCCATTCGGCAGGACGCGTATATTGCGGATGCTCCAGCAGCCCCGAGGAAAAGCTCTCCTCCTCGACCGAGGCCGCATTGCCCAGCACCTCTGGCAAGAGCCGCACTGTTGCATCGAGCATCGCCTGCGCGGCCAGTTCTCCGCCGGTCAGCACGAAATCGCCAAGCGAAACTTCCTCGATCCCGAAATGATCGATCACACGCTGGTCGATCCCTTCGAATCGCCCGCAGATCATGGTGACGCCGCGCGCGCCAGCCCAGCGCTGTGCCATAGCTTGCGTGAAGGGCCGCCCACGTGGGCTGAGGCAGACGAGCGGCCATTCCGCGCGGTCCTCGGGCGCCCCGCGCATCGTCATCTCCACAGCCCGGCCCAGCACATCTGCGCGCAGCACCATCCCGGCCCCGCCGCCAGCGGGCGTGTCATCGACATTGCGATGCTTGCCGATGCCGAAAGGGCGCAGGTCAATCGCCTCCAATCCCCAGAGCCCCTCTTTCAGCGCCTTGCCGGTCAGCGACAGGCCCAGCACACCGGGGAACGCTTCGGGAAAAAGCGTGATGATCCGCGCCTGCCAGACCTTCGCGGGCGTGCCGCGCTTCTCCAGCGAGCGCGGGGTCAGCGACGGTGTGATCGCGAGCCGCCCGGCGGCGCGGCGCGCGCTCATTCGATCAACCCCTCAGGCGGGTCAGCGATGATCCGGCGCGCGGCAAGATCGACAGTCGGGACGATGGCCTGCGTAAACGGCAGGAGGATCACTCCCGACTTGCCCGGCCGCACCAACTCCAGCAGGTCTGACGCACCGTGATTGAGCACGGCCTTGACGCGACCCAGAGAGGCGCCGCCCGTGTCGAACACTTCCAGCCCGATCAGATCCGCGTGATAAAATTCGTCATCCGGCAGGTTTGGCAACTGGTCACGCTCGGCAAAGAGCCGGGTGCCTTTCAACCGTTCGGCCTCCTCACGGGTTGCAACCCCGCTTAACCTTGCGGAAAACCCCTGCGCCACCTGCGCGCCCAGTGTCAGCGTGAATTGCCGCTGACCGTCTTCCGACCAGAGCGGGCCATAATCGGCAATCGCGCGTGGCTCGGCGCAAAAGCTCTTGAGCCGCACATCACCGCGCACGCCGTAAGCGCCTGCAATGGCCCCTACACAGACCCGCGCGCTGCTCATGCTGCTTTCACCTTGCCAATAAACACTCTCAGGGGATGAATTGGCCCAAAGGGCCAAGAGGGGGCGCGAGCGCCCCCTTCGCGCCACCGATCACTCGGCGGCGGCTTCTTCGGCCTTCGCAGCCTTCTCGGCCGCGCGTTCCTTGGCTTTCTTGCCCGGCTCGGCTTTCTTCATATTGGCGCGCTCGGTCTTGGCGCGAACACCCGCTGCTTCCAGAAAGCGCGCGATCCGATCCGTGGGCTGGGCACCCTGATCGAGCCAGTGCTGGACGCGCTCCATATTCATCTTGATGCGGTCCTCGCTATCCTTGGGCAGGAGCGGGTTATAGGTGCCCAGCTTCTCGAGGAAGCGGCCATCGCGCGGCATGCGCGAATCGGCGGCAACAATCGCATAATGCGGGCGTTTCTTGGCCCCACCGCGGGCCAGACGGATCTTCACTGCCATGTCTCTATCTCCTTTGAATGGCGTTTGCGCGGCTCTCAAGGCACGCGCGACAGTCAGGGTTTCAGCGTTGCATCCTCTCATGGTGACGGATCACTTCCGAGATGATGAAATTGAGGAATTTCTTGGCGAATTCCGGGTCGAGATCGGCCTCCTTGGCCAACCATTCCAGCCGCTCGATCTGCCGCTCCTCGCGGGCCGGATCGGAGGGGGGAAGATCATGCTCGGCCTTGAGACGGCCCACAGCCTGCGTGTGCTTGAACCGCTCGCCCAGCGTATAGACGAGGATCGCATCCAGCCGGTCGATACTGTCGCGATGATCGGCAAGGATCTCGGCGGCGCGCTGGACAGCGTCAGACATCGGACGCTCCTGTCAGAAGGCGACACGGCATGTTCATTTCTTTCGCCCGGCCCCAAGCCCGGACAGCCCGCCGGGTAGGCGCATTCCGCCCATGCCGGGGGCACCGATGCCGGGCATCTTCATGCCCTGTTCCATGCCGCGGCCAAGCTCTGCCAGTTGATCGGGGGACATCTTCGAGGGGTCGGGCGCATCCTTGCCCTTGCCGAGCATCCCGGCCATGGCCTGTTTCAGCATCCCCTTCTTGCCCATGGTCTTCATCATGTCGGCCATCTGACGATGCTGTTTGAGAAGCTTGTTGAGATCGGAGACCTCAAGCCCCGCACCGGCAGCAATGCGCTTCTTGCGGCTGGCCTGCAGGATCGCGGGGTTGGCGCGCTCCTTCTTGGTCATGGAGTTGATCAGCGCGATCTGGCGGCGCAACATCGAATCGTCGAACCCGGCGGCCTCTGCCTGTTTCGACATCTTGGCCATGCCCGGCATCATGCCCATGACGCCCTGCATGCCGCCCATCTTGAGCATCTGCTCGAGCTGCATCTTCAGGTCGTTCATGTTGAACATGCCCTTCTGGAAGCGCTTCATCATGCGCTCGGCCTGTTCGACCTCCAGCACTTCCTGCGCTTTTTCGACAAGGGCCACGATATCGCCCATGCCGAGGATGCGGCCCGCCACGCGCTTGGGGTCGAAGACCTCGAGCGCATCGGTCTTCTCGCCCAGACCCACGAAGCGAATGGGCTTGCCCGTAACCGCGCGCATCGAGAGCGCAGCACCCCCGCGCCCGTCTCCATCCATCCGCGTCAGCACAACGCCGGTCACACCGACCTTGCCATCGAATTCCGAGGCGACATTCACCGCGTCCTGCCCGGTCAGGCCATCGACCACCAGCAATGTCTCACGTGGCGCGACGGCATCGCGGACGGCCTGCACTTCGTCCATGAGCACGTCGTCGATATGCAAGCGACCTGCAGTGTCCAAAAGATAGACATCATAGCCGCCGAGTGTGGCCTGCTGCTTGGCGCGCTTGGCGATCTCGACCGCACTCTGGCCCTTGACGATCGGCAGTGTATCGACCCCGATCTGGGTGCCGAGGATGGCAAGCTGCTCCATCGCCGCCGGGCGGTTGGTATCGAGCGAGGCCATGAGCACACGCTTGCCATCACGCTCGCTCAGGCGGCGGGCGAGTTTCGCTGTTGTGGTGGTTTTGCCCGAGCCTTGCAGGCCGACCATCAGGACCGGCGCAGGCGGGTTGTCGATCTTCAGCTTGCCCGCATCCTCATCGCCTTCGAGCATGGCGATGAGTTCATCATGCACGATCTTGACGACCTGCTGACCGGGCGTGATGGATTTCGTGACTGAGGCCCCGGTCGCCTTTTTCTGCACGCGCTTGATGAAATCGCGCGTCACGGCCAGCGAGACATCGGCCTCCAGCAGCGCCACCCGCACTTCGCGCAGCGCAGCGCGCACATCGTCTTCCGAGAGTGCACCCTGTTTTGTCAGCCGGTCGAAGATCCCGGACAGGCGTTCGGACAGGTTCTCGAACATGCGCGTCTCTCCTCGCCCTGGATCAGGGCCGTGCAAACAAGTTTGGCACCCATGGGCGCAACGCGCTGATGGGTGGCGATCCTCCAACATCGGAGGACCGGAAGCATCCAACTTCCGGAAAGCTTGATTGCGTTACGCCTGTTGTGCGCCTGAGTCAAGCATGCAGCGCCACAAGATTGCGCGTTCGTGACTTGAACTCGCGACAACTGGCCGCAGGTATGATGTCAAGACTAGCAAGGAGGAAATCATGTCACGCAGTCCTTTCATTGCCACCAGTGCCCTCGCACTTGCTGTTGCCATGCCGGTGCAAGCAGGATCCGGATATTCGGTCGAAACACTGACCGAAGACCTCGACCGGCCCTGGGGGATGGCGTTCCTGCCTGATCATAAAGACATGATCATCACGCTGCGCGGCGGGGATCTCGTGCTGTGGAATAGCGAAGACGGTATCACCCCGATTGCCGGAGCCCCGGATGTCATCGACGCCGGCCAGGGTGGGCTGCTTGATATTGCAGCCGCTCCGGATTTCACTGAGTCTGGCTGGCTCTACATGACTTGGGTTGGTGCCACAGACGGGGGCAGCACTACGATGTTGGGTCGCGCGAGGCTGGACCGCGACGCTGACACGCTGGTCGATTTTCAACTTCTGCACGCGGTTGAGCCGGGCATTGATAGCGGTGCGCATTTCGGCTCGCGCATTGTGTTCAATGACGGGCATGTCTTCGCTGGTTTCGGAGATCGCGGCAGCAAGGATTTCTCGGAATCGCATATCTCGCAAGACCTGCGCAGCGAAAACGGTGCTGTCATCCGCCTGACAATGGATGGCGAGATCCCCGAAGACAATCCGTTTGTGGGCCACGACGGCGCTGCAGGTGCGATCTGGTCGTATGGGCATCGCAACATTCAGGCCATGACGGTGCATCCAGAGACAAATGAAATCTGGTTGGCAGAGCATGGCGAATCCGGTGGCGACGAAGTCAATATTGTCGAACGTGGTGGCAATTTCGGCTGGCCGCTGGCCTCTTTCGGCCTGACCTATGGCAGCGAGCAGAAATTCGCGGCAGAGCCTCGTGAGGGCGACGGGTTTGTCACCCCGATCCACGCTTGGCCCGCAGGTCGTGAGGACCACAACCCCCCCTCGGGCATGGCGTTCTACACGGGTGACGCTTTCCCTGACTGGCAGGGCCAGGTGTTGATCGGCAATCTCTTCCATCGCTATCTGGGGCTTTGGGCCGAAGAGGATGGCGGGCTTAGCGAGACTGCACGGCTCATGGATGGTCAGAACTGGCGTATACGAGATGTCGCGATAGGGCCGGAGGACGGGTTTATCTATGTGATAACGGATGGTGACGATGGGCGGCTCGTTCGCCTGATGCCCGACGACTGATTTCAAACGTCACAGTTCGGATTTTGCAAAAACTCTCTCTTGGCTTTGGCAGGTAGTGCGGCGCGGATCGGTTTGCTAGCCGTAATCTGACATCGACAGGAGAGAGTTCATGCCGTCAGGTTTGCAACAAAGTTACCATGTCCCCAGCGGAGGCTTGCCGCCGCAATCGCAACTCGTGACCGGCCGGTCTATGTTCACTGAAGCCTTCGCTGTGATACCGGGGGGTGTTCTGTCCGACATCGTCACCAGTGCGCTGCCTTTCTGGAGGGATATGCGCATGTGGGTTCTGGCTCGCCCCTTGAGCGGCTTCGCGGAGACCTTTTCGCAGTATATCGTCGAATTGGGACCAGATGGTGGTAGTGACCGGCCTGAGACCGATCCCGAAGCGGAGACCGCTTTGTTCGTGGTCCAGGGGCAACTCCGCATCGAACTGCACGCACAGGCGACGGTTCTGGAGCCTGGTGGCTTTGCCTATCTGCCCGCGGGGGCGGAGTGGCATGTTGCCAACGCAGATGCAGGCACGACCGTGTTCCACTGGATACGCAAACGCTACAGTCAACTCCCAGGGCTGCCTGCACCAGAGCCATTCTTTGCGACCGAACGCGATCTTGCTCCCGTCCCGATGCCGGACACAAACGGTGCCTGGGCGACCACCCGGTTCATGGACCCGGAAGATATGCGCCACGACATGCATGTCACCATCGTGACGCTTCAGCCCGGGGCAGTTATCCCGTTTGACGAAACCCATGTCATGGAGCATGGGCTTTACGTGCTTCAGGGCAAGGCGGTCTACCATCTCAACCAGCAATGGGTCGAAGTGGAAGCTGGAGATTTCATGTGGCTCCGCGCCTTTTGCCCGCAAGCATGTTATGCGGGGGGGCCTGACCCGTTCCGATATCTGCTCTACAAGGACGTGAACCGTCACGCATTGCTGCCGTGAGCGCTTGGTAACAAGTCTGGCCTTGCAAGAGATTGCGACTCCAAGTTAATAGGCTGTCATCGGAGAGGTGGCCGAGTGGTCGAAGGCGCACGCCTGGAAAGCGTGTAGGCGGGAAACCGTCTCGCGGGTTCGAATCCCGCTCTCTCCGCCACTTGCCCTCGCGAAAGCGTTCTCCCGATCCGGCCGCGGCCGGATTTTTCCGTTGTTTTCGAGGGTTGTGCGGGAGGGGCTGTTAACCGGCCCACGCCCCGAAG